>CAJTYM010000023.1 GCA_910583835.1 uncultured Lachnospiraceae bacterium | reverse complement strand
CCAAAAATCAGGCACTACACAAATTCAAAATGTCCTTGACAAAGGGTACAATTTATTCTTCATATGCACTACTTCCCTTTCTTCCATATAATCTTTTGATAATAGAAAAACTGAATGTTTTCTTTGACCGCAATTCATTCTCACATTACTTCTTAACCCCATAATTTTCTCCATAATCTCCAGAAAAAAACAGAACAAACCATATTCTCCCCTCCCTCCTTTACTTCAAAAAAACAGACTGCTAAGTTATATTAGCAGTCTATTCCAAAACCTTCCATTTTTCAATCTCTGACCATGTAAACGGTCGTATAGCTATGTGAACGGTCAGATTTAAATAAAAACATCTACCGTATACTGTTGATTTTCTATATTGCAGCTAAGGCTGCCCTTATATCTACCCACAATATTTCTCACATTTAAAAGACCAAGCCCATGATTCCTTTTATCTGGTTTCGTAGTAATGGGAAGTCCACCTTTTAATGTTAATTCACCTTCCATGGTATTTTCCAAATGAAAGTTCAAAAACTTCTCGCCTTGGCTTACCTCAAACAAAATTTTCTTTTCATGATTTTGCATATTTTCTACAGCCTCTGTCGCATTCTTCACAAGATTGGAAACAATAATGCAAAGGTCTCTCTGTGAAACTTCCTGCTCTTCCCACATATATCCCTTAACTTTGATATTACAGTTTTCCCTAATTGGCAGAAAATAATAATTGATTATCGTGTTCACAATATCGTTTCCCACATCATATTGCCGTTTACTTATTTCAGAAATTTCCCCCAGCATCTCTGACAGATAAGCATTCAACTTTATATATTCCCCTTTTTCCGAATAATTTTTCAGTTCCAGCAACTCTGCAATAAGGTCATGGCGAAATTGTCTTGTATCCTGTTCTTTTTTTAATAGCTGTTCAAAATATTCCCTCTGCTGTTCATTCTGCCTTTCTAACACTTCCGCCTTCATGGAATATTCCTGTGTTACATTAAAAGAATAAATCAATGAAAATAATAGCACGCAAATTGCCGTACTTCCCACAAACAAAAAAACTTCTCCTACCTTTGCCAATGGGCGTTCTACATGTTCAAACAGCAAAAAACTCATAAAGTTCATCACCAGTACCAGTACCATTGCCATAATTCCAACAATCCAATTAATGCGTTTTGGCAAACGAAACATATTCACATCCAATTTTCTTCCTACCAAAAAATGATATGTCCACAGCAAGGCAAGGACACATACCAAATAAATAAGTGTTGCTTCTAGTTCTCCAACACTAATAAAAATACGGATAAAATCATCAGCCATTCCCTCTATTAGGACTAAAATCATCAGTGCTGCCAACCACAGCCTTACATTCTCTTTAAAAGGCACATGAAACAGACAAAACATCACAAAAAAACTGACCAAAAACACCATGCACATCTGTAAATCAATCATCTGTTCCTGCCAAAACAAACATATCAATGCTAATAACAACAGTACTGCAGCTAACCCTATACCTCTTTTCTTGGTTATCTGCAACCGTTTTCCATATATCACATAATAAAAAGAAAAATACTCCAACAACGTCAGTGCACTAAAAATTGCTGCCCATACATACCCCATAAGTTCCTCCCTTATTTACACGCTCCATAGCATTTTGCAGTTACCCCTCTTATCTCCTTCTCGTATCAAATACCATAAAGGACTGCTGCAGTTCTGACCGCTTCCTCCTCGCAATCGGCACTTTTTCCCCACTATTAAGGATTGCCACTTCTTTCTCAATCTCTGCTATTTTGCCAATATTTACAATATAACTCCTGTGGCAGACAAAAAACATCCGTTTATCCAGTTCATTTATCCATTCCCTGAGCGGCTTCTCGCTCCGATACGCCTCACATTCCGTAAAAATAAGCACCATATTTCCATCTGCCATAAGGTAGAGAATATCCCGCTGCACAATTTCAAACAAAATTCCATTCCGGTATGCTTGTATTTTCCCCATGCCTACCATGCGTTCTCTTACTTCGTCCACTGCCTCAAACAACTCATCCGCTATAATCGGTTTTGTCACAAAGCGAAATGCGCCTATCTTAAATGCCTCTTTAAATCGTTCCGCCTTGCTTGTAAGCATCACAATTTTATAGTTAATTCCTCGTGCATTTAAGATACGCGCTGCTTCTATGCCATCCATTTGGGGCATATCAATATCCAGCAGCAGGAAATCAATCTCATCCTCAAAAGACAGTAATTCCTGTGCTGAAAAGATATGGTGCATTTCATAGGAAATGCCGCGTTGTTTTACATATTCATCCATCAATTTATGAACTGTGCCATGTACATGGCGTTCATCATCACAAATCGCTGATTTTATCCCTACTTCCATTTCACTCCCCACAACTCATGCTGCTATGCAGCAAACCCTCTGTATCCCCTAAGTCTCATTCTGCTGCGCAACAAGATATTCTACGCCGTATTTCTTGCGCAGCGCGGGCTTCTCCAGCTTGCCGGTCGCGTTCCTGGGGACATCTGCAAAGATAATTTTCTTGGGGCGTTTGTACCTGGGAAGCTCCTTACAGAAATCTTCAATTTCCGCTTCTGTGCATTCCATGCCTTTCTTGACAGAAATGATGGCTCCGGTAATCTCCCCGAGACGTTCGTCCGGCAGGCCGATAACCGCCACATCCTGGACTTTCTCATAGGCGCTGAGGAAATTCTCAATCTGCACCGGATAGATATTCTCCCCGCCGCTGACAATCACGTCCTTCTTGCGGTCTACCAGGAAATAAAAACCGTCCTCATCCTGCTTTGCCATATCACCGGTAAAGAGCCAGCCGTCTTTCAGCGTCTCTTCTGTTGCTTTGGGGTCATTGTAGTAACAGGTCATGACGCCGGGACCCTTGACACAGAGTTCCCCTACTTCTCCCTGCGGCACTTCATTGCCAGATTCGTCTACAATCTTACATTCCCAACGGTAACCAGGGACGCCGATGGCGCCTACCTTATGGATATTCTCTATGCCAAGGTGCACGCAGCCGGGACCGGTCGATTCAGACAGTCCATAATTCGTATCATACATATGATTGGGAAAATACTGTTTCCAGTGCTTAATCAAAGATTGCGGCACCGGCTGTGCGCCGATATGCATAAGCCGCCACTGGTCGAGGTCATAATCCTCAAGCTTCACATCTCCCCGGTCCAGGGCGCTCAAAATATCCTGTGCCCAGGGGACTAACAGCCACACAATCGTACAATGCTCCTTTGACACGGCATCGAGAATAATCTCCGGCGTCGTCCCTTTCAAGAGCACTGCCTTGCTTCCTGCGCAGAGGCTGCCCATCCAATGGAATTTTGCGCCCGTATGGTAAAGGGGCGGGATGCACAAAAAAACGTCATCCCGATCAGTCAAATGATGCTTCTGCTCCATCTGCGCGGCCTGCAGCAAACTCTCATGGTTATGTAAAATTGCCTTGGGAAACCCTGTCGTGCCCGATGAGAAATAGATAGCCGCATCATCTTCATCTTCCAGCCGCACAAGCGGCGCCTGGCTTGAGCAGTCCGCCACCAATTCCCGGTAACCTTCGGCAAATGTCGGACAGCCATCCCCAACATAGATAAGCAGCCGTCCCTTGCTGAGATTCTCCTCAATGGATTCAATACGCCCAATAAACTCTGAGCCGAAGAACAGGACATGGACCTCCGCCAAATCTGCACAGTACTGAATCTCTTCTGCCGAAAAACGGAAATTAAAGGGCACGGCGATTGCCCCGGTCTTTAAAATCCCAAAATAGATTGGCAGCCATTCCAGGCAGTTAAACATGAGGATTGCCACACGGTCACCTTTGCGGATACCGCGGCCAATCAACATATTTGCCACACGGTTCGCTTTCTCGTCAAAAATGCTCCAGGTAATCTCCCTGCGGTATGGCTGTGAGGAAGTCTGCTGCACAAGATTGTACTCCTTCCAGGTCGTTTTCCGTGTATCGGTCACGAGCGGATTCAGTTCCACCAAAGCCACCTCGTCACTGTATAATTTATGGTTTCTCTCCAGTAAATCTGTTACCGGCATAATCTGTTACTTCCTTTCTTATATTTTCCTTACTGATACAGATGTCTCTTATCAATAACACGGACTGCCTTTCCTTCACTTCTCGTAATGCTCTTAGGCTCTACAACCTTAACGTCGGCTTTAATGCCCAGCATGGACTTCAAGCCGCTGACAATCTTCTTCTCCCTCTCGGGCACTGTCATACTGCTGTTCTTTTCCATCTCCGGCGTCAGCTCTACCTGGACCTCCATTGTATCGTTATTGCCGATACGGTCCACGATAATCTGATAGTTTGCCTGATAGCCCTGATTGAGGAGAACTGCCTCAATCTGGGAGGGCCATACATTCACGCCCTTGACAACCATCATGTCATCGCTTCGTCCCTTAGGCTTCATCATGCGCACATGCGTACGTCCGCAGGAACAGCGCTTCCTGGTCAGGCGGCACAAATCGCGTGTGCGGTAACGCAGGAGCGGAAATGCCTTCTTGGTGATACAGGTAAATACAAGTTCCCCGACTTCACCTTCTGGAAGGACCTCGCCCGTCCCAGGATTGATGATTTCAGCAATAAAGTGGTCTTCCTGCACGTGCATACCTGCCTGCTCCTCACATTCAAAGGACACGCCGGGACCGGAAATTTCCGTCAGGCCATAGATATCATATGCCTTGATGCCAAGGGACTGCTCAATGTTTTTGCGCATCTGCTCTGTCCAGGGCTCTGCACCGAAAATACCGGCTTTCAGGTGAATCTGGTCTTTTAACCCTCTCTCATTTACAGCCTCGCCGAGGTTTGCGGCATAAGACGGCGTACAGCAGAGGATTGTCGAGCCCAAATCTGTCATAAACTGCAGCTGCCGCTCTGTATTTCCCGAGGACATCGGCAAAGTCAGGCAGCCCACCTTGTGGGACCCGCCGTTTAATCCCGGTCCTCCGGTGAAAAGCCCATATCCATAGCAGACATGGCAGACATCCTCTTTCGTCCCGCCCGCGGCAACAATTGCCCGCGCACAGCATTCCTCCCAGACATCAATGTCCTCCTGGGTATAGAACGCAACCACGCGCCGGCCGGTCGTCCCGCTGGTGGACTGGATACGCACACACTCGCTGAGCGGCACGCCCAAAAGCCCATAGGGATATTGGTCACGAAGGTCATCTTTGGTGATAAAGGGCAGTTTATGTAAGTCGTCAATTCCCTTGATATCTGATGGCTTCACGCCCGCTTTATCCATCTTGTCATGATAAAACTTTACATTTTTATAGACATACTGCACCTGCTTCACCAGTCTCTCGCTCTGGAGTTCCTGCAGCTGTTCCAATGGCATCGTTTCTATTTCTGGTTGGTAATAGTTTTTCATCTCCGTCTCCATTTCTTTTTCTATATACTGCCCACCTCAGACTGAGGCGGACAGTTCTTCTTATTCCCCGCGCCCGAGCAGGAACGCTTTCTGATTCATTTCGGCAAATTTGGCAGGAACGCATTCCTTGATAGCTTTCTGCCATTTCTCCAGCGGAATGTCAAAATATTTGGACAGACGTCCCATCAGCACAATATTGACTGCCTTGGCGGAACCTGCCTCCTCAGCAAGCGACAGGCAGTCCATGTCATCTACCTGGATTCCCAGAGACTGCATTTTCTCAATCAGGTTCTCAGGATAAGATGCTGCGCCGGTAATCACCGGCATAGGGTCAATCTCCTGTGTATTTACAACAATCCGACCGCCCTCTTTCAGATATTCCACATAACGCGCTGCTTCTAGTTTCTCGAAGGAGACAATAAAATCAGCCTCCCCCTTATCAATAATCGGCGAGTATACCTTCTCTCCGAATCTCACATAAGTAACAACGCTTCCGCCGCGCTGGCTCATGCCATGCACCTCGGACACTTTCACATCATACCCCTCAGAAAGGAGCAGATGGCCTAACAATTTACTGGCAAGCAGGGAACCCTGTCCCCCCACGCCTACAATCATAATATTCTTCGTCATCTCTGCACCTCCCCCGGCTGTAACGCATCAAACTTACATAACTGCTCGCAGACACCGCAGCCCACACAGAGCGTATTGTCGATGACTGCTTTTTTATCCTTCATGCTGATAGCCGGACAGCCAAGGCGCATACAGGATTTGCAGCCTACGCATTTATCCTCCACCGCGCGGATTGGCGGCTGGTGTTTCACATATTTGAGCAAGGCACAGGGACGTCTGCTGATAATCACAGATGGCTCGTCCATGGCAAGCTCTTGCTTGATGACCCTGTCACATTCTTCCAAATTATAAGGGTCTATGACAGAAACGCGCCCAAATCCCATGGCACGGCAAAGGCTCTCCAAATCTATCTTGCCCGCCGGGTCTCCCTTGATATTGTAACCAGTCGTGGGATTCTGCTGATGCCCGGTCATGCCGGTGATGGAATTGTCCAAAATAATCACCGTAGAATTGCTCTGGTTATATGCGATATTGGCAAGCCCGGTCATGCCAGAGTGCATAAATGTCGAGTCGCCGATGACTGCCACCGTCTTACCTTCGCTCTCTTTTCCCAAAGCCTTATTAAATCCGTGGATGGAACTGATGGAAGCCCCCATGCACAGCGTCATTTCCATAGCATTCAAAGGCGCCACCGCGCCCAGCGTATAACAGCCGATATCCCCGAGAACCGTACACTTATTCTTAGATAATATGTAGAACAGCCCCCTGTGCGGACAGCCGGCACACATCACCGGCGGACGTCCGGGCAGATTTTCACCAAGGCTCTTATATGCCGGCGCTTCTTTCCCTAACTTCTCTGCAACCAGATTCTGCGAGTACTCTCCCTCCAAAGGAAGCGCCTCTTTGCCAGTCACGGTCAGTCCCAGTTTCTTACAGTGGTCTTCAATCACCGGGTCTAACTCTTCCACGATTGCCAGTTTGTCCACCTTCGCCGCAAAATCGAGAATCAATTTCTCCGGCAGCGGATAAATCATGCCGAGCTTCAAGATACTCGCCTGGTCTCCAAACACTTCCTTCACGTACTGGTAACTTGTGGAAGAAGTGATAATGCCTAATTTTGTATCACCCATTTCCACACGGTTGAACTCACAATTATCAGCATATGCTGCCAGCTTGCGCGTACGCTCCTCCACAACTGGATGGCGGCGGACTGCATTGGCAGGCATCATCACATATTTGGCAATGTTCTTCTCGTAAGGAAGCTGTCTGCCCTCCTGTCTTACGCCCAACTCCACAATGCTCTGGGAATGCGCAACTCTAGTGCACATCTTGACAATAACCGGCGTATCGTATTCTTCTGAAAGGTCGTATGCCTTTTTCACAAATTCACATGCCTCCGCGGAATCGGAGGGCTCCAGCATCGGTACCTTTGCCGCTGCCGCATAATGGCGGGAATCCTGTTCATTCTGCGAGGAATGCATACCTGCATCGTCCGCCACGCAGATGACCATGCCCGCGTTCACGCCCGTGTAAGAACAGGTAAATAAAGGATCTGCCGCAACGTTCAGTCCCACATGCTTCATTCCGCAAAAACTTCTCTTGCCTGCCAGGGAAGCCCCAAAGGCTGCCTCCATAGCCACTTTCTCATTGGGAGCCCACTCACAGTAGATTTCCTCATACTTGGCGGCTTCCTCTGTAACCTCTGTACTTGGCGTGCCCGGATAGCTCGATACAAACGCGCATCCTGCCTCATACAGTCCTCTTGCAAATGCCTGATTACCTAACATTAATTGTCTCATAATTGATAGACATCCTTTCCGTAACCTAAATTTCCGTCTACCATCATATCATTTTTTGGCGAATTAGTAAATAGTGTACTTTTAAAAGCGTCTCCCTTTTCGATATGCCACATGTGTCGCCATGGCAGAACACATTTACGGCAGTGAGCAGGAATTTGTTGCGCGCATGAATCAGCGCGCCAAAGACCTCGGCATGAATAACACCACATTTATCAACTGCTGCGGGCTGGACGTGGAAGGACATATGACCACCGCCAAAGATGTTGCGCTGATGTCGCGGGAACTGATTAACAGATATCCGCAAATCCACGATTACTGTACCATCTGGATGGAAAATATTACACATGTGACCAAACGCGGTTCCTCTGAATTCGGGCTGGCCAACACCAACAAACTTATTAAGCAGTATCCTTATGCCACGGGACTGAAAACCGGTTCTACCGATGATGCAAAATACTGCGTTTCCGCCACTGCCGAGAAGGACGGCTTAAAGCTGATTGCCGTTGTCATGGGGGCGCCAGACCACAAAATCCGCTTTGCCGATGCCACCACGCTGCTGAATTATGGTTTTGGAAAATGCCAGGTCTATACGGATACAGAAAAAGAACAGCTCCCCAAACTCACCATACAAGGCGGTATTGAGGAGCAGGCTGCATTGACCTATGAATCTGATTTCTCCTATATGGATGTGACAGGGGCAGATTTTTCTCAGATAACGAAAGAACTGGAACTGCCGGAATCTGCCGCTGCCCCCATAACAAAAGGGGCAGTTGCCGGCAGGCTCATCTATAAGCTGAATGGCAAAGAAATCGGTTCCGTCAAGGTACTGTTCGATGAAGATGTGAGGAAGGCATTGTTCAAAGATTACTTCCTGAAAACGCTGGGCGAATTCTGTATGGAAAAGACGCCTTAGGTTAATCTACTTTTAC
Organism: uncultured Lachnospiraceae bacterium; assembly: GCA_910583835.1. Lineage (GTDB taxonomy): Bacteria > Bacillota > Clostridia > Lachnospirales > Lachnospiraceae > Petralouisia. Next base: position 52,938 of record CAJTYM010000023.1, on the reverse strand, counting down.
AAAACCGATAAGAGACCTAAGGCATCCTCCCACTTCGTGGGTCCCTCCTTAGGTCAATAATTACATAAGCGGCGCAAACAGGCGCACCACGCCAAGGAACGGACGGATAGCTGCCGGACGCTTGCGGCAGAACTCCATATTGATTTCCTCGGATTCTGCCATAGTCTGCAGCATATCCTCCTTCACCTTCTGCACCGCCGAGGATTGGTACATCCAGACGCCGCATTCAAAATGAAGGTACAGGCTGCGGTAATCCATATTGATGCTGCCGACAGTCGCCACAATGTCATCGCTCACAAAACATTTTGCATGGAGAAATCCAGGGGTGTACTGGTATATCTTCACACCGCATTCAATCAGCGGCTCATAATAAGACTGGCTCACCCAGAAGACAATCTTTTTATCAGGGATGCCCGGCATGATAATGCGGACGTCCACGCCGCTTTTCGCCGCATTCTGCAATGCCTTTATCATCACATTATCCGGTATCAGGTAGGGCGTGAAAATATACACATAATCCCTGGCACGGCTTATCATGTTCATATAGATGTTTTCTCCTGTCGTCTCCGAATCCAGCGGGCTGTCCGCATAAGGCTGCACATAGCCATCGCTGGCAAAGGGCGCAGTCTGGTATTTTCCAGGATAAAACCGGGACAGGTCTGTCTCCATCGTGCGGGTGATATAGCACCACATTTCCAGGAACATGACAGTAAGGCTCCAGACAGCTTCCCCTTCCAGGCGAATCCCCGTATCTTTCCAATATCCAAAACGCTCCACTTTGTTGATATACTCATCTGCCAGGTTAATTCCCCCGGTAAACCCAACTTTGCCGTCTACTACCAGAATCTTCCGGTGGTCGCGGTTATTCATAAGTACAGACATCAGGGGATACAGGGGATTAAAGCGCACACATTTGATGCCCAGTTCCTGCAAAGTCTGGTAATATTTGGAGGGAAGGGTCGTCACGCAGCCAAAATCATCGTAGATAAAGCGCACATCTACGCCCGCCGCTGCTTTTCTCTGTAAAATATCCCGGATTTTGCCAAACATCTCTCCATCTTCCACGATAAAGAATTCCATAAATATAAAATGCTGCGCACTCTCCAACGCCTCAAGCATAGCCGGGAACATTTCTTCTCCTTTTCTATAATATGTGGTTGCTGTATTCTCATAAACTGGAAAATTCGCCCAATCCCTGACATATTTTGACTGCCGGTAGACTTCTTTGTCTGCCTGACGAAGCTTCGTCAATATCTCCTCATTTTGAGGGAATTCCTGTTCCAGCTGCCCATTGATTGCTTCCATCCGTTTACGTGTGGGACGGACCAGTCCTGGACGCCCAAAAATCACATAAATCACAAGCCCTAGCAGCGGAAGGGCCAAAATCACCACTGTCCAGGCGATAACATGAGATGGATTGCTTTTTCTATTCACAATCACAAGCACAACAAATATCGCAACGACATCAATTATCGTATTTATAAATGAAAAACGGATAAGGAACCCTTGCAGAAATGACCATATCCAGCATAATTGCAGCAGAATTGCCAATCCAACAATGGTTGCCCTTCCCAACAAAAATTTCTTGATTTTTTTCATCCCACTCATCCTCTCGTGTATAAAGTATCAACTCGGCTTCGCTGAATTCCTCCTTAGGTTATTTCGCTTCTTTGGCTGCTGTAAGAAACCTAAGGCATCCTCCCAGCTTCGCTGGGTCCCTCCTTAGGTTATATCACAACAACCTGCCAATGTCCACCATCCCCCACCCCTGTTTGGACTGGGGAAGCCCTAAATCCAACGTCCGCTGGTACAGCCTTAGTTTAACCTCTGCCGGAGTAAGGTATGGGTACTTGCTGAGCAGAAGCGCTATGCTGCCGCTGACCATCGGAGCTGCCATGGAAGTTCCGCTCTTTCTGGTATATGTTCCTGGCTGGTTGGCGCAGCTGGTCACATTTGTCCCCGGAACCACCAATTCTGGTTTGACAATACAGTGGTCCGTAGGACCCTGACCGGAATATTCCGGCTTCAGCAAAGACCTGCCAATCCGCTCCTTTGTATCATCAAAGCAGCCTACGGTGATGACTTTACGGCTGATTCCCGGAACTGTGATGCTGTTCTCTCCGGGACCATTGTTGCCAGCCGCCGCCACAACGACAAGGTTGTGGTCCCAGGCATACTCCACCGCTTTCAGCAGCCGGATGCGCTCTCTGCTTTCCGCCTGCAGGACCATGCCGATGGAAATATTGACAATTCTTACGCTATATTCTTCCTTGCGGCGCACCAGCCACTCGATTGCCTGTACCACATTTTCTGTGTTGCCGTTACCCTTTCTGTCTAATATTTTTAATATGATAAAATGGCAGTTAGGGGCAATCCCCATAAATTTTCCATTGGAACACATGCCATTCCCGCCGATAATCCCGGCGATATGGGTCCCATGTCCATTATCATCGTAGAGCCTCCGCCTGCCGCCAACATAATCCTTATAGAATGCAATGCGCTGTCCAAAATCAGCATGTGGGAATATTCCGGTATCAAGGACTGCCACACCGATATTCTCGCCAAAATATCCCCTCTTATATGCCGCCTGGGCATTTATAATTTGTCTGACCCTATCCATAAGAATCACTTTTTCCTTTTTCTGTTAATATATGCAGAGGACTTGTCATAAGGCATAAAAAGGGTGAAGCCCAAGCCCCACCCCTGGAAATGCGTATTTATTTTTGTTCCTTAGGCACATCCTTGATGGAAAAGCTGATTCTTCCCATTTTATCTTTACCCAGACATACAACCTTGACCATATCTCCCAAAGTCAGTTCATCTTCTACCCGGTTAATACGCTGCCTGGAAATCTTTGAAATGTGCACCATTCCCTCTTTGCCGGGAGCAAATTCCAGAAATGCCCCAAATTCTTTAATGCTGATAACCTTGCCGACAAATATCTGTCCTGCCTCAAAGTCAGTCGTGATAATTTCAATCAGCTCAACAGCCTTGTCCATCATCTTCCTGTCCGTACCGCAGACAGATACCGCGCCTTCGTCGCTGATGTCAATCTTCACACCGGTCTGCTCTATGATGGCATTGATTGTCTTTCCTCTCTGTCCTACCACATCGCCAATCTTCGCCGGGTCTATCTGAATCTGAATAATCTTAGGCGCAAGCTCACCCACTTCTTTCCTCGGCTCTGCAATCGCCTTAGACATTACTTCATCCATAATGTAAAGCCTTGCTTCCCTCGTCCTGCGGATTGCTTCCTCGACAATCGGCCTGGTCAGTCCATGGATTTTGATGTCCATCTGGATTGCCGTGATGCCGTCATGCGTACCGGTCACCTTGAAATCCATGTCGCCAAAGAAATCTTCCAAGCCCTGGATATCCGTAAGCACAAGGTAATCATCGTCCGTATCCCCAGTCACCAGACCGCAGGAAATCCCGGCAACCATCTTCTTAATCGGCACGCCGGCAGCCATCAGGGACATACAGGAAGCGCATGTGGATGCCATGGATGTGGAACCGTTTGATTCAAACGTCTCAGACACGGCACGGATTGCATACGGAAATTCCTCCTCAGAAGGAAGCACCGGCATCAGCGCACGCTCCGCCAGAGCGCCATGTCCAATCTCACGCCGTCCCGGCCCTCTGCTGGGCTTCGTCTCCCCTACCGAATAAGAGGGAAAGTTATAGTGATGCATATAGCGCTTATTTACTTCATTTTCATCGAGACCGTCAATTCTCTGAACCTCGGATAAAGGAGCCAATGTCACAACATCGCAAATCTGCGTCTGTCCACGCGTAAACATTGCTGAGCCATGCACTCTGGGAATGATATCCACTTCCGCTGCCAGCGGACGGATCTGGTCAATGGCACGTCCATCCGGCCTTTTATGGTCTTTGAGAATCATCTTGCGCACAGTCTTCTTCTGATATTGGTAGATTGCTTCTCCCAGTACCTCCAGCCATTCCTCATTCTCTGCAAATGCTTCTTCCAGTTTCTCTGTAATCTTCCGTATATTCTCTTCACGCACCTGTTTTTCATCCGTAAAAACCGCTTCCTCCATCTCTTCTGGCGGAACAATCTCACGAATAGCCGCAAACAGCTCTTCCGGCACGGCACAGCTCGTATATTCATGCTTTGGTTTGCCAACTTCAGCTACAATCTGGTTGATAAATGCAATAATCTCCTGGTTGACCTCATGCGCCTTGTAAATAGCCTCAATCATCTGCGCCTCAGGAATCTCATTTGCACCTGCCTCAATCATGATTACTTTCTCACTGGTAGATGCCACTGTCAGGTTCAAATCGCCGTTCTTCCACTGTTCCTGTGTAGGATTGATGATAAACTCGCCATCGACCATCCCTACCTGGGTCGTTGCGCAGGGACCTGCAAACGGAATGTCTGAAATGCTGGTTGCAATTGCAGAGCCAAGCATTGCCACCAATTCCGGGCGACACTGGGGATCCACGCTCATAACCAGGTTATTCAAGGTCACATCATTACGGTAATCCTTGGGAAACAGGGGACGCATCGGACGGTCTATGACGCGCGCCGTCAGAACTGCGTTTTCAGAAGCTTTCCCCTCACGCTTGTTAAATCCGCCTGGTATCTTCCCTACAGAATATAATTTCTCCTCAAACTCCACGCTCAACGGGAAGAAATCTATCCCTTCCCTTGGCTTGTCAGAGGCAGTTGCCGTAGACAATACAACGGTATCACCGTAATGCATAAACGCCGCACCATTTGCCTGGGCAGCCACCCTGCCGATATCAATCCGCAGGGTCCGCCCTGCCAATTCCATGGTAAACTGTTTGTACATATTTTTTCTCCTTCTGAGAAAATAGAGCGGAGAACCGCTCTATTTCCAAACATAAAAACTATTTTCTGATTCCTAAACGCTCGATTAACTTACGATATCTCTCAATATCTATCTTCTTTAAATAAGCCAGCAGACCGCGTCTCTGACCTACCATCTTCAAAAGTCCACGTCTGGAATGGTGATCCTTGGGATGTTCCTTTAAATGCTCTGTCAATTCCTGAATCCTTGCGGTCAATATTGCAACCTGAACTTCCGGTGAACCTGTATCTCCCGGTGTCCTTGCGAACTCTGCGATAACCTGTTGTTTCTTTTCCTTTGCTATCATTGTGATAACCTCCTTAAATTATTAGTAGTATCGCCCAGCCTGCTGTTTCTATGCAAAACGGCTGCTTCTGAGGACTATTTTCATACACCCTCAGAATATTAAGTAATGGTTGGAGTATCCGGTTACTGAATATGGGCTGTTTCATGCTTCCGGCGAGTGCCACAAAAACACTCGCCGGGATTGATTATATCATATGAATATGTGCTTGTAAAGAAATTAATCACTAATTAATCTGACCACACAGATTGGCGTACGGTAAAATGCATTGGAAATCTTGATTCCAGTCCTTGCAGAACTTGCATGGACAACCTGGCCATTGCCGATATACATGGCAACATGGTTGATACCGCTGCCGCTGCCATAGAAGAACAAATCACCAGGTTTCGCATCTGAGGAGTTGACCCTTGTGCCACAACCTGCCTGTGCGCTGGATGAGTGCGGCAGATAAATTCCATATTTCTCATAAATCTTCATCGTGAAACCGGAGCAGTCTACACCGTTGGTAAGGCTTGTCCCACCCCATACATAACGGTTGCCGACAAACTGGCATGCATACTGTACCATGTCGACACGGACATCAGATACACCCTCACCGTAACGGATCTCTGTCATCGTCATCGCCTTGGGGAGCTGTTCAGACACTTCCACGAATTCGCTTGCCACATAGCACTCGTCTCCATCTACATCAACCTTGAGCCATTCGCCCAAATCTTCTATCACATGCAAGGATTCTCCCTCGGCAATCATGGTCCAGATACTGCACTCTGTGTTCGGCTCTACCCTTGCATTCAAAGTCTGGGTATTGGATGTCGCCATAATGGACTTGACCTCCTCAGCCCTCGCCGCTGCTGCTTCACCGGTAAGCAGGAACTCTCCCTTCACATACCCGGTAACCTTGCCGGATTCGATTTTATACCATTCGCCTTCCTGTGACAGAATTTCACAGCCGGCATCCACCGGAAGCGCGCCTACCAGTTCCGTATCTTCACCAGCGCCTTCACGTATATTTAAATGATTCTCTACACTGGCAATTCCCAGGTTTGTATAGCCGCATATGGTCTTAGGCTCAGCTGCCATCGTAACACCATTCTCCAATTTGACGGCTTCTGCATCACTCACCAGACATTCATTCAGCAATGTGGAAACACCTGCGTTATGAGTCGCCGCTTCTGCAGTAACCTGACTCATGCCAAACACTGCTGCGCCTGCTAAGCATCCCATGATTATCTTCGTCCACTGTATTCTCATTTGTTTACCTCCCGGATATAAGACTGTTTCATTTTTTGCCATTATATCAAGGAGTTATTACGTTGTCAATAGTCTCTGTAATAATTATGTAACATTCACAACCTTTTATGTTACAAGCGGGGTCCGCACAGCATTATTTTCTAATCTTTACTTTCTTTGCAGCGCCATACTTCCCATATATTTTCTTATTCTGGGAATCCAGCTTATAGGCACACACCCTTACATAGTATGTTTTTCCTTTTTTCAGACCGCTCAGGGTCAGGGATGTCTTAGCAGTTTCCTTTTTCTTTACCGCTTTTTTAAACTTCTTATCTGTACTGTACTGCACCCGGTAGCCTTTTGCCCCCGCAGATTTCTTGATTACAACTTTCGCCTTCTTGCGGGCATTGTTCGTCACCTTCTTGACAGCTGCTTTCTTGACCGTCACTTGATTCCACTTTGCATAAAGGGTGATATCTCCCTTGCTTCCCGCAGGAATGCCGGTAACCTTTGTCTTAAAATTGCTGTCCGAATACCAGCCGCCGAAGACATATCCTCCTCTTGCCGGATTTTTTAAATTTACGCTCTGATTATAATAAGTGGCTGGATTGCCTTTATCATTCGTTCCGCCGTTCAGCTGATAGGTAATCTTATATGCAGTAGGAACAGCAGGGGCAACCGTTTTCCACTTCGCATATAAGGTCAAATCACCGGTTGTCATCTCCGGGATTTCAGCAAATGCTTTCGTACAGGAACTGTCAGAATACCAGCCCTCAAAGGTATATCCTGCCCGGCTGGGAGCCTTGAAAACAACTTCATCCGCCAGCGTATAGCTTATCGGGTTCGCTGCATCATTCGTTCCGCCATTTAATTGATAGGTAATCCTGTAACTTTCTAATTCCGGCGGAACTGCCGCTCCTGTCTCCACATATTTGAAGACTTTCAGGGATGGAAGGGGATTGCCCGCAAAATCAAACAACGCCTGATTATCCCATTCAGAACCGCCATAGTTGCTCTCATTTACATTGGGGTCATAATCTATACTGTAACTGGAAGCCCAGCCGGAGCCAAAAGCTTCCCAGGCCGCCTTATTGGCCGCCAGCACATCAGCTGCATTCTCCGCATTGGCATCGTATACATTTACCGGAATCCATGCCGGCTCCCAATAAAAGATACCTAGACCAGCTTCCCCCACATTCTTCACCGCTTCGATGACATCCCGAACTTCATTGGCCTGTCCCTGTGCAGATATATCATAAGAAGACAGATTCTGCCCTGCATTTTCACGTACAACATTCTTCTGCCCATCGCCGTCCTTAAGCGTATATGCCCAGGAAGTCTCCGCCACTATCACTTTCTTATTGTAAGTGCTGGAAATATCGCTCAATACGCTTGTCAGGTTTTCAAGCGTACCATGCCAGAATGGATAATACGATGAAGCAAACACGTCATAATCTATCTTGGAATCATTCAGGCTCTTTGCATACCCTTTCATATTGCCCGATTTCTCCGGGTTTGCAAAATGGATGGCTATCAGGATATCTTTGTCTGTTTCTTTTGCTACGCTGCGCACGGCTTTGCTTCCGGCTGCAAACAATTTGCTCATATTTGCCCAATCCGTCTCACCGCATAATCTGCCGTTTGTCTCATTGCCAACCTGAACCATGCCGACATCCACACCGGCTTCCAGGATTGTATTCAGGCTATCTATAGTAAAAGTTTCCAACGCAGCCGCTTTCTCGTCAATGGCAAGCCCTTGCCATGCCTTAGGCACTACCTGTCTGCCCGGGTCTGCCCAGAAATCGGAATAATGGAAATCAAGCAATACTTTCATGCCGGCATCTGTTGCCCATTTCCCCATCTTTGCAGCTTTCGCCACATCGCAGTTTCCTGCTCCATATCCGTTTCCGTCCGCATCGTATGGGTCATTCCAAATACGGATACGGACATAATTAATGCCGGATTCCTTTAACAGTTCAAAAAATGCCGTGCCCTCCGGTATTTCCTCACCGTCCCAGTCTTTGAAAATGACGCCGCTGTCCATCAGGCTGGCATAAGTAGAGATATCTGCGCCACGGATAAAATCACTGCTGATTCCCTCTACCTTTTTCACGTTAACGGCTGCATCTGCTGCATTGACATCTACCAGCGCATCTTTGGCTTCCTGCAAAGACGTAACTGCCTCTTCAAGTTCCTGAAGCGTTATATTCTCATTCCCATATGCTTCTTCTGCGCTTATAAGCTGCAGCTTCAAAATCGAACGTCCTGCCCTTTTGTAGTCTGCAAGATTTAATGCTTTGCAGCTATCTATCAGTTGTTTCAGCTCGCCCCTCTTAGCTTCTTTGGCAGCATCATCTGAAACATCCGCTCCCTGCGTGATTTTTTTCAGTGTGACATTGTCCATCCAAAACCAGCCGCCATCGGATAAATCCATGACAATTTTGATTGTAAGGGATGTCCCTGCAATTGTGGCTGTATCTGTAACAGTCGTCGCCCACTCATCGCTCCCACCGCTGGGCCAGGAACCGAACGACTCCATATTCTTAGCGCTTTTTTCGGTTGTACCTTCGTAGATACAGATTTTGCCAGAGGCAACGGACCCCCCTACTATCTCAACAGATGCTTTATAATCTCCCGCTTCCAGGTTACTGACCGTCTTGCTAAGAGTTACTGTCTGGGCGGACTTTGACCATATATTCCACCCATTTGTATTATTCGCCGTTCCGCCAATGCTGGCAATTTTATTCGTCACATCGCTGCCGCTTCCCACACTCCACTCATCTGTCCAGCCATCTTTGCTGTCCATGGCATCTTCCTGTACAGCTATTTCTGTCTCTGCTGCCTGTGCCGCCATATCTGGAATGCCCATTCCTGTCAGCAACATTGCCGCAGATAATACGATTGCCAGCCCCCGCTGCATAATCTTATTTCCCATACCACTCCTCCTTTATCTGAGTTCATTTTATATTGCTATGTATACTATACCTCAATCACCAGATTACTGCAATGCCCCTTCCGGATCTCCTTCCAAAATGGAAAACGCAATATTCGTAGCATGGTCTGCTACACGCTCCAGTCCCGTCACCAAATCGGTGAAAAGGATTCCCGTCATCGGCAGGCACTTGCCTTTAGCCATACGCCTGACATGGTTCTGCTGCAGTTCACGCTCCATGCTGTCAATGCTGTTTTCCAATTCCAGGATATCCGGCACATTCTTCTTGTCCAGCGTCTTAAACATTTCCATTGATTTCTCCAGGATTATCATGGTTTTCTGGTGCATTTCCCGAATTTCCTTCTCTCCTTTTTTGGTAAACTTGAGGTTTTCTTCATGGCTCTTGATTGCTGCATCTGCCATATTCTCTGCATGGTCCCCAATGCGCTCAATATCGCTCACCACATGGAAGAGCGCGCCTATGCGCCTCGCATCCACAACCGGCAGCTGAAGCTGGTTGATTTTGACAAGGTAATCTGTAATCTCTTTGCTGAGGAAATCTATCTGGTTCTCCACCTCATAGACCCGGTTGATTTTTTTCTGGTCTCCATCAAAAAATGCTTCCATGGCAAGGCTCAGGTTCTCACGCGCCATCTTGCCCATACGCTCAATCTCCTGCGTTGTCTCCACTACTGCGGTAGAAGGTGAGAAGATATTCTGCTTTCCGATATAGAGAAGCTGATATTCCTTTTCCTCCTGGTCCTCACCTGGAATCAGGCGTCGTGCCATCGCCACGAACTGTGCAGATAAGGGCAGGAAGATTATCGTCTGGAAAATCTTGAAGAACGTATCCGCGTTTGCCACACACCTTCCGACATCAGAACCGGAAACGCGCAAGATAAATTCCTCAAAATAATTCATGCCGAATGCCATCAGAATGCCGATAATTACCATGCCCAGCACATTGAACATGACATGGATGAAAGCAGCCCGCTTGGCATCTTTTTTGGCATCCAGGCTCGCCAACACCGCCGGTGTGCAGGAACCGATGTTACAGCCAAGAATTACATAGAAGCAAACCGGCAAATCTATCAGTCCCTGGCTCGCCATCAGAAGCAGGATACTGACTGTCACGGAGGAACTCTGGACAACAACTGTTATCGCTGTGCCAAACAAAATCCCCACGATTGGGTTGTCCATGCTGCCCAGCACATCCATCACTGCCTGATAGTCTTTGAGGTCCGCCATGGCATCTTTCATCAGGCTGATTCCCATGAACAGCGCGCCAAATCCCAACAATACTTCCCCCACCTTCTTGAGCATGGGCTTTTTGCCGAACATTATGAACACCGCACCCACGAACAGGATAACCGGCGCAACGCCTGTCAGGTTAAATGCAACCAGCTGGGAAGTAATGGTCGTTCCGATATTTGCACCAAATATAATCCCCACAGACTGTGCCAATGACATGATTCCCGTATTTACAAAACTAACCACCATAACCGTAGTCGCGCCGGAAGACTGTATGATAGCGGTAAACAATGCGCCAAACAGTACCGCTATAATTTTATTCTTTGTCATGGCTTCCAAAATAGAACGGAGTCTCGCGCCTGCAGCTTTCTGCAGGCCCTGGCTCATAAAATTCATGCCAAACAAAAACAATCCCAGGCCACCTAACAAATCCACTATCAATTCCATGATATTCACCCTTTAGTTCTTCTGAACTCCTTTTCCCATGTTAAAATAAACTCTGCCGCACGCAATGTCGTGCTGCATCTGTTCCTTTAAGGCTTCCAATGACGAAAACCTCTGTTCCTTCCGCACATGTTTCAGAAAGCTGACACGGACTTTCTCTCCATACAAATCCTCCGACACATCAAAGAGATGCGTCTCCACGCCAATTGGGTTATCGCCTTCAACCGTTGGCTTACAGCCGACATTGGTAATGCCCGGATAATCCCTTCCCTGCCAGTTCGTCTTTGTGATATAGACGCCAAACGGCGGCAGCAACTTGTCCTCCGGCGGAATCAGATTGATTGTGGGGATTCCCAAAATTTCCTTTCCCATCCGTCTGCCATGAAGCACTGTCCCCTCTGTAAAAAAGTTATAGCCCAGCAGTTGATTTGCATGCCCTATGTTGCCTGCCATGATTTCCTCACGCACGAACGTGCTGCTGATATCTCTGCCATCCTCCTGGATTTTATCTACCACTTCCACTTCATATCCGTACTGTCCTGCCAGCAGTTCCAGCATATGGTAATCTCCGCGCCGCTGATAGCCGAAACGGAAATCCGTCCCCACTACCATATATTTTACATGGCATGAATTGACTATCTTGTCAATGAATTTTTCTGGCTCCATGCACATGACCTGTCTGGTAAATGGGCATTCTATCACGCAGTCAATCCCGGCTTTTGCAAAGAGAAATTCTTTTTCTGCACCTGTCGTAAGCACCTTTGCCTGTATATCCTGCACCCGCTCCCTAGGCGGGATGTCAAACGTAAAGATGACCGCCTTTAACCCTGGCTCTTCCTGCTTCTTCCTTGCCATGTATGCCAGCAGCAGTTCATGCCCGCGATGCAGGCCGTCAAATTTCCCCAGTGAAAGCACCGAAGGCCCATCTATTTCAAATGCCATACTCTGCCTTATGTATTCCATAACCTCTGTCCCATCCAAAATTTATTCCATAAAAACCTTCACCGGCCGGATACGCTCACGTGTTCCCTCCCAGCGGTAAATACCTGCAAATGCGTGATTGCTGTCATAAACACGCACCAAATCTGCCTGATACCCATCCTGCCATTCCAATAGCCAATGCGGTTTTAGGGGATTGCCGTTATACAATGGCTTAGAAAACTCCTCTTTCACCGACACGTACGGATACTGCATAAATACACTGTCCGTATCTTTCACCAAATTTGCGATATCTTCTTTGGAAAGTTCCTTCTGCGGCTCCCTGGCACGGACAGCCTGAACCTGCGCTTCTATCTCTGAAAGCTTCCTTGCATCCTGCAGCCTGAAATCTGCTACACGCGTACGCAGCAGAGATTCCATACAGCCGCCGCAGCCTGCCGCAGCTCCGATGTCATGGCACAGGGTGCGGATATAGGTACCCTTAGAACAGTGCACACGCATCCTTACCCTTGGCAGTGCAATTTCTAAAATGTCTATGGAAAATATCTGCACATTGCGAGGCGCCCGTTCCACTTCCTTGCCCGCCCTTGCCAAATCACAGAGTTTCCTGCCATCCACTTTAAGGGCAGAATACATCGGCGGAATCTGGGAATAGTCGCCCACAAAACCTGCAATGATTTCCCGCACCTGCCCTTCCTGGCATGATACCGGGGATTCCTTAAGCACTTTCCCCGAGATATCCTGTGTATCCGTTGCCTTTCCCAGCAGCAGCGCTGCCTCATACTCTTTGTCCTTATCGGTCAGCAAATCACAGACTTTTGTCGCCTTGCCCAGGCAGACGGGAAGTACGCCCTCCGCATCCGGATCTAAAGTCCCGGTATGCCCTATTTTTTTCTGTCTTAAAATTCCACGCAGCTTTGCCACCACATCATGGGAGGTAAAGCCCTTTTCTTTGTACACATTGATAATTCCGCTAATCATGAAGCTGCCTTTCAATTTCCGCGCAAAGCCTGCCAATAATATCTTCCGGCGCACCCTCCATCGTGGCTCCTGCAGCCCTCACATGACCGCCGCCTTTAAATTTGATGGCAATATCTGCAACGTTGGCCTTTCCATTGGAACGCATGCTAACCTTCCAGGTTCCATCGTCATTTTCATAGAGGAAAATTGCCGCTTCCACGCCCTTTGTCACCCGTAGCTGGCTGACAATTCCATCTAAGTGCTTGGGCAATACCTGGAAACGCTTCATCTCCTCCTGGCTGATGGCAGTGGCAATCACTGCTCCCTCCTGGCAGAGCCTGCTGTTCAACAGCGCCTGCCCTAAAATCTTATTCTGTGCAAAGGTCTTGGTATAAAACGTGTCATCTACGATTTGGGAGAAATTGATTCCTTTCTCCATCAAAACGCCTGCTGCATTCATAGTTCTTGCGGAAGTACTTGAATATTGAAACACCCCGGTATCATGCACCATGCCCACATAAATGCATTCCGCAATCTCCTTCGTGATTTTCTCCTCCTCAATCAACTCAAAAATCAATTCAGAAGTGGAACTGGTATCTGGAAAAATATAGTTTTCGTCCGCAAAGTTATCATTGCTCACATGATGGTCAATGCAGATTGTCTTTTTTGCTGTCTCAAAATATTTCACGGCAGCACCCAGCCGTCCCACATCCCCGCAATCCTGTACAATACACAAGTCATACGTCTGGTCGCTGTCGCAGGAACTCTGTATCTTCTCCGCATTTTTCAGGAATTTAAATATATTGGGAATGGGCTCCAGGTACACATCCGCCTGAATCTGCGGAAACCAGGCCGATATATAATTGTAAGTTGCCAGACAGGAACCCACACAGTCGCCATCCGGCCTGACATGGCCTACAATTGCGACTGTCTTTACCTGTGCCAGCTGAGATGCTAAATCTCTCATATCAAATGCTCCTCACTGACGGTTTACGTCATCTATCAGTTTTGACATATTAACGCCATATTCAATGGACTGATCCAGGATAAAACGAATTTCCGGCGTATTTCTCAGATTGATATTCTGTGCCAGTTTTCTGCGGATATACCCTTCCGCACTCTTTAACCCTGTAATCGTATCCTGCTGGGATTTTTCATCCCCCAGCACGCTGATATACGCCTTGCAGCTCTTTAAATCCGGTGCAACCTCCACAGATACCACCGAAGTCAGCGGATTGATTCTGGGATCTTTGATTTCTCCCCGGATGATGCTGCTCAGCTCACGCAGCACTTCCCCATTAATTCTCGTATTCTTAATGCTGTTTTTCCTCATATTCTGCCTTGCTCCTTCTCTGCTCCTGGCAATTAACGCGGCACTTCCACCATGGTATACGCTTCCACGACGTCAAGTTCCTGAATATCATTAAAGTTGTCAAATACCAGACCGCACTCATAGCCTGCCCTAACTTCCTTCACATCATCCTTAAAACGTTTCAGTGAGGCAAGGTCACCTTCAAAGATTTGCTCTCCCTCTCTGGAAATTCGCACCTTGCAGCCCCTCTGGAACGTGCCGTCCAGCACATAGGAACCTGCAATATTGCCCACGCCGGAGGCCTTAAATATCTGGCGGATTTCCGCATGGCCAAGCACCTTCTCCTCAAATACGGGATCAAGCATTCCCTTCATGGCTGCCTGCACATCTTCAATGGCGTTATAGATGACCTTATAAAGCCGCATGTCCACGCCCTCTCGCTCTGCAGTGGCTTTTGCCATTGCATCGGGGCGCACATTGAAGCCAATGATAATCGCATTGGAGGCTGAAGCAAGGCTGACGTCCGATTCATTGATGGCGCCAACTCCGCCATGGATAACCTTAACCATGACTTCCTCATCCGACAGCTTCGTCAGGCTCTGCTTGACTGCTTCTACAGAACCTTGCACATCTGCCTTGACAATAATCGGCAGTTCCTTGATATTTCCTGACTGAATCTGTGAGAACAGATCATCCAGGGACATTCTGGATTTCGTGTCTTCCAGCATCCGCTCGCGCCCTTCTGAGATAAAGGTGTCCGCAAAACTCTTGGCTTCCTTCTCAGAATCCGTACATACAAAGATTTCCCCGGCATTCGGCACGTTATTCAAACCTAATATTTCCACCGGTGTGGAAGGCGTTGCTTCTTTCACCCGTCTGCCCTTATCGTCAATCATCGCCCTTACTTTGCCGTAACAGCTTCCACAGGCGATTGGCTGACCTACTTTCAGCGTTCCTTTCTGTACCAGCACGGTTGCCACAGAACCGCGTCCCTTATCAAGCTGTGCCTCAATCACCAAACCGCGCGCATTCCTTTTGGGATTCGCTTTCAGTTCACATACTTCCGCTGTCAGTAAGACCATCTCCAGCAGAGAGTCAATGCCATCATGCGTATGCGCAGATACCGGTACGAAGATAGTGCTTCCGCCCCAATCCTCGGGAATCAGTTCGTGCTCTGCAAGCTCCTGTTTCACCCGCTCAATATTAGCGCTTGGTTTATCAATCTTGTTGATTGCCACAATAATTTCAACGCCGGCTGCCTTGGCATGGCTGATTGCCTCCACAGTCTGCGGCATAACGCCGTCATCGGCTGCAACCACCAGGATGGCAATATCCGTAGCATTTGCCCCACGCATACGCATTGCCGTAAACGCCTCATGTCCAGGTGTATCCAGGAAGGTAATCTTCTCTCCGTTGCACTCTACCATATAAGCTCCGATATGCTGTGTAATTCCGCCAGCTTCCTTGTCAATCACATGCGTATCACGGATTGCATCCAGAAGCGATGTCTTACCATGGTCCACGTGCCCCATAACACAGACAACCGGAGGACGTTTGACCATAGCTGCTTCATCCTCGTCTTCCTCTTTCAGTAGTTCTGCAATTACATCCACCTTTTCTTCCATCTCGCAGATACAGTTGAATTCCAGGGCAATCTCTTCTGCCGTGGCAAAATCAATTTCATTGTTTACCGTCACAATGTTCCCTTGCAGAAACAGCTTCTTGATAATGACAGAAGCCTGCACCTTCATGC
The DNA here is from genome assembly GCA_910583835.1 of uncultured Lachnospiraceae bacterium. Taxonomy (GTDB): domain Bacteria; phylum Bacillota; class Clostridia; order Lachnospirales; family Lachnospiraceae; genus Petralouisia. Next base: position 36,981 of record CAJTYM010000023.1, on the reverse strand, counting down.
GGTCTGCAAATTCTTTGATTGTCATCTTCTCGGGCAATGTAATTGTTTTAATTGTATCTTCCTCTTTCTTCTGCGTCTGTGCAGGCTGCTGGTTCTTCTTTCCCCTGGTCTTTTTCTCCAGGTTATCAAAGCGCTCTTTCTTCCTGCCCATCAACTCCTTCTCATGGCGCTGGCTGTTTCCTTTGCGGTTGTCGCGCTCTCTGCTCTCTTTGCCTCTCGTCTCATCCATAGCTGCCACCGGGCTGTTCTGATTGAGTTTATTGATTTCCTTTTCAAAACGGCTCCTCTGGCCTGGACGTCCATTTTGAAAGCTTCTGTTATTCCTGTCTCCCTGGAACCTTCCGCCGTGGTCTCCCTGCGGTCTTCCATTTCGCTCTCCTTGCGTCCTTGCGTTCCTGTCTCCCTGCGGTCTTCCGCCGCGGTCTCCCTGCGGTCTTGCGTTCCTGTCCCCTTGCGGTCTTCCGCCGCGGTCTCCCTGCGGCCTTGCGTTCCTGTCCCCTTGCGGTCTTGCGTTTCGCTCTCCCTGTGGCCTTGCGTTCCTGTCCCCCTGCGGTCTTCCGCTTCTGTCTCCCTGTGGTCTCATATCCCTATCTCCCTGTGGTCTTGCGTTCCTATCCCCCTGCGGTCTTCCACCTTTGTCTCCCTGCGGTCTTGCGTTTCGGTCCCCTTGTGGTTTCACATTCCGGTCCAGCACGTTTCCACCTCTTCCCCCCTGGGGTCTCGCAGCGGCTTCCTGCGCTTTTACAGACTGCTCACTCTGGGGTTTCAGAGTTTGTTCCGGCTGTGTCCTTACCAAATTTTCCTGCGCTTTTATGGGACGTTCCCCTTGAGGTCTTCCATTCCTATCCCCTTGGGGCTTCATATTCCTGTCTCCCTGCGGTCTTGCGTTTCGATCTCCTTGCGGTCTCCCATTTCGGTCTCCTTGCGGCCTTGCGGGACGCTTCTTCGCTGTTTTACTGTTCTGCGGATTAAACACTGCCGTAATGCTGGCTTTCTTTTTCGGGCGTTCCTGGATTTTTCCAGGTTCCTGGGTCTTTCCAGGTTCCTGCGCCACTGCTTTCACAGGCGCTTGCGCCTCCTTATCGGCAGCTGTCTGTGATGTTGTTTTAGGCGCTTCTGACTGTGGTGGCAGCGATTTTTTCGGCTCCTTTTTCTCCTTTACAGAAGGTTGCTGCGTAGCCGTTTTAGCAGCTGATATATCCTTTGCAGGGCTTTGCTGCGTTACCGTTTTAGCAGCTGATATATCCTTTGCAGGGCTTTGCTGCGTTACCGTCTTGGCAGCTGTCTCCTTCGCAGGGCTTTGCTGCGTTGCCGTCTTGGCAGCTGTCTCCTTCGCAGGGCTTTGCTGCGTTGCCGTCTTGGCAGCTGTCTCCTTCGCAGGACCTTTCTTCTCCGCTTCCATCTTGGCTCCTGTTGCAAACCTCTTCCTTACCATTTCAATAACTTCGTCCTCCACAGAACTGCTTGCCACCTTTCCGGTTATATTCTTTTCTGTAAGGAATTTAATCACTTCCTTCGACTCCATGTTCAATTCATTTGCAAGTGCATATATTCTCATTTTTGCCATGCTTTTACTACCTCCGTCATTCCGTTTTCTCTGCTAATTCCAACTTTTCCTCCAAGCTTTTGGCAAAGCCTTCATCGAGTACCGCAAGGGATGCCCGGAACTGCTTGCCAATCGCGTTTCCCAGCGCCTCCTTAGAAGCATACAAATACATAGGAACCTGATAAAAGGAACACTTATCGCGAAACAGTTTTTTCGTATTTTCTGAGGCCTCCTCAGACACAATCACAAGAAATGCACTGCCAGATTTTACCGCTCTCTCTGTAGAAAATTCTCCGCTTGCAATCTTTCCCGCTTTGGCAGCCAAGCCAAGCATGGATAATATCCTATCCTTTTGCAATAATTTCCATCTCCTTTGTCAAATCCTCTATTACTTCCTGAGGTATTGCAGTTTTTAACGACCGCTCCAAACCTTTGCTTTTCAATGCCTGAAAAAGACATTCTTTATTCGGGCATATATATGCCCCTCTGCCATTTTTTCTGCCTGTGGCATCCAAAAGAATCTCATTTTCAGCTGTTTTAATTACACGAAATAATTCTTTCTTACTCTTCATTTCTCTGCAGCCGACACACTGGCGCATAGGAACTTTCTTATTCATTTGACTGCTCCTCATAACTGTCTGCCGCTAATGCTTCATAATCAGAAGATTCTTCTTCGCCAGACGATCCCTCATAGCCTGAAAATTCCTCACCCTCAGGCAGTTCTTCATAATCAGAAGAGTTCTCATCTCCAGATGGCTCAGCATATCCGTCCTCCTCGTACGCTCCCTCCTCATATTCATCATATTCTTCGTAATCGTTCTCATAGTCCATGAAATCTCCGGCTTCCCTTGCCTGCGTCTCGCTCTTGATGTCAATCTTAAACCCGGTCAGCCTTGCTGCCAGCCTTGCATTCTGCCCTTCTTTTCCGATTGCGAGGGAAAGCTGGTAATCCGGTACGACTACTTTGGCAGTCTTTTCTTCTGCATCGGCAATGACGGAAATGACCTTTGCCGGACTCAGCGCATTTTCAATCAGCATCGCCGCATTGTCGCTCCAGTTGATGATATCTATTTTCTCTCCCCGAAGTTCATTGACGATGGCGTTCACCCTGACGCCATTCAGGCCCACACATGCTCCCACCGGATCGACATCGGGGTCATTGCTCCATACGGCAATCTTCGTCCTGCTTCCAGCCTCTCTGGAAATGCTTTTGATTTCCACAATCCCTTCCTTCACCTCAGTAACCTCAGACTCAAAAAGGCGTTTGACTAATTCCGGATGAGTTCTGGATACCAGGATTTTCGGACCTTTGGAAGTGGACTTCACTTCCAGGATATAGAGTTTGATACGCTCTGTAGGCTGGAATACCTCGCCTTTTATCTGCTCATTCTCACTCAAAATGGCATCCACTTTTCCCAAATTAATGCTGATATTTTTGCCAACATACCGCTGCACAATGCCGGTGACCACATCTTTTTCTTTCTCGTAATACTGGTCAAACAATACCTTACGCTCTTCCTCGCGGATTTTCTGCAAAATCACGTTCTTGGCATTCTGGGTGGCAATCCTGCCAAACTCTTTGGATTTCACTTCAATATTTACGATATCGCCCAGCTCATACTTGGAGTCAATCATCTTGGCATTCCCCAAGCTAATCTGAGTCACATCGTCTTCCACTTCCTCCACAACTGTCTTCTCTGCATATACGTGGTATTCACAAGTCTCGGGATTCATGTCTACTTTAATATTATCCGACTTGCCGAAATGATTCTTACAGGCAGTGAGCAGTGAATTTTCAATCGCTTCCAGCAATGTCTCTTTGCTGATGTCCTTCTCCTTCTCCAATATGTTTAACGCTTCTAATAACTCATTGTTCATTTTTTTATCCTCCTGAATTGTTTTCTGTTATTTGGCGTATTTTTGCAAATCCGTGCGCAGCCAACGGAGTTTCTGGGGAAACACTGACGTAATCAGGGTCTCCTTAAAAATCAAAAGCAAGACGGATTAATGAAATCTCTGATTTTGCAAAAGTCAGCTCTGCTCCATCATCCATCTTTATCGTCACTGTCTTGTCATCATAAGCTTTTAAAATCCCATAAAATTCTTTTTCCTTATTGATGGCACGGTAAGTATGGATTTCTAATTCTTTGCCCATGCTCCTCACATAGTCTTTCTCTTTCTTCAAGGGCCTGCCAAGCCCCGGGGAACTCACTTCAAATATATAAGATTCCTCAATATAGTCCTGCTCATCCAGCAAATCACTCATCCGCCGGCTCACAAGTTCGCAGTCATCCACCGTAATCCCGCCTTCTTTATCTATATAAGCCCGCAGATACCAGTTGCCGCCTTCTTTCACATATTCCACATCTACCAGCTCAAACTGATATTCTTCCATTATGGGCTTTAACAAATCTTCTGTCTTCTGCTCATAAAACTCTCTTCTTGACATATCACACCTGCCTTTCCGCTGAATTTCCCTTTGCGCGCCTACGCACAAAATTGAGAGTGGACATCTGCCCACTCTCAAGTCTTAGATTATCTAGTTATCATATACATAATAGCACTTAATACCAGAAAATGCAAGAAAAAAATACTTTTGGATAGTGAATACAGGAATAACCCATATCTTATGGCTGCTGTAATGCATCTATTGTTCCCAAAATGTGCCTCTCCCGGCTGACACTCCTGCTGTCTGTAAATTACTCTTATTGTTCCAGGTAATACTGTATCTTTTCAACATCTATTTCCACTTCTTCCTCTGTGCATTTTACATATTCCAGATAAGATGTCGTTCCATTTAAGTAGTCCTCAATTCCTGTAAGCTGAGCCAAAGGAAAAAAAGGATCCTCAAATTCTGGCGAAATCCCAAAACATGATGTAGAATCTAAACTGACACCAAAACTATTGTCTCCTGAATAATCAATAAGAACCCAATAAAAACTCATTTTTTCCAAATCATCTTTGACAAGTATTTTTTTGACCTTAAAACTACTTTCGCTTTTCATACAAGATTTTACGTTTTTGGCAGCTTCCAATGCAGCTTTTTCTAAATCAGTAAGTTCAAATCTGCTTTCCACTGCCGAAAACTCAACCAGCTTTTTCTCATTCATGGTTAAACTATCATATTTTTCTTTTAATTCAACTATATTTGAAAATGGTGTCTTATCGTTTATTTCAGCAATAGAACTTTCCATACTTTCTACTTTATCTATATCTACGCCTTCCAATGAATCCAATTTATCCTGAATACCTGACACATCCATCAATCTTTTTTCGTTCTCGTTCAGCGCTTCATAATCATTCTTAATTGTCATTAAGTCTCTAAGAGCTGTGTCATCGGTAACACTATCAACAGAACTTTGAAGTCCCTTAACCGTATCAATATTTACATCTTTATATTTTTCCAAAACTTCATAATTTTCAATCTTTTCTTTATCGCCCGCTGATAACGCCTCATACTCTGCAAACAATGAATCTATCTGTGCTTGTGTGATTTCCTCTCCTTCACTCAATTCTTGAATCGCACTATTGATTTCAGGAACCTTACTGCCACATGCCACTAACAAACAAGTAAATGAAGCAACTATTAAAAACACAATTTTTCTTTTCATAACCTTTTCTCCCTTTTGTAAATTTATAGTATATTTTGTAATCATAGTCAAATCCAAAAGATGCAAAGCCCTTGATAATTAAGTAAAAACTTTACACCTTTAGGTTTTTGGTTATTCTGCCAGTTGCTATTCTTTGATTTTGTCGAGTTCTGTAAGATTTACACCCAAACTTGACAATGTAACTTTTAACTCAATATACCTTTTATGCATTGAATTGTATGTTTCTGGATTAGTTTCTTTAATTGGAATCATCCAATCTTGCAATCTGGAAAATTCTATAACATAATCTTTTATTATATCTGCTGCACCAGGCATATCATCACCTACTTTCTATAGCCTGTTTTATGGTAGCTCCATTATACCAGACGTACGGTTCAGGTGTAAAGCCTTTATTCCTTTCTACATTATGGATGTACCTGCTATCTCTATCTCATTATGATTAGTATCTTAATAATACAAATCTAATCTATTTTTTCAATATATTGGCTGATATACTTTGGATTGCTAAAGCGATCAGCATCACATTTTACTTTTATTATTTTTTTTCTTCTAAATATCACTTGACTTTCATATGTAAATTTAATCTCTTTAATATCGTGCATACTAATTTTATCAGAAGAAATGTTTTCCAACAGGCATGGGATTATTCTTATATTATTTTTCCCTGACATAATCAAGGGATTGGCAAAAAGATTTGATTTAAATGGCAACGCAAGCCTCATGCGTTCTTCGCCTTGATAATAGTTTACAACATTTCCAATTATTGCTTTTCGGGCTGTTTCACCATTTCTATATAGAATTATTTCTATTTGGAAATCCCGAATAAAAAACGATTTATAATAATTAAAAAATACTATTGCCAAAACAACCATTTGCCCTTTTTTGGGTTCTAATTCTTTATTTTGGGGTGTTAATGTAAAATCCTTTATGTGTATTATGTCAATTAAAGCAGCCTCAAGTTTGGAATGGGAATATTTTACTAACTTCCAAATTTCTGGCAACCATGCACAAGCCCCAATAATACTAATCAGCAGTGTAATTTTGTATACATCATTCATTGACATCCCCTCCTTGCATTTGCATATAAAAAGACCTATTGAATTTTAAAGTTTCTTTTATAGTTCCCTCACGTTTTCAAGCGTTTCCATACAGTACTTTTTTCCAGTTAAAAAAATACTGTAAACCGCATAAAATCAGGGTTTACAGCACTTTTCGGGTTGGGCTATTCAATTAAAATAGCAAGTAGCCCGTAGGGGAATCGAACCCCACTTACTATGCCAGAAATCCAATGTTTTCAAGGCTTTCAGCGTTTTAGTTTTGTTCCCTTTGTTCCCTCGTCATAAAATGGCAACCTGATTTAATATATTCTGCTTCTCTTCGTTGTCCAAACGATTGTAATAATAATGCTTCTTTAAACATGTGATGTCAGTATGTCCCATCTGTTCTATCATAAATGATTCTGGTATTGTCCCCGCGTCATATAACTTAGATCCATATGTTTTTCGTACTTTATGTGGCGATTTTACAGTTATTCCTAATTTCCTACAATTTGAATATAGCCTTGTTCTAAACACATAACTTCGTATTCTTTCTCCGCCTTGCATGAATACATAGTTTCCAAACGGACACTGCCGTCTGATTTTTGTGAGAATCCATTTATAATTATCTGGTACAATTACATCCCTGACACCTGCTTCTGTTTTGGGAAAATCTTTTACGTCATAATGCGTCTCACCGTTTTCATCCTGATAAATGGTCTCCGTCCTTGATATATGAATGATATTTCCATTTATATCTTCTTTGTTTAATGCTGTTAACTCCCCAATTCTCAGACCTGTTTTAAAAAGTAATAGCAACCCTAAATTTAACAAATCTGGATTGTCCTTTAAATATTCCACCATTTTTTCTTCTTCATTTATCATAAATACCTGCTCATTATCTTCATGGTGCACTTTCTTAAACTCATTTTTGGAAAATTCAATATCATCCATTACTGTCTTGATTGTAAAACAAACCAATCCTTTTTTCTTTGCATAGCGGAAGATGCCATATATTAACGTACGCATGTTACTAAATGCTTTCCTTGTCAGATTAAACTCCCGAATTGTCCTTTTTACAAAATCTTCAATTTCAAGTTCTGTAACTGACTGTATTTTGTAACTTTTGAATTTCGCGAAATACCTGTCAAAATCACGCTTATACCTACTATATGTAGACTTTTCAATTTCGCCACGCTCCAGCCTGATAGATGCCCATTCTTCAAAAATAGTTTCTATTGTCGGACATTCGACTGTTTTTTTAATATGGTCAATTATAACATCCTCTAACTGTTTCCGGCTTTTTCTATGCCTTAATTTCTTTTTCCCATCTGATTCTAATAGTTTTGTGTACCACTCTCCATCCTTTCCTTGCCAGATTTTGTATGGGTGCTTCTTTAACAATTCTTCTCTTTTCATAGTCTCAATGCTATTCTGCACATCGCTTATGTCAATCATACCATTGTTTATGATAAACTGCAATATTTCAGTTCCCTGGTCATATTTCAGTTTGTTCACATCTATATTATTTCCTATAATATATTCACCTCTGCATTTTTTATATTTTCTATCCTTATTCAACTGCTAGGCATAAAATTTCCATATGCCCCATAGCTTACTGCATATATATTTTGCCGACAACATAAGGCACTGCGCAAAACGCACAATGCCTTATCATCAATATCCTGCATTATCAGCAGCCGTTATAATGTCCATTATCCTGGCTGCCTATAATACTTTATATCTCCACTATATACCCAGCTTTTCTTTTATGTCCCCAATGTCTCTGCGCAGCCCTTGGATTTCTTCTCTCATGCCCTGGTTTTCCTCTTTCAGTCCCTAGCTTTCTTTGCGCAAAGTCTGCACTTCATCACGCAAGTTCCTGTTGTCTTCATACAGCTTCTGTATCATGAAAGTATTCAGAGCGATGAATTCCTCATACCTCAAAGCATAGACATATACAGGGTTTCCGTTTTCATCCTTTTCAGTCCCATGCCTCTTATTGCCATATTCGTCCGTAAACTCTATGGTTTTGGCTTCCTTACAGAATCCGGCAAAATCCAGATCCGTCAGTCCTGCCTTAGTCATTGCATTTTCAACATCCTGGCTTATGAAGCCTACATGCGTACGCCCTGACGTGCCGTCCGTGAAAGTGAATGACGCTGGCTGCAGCAATGAAAAGAATTCCATGTGCCTGTCCGTCAGCGGCTTGATGTTCCCTTTCATGTTACGGTCGGATGCCGTAATCTGCCCTGTGGTGGAATAGATGTTGCCGTCAATGGTGATACTGTCAGACGAAATGGTCATTTCGCCTTTCATTTCGTTGCCGTCTTCAAAATCATAGTAGCTGTGGAAGTCTATTTGGGAATAGCCCTCCAATCCAAGGGTTAACGACCAGATGTCATTCATGGCATTCCTATACTGGCCATGCAGCACGGAAACTTTACTGCCATTGGAAAACAGGGTGTAGCCCCCTACTGCATAGATTGAGGTCGCCTGTACCTCTCCCCTGACTTTCATCTTCTCTTTTCCATCGTAGGCAAGCCTCCCTCCGCCGAAGCTGAAACTGCCGTTTGTAAGATTAATCATACTGCCGTATGTTGGATTGCCAGATGTATCTTCCTTATAGTTGTCAGACTGTATCAGCCCATTCTTTATCGTGATCCCGTTGCCGTCAATCAGCACAGAGCCTTTTTCGTTGCCGACTACCATGTTTTCCCCGGCAATCATCTCACCGACAAGTGCGGGCGCGCCAAGCCCATACTTCATCTCATATTTCTTGGTGATGGGGTTGTAGATGGGGAATTCCCCAACCGCCATCTCAATGCTCTCCCAGTTATCTTTTGTGAATGCCATGATGTTCCCTGTAATCCTAAGCTGCTTGTCGCCGTAATGCCCCTCATCGTCCATGCGTCTGCATAATATCCCAGCCTGGGTAACCGTGACCTCGTTGCTGTCGTTGTTCGTGAGCATGGTCTTTGCGGCGTTCAGCCCATCCTTGTGCATGGCGGAAATCTCCCCATTCGCGTCAGAACCCTGTTTCGCCTGTAGGACGGTGGAGGGGTAGCTTGTAGCCATGGAAGCGGCCTGCTTTATGATGCCCCTCAGGTCGTCCATCTTTCCGTCAACGGACTTCACCTGGTCGGAGAACGTCACCTCTATCTTCTCGGGGGATTCCCCGGCAAAGTCAATCCCGATTATCCTCAGCTTCAGCAGTTCGCCGTCCGCCCTCATCCTGATGTAGTTGAACAGCGCGAAGCTCTCGTGCAAACGCTCAAACTCCGGGAGCATGAGGAGGTTGCCCAAGGACACCGACACAGTCCTCTGAAGCATACATGCTTTTTTCACTTCCTTTTCAGCGGCTCCCACCAGTTCCTTCGCCTTTGCAAGGCATCCGACGGTTGTAAGCCCGTCTGAGACATAGTTGCTGTTCGTGTACGTGTCCTCGCGCCTGTAGGAGCAGAATTCTTTGTACAGTTCCCCGCTTCCCAGGTAGGCATAGAAGTCATGGGGCGCATATGTCTTCCCATTGCATTCGCCGCCGTACTGGAACGCGCGCTGTTCTTCCTGTATCCCCTCAATCTGCCTGTTCAGGCTGTCTGCCTGTCCCTGACGCAGCTTAAGTGCCGATTCCACGGCGCGGCATCTCCCCTGGTAGTCGCTGTACAGTGCCTTATGAACATCCGATGCGGTTGTCTGCCCCATCTGGGCAAGTATGCTTATGCATGAGCTGTAGCCGTCACGGAACGACTTCAGCCTTTCCAGGGAGTACTTGCGGAAGTATCCGTGCATTTCCGTGTCTGTCATGTCTGCAACCCTGAAGTCGATGTCAGCCATGGACGACTTGGACAGTGCCTTATGGACTTTCTGCTTCGCGAATTCCAGCTCATCATCATTGACCTTCACTGTAATGCACTGTGCGGCGGAAGTGTCTGCCGGGTACGCATTCTTTCCGTCCGTATGCTGCACGACCCTTATCCTGCCTGTCCATGCCTTTGCGGAACTGTCATAGGAAGCGAAGCCGTCAACGACTGATAAATCAAACCTGGAATCTAAAAATACCTTGGCATACGCTTCGATGTTGTTTGTCACCCCGGCAAACAGGTTGTCATTGTAATTGTTTACGGAAGACACCGCCACGTAAAATCCTTCTGCGGTCAGTTCTGAAACGACCTTGTCATACTGTGCCTTTGCCGTTCCAGGGTCAGCCACCATGTCTGTATTCGGCATCATGGTGGATTCCAGGTATGCGAGCATGTCGTATGCGCAGCAGAGCCTTGTGAAGATCCCCATGCCGCCAAAGGCTTCGCTTACTGGTGTCCATTCGTAGTTTATGCTGCCTATGCGCAGTTCCTTCGTCCTGTCAGGGAGGGCGGCGACATAGCAGGATGTCCAGTCGTAGCCGTTGCTGCCTGTCCCCGCGCTGTCTGTCTTAATGTTATTGTTCCTGCATATGTTCAGGACATATAAGGCGTCCAGTTCGGACGATACCTGCAGTGTCGTGCTCCCACCCAGGAAAGCGTCTGCAACGTCCCCATTGCCGTAATAAGCGTCCTGCGTCTCCTTGGACGACATCATTTCCTGGTACTCCTTTATCCTGCTCCTGAGTTCCCCAGACATGTCACTGTACTGGAAGTCCGCGAACTGGTATATGTAGTTTGAGCCGTTCATGTTGACTGCGCGCACCATGTCAGTTATCACGTCATCGCCGCCCTCGATGCGGAAGCAGTTCTTCACGCCGTCCCTGTCGGACGAGACGGTCGTCTCAAAGGCAAGGTTCTCCTTGTCGATGTAGATGAAGGTGTCGTCCCCAACCCCCTTGCACAGGACTTCGCCTGTTTCCTGGTCGGTGCAGTCGCACAGGCTGTAGCAGTTGATTAGCCTGTTCACCGTGTCGAATATGAATACGACATTGCTTTCCTCCGCGACAGTCCCTGTGAGGAAGTCATATATGGTCTCGCCGTTGGCAGTGTAAGTCCGCTGGAATCTGCATGATTCCTCCGGCTGGCTCTCCCCATCCAGTGCGATCCATGGGGTCACGTACCCAATGCCCCAGTGGGGTGCTTTGTCTGCAAGAACACGGTGGAGGAGTGAGTGCTTCTTCTTGAATTCTGCCTCTTCTGGCGTGTCGCCGGGAAGGATTTCACGGTAAAATGTAGTCGGTATAAAATTGCCGTCTTCGTCATAGTTGCCCTTGCTGTATTCCGTGATTTCCATGTCAGCCGCTTCCTCATCGTTCACATGGAATTCATGTAGCCCAACCTGAGCCAGTTCAGCTTCTAAGGAGAATCCATGGACTGACTTTACCGTCTCCACTCCGTCCGTGCAGTCCACGGTTATCTCAAACCTGCCGAACCCCTCAACGTCCACGATCTTGAGGTCTGTTATTTCGTCCCATACAGGGCACAGCCTGCCGTCTAAGTATTTGTGCACGTCAAAAATTATCTCGTCCAGCCCATTCCCTAAAAGCAGTATCCTCCAATTGTCGTAAAACGGTATGTCCCTGATGACGTGGAAGGAGCGGTTCATCAGCAGCAGCTTCGGCATTTTCACCATCCCTGTGTACCTGTCCATCTTTATTATTTCGCATGGCTTTTTATGTTCGTGTTCCATTGATATCCTCCTTTTCGTTTCCGCTGAAATATTCCTGTCAGACGGTTATGAGCCTTGGCTCCCTGTACAGTATCTCTATCTCCACCAGTTCCGTCCCGGAAGTGGTTATTATGTTCTTGCCGTCCCTGAGTTTCAGGTAGTTCCAATTGAAGTCGTCTGGGCTGTCCAGCCCGCTAACCTCTTTCGTCCTGGAATTGGCTGAAATGTGGTTGCTGAGTATATTTTTAAATGTCATCGGGCTTTCGGTTTTGCCAGCACAGTCCGTGTTGAGAATTGATATCTGTGTCTTTTCATGGATGTTGCTGTACATCCTAAGATTTATGGTTGGCAGTATATGGGCATTGAGGTCGCTGTGCACATGGAATTCCAGCGGCATTTGGGAACTGATCACGGCTTTTTTCTTTATTATGTCCGTGAACCCATACGCACAGTCAGAAGTTGCCGTCAGGTCAAATCCGACAGTTTTCCCAAGGTGCTGGTGTGGCATGGCATTGAAATATACATTGTAATATATGTCTTCATACCCATCTTGGTCAAACTGCATCATCCTGTAGCCATCGGTCTTCACAAGCCATTTCCTTACCATGCTTTCTTCATATTGGTCAAAGCAATAATTCCCTTTCTTGCATGGGTTCTTGCAGATTGAGAAATTCCATGTTATCGTAACGTTGAACTGGGAGCCGTAAAAGCCAAATTCATTCCTGCCGGGCAGTTTCACGGCATTGTATTCAATTTCACCTCCGGCGGCAGTTTCCAGTCCGCCGCTGCCATTGAATGAGCATACCATGCAGCCGAAATCGCTTGCCCTCTGCCCGTCAAATAGAAAATCTTTCGCAAATATATTCAATCACCGCCAGTCTTCTGAAATCTGTCTAATTCATGTTTATATGCTCCTTGTAATTCTTCAAATTCATCCATTTTATTGAGATACTGTTCTTTCATCTGTCGTATTGCCGCAATCAGCCGACTATACTCGTCCTTATGCTTCTGCAGGTCGTCCAGCGATTCCCTCAGCCTCTGGTTTTCCTGCTTCAGCCGCCTGTTTTCATTCAGTATGGCTTTCATGGATTCCTTCTGCATTTTTTGGTCGTTGTTTCTATCAAGTGTCATCCTGTTCCCTCCATATGGTGTTTTTCATGTTTATGTTTGTGTATGTTTAAAGGGCAGGAGGGCGGCAGTCCTGCCCCGCGGCATTACGTGTCAGAATCCCCGCTCCGTCCTGTTCAGCTTCCTGCCGTCTGACATCTGGGACACCCCGGCAACCCCATGGAACACGTTCCCCGCTTTCTTTTCCGCCTGTATGTCATGGAGCATCTGGTTCTTGAAGTCATCGTAATTTTTAACGTTCGGAAGCGTGATGCTGTCAATGTTCACTACATTGCTGTGGCTGTTGTTCGTGACAGGGGGTATGTCCGGCATGTTATTCTTTGGCATGTTGCTGAAGTCGGGCATAAAGTTTTTTATTGCGCTTAAAATGTCCACATTTGCCGTATCCAGGCCTGTGTGGCTCATGGCTATAAGGCCTCCCAGAATGTCCTCCTGTGACACTGGCGTACATTCAGCCCCATTTATCATTATGGTCTTACCTGGTTTCTCCGCATTTTCTGCAAGTTCCTTGACCGCCCTTGTCTCTTCCTTGGTTAAGATCCCCTCGCCGCTCTGTACGGACACAAGGCTTGTGTCCCCATTTTCACGCACCTGCTCCTCGATGTCGTCAACGGACACAACGCCGCCTTTTTTAAACCCCGGTATCTTAAGGGTCTTCAGCTTCTTATAGAAAGCCCCGTCCTTGCTGTTGTCCCCGGTGTACTTTATGCCGATGAGTTTGGCGAGTTCTTTGAGTGCCTTGGATGGGAGCACCTTCCCCTTGCCCTGGTACAGCTTGCCCTTGTTGTCGTAGACTGCCTTGTTCACGTCCCCATATTCTGACTTCTTCTTGTCCGCCTTTACGGCGTTGCCCCTTATGAAGTCCCTGACTGAGCCTTTCCAGTCCGTCTTGTCCGTCTTTTGGCTGCTGGTGTTCCCCTTGCTTACGGCAGTTCCGCCTTTCCCAGACGTTTGGCTTGCGCTTCCGCCTGGCTGGGCATTCCCGGCATCAGTCCCGCTCCTTGACGACACATCGGAGCTCATTGCCGCGATTACCCTGTCCACATTGCCTGATATGCTTGCCGATATTCCGCTGAAAAGCCCCTCCGTCTCCTCCGTGTACCCATTGTCCGAAGCCACTTTGCCCAGGTAGGACGAGATTATGGAAGTGTTCTCCTCAGCGGTCTGAAGCCCCTCCGACACGAGCGACATGAAGTCGTCCAGCTTCTTCCCCATGAGTTCCTCGTATTCATCATACAGTTTGCCGAGCAATTCCTCCTGGTCGGATATGTACCTGTCGTACTCCGTCTCTCGCAGGTCTTCCTCCCTGTCCGCGAGTTCCTTCTGCAGTTTCTGCAGCTTTGCCATGCCCTCCTGTGAGGTGTCGCCGGAGTATGCCGCAATCTGTTTGTGGATTGTTGATATGCTTTCCGCTTTCTCATTGAGCGTCTTCTGGTAGTCGTGGAGGTCTTTCCCCGCATTCAGGGCTTCCGTCTTCGCGTCTATGAGTTCCTTCAGCATGTCGAGCTCTGCCTGGTATTTCTCCTTCATGAGGTCTGAGATTTCTGATTCCAGCCTGTACGTCTCCCCGATGTCGTCCTGCCATTTGGTGTACGTCTCGTCCAGCTTCGCTTTCAGGTCGTCAAGGGAGTTGAACGTTATGCCTAATAAATCACTGTGGAGCGATTCTGAATCGAACATGCGCTGCAGTTCCGCAACCTCCGCCTCGTCCCTTTCCGCATTGCTTTGGGAAGCGTGGTAGCTTGCGGACAGTGAGCCGAGTTTTGCAATCCCGGCTTCCGTGAGGTTCCCTGTCTCATTGTCCGCATTCTTCTCATGCGCGAAGAGCCCCTGTAGGAATTCCTGCTCCGTGACGATGCGCTCTATGGAATCCGACACGTCCCCGAACAGGTCGAAGTGAAGCTGGCTTATGGCGTTGTTGAGGTCATACGCTTCCTCCACGCAGCCTGATATTGCGTCTTCCACCTGCTGTATCGCGTCCTTCGCGTCATACCATTCGTCCGTGCCTTTCCTTATCCCCTTTATGCTCTCCTCAAGTGCGGCTTTCTCAGCCTTGTATTTCGCAAGCGTGCTGGCGTTGACTTTCTTCTGCGATTCGTAATAGGCTTTGTCCACCTTCTTCCCGGCGGCTTCGATTTCGGCAACCTTGTTGTCCAGCGCGGACATCTCGTAGCCTATCAGCTGCAGCTTCTTCTCATATTTGTCTGTGATGTTGTCGAACTTCATCTTGGCAGCTTCCACGAGCCACCTGCTGTAGTCCTGCTGGGCGACTTTCGCCTCGTCCGTGGCTTTCCTGTTCGCCTTCAGTGCTTCGTTGTACTTTACCGCTGCTTTGTACCCGGCGGAGCCTTCCCTGAAGAATGAGAGGTCGGCTTCGTTCCCTTTCCGCACGGCTTTCTGGATTTTCTTCTTCTCCTTTGCAGTAATCCCGTCATCTGCATCTAGGTTCCCGCTTTTCCTGAGTTCCCTCCTTGCGGCTTTCAGCTGCTTCCCGGTTTCCTTCTGCGCCGATTTCTGTGCGTTTAGGGTTTTCTTTTCCTCTTTTGTCTGCCTGTCAATCAGCTTGTTTTTCGTCTTTGCGCTTATGGCATTGTCCATCCTCTTGCCGAGCAGGTCGACTGCATTGCTGAACAGTTCCGCTTTCCTCGCGGCTTTGTCCAGGGGGATGTTGGCAAGTTTCTCCGCAGCCTCAGTGAATGAATCCATGGAATCCTGCGCCTTGCCGTACCAGTCCTGGTATTCCTTTATCTTGTCCGCAAGTTCCTCATACTGCTTTATTTCTTCTTCCGTGCCCTCCGCGCGGATGGCTTCGATGTCAATCGTGCCGTTGCGGACTTTTTTAGCATATTTCTCGTCCAGCCCTACGGAATCCGCCTGTGCCATATAACGGCTGTAAGCCTTTCCATAAGCAGACAATTCTTTTTTAGCGGCAGAAGAGGCTTTTTTGTAATACCTGTTGACGAACCCGCTTGTCACGGCTGTCTCTGCCCGGCTTACCCACTTGTCGAACGACCTCTGGAATTTCTTGATACGGCGTTCAACCCAGTCGAAGAGTTCAGAGAACTGCTTCTTTGTTTCCTCCTTCTTGGAGCCTGAGCCGCCCGAGCCTGAGCCGCCTGAACCCTTTGGCGAGTACCCGGTGCTGAAGTCCGTGTCGATGGAGGAGAGGTCGAATTTCAGTTCGTCCTTAAGTTTCTGTGCCTGTTCGTACTGTCCCACATATTCCTTAGCCGCGTCAATCTGGTCTTTTGTGTAGGCTGACAGGTTCTTCCGGTTGGCGAAGCCTGACACCTGCGGCTCTATTGCCTTTGGGTTCTTCCCGGCGGATTCCCTCATGATTTCCTTCGCCTTGCCGTAGTCTGACAGGGGGGAGCCTGAGAAGTTTGCCGCTTGCTGTGATTTGTTCAGTAGGCTCACGAACCTGTTGTAAGCCTCTGCCTTTTTGGAGAGCAGGCTGCACCAGTTGTCATAGTCCGCCTTGTACGGCTCACCGAGTGCCGCCGCAAGCTGGCTGTTCTTGGATATGACGCTGTTTAAGTATTCGTCATCGTACCCTTCCTTAGCGTTGAGGTAGTTCAGGTATTCCTCCTCAGCTGCGTTGAGCAGTTCGCTTTCCTGGCTCATCGCCTGTATTGCTGCATTTACAACCTCCTCAGCGTTTGTTATGCCCATTTCCGTGAGGTTCGCGATGTAGGACTGTATGTCGGATTCCGAGGCGTTTATAAGCCCTGAGAGCGTGTCCTGGGAGATGATGTATTCCCTAACAATCCCATTGAACGCTTCCTGTATCTTATCCGTACCCTGTGTTGGGTCGCCCACAACCTCCGAGAACAGGTCATACCCATCAAGTTCCTTGAAAGCGTCTGGCAGCGATTCCAGTGACTGCGCCGTCACGAAGCCGATGTCCCTGAATTCCTCATAGGAAGATTTCAGCTTCCCAAGCCCCTGTGACGCGCCTGAGAGCTTCTCCTGTGCGGAGAGCATGTCAAGTATCTGGTTCTTTGCGGAATCTGCCGACATCCCTGTCTGCGTTAGGAGTGCATTGTATTCTTCCGTGGATGATAATGTTTCTGCCGTTATTTCACCTGATTTTGCAAGGTCTAGGAGTTTCTGCTGGACGTCCGTGTCTAAGGAATCGAATGCCTCGGTGAAGGAGGGGACGGAGGCATTCTGTGTATTGGCTTGCTCTTCTGAGATTTCCCTTTGCAGTATTTCCAGATCCATAAGCAGGTCTAAAAGCTGCTGCACCTTTTCAGAATTGCCACCTGTAACAATCCCATACTCTTCTGCTTTTTCAATAAGGGAATTGAAAACTGCTTCGCCGTCCTGTGTGCCGTCTGTCTGCAGCATTTCCAGCACTTCATTTTCTGTTTTCCCTTTTAACCCGCTTATGTCAAAATCAGGGAGTATTTTTGCCTTGAATTCCCACTGCCCTACTACAGACTGCATTTCCGGGTACATGCTGTTGAAATAGTCTGCAACGCCTGTGTCCCCATTTGCAAGGGCATCCTCTGTTGCGGACGCTATTATGCCGGCATAGCCCTCTGCCGCGCTTGCGATGGCTCCTTCATCGCCTGTGGCAAATGCATCCTTGTATTCCCCATATGCATCTGTTATATTTTTGAATGATTCCCTGTAAGAGCCATCCCTGAATATCTCCTCATAAAGAATGTAATTGTCATACATTTCCTTATATTGCTCCGACATGTCTTTTGCTGAATTTGCAAGACCTGTCAGGTGGTTTCTGAACGCATCTGATGAAAGTGGGTTATCCTCTGAAAACAGTTCCTGTATTTTCAGAACCTTGTTATATACATCGTCTGCCGTGCCCGACAGCTCCACGAACGGAACACCTTTCCCATTCATCGTATATGAGATTTCCATCCCATTTGCTTCAAGCAGTTCACGTATTTCCTGCGCTTCTTCTGACTTATAATTGCCTGAAGCATATGATAAGTCAACTTTGACATTATAATTTCCATACTCGTCCAGCATACGGTCAATGTTGTTTTTATACCCATCGAATAAGTTCAGCATGTCATTGACAAAACCGCTGTCGTTGAAGTCATTCTTCACTTCCTGCCACTGTTTCTGTGAAAGTTCGTCAAATGCTGCTGTCTGCCCATTGACGGCTTCCGTAATCAGGTCAATGGTATTTTTTTCCGTTCCAAACTTCTTAATCAATTCGTCCTGTACGGACATGAGGTTTTTGCGGGCTTCCGTCACGTCTTCGATGGATGAGCCGGAATTATTCATTACAGCATGAAGTTCCGCTATTTTAGTTTTATAGTCTTCAATCTCTGTTTTTGTGCTGTTTAGGGTGTCCCCTAACTCTCCCGCTTTCTGCCTTATGTCGTCCAATGCTTGGCTAAAGCCTGAAAATACCATTGTCCCAACCATGACGGCGGTTGTGATTGCTGTTACAGCCGCGCCGATTGGGTTTGAAGCAACTGCCACTTTTAATGTGTCTAATGCGCCTTTAAAAGAGAATGTGGAGACTGTTGCCTTATCTTCTGCACTGGCAAATCCAAGGGTTGCAAGGGTTGCATCAACTTCTGTATCTGCCACACCCTTATTTAGAAGAATTTGTTTTTGCTGCTCATATTTTAATCCTTTAACTGAGAGTATAAGTTTAAGTTGAGCATCATTTAGTCCGACACATGCCTGTCCAATTCTTTTTAGATTATTTACACTTGTCCCTTTATCAAACAACGCCATAGCTGTTGTAAGCTGTGCTGTGCTTTTGGCTGCACTGATAATCCCTGTAGCCATAGAAACGAATGTCTTTGAAATACCCATCGCAACCAAGCCCGCAAGCGTCCCTTTTAAAATACCAAACTTGTCAATAAATTCTACCAGACCTGTTGTCGCTTGGATAATTCCGCTAAACAAATCTTCAGATATGGTATTCGTAGACAAGGATTCTATTGCCGTCGTCAGTTCATTCGTCTTTGCTTCAATGGAATCCTGGTATACCCCATAACGCTCTAATGCGCTTCCTGCACTGTTGGCTGCAGTCTCTGAATATTTCAATGCGGACGAATAATTGTTCATCAGGGCAATGAACCTCTCTCTTTGCATCGTGCCCGCGATTGCAACGCTGATAACATTCTTTTCAACCTGAGTGAAATTCTTCCAGTTATTTCCCACATCGTCAAGCACATCATCAAAATCCCTATAGGTATCTTCTGTATCACGTAATTTGATTCCAAGTTTATCTAACACCTTTTCTGTATCAGATAACGATTCCCCTGTTTCGTCATCCACAAATTTCCCTATTTTTATGTTATTCATACGAGAATACATTGACTTGAAAAAGTTACCAATCACTGACATGGAATCCTGCGTAACTTCTCCAGCTGTTGCCATATACCCAATAATGCGGTTCATAGAAGTTCCACTGCTATTTGCGATATTTGCGCATCTTGACATTGCCTCCGCAAGACCACCGGCGGACACGGCGGCTTCCAAATCTACTGCTGTAAGTTTGTCAATGATATTCATTGAATCCTCTGCTTCTACCTTATATCCTTTCAAACTCGAAATAAGGTAGCTTGCCGCTTCGGAACTTTCAATCATGCCGACCTTTGATAAAACCTGGGAACTTTTTATCAGTTCATTCGTGTTTGCAACGCTCTCTCCCATACGCAGGAATTCATTTGCCGCTTCCGAGACAGATTTTGTTGTGGAACTTAATCCTTTTGCCATGGCATTATAAGAACGCATCATAGCATCCACGCCTGGATCAGATGTGCCGGATACCATTTGGATGTCAGTTTTAATTTTGTCCAGTTCTTTCAGCCCTGTAATAGCCTGGTATATCGCCTGTGTAACTTTCTGCACACTCATGCGCACAAGGTTTACACCCACAACACCATTCAGGAAACGGTCAAAAAGGCTTTTCGTTTCTTTCTGCGTATCCTTTAAACTTGACATTACCTGCGAATTGTCAACTGTAGGTCGGATTGTTACTGATGTCTTTTGCTTTCCCAGATTCTTTATCTTTTTCAATGCTTGTGATGTGTCTGCATCAATCTTTATTTTAGGCTTTATGGATTTCAGTGTTTTATTCAGTTCCCTTTTTGTGCCTGTCTTATCCAATGTTCCCTGTAATTTTACTTTTAATTTGGGTTCAATGCTTTTAATATCTTTCTTAATGTTTACAATTGATTTAGCTTTGTCAAGCATCGCTTGTAACCAGATTATAAAGTTATTTTCTTCCATTCAATTCCTCCTTTTGCGCATCAAAAAAGACACTCCATAACGGAATGCCTTATACTTATTGCTATTTATTATTTTCTTAAAATCTGTAGCCACAATTTTTACATTCAAATGTTTTACTGTTATAGGGCAACGCAAATGTTCCTATAGTTGCAGCAGCCAGAAATTTTGAGCTTGTTTTAATTTTCTTCAAAATTACTGAATTACATGCCGGGCAATGTGGAAGTGATGGTGCTGTAGAAATTGTTTTACAATATGTCAGATAACTATTATTATGTTTAAACCCACACTTTTCACATTCCACTTTACTTCCTTTTTTTAATTTTATATATTCATCCTTAATAATTTCTGCATCATCTATGTCAATATATAAAATATCCAAACACTTCTTACATTGAATTCTAATAAAACTTTCCATTTGACTATCTGCATAATGAACTTGATTTACATGCATCATACTTTTTTTCGCTGTATCTAATTCTTTAATCAAGTTATTTTTTTCTGCCCCCCATTCTCACTAAAAGAAGCCCCACACACAGGGCAACATTCCATATCCTTTACCGCTTCAAACTTGAAACTTGATTCGCATTTCTCGCATACAACCTTCATCCCTCACACCTCCCCAATATCCATTTTCTTCCATGTCTTACCTTGCAATCATTATACCACCTCCAATCCGTTTCTTCAACCATGCAATTGTGTTTCTTCTATATTAATGGCATAGCTTATATGACTATATGCCCTCACTTCCCTGACAGAAGACATAATATTTCGACAGGAATCTACATATGTATTGTCTCTGCCGTGGTGACAGATGTTACATTGCGCGGTTTTGCATGGTTGGATAACAATTGACATTCAACTAATTCTGGCATTAAAGCCATATATTGACATATACATAAGCGTTTCAGATATTTCTTTCAGGTTTTTATTCAGTTCCCTGAATTCTTTCAGAAAAACTTCTTTTTCATTTGACTGCTGTCCATTCTGGATGGCAGTTTCTTTTTTCTCGTTGTCCATAAATATCTTCCTTTCCCCATATCAGAATTTTTTATCTCCACTATTTCACATCATCATCCAACAACATACAGGTTTTTCAGTTTTCTTCAAAATGCTTAAATTTTGCTTATTTTTTTCATTTTTTAATGATTTTTTTCGATTTTAGGTTGTTTTTTGCAGAATTTTTGATTTCTGCATATTTACACTATATTCAGTTTTCATTATATTTGGATTTTTTACTTTTTGATTTTCAGATTAAATGTTCATTTTCAGAATTTGAATTTCTGTGAAATGATTTGCTTGGTTTATTTGGCTGCTAAATCTAAGTTTAATTAGTGGTTATCCAGATAATCATTTAATTTGATTAAATGCTCAGGCCATAAATCCTTGCGACCTACCTTAAACGCTGATAATGCCTTTTTAGGCATACCAATTTGTTTAGCGATATAAGTCTGTTTTTCTCTTTCAGCAACTTTTATAAGTTTTTCCCTAACTTCCTGCTGTGTAGGCATATTTTCTCCTTTCTCTGCAATACACTTGTAATATCCTATTTTTGTATCAAAAAAAATTTTTAATTCTTCGTACTACCCACCCAGCCCGGAGTTGTTGAGGCTCCATATATCGGCTGGGCGACCTGGCATATGGTGGAGTATGCCAGGATTTTCATTTGTTATTGTTTTGGATGATTTTTACGTGCCTGTGGAGCGGCACGATTGACTGATGTGGTTTTTAGGCACACACCAGCCTGGATGAATTTTTAATTAGATGAATTTATATAAAACTGCTATATGCAGCAGTTGGCGTTTGGCAAGGGGAATTTTGCAGGACAGCCTTTTCCACAATGCTGCCATGCTTCCCCTACGCCGTCATAGTACGGTATTCAAAACAGTAACTTTTTATAATAATCTGCATAGTGCAGTTATTACCTAATCAGGTATTACAACCTTGTCCAAGTATGCTTCAAGCCTGTCAGCATCATCTTCGCACAGACATATATGCCCATTTTTAAACCGCGAAAGATAATCCGTTGCTATCCCAGTTTTAGCAGCAATCGCTTTGGCAACAAGACCGGATGCAATGGTAATATTTAGTTTTTCCCTTAACTCATTTTGGTTTTGGCTCATGTTACCTCCTCAATGTTATATGTATGAATTGTTGGTGAGACAGTTACTCCCTCTCCCTACTAACTATTGACACTTTTATTCCCAAGTCTGCAAACCCTTGATTTTACTGGCTTTGCAGACCTATCATGAAAATTTAAAAGTCCCAATTTTTCATGCAGAATATTTTCTTTTATTCCGTTTCCGGTTTTCCCTACTACAATTTTCCCCACATGTCATCATATTCCCAACTTTAATAAAATTCCTTCCGCAAATAACACACTCTCCAATCTTTCTTTCCCCATTATATTTATAGAAATCAACTAATGGATTCTTTTGGCTGACTGAGAAAGCAATGTTTTTTGTTTTAAATTCTGGCGCAAACACTTCTATTTCATGGTGTTTTCGCTTTACAGTTTTAACGGATATTACACCTATTTTCTGTAAACGCATCAAACCATTTTTACAAATACACACGCCATCGCCTAACCATTTATCAACCGTACTGCATGTAATTTTCTTCTTTTGGTTGATATAAATTTTAAATATCCCATTATTACGTTTACTCAGCACCAATAGTATGTACAATAATTCCCTGTCCAAACTGCACCCACGCCTGTAAGACAAATTATTTATCCAGTCTACTTCCTCCTTATATATCTCAACCGGACTGTCAGCCATGAATTTTAAAATCTCAACCGCTTTCTCCTCTGCCTTTTTAATAGTTGTTATGCTGGTTTCATAATGTTTCTTCCTCTGCCTGACATTTGCAAGGCATAAGTTATTACATATATTCTTATAAACCAGATCGCCAAAACAGTTCCATAAGATATTTTTGCTCTTATGCTCATTTTCTCTTTGCAGGTATTCCATATCAAGCAGATATTCAGCAGCCTCCTCCCTGGTGTCAAAAATATTCATAATGAGCTTTTCACACATATAATAGAATACATCATATTGGCTTTCTTTTTCTCTCCATCCTTCAGACTTCCCCATTTCCTTTGCCGCTTCATTTATACCGGAAACTAATGCACGCTCTTTCATTTTAAGCACAAACATCACTTTCTCTAATTCCCTATACTTCCCTTCTTCTATTTTAACAGGGTTTTCATTGTTAAACAGGATGGATGGATTAAATTTTTTCCCCGAATCCTTCCATGCATACTTTTTGTTGCCTGTATGCTTATGTATATATTTACATACCCTGTCAGTATTGCTTTCACCTAACGCCTTACATGAATCCTTGCTTTTGCCTTTCGCATAGACAAAGATATATGGATTTTTTTCTGCTTTCAAAGCATTATATTTTTCTTCATATATTCCAAGATTCACAATATTCTGTGTTTTCGGATAGTCAATGGACAGGTTATTGTAACAGCACATAACCTTGTTAAACGCCATATCAGTGTCAGGATTATTGTAATTCTTCGTCATCACATTGGAAATATCGCCTATCTGTGTATTCTCCATGCATGAAATTATCGCATCATATACCGCTTTATTGTTTATTTCTGATTTTGTGGCTTCAAAAGGTATATAGTACAATGGGACAATATCATCCGGCACACATTCTATCAATGCCTTATTAGGTGTCAGGAGGATTTCATCACCATCCACATCAAACATAAGTAACCTGCATAATAAGTCATGGCTGCTGACAATGGTGTCATAATCATCGAACCATTCTTTGCATTTTTCTAATATTTCATCCTTTACCAGATTGCGTATTCCATGTTCTACATATAAATGGGGGCTTCTCAGGCAGTCCACAACATCATACGACTTACCATTGTAAAAACTGTTGTATACATAATTACGCGGAATAATACCCTTTGGATTATCTACACCACAAAACAGCCATGTGCAGAATGCATATAAATCAGGACAGATATAGCTATACAATGAATCCTTCAAAATCAGCTTATTCCCTCTTGCATCGTTCCTTTCACTTTTAAATTTGCTTTCTAGTTTACTTTGGATATATTCATCATATACCAATTCTTTATACTGCTCCAATGACAAGATTATATAATCATCCTCTTTACTGGCAATTTTAATCATGGTATCTAAATCTGTTTTTAGTTTGTCCAAATATTCTATTGTATCGGCACAAAGTTCTTCCAGTTTTCCATCTGTCAGTTTTTCAGAAGACAGTGTCTGTATAAACTGGTAGCTTGTCTTAGCATACCCCTTGGGGTTTGTGTCTGCAAATTTATTGACTGCAATACGCATACCGTTTTCATGAAATTCTTTTTTATAATCTTCCCATGAATTATAACATTTCCACATCTTTAACTGTGACGCTGTAAAAATCACATGAATGTCTTCCTTTATAATATCATGTTTCTTTTCCCATGCATCCATTATGACAGGATTAGGCTTTACGCCCTCCACTTCTTCCTGTTCTAAAAATTTTCGGAAATCAAAAGGGAATACAGCACCTTTCAAATGCGCACATCTGATCTGCGCTGAAGCCGGAAGCACACCGGGAAGGAACATACCGGCTCCATCCGTTTGAGGGATAGGGATATTTTCTTTTCTCCGCTCTATTCCTATAAATTTTTTATTATCGTGGTCTATGTCAATACATTCCACTTCCTCATTGATTGTAGTTTCAAAATCCGGCACAACCAGACATTTGTCAATGTCTATCTCATATCCTTCCGGGTTAATGGATGCAGATAATGGAAGCCCTTTGTATGCCAAATACTTTCCTCTGTTACAACCACCCTTTTGATTAATAATATCGTCAGTAAGCCCACACATGAATTTCTTTTCATTTTTATTATAGAAATCTTCACGAACCAAAACAAACTCACTGTTCTTCATCTGATTTGTTGTGGCAGTATAGAAAATATATTTTTTCCCATCAATCAACAGCCCTCTTTCTAATATCTGGTTAAAGATAAGCGCCTGGTTTGCTATCTTCATATATACGATTTCCATAATAAGGGGAAAATCATTTAACGGATGCCCTGTATAACGAACCATTTCACTTTCAAACAATGCAATCTGCTTATTTGCATTTTCTGTTTCAGACGCATCAATCGGCTTTCCTTCTTTATCATATTCATATGTATAAAGTTTTTTTCTGTCGATTCTCCTTATGCCTTTATAAGAAGCAATTTTTTCATCCCTAATTTTTTTCAATACTTGTCTTTGTGTTGCCGATGCTTTCTTATAGGCTTCGTTTAATGCACGTTCTTCATCTGTAAATGTATCGAATGTACTTAATTTGTAAATCCTTACTCTTCTTGGTTTATCCAAATCCATCCCTCCACAACAATTCAATCATTATCCACAACAAATGCTTACATTATATACTTCTCTTTTCTCCAATTAAAATTACACATCTTAACGCATAATCCATACAATCAAGATTAGCTAATTGAAGTCACGAAATAATTTCGTAACTCCAAAAGGCTTGTCCTGTTATAAAAAATCAACTTACACTATTTTCTTCCAAATACTTTTTCACTTCTTCATCTGTTGCATAATAAAACATGAAACGTCCCTTGTATGGAGTGGTGACTTTTCCATATAAACGACTATTAATAGTTCCATTTGTTAAATTAAAACCATATTTCTCTTTTATATGTTTTGCTGCACATTGCCTTGTTTTAAAGATCCCAATTTCCTTGTTATTAATAATATCAACAACTTTTGTTGGCATTGCTAAATTTTCCCTAAATAAATTATCTAGCGATTTATTTATTAATTTTTCTATGATATTTACTTGTTCTCTTGTTAATTCATTGTTTTTATATTTAACCCTAACCGTTCTTGTAATCCAATGATAAAAATCTTCACCTCTATAATTGGAATTCGTGTTTCTTATTACAATACCTTCCTTTACAGCTTCCCTTGCCAGTTCCATTTTTTTATCAAATCTATATTGAAGTCTATTCTCTATTAAAACTCCCATCTCTTTAAGTTTGTCAATTTTATCCTTAGAAATATTATTACTATTTAAATGACCTAATTTAGCACCTATATTATATCCATCAATAACATCATCAAATCTAATATTTAAATGTCCAAATCTTTTCTTATACATATTTGCATAATAAATAAATCTCTCAAACATTTTTTCACTATTATAATCCCATGAAAAATCAGGTATATATCTTTCTATTATCTCTATTTTCCACTCCGGATAATTTTGCCTTTTCATGGCTTTCTTTTCTTTAAGTATGAAACTCCCTATATTCTTTTCACTTACCTTTGGATATTCACCGCATGTCTGACGATAATTCACTATCTTCATTATATTGGCCTTAAAACGATATACATTTGCATTCCAAATAAATCCTTCCTTATTTAGTTGTTCTCTCATTTCATCAGTTAATAAATAATTTCCTCTCTTGGTATTATTCTCATTTCTAATTTTCAAGCACCACTGACCTAAACTTACGCCCGTATCGCCTAAAATTTCTATATGCTTCGGAGGCACTAAGCAATCCCCTTCCCTCTCCTTATATTGTTTCAATGCTTTTATATATAAATCCCAACTTCCTTCCAACCTCCCCTCAATCTCTTTAAACATTTCCTGTATCTCGACAACCTGTTCCAACACAAAAAATGTATCAACATCTTCAAACTCACTATCATCAAAATCAGGAGCACTTTCCTTCTCTCTTGCAACAGCATCTTTAATCTCTTTTAACAATCCAACACCATCATTAACACTTGAAAAATTATTGACAAAATCAAACACCAACAAATATTTATCCATATTCCCAGCTTCCAATAAACGTCCTAATTGCTGAAGATATATCAGATTACTTCTTGTCGTTCTGAGCATCAATACACCTGAAATATCTTCAATATGCAAGCCTTCATTGAGCATATTTATGCTAAACAGGAGCTTCAAGGAATCACTATTTTCCTCACAAAATTCCTTATAATCCTTTTCTTTATCTGGATAGTCAGAATAAACGGCGTAACTATGTATATCTTTTACACCTGCCGTTCTAAACCAATCAACCACAACATTACGCATAGAATCTAAATGTTTCTTATCCTTGCAAAACACTAAATATTTGCCATTTCGCACCTTGACATATTTATTTAAAATCAAGGGAATCCCATAACTCTTCTCAAAATGCTGCTTCATTTCTTGCATTTTACAGTAAAACTCTTTCTTCCCATCTTTTGTATTCGTTGAAGCCGCAATACGCTTTTTTAGCTTCTCAAATTCATCATCAAGCCTATATATAGCAGTGATATACTTAGGACAAGGAAGCACCTTTCTTGCAATTGCCGTGGAAAGTGGCAATTCGCCTATGACATTACCCTCAAAAATTGTTTCTACTACATTCACACCATCATTCCTAACAGTTGTCGCACTTGTCCCAAAAATAATGCTGTCAGAGTGTGTTGCCATCATACAATCAATTTTCTTTCCCCAAACTGGTGCTGTCCCATGATGACATTCATCAAGAAAAATCAGTTTATAGTCCATAGCAGCAATATCTTCATCACTCATACGAATCAATTTCTGGTATGTCATAAAATCCGTACTCATAACACCAAACTCGTCAAACTTCTCTTTGATACTATTCAATAAAGGTCTTGTCGGTTCTAACACAAGTTTAGGCATATCATTAAACTTTTCAGCCAATGCGCCCATTAAATATGTTTTGCCACTGCCAGTTGCCCTTGGAGTAATAATCCTCTTTATTCCAGATTCAATCATTTTGTTTATTTCTTGAAACGCCTTTTGATTATGTCCAAATAAATCCACCATTATAAATCCATCCTCCAATCATTCAATCATTTTCTACTCTTTACTTCTCCATCCGCTTTTACATTTTTCTCAAAACTGCAAAAAACAATAATAACTTAAAAATTTTGCTATCTATTTCATAAGAAATAGGATTTTTGCGTAAAAAAATAACACTTAAAGCAATCCCCCATTTTGGAATTACTTTAAATTCTTTCATTATTTCCATTATTTAATTTTCACTCCATCTGGATTCCTGAATCTGTGTATTATAGCCAATATTCCAACCACTGTACCGCCAAATACAGATGGTATTGCTATACGTTTTAGAACATTTGTTCTCTGTGTGCAATTATATCGAATGTATGTTCTTCTGTCAAGCGTAAAAAAATACCAGCCACCTTTTTATTTTTGATGGCTGGAATCTATATATAAAATTAAATTTTTACAACATATGTTTTCCTATTTTTAACCCAAATGTTTTGATTAAATGCACTGCTTTTAATATTTTGATTGTAAAGGGGTTTTACTATTTTAATAATAACAAGTTCTTTGCAAGTTTGCCTTAGTTGCTCTGCCTGTTCTTTGTCCCAATATTCAGAATCCCTGTTTGCTTTGGATTAATCCGCACCTATTTCAGAAATAACTCCTTCAAATACAACCCTTTGATACAACGAATCTATAATTTTCTTTCCATATCCTTCATCATGAGGTGATGGATCGGAACTCGTAAAATAAAACAAGACTTTATCACCAACCGCTGCTCCATTTGTTCCATCAAAATACCACGGAATGCCATCACCATATTTGCGAGCTGCTCCAAAAAGATTATACTTTGTTGCATTCACCATAATCAACCATGTATTCATAAATCTACCCCTTTTCCCTTTTTGTTTTAATCATACCACTCCAGCCATCAATATTCAATTATCAAAGTCCCCAAATTTGACATAATTCCGCAACAGCCAAATATCCCACTAATTCAGACCTTAAAACACATTATCCCAACACTTCTTCCAGTAAATAGAAAGTCCCTATATAGCCGAAATAACGGCTACAGGCTGCTATTACAGGTAATAGATGACGGACTGTTCATGCTTTTATATATTTAATTTCTTTCTCTGAACCTAATATCACAGGCTCCTTATCTGGCTCTAAAAATTTCAACTTCCAGTATGTAACGCGCCTGTTTTCTAATACTAACTGCTTTTTCATTTCTTCAATTTCACTGCAATGTTTTCTATTGATTTCCCCATAATGCTTTATATGCGAATGTAAGTTATTGCGAATCCTTTCATGTTCTGACTTCTTCATTAATCCAAACATAATTTTTCCTTTTGCCTCTATACAATATATGGTGTATTTTCATCATTTACTTTCTATATCTTGTATATCTACTTGAATAAAAGACCGATTTCATTGACTAACCCTAACTTTACGCATTACTGTTTGCCTGTATAGCCTTTAATATAATTGATTTTACATCATCATTAGATTTCAAAATATCGTCCAAGTCCTTTTCATTTTCTATTTTTTTAATCTGATCTAACAACTCAAAAAAAATATCATAATTTTCTACAAGTTTAGGAAACAAATATACACTACCAACAACATGCAGATAGCCAAATTCTTTCAGGTCATTAATAGATTCCAATAATGTCGTATCATCAAAATAAGCACCCATACTGGCAATTTGGTTCATGCTTATTACTGTAACGTCATACTTTTTATTTCTTATTGAATAGAGATAATGATATAATCCTAATGCTTCATAACCACAATTTGACACAACTTCCTCAATCATTTTTTCATTCATATGTTTTTATCCTCCATCTTTCAATTTATCACAAACTCAATGGCAGAGACAGGAGAATATCAATCATCCCATTTTCACTCTTTATCAGATTATCCGTCCGACCATATGATATTCTTAATATCCCATATCTGACAGGTATGTATTTAAACTTCCTACATTCAAGCAAAACAGATTTTTATTATTATCAGAAATTCCTATGTCCTTATTATTCTTCCATTGTGACAATGCGCTTTCATTGATTTTTGTTTTTCTTGCAATTTCCCTTTGCGTTGTTTTCGTTTCCTTAATGAATTTTTTCATCCTCTCCCTCAAATGATCATTCATTTCTTCTTTAGATGGGAATTTCTTACTATATTCCAGCCATGAATCATAACTATCTTGCATCTCTTTTGTCCTTCCATTCATCAAAATCAATAACCTCAGCTTGTCCACCATTATTTACCAGCTTCACTTTGTAATTTTTAAATTCTGATATATCCCATACTTCATTTTCTGGCGCATCATTCACTGTCAAATCTGTCTGTACTGCTTCTACTGTCATGTAGAAAAATGATATTTTTGTTATCTCGTATAGTTTGTCTGAGACAGATATATATTTCATTTTTGTATCGTTAATCGTTAGAATCCTCCTTACATATGCTTCCATTATTAAATTCAATATAAAGTTCACCAATTCTTCTTGTGAATCTATCTTTATTTTGATAAAAGTAATCTTTTGAATATCTTACATAATCCATTGTCCTCATCTGATTATTTACAAAATAAAAGAACTTCATCTGTTTATTTTCATCCTTGCAAAAAGTATCTGTAATACATTTTATCTGGTCACACCAGAAATCAAATAATTCTTTTCTTAACTCAATTTTCTTTAGCCTTTTAATTTCTGATTGTTTAACTTTTTCAACTATTTTCCCCATTAATGCTTCATCTTCATTGAAATATTTCATGTGGGTGAGGGAAATGTTTTCGTATTGGTCTGGATATTCCCTATCAATTTGTGGGTGGGACGAATTATTCGTAACCCAAGGCAGATAATATGTCATCAAATATGTTTCCCGCTTCTTTACTTTGCCATCTTCCCTATATGATTCCCTTAATGATATTTCATACCTATAGCACCATTTTGTACTATGTTTAAATCTTGCCACTAAATATCCCATGTGTATCTTCTTCCTTTTTCACATATAAAGATTGTGGGTGGGTCAAATTATTTTAATCCAAGCCTAAAAAACAATGGCAGAGATAAGGAAAAACCCTCATAATTCCCTTTACCTGTCAAACAGACAGGCCATTATTTCATCACTATATCATTTCACAACCTGAATATGGCTTGCCTTTTTAGGCTTCATAATGTCTCCTGTCTGGTTATTCTTCATAATCCCAGATTCCTTATCCATTGTATATGTAGGCACTCCACGATCTTCAAGAAACTTCTCCATAATCCCTTTGCCAGTCTGTGCCTTAAACATTGCACTCATAGCACTTGTATATTCCATATAAGCATGTCTCAGGTCGGCATTCATGTAATCCCATAGCAGTTCTGACAATTCATCCCTCCCTATTGGTCTATCCATATCCATTGCAGACAGGACTTGCGTTGTATAGTAATAATCTTTTTCTTCCCACTTATCGCCATCATAAGTCTTATCTATTGGAAATATGGTCACAAAATTCCTGAGCGTCAGACAGCTTAAAATGGTGAATATGCTGTCAATTACAATAAACCTGACCTGTTCTTCTTCCAATGTCCTGCCCTTATCAATGCCTAACCTCCTATTCTCCCTTGCAACATCACGCATGGAACAGACATATTTAATACCAGCAAATCCAATCTTTGCAAGTTCATCTTGTGGCAGGTCACATATTTTGCCTGTCCTTCCTGTACATGATTTTTCCAATGCTGAAAGATACTGGCGTTCCCACATTTCATTTAATTTAGCTGTCTTATAGACACTGTCCATTTCTTTGTTTTTATCTGAATCTGTTGAATTGATCACCGTAAATTTATTACTCATGTGATTATTCTCCTATTCTGTTATTGGTCAGTCAAATAATTTTACCGACTAATCTATTTTGCAAAATCCGAAACTTTCAGATAATGCCATTACTACGCAATTTTTTTGTCCCTCTTGCCATAAATCAGTGCTTCTTCAGTTCCATCCACCACGCCAGGAGTTATGACAACCTTTTTCACATCTGGCATATCTGGCACTCTGAACATAATATCTTGCATAAAATCTTCAATAATGCTTCTTAATCCACGCGCACCTATTTTTCGCTCATCTGCTTTAGATGCTATCTTATTTAATGCTTCTTCTGTTATTTCCAGTGACACGCCATCCATTGCAAATAATTCCTGATACTGCTTTACAATGGCATTCTTTGGCTCTGTCAATATCCTGACCATATCTTCGATACTTAACGGATTCAACGTACAGATTACAGGAAGCCTCCCAATCAATTCTGGAATCAAACCAAAAGTTGCTAAGTCCTTTTGCTGCACATCTGATAAATTCAAAATGTGGCTCTCGCCCACACCTTTTACTTCTGCACCAAATCCAATAGATTTTCCTTTATTGTTTCTCTGCTCTATAACCTTATCCAAACCATCAAAAGCACCGCCACAAATGAACAATATATTTGATGTGTCAATGCTCACGCATTCCCCTTGTGGATGTTTCCTCCCGCCAGACAAAGGAACCCTTACAACACTTCCCTCAATGATTTTAAGAAGAGCCTGTTGAACCCCCTCGCCAGATACATCCCTTGAAATGGACATATTCTCGCCTTTTCTTGCAATCTTATCTATCTCATCTATGTAGACGATTCCTTTTTCAGCTAACTTACTATCATAATCCGCATTCTGTAACAACGTCAAAAGAATGTTTTCGCAATCCTCACCTACATAACCAGCTTCAGTCAATGACGTAGCGTCAGCGATAGCAAAAGGCACTCCCAGGAATTTAGCAAGGCTTTGCGCTAAATACGTCTTGCCACTTCCAGTACTGCCAACCATCAGGATATTGGATTTCTGGATTTCAACATCGGATTCTTTGCTTTGCGAAATCCTTTTATAATGATTGTAAACACTTGTAGCCAATGTCTTTTTCGCTTCATCCTGCCCTATTACATACAAATCAAGATACGCCTTAATCTGTGATGGAGTAGCCATCCGCATATCCTCTGATATTCCTTCCTCTTCCTCAAAATTTAATACTCCGTATGCTTCCCGGACACATTCATCACATACATATCCGAACTTACCTTTTAATAACTGGTTTACCTGTGATTTTGATTTTCCACATAGGAAACATATTTCTGACTGTTTATTTGCCATATATGCTCGATTCTCCTTTTTATTCACTTGCTTTATCATTCCCCACATGAATGACCTTTAATTTGTCACAATATCCCAACAAATCCCCATACGGTATCTCAACAAACGTATCTTCTTTGACAGGATAATTCACCTTGTCAAAAAACGTAAATACCAGACAGCCTTTTATGCTTTCGTCTATGACACATCCGCTTATGCATTCGCTGTTATTAAAGGCATCCATCATACCCATATTTCTGCATTCAAAATTATCAGTGCACCATATGCCATGTATGAAATCAATCTTTTTCTTGTCCCATAATTCATTCTCGCTAAATACACGGTATAGTTTTTCTTTCTTTAACATTCTTCTTTTTCTCCTTTATCATAAAAATATATATCTACAGCATTCCCAGCTACATAATTGCCAATATGCAACAGGGCATATTTGTTTATTGTTGTCGTTGGAACCGATAACATTTCAATGTGCTTGTCCCATAAGCATGTTTACTTTTCAAGATGTGTCCATAATTGGACTAATCTTTTAACTAGTAAACTGGTTACTGGTCGACTATCCTAAATATCTGCAATAGTCTATTCCTTTTAGTGAAAAATTGCAGATTTATTTTTCTCTGAAAATAGTGAGTGTCCATGGACGGATGCCCGACAGGGCAGACGTTTATACTCTCTCTTTTTAGAAAAAATCAATGTGATTTATATTTTGAGCAATCAAGTTTACGCTAGAATGAATCATACTGCTATTTCATATTCCAACAAAAAACAAACAAAATCAAAAATCATACACATCTTTTGTGTAGCAACGCGGAACAAAAGATTTTGTGCAACGCACCCACAATCATCCTATATCAATGTATAATCCCATGTTTCAATCATACCTCTAATCTGATCTATCACATTTTTTGTAGGTATCTTATTTACGTCTGCAACAGCAATCTCACTTTTTATTTCTGCCAGTGTCATATGATAACCATCTTTCAGGATATCGAAAAACGACTGTCTATATTGAATCAAATTATCTAATTCCAGTTTAAAATTATTGTAACCAACATTTCTGTACTGCTTTTCTTTATATGCCAAATCAGCTACCTTTTTGTCAGATTTAGCTATGCAGCTAATTAGTAATTCCCTTGTCAGTTTATGTTCATTCAATAGTTGTTCCATTTTTAATCTGTAACTTTTATTCATGATTTATCTTCTCCCTGTTAATGTGAATTTCCCGTTGGGAAATAAAATCTTTTGTTCCACTTCGCTACACAAAAGATGTATCTATTTTGAATTACTAGATTTTTTAAAAAAGAACCATTTAAAATCGTATATAAAGGGATATGTAATATATACAGGTTTTAATTGGTTCTTTTTTTCTATCCCTCTTCTGTATTTGAAAATAACACATCCAATTCTGTAACTTCCTTTTGAGACAAATCAAATTTCCTTACTGGCATATACTTATGTTTTCTTTTATACTCCCCATCATCTATTTTTAATAATTTACTTGATAATATTTTTTGGATTTCAACATAAATATGTGGATATGTATATATGTTATTTTCTTCTTTGACTTTTTTCTTGGTAGGTTTATCAATATAATTTTCGTTTCGTATCCATTCTTCCATTGCTATTTGATATGCCACTTCTAATTTATTATTTTGCCTATCAACCTCTTTTAGTGCATTTTTATTTATTGCTTCTATGATTCGTTCATTATTTAATAATCTTTGCAATTTAATTTCATTTTCTTCAATCCCCTGTTTTAAAAATTCCTGATTAGAAACAATTTTATATCTTCTAAATGTATGATCCCATCCATAATGTTCACTTACATATTCGTTTAGTAATGTATAAAATTCTCTCATTTTATAACAACATGCAACATGTGATTTACTATACATCCCCATTTTTTCAAGAATAATTTTTTCAGCATTTAATATTCTTTTTATTTCATAATCATTCGCTGTATAATATTTATACTTATTTGTAACAATAACATGCTGCTCCGTACTCGAAATTAAACTCCTGTTTTCAAGGCTCCGTAAAGCAGATGTTAGTATGTCATTAAGTTTGCGGTTGCATCTGAAATAAAAATTATCTAATTCCCATTTTGTTATCCTTGTGTCAATCAATTCTAGTTCATCTAATGTAATCCGTTTGTAATATCCATTTATCATTCCCAATAAATAGAACAACTGGTTTTTGGTAAGATAGCACGTAAAGTCTTTTTTACAGGACAGATATTTCAATAGTATTGCCTCTATATAAGTAACATATATAGTATTATTACCATTTTTTCTTTTATCCTGTTTTGGCAACGGCTCATCATAAATTTCTATAATGATATATTTTTGCCCATGCTTTTCCCATTTAAAATATCTTGCAAACTCTTTTAATTGGGCTTTTTGTGAATTACTTCCTGTTTTATATGAAGCCTGTCCTAAAACTTTACATAACTCTGGATAATTCTTAATAACCATGCCTTCTGACAGCCTTTTCATACCATCTTCAAGCGACAAATTTACATCTTCTGAAAAAACTATGTATTCTTGAAAATATTCTAATGAATAAATGAATTTCCCCAATATTTCTCTTGTATACTGCATCAGCCAATTTTTATCTGTAAAATCAAGTTTATCCTTACATACAACCAAAATCACGCTTGCTAAAATAAAATCATATTCATTTGATAATCCTCTAACCATAGGACAGATATCATTTTCAATGATCTGATCAATAATATCCTTGTTGTACTTATTTTTCTGCACATAGTCCAAAACAATTACTACATTTTCTAATAATTTAATCAATCCCTGTGTACTCTCAACAGGCAATACCCATTTTAACTGCAATGATTTATATTCTGTTTGGTTCTCATTATCAGCCATTGAATAAAGTTTCTCCCGTAAAACTGTACATACCCTGTCTTTTGTTAATACTATATTACTCAATAAATTATTCCTCCAATCTGTCTTAGTGGCAAATGAAAAACTTTTTCACTCACCACTCTATATTTCTGCATCTAGTTCCTGTCCACTCTCCTAACCAAATGCAACAGTCTCCAATTCAATCCTGCTTTTATCCTTTAGGTTGATAACTAAATTCCTGCAATGGATTTCTGAACCTTCTGCTCTGTCATTCTCATATGTGACATTTCCAACCTCAGATGGGTCAATGGTCACTGTCTTTGGCGTGAAGAATCTTGTGTCAATATCATCAACAATCCTGACTGTTCCGTTTTCTTCTGTGATTTCATGCCCTGACATTTCAAATTTCATGATTTCCTGTGATTTACTGTTATAATAAGTTATTTTTATTGTGTCTGTAATGCCGGAAAATAAGCTATGCAGCTTGTCCAATATATTTTGTCTCATGTTTCAATCCTCCGATTCTTCAAAAAGCAATGCTTTCTGTATTTCTTCATCTGTTGCATTATCATTCATGCGAAGGTATACGGTGACAATTGTATCTGTATATGGATTCATTGCGCCCGAATCAGCTATATATACGTCCTTTTCAGATAAAATTTTGTCATAGTGCCAGTCTATGAATCCTGAAAATATGCCGGATTCATTTATAAAGGCTAAATTATCCATGAATGTTTCTTTGCTTAATTCACCTATCTGTTTGGAAGACTTATAGCTGCACTCCGCTTTCGTGACCTCTAACAGACCATTTGTGATTGCCTGTTGTAATTGTTTTGTTGTGGTCATCCTTTGCATAAGTTTACTCCCTTTCCTGCTTTTCTACTTTATATAATGCTTTACTATACTTCATAGTTAATAACGCCATTATTCTCGAAAGCACAAAACCATAAGCAGAACAATAATCAATATTTTCTTTTATGCAATCACTGACAAATTCTTCTGTGAATATTTCCA
>CAJTYM010000022.1 GCA_910583835.1 uncultured Lachnospiraceae bacterium | reverse complement strand
AAAAATCAGGCACTACACAAATTCAAAATGTCCTTGACAAAGGGTACAATTTAAAATGAATAAAATAGATAATTTGAGATATTTTGTGTAATGTGTTAAAATAATTGTGTCAGCAATAAGGGGCATAGCTTAAAAATGTATTAGAGATTTACTGATATTGGAGAGGAGGCTTTGCTATGGATAAAATTTATGCGCTGGATGAAATACAGGCAATAATAAATCCAATTTTACAAAATTATGGCGTGAGCCGTGCCTATCTTTTTGGCTCTTATGCTCGTGGTGATGCAGATGGGCAGAGCGATATTGATCTGAGGATTGATGGCGGAAAATTCAAAAGTATGTTTGGTTTGGGGGCTTTATATCATGAACTGACAAATGCTTTGGATAAACCAGTAGATTTGGTCACAACAGAGAGTCTCAACCATATTGCAAACAGGGAGAAATCAGAAAATTTTTGCAGCAGTATAAAAGAGGATGAGAGATTAATCTATGAAGAAGAAAAACATTGATATTTTGGAACATATCAAAAAATATTGTGAAGATATTGCAGAGTCGGTTGAGCGATTTGGAAATGATAAAGCTGTATTTGATGTTGATAAGGACTACCGTAATTCTGTGTGTATGAGCCTTCTTTAGATTGGGGAACTGACAGGACATTTGACAGAGAATTTTCGGGAAGAAACAAAAAAGGAAATTTTTTGGCCTGCAATTAAGGGAATGAGAAATATATTTGCACATAATTATGGAGCAGTAGATATTGAGCGTTTATGGGAAACAGTTATTTCTGATATTCCGCAGCTTCGTGGATTTTGTGAGCAGACAATCCAAATGTACCACTTTTTAGAACAGGAAGAAAATGAAGCAGCAGATTCTGAAGGAGCTATGGATGGGTAACGTTGGTTCCTTGTAAACATTGGTTTATGGATATCCGGCTATAGTGGTGGGTATAGAAGTACAAAATCAAGGTTGGACACATTCGTGAAGAAATACCCCCACACCCCTACTTCCTGCGGAACTCCGTAGGCGTACATTGATACTTCCTCTTAAACAGCCGGTTAAAATAGGAAAGATTCTCAAAGCCCGTCTCTGCAGCAATGTTGACAACGCTGTCGGAAGAGGAGGTTAAAAGCCTGGATGCCATAGTAATCCGGTAATCGTTCAGATAGTCTGTAAAAGATACCCCTATGCTCACCTTAAAAAATTTCATAAAATGTGACTGGCTGAAACCGCAAATCCTTGCGGCGTCTGCGATGGAGATTTTTTCCCTGTAATTTGTCTCCACATGCTTGAGGAGCCCTTTCAGCCGGTCAAGAGACTTATTGTTTCTATGGGACGACTCTTTGTGAAAGGACTTGGAAAGTTCATAGAAAAACGAGAAAAGCTGTCCTTTGATGGCAAGCTGGTAGCCTGGAAGAAAGTCCTGGCAGATACTGTCAATGGAATCCAGGCAGCGGCATAGCTCAGGGTAATGCAAAGAGTTCCGCGTGTAGAGTGTGTCTGGAAGGACTTTCCCATGTTTCAGAGGCTGGAAAAACTCTTCCGTGCAGATATCTCCTTGAGGAGCCATCAGCATAGACAGTTTAAAGATAATATTTTCATATTCCATGGAACAGTTGGCAAACTGTTCAATAGAATGAAGCTGTCCCGGCGGCACGACAATGATATCGCCTTCGGATACTTGATAAGGAATCAAATCCACGGTGATGGTCCCATTTCCTTTTTTGATGTATATGATTTCCATATTATTGTGCCAGTGGGTTGGCACAACTGTAAAATCCAAAGGGATGCTGCATAGATAGATGTTGAAGGGGAAATTATCGTGTCCGTGGGGTTTTGTTTCCTGGGAGCGTTCGTATTCGGTGATGTTCATCTTGGATTTTCCTTTCGTTTGGATGGTCGACTGCATTCAGAACGCCCAAGCCACAGGCATGCCAGCAAAGCTGTCATACGCCTCCCGGGTATCGGCACGCGTCGCAGAGCGCCACCTGCCAAGTCATCGGAGGGCATTCCTCCCGGGAAGCGGCACGCGCCGCTTTGCGTCACCTGCCAGCTCATCGGAGGGCATTCAAGAAATGCTTCGCATTTGCCCTCCTCCTATGCTTCGCATTTGCCCTCCTCCTGAGGCGTTTGCCTGCGGCTGTAGGGGTTATCACCCTCATAGAAATATAACAAATCAGCCTTTACCAAATAAATTTGAACAGTCTGATTGTTATATTTCTATGGCGTTCTGAACTGTTGAACATGATAGTATTGTACTATTTTTTGCTATCATACTGCAAGAAAATTCTGGAAAAAAATCATATAATATATTCATAAGAATAGATAGAGGAGAAAAGGGGAACGCTAACCAATATGGCATAGAATGCCTTTCGGCGGACCGCCCTAGGAGAATGGAGGAAAAGATGAGCATTAATGTTAGAGAGTTATTAGAAAAGAAGTGCTGTAATAATATTGCGGCTTGTACAGATGAGCAGATTTATTATGGTCTGCTGGGAATTGTCAAAGACCTTGCCCAGGAGAAAGAGAGCAGCAAAGGCAAGAAGAAAATCTACTATATTTCTGCGGAATTCCTGATTGGAAAATTGTTGTCCAACAATCTGATTAACCTGGGAATTTACGATGAAGTGGCAGAAATGCTTGCGCAATACGGCAAAGATATCAACCTGATTGAAGAGATAGAGCCGGAACCTTCTCTGGGAAATGGCGGTCTGGGAAGACTGGCAGCTTGCTTTTTGGATTCCATGGCAACTCTGGGGCTCAATGGGGACGGAATTGGGCTAAATTACCATTTTGGCCTGTTCCTGCAGACATTTGAAAATCATCTGCAGAAAGAAAATAAGAATCCCTGGATAGAGAAGGAAAGCTGGCTGACAAAGACAGATGTAACGTATCCTATTCAGTTTGGCGGGTTTACGGTACAGTCCAGGATGTATGACTTGGATGTTACAGGTTTTGATAACCGCACGAACAAACTGCATTTATTTGATATTGAGACGGTGGATGAGAGTTTAGTGCAAAATGGCATTGATTTTAACAAAGAGGATATCTGCAAGAATCTCACCCTCTTTTTGTACCCGGATGACTCCGATGATGCAGGACGGAGGCTGCGCGTGTACCAGCAGTATTTCATGGTCAGCAATGCCGCACGTCTTATTTTGCAGGAATGTGAAGAGAAAGGCTGCAAACTTTATGATTTGCCGGATTATGCGGCCATCCAAATCAATGATACCCATCCGAGCATGGTAATTCCCGAACTGATTCGTCTGCTGATGGAAAAGGGAATCCGCATGGAAAAGGCAATTGATATTGTGTCTAAAACCTGTGCTTATACCAACCATACGATTCTTGCCGAGGCGTTGGAGAAGTGGCCGATGGACTATCTCAATAAAGTAGTGCCGCAGCTAATGCCGATTATCCGGGAACTTGATACGATGGTCAAAGAAAAATATGATGACGCCTCGGTTGCTATCATTGACGATACAGACCGTGTGCATATGGCGCATATGGATATCCACTATGGCTACAGCGTCAATGGAGTGGCATACCTGCACACGGAGATATTAAAGAAAAATGAATTAAATAATTTTTATAAAATTTACCCTGATAAATTCAATAATAAGACAAACGGCATCACCTTCCGCCGTTGGCTGATGCATTGCAATAAAGGGCTGAGCCATTATCTGGACGAGGTGATTGGAAAAGGCTGGCACAAGGATGCGGATGAATTGGAGAAGCTGCTCAAATTTGCAGATGATGAAAAAGTGCTGAACAAGCTGCTGGAGATTAAAAAGGACAATAAACGTGCCCTTGCCGCATACCTCAAGGCTACCCAGGGTGTGGAGATTGACGAAAATTCCATTTTCGATATCCAGATTAAGCGTCTCCATGAGTACAAACGCCAGCAGATGAACGCCCTGTATGTCATCCATAAATATCTGGAGATTAAGAAAGGCAAGAGAGTTTCCACACCAATTACAGTTATCTTCGGCGCCAAAGCTGCTCCGGCATATGTGATTGCCAAAGACATTATCCATCTGATCCTTTGCCTGCAGGAGATTATCAATAATGACCCCAAGGTGAGCCCATATCTGAAAGTGGTCATGGTGGAAAACTACAATGTGACAAAGGCGGAAAAACTGATTCCCGCTTGTGATATCTCAGAACAGATTTCCCTGGCAAGCAAGGAGGCCTCGGGAACCGGCAACATGAAGTTCATGCTCAACGGCGCAGTCACATTGGGAACTATGGATGGGGCTAACGTGGAAATTGCAGACCTTGTGGGCAAAGAGAATATTTATATTTTCGGCGAGAGTTCCGATACGGTTATCGAGCATTATGAGAAAGCAGATTATGTCTCTAAGGATTACTATGAGGAAGACGAGGATATCAAGGAGGCAGTAGACTTTATCGTCAGTGATGAGATGCTGAAAGTAGGGCAGAAAGAGAACTTAGAGCGTCTGTACAAAGAGCTGCTCAACAAAGACTGGTTTATGACGCTGCTGGATTATAAAGATTACGCGGCCAAGAAAGAGGAAATCTATAAAGATTATGAAGACCGTGAAGCGTGGGCAAAGAAGATGTTGGTCAACACGGCGAAAGCAGGATTTTTCTCTTCCGACAGGACAATTGCAGAATACAATAAAGATATTTGGAAATTATAAGAAGAAACAAAGATGTGCAAGAGGAGGCTCTTTCGGGGGCCTCCTCCCTTATTTCTCTTTTTTCAATCCCCGTTTTCTTCTTGCCCGGGAAGTCGCAGGAATAATTTGTTGATACGGTTCTTATCGGTGTCTTCCACACGCAGGTAGACGTTCTCAGGCGTAATAATGGATTCCCCAGGCTCGGGCAGGTGGTCTAACAATTCAATCATGTAACCGCCTACTGTATCGTAATCTTCCGAGGAAAGAGATAAGCCCAGCAGATTGCACAAGTCCTCTAAGTTCATCGTACCCTGTACCAGGTATTCCCGCTCTCCCAGCTTCTGGATGGGGTCTTCCTCGTCCATATCGTATTCATCGCGGATTTCCCCAACGATTTCCTCCAGAATGTCTTCCAGCGTAATCAGACCGGCGGTGACGCCGTATTCATCCAATACAATGGCAATATTGAAAGACGATTTTTTCATCTCAATTAAAAGGTCGATGGTCTTTTTGTGTTCATAAGTGTAAAACGGTTTGCGCAATATATCCCGCACGGAAAAATTCTCCCGGTTCTCATAGAGCAGCAGGTCTTTCATGTTGACTGTGCCGATGACATTGTCCGTGGACTCCTCGTAAATTGGGAGACGCGTAAATTTATCTGTGCGGAAGATATTAATCAGTTCCTCATAGCTGCTGTTGATGTCGGCAAATGTCATGTCGATGCGGGGAACCATGATTTCTTTCGCTTGGGAATCTCCGAAGTCAAACACGTTATTGATCATCATGTGTTCTTCCGGCTCAATCACGCCTTCTTTGTGCCCGACATCCATAATCGTCCGCAGCTCCGCTTCTGTGAGGGCGTTCTGCCCATCTGCCACATTGACTCTGAGCAGTATCAAAAAGCCCATCGACAATTTGTTGATAATAAAAATCACAGGCGTCAGGACCTTCATAAGCATCCGGATAAGACCGGCATAGGAGAGTGCAATCTTATCTGCATGGATGGTGGCAAGCGTTTTGGGGGAAATTTCACCGAAAATCAACACGAGGACCGTGAGGGCTCCGGTGGCAATCCCGGCTCCGGCATTGCCGAAAATCTGTATGGCAAGTGCGGTTGCCAGGGAAGATGCGGACAGGTTCACAACATTGTTGCCAATCAGTATGGCGCTGAGCATTTTGCCGGAATCACTGGTAACCTCAAGCACGCGTTTGGCGCGCTTGTCGCCCTCATCGGCAAGGCTCTTAATGCGAATCCTGTTGAAAGTGGTCAGAGCTGTCTCCGCAGAGGAGAAAAATGCTGATAAAAACAGTAAGATAACGACAACCAATAGTTGAATGGCTTCACCTGAGTCCAAAAATATCGCTCCTTTCGGTATATGCATAATTTTATGTATCAATATCTAATAATATAAAGGAAGAATCGGATTTTTGCAAGGAATAGTTTGTCGGCAGCAGGAATAGAATATTTTAGGATGAATGGACATTCTATCATTTGTATAGCAAAGGGAGGAAGCGGAAATGGAAAACAATCATTCAAGAAAAAAACATGTGCAGGCACAGGGGGAAAAGAAAATCAGAGTATCGGCACTTACCATTTTAAAAATTTTGCTCGCCATGTATTTGGTGACCGGGGCGCTGCTGTTGGTGTTATCAGCAATGCTTTATAAAATGCAGCTTAGCGAGTCCGTGGTGTCCGTAGGGATTGTGGTAATCTATGTATTATCTGGATTTCTGGGAGGTTTCCTAAGCGGAAAGGTGATGAAGACAAGAAGATTTTTATGGGGGATGCTTATGGGGGCGGCTTATTTCCTAATTTTGGTTATCGGCTCTATTTTGTTCCAGAAAGGAATTAACATGGAACTGTCGAGGTTTTTCACAACCTTGATTCTCTGTACGGCATCCGGCATGGCTGGCGGCATGATGAGCTGACAGTCCGCAGATGGACTGCCAGCCAGCCGACAGGGTGAATTGGCGTAGAAATCTGTCAGTCTCAGAGAGAGGTAGGCTTACTTTCTTCATTTCATAACAGCAGACTGTTACCGCTGTACGCGACCGGAAGCATCGCCGCCTGCCAGTTTCAATACCTCGTCCAGGGTGACGAGATTGAAGTCCCCCTCAATAGAGTGCTTGAGGCAGGAAGCAGCTACGGCAAAGTCAATCGTTTTCTGGGCATCATAGCCCATCAGGGAGGCTGCAATCAGGCCGCCGCCGAAGCTGTCGCCGCCGCCCACACGGTCCACGATGTGCATGTGGTATTTGCGGCTGAAATAATAGTCTGTGCCATCGTAGAGCATGGCGGACCAGTCATTGTCGTTAGCGGAAATGGATTCCCGCAAGGTGATGGCGACCTTAGAAAATCCAAATTGTTCTTTCAGCTGCCTGGCTACCTCTTTGTATCCTTCGTGGTTGACGGTTCCAGCCGTGACATCAGTGCCGGAAGATTTGATGCCGAACACATCGGCGGC
This sequence comes from uncultured Lachnospiraceae bacterium, assembly GCA_910583835.1. Taxonomy (GTDB): domain Bacteria; phylum Bacillota; class Clostridia; order Lachnospirales; family Lachnospiraceae; genus Petralouisia. The sequence continues at coordinate 56,968 of CAJTYM010000022.1, read as the reverse complement.
ATCTTCCTCGTTGGCGATGCATACGTCCACGTACTTGCAGAGCTGTGCCATGACCTGTCCTGCTTTTTCTTTGCTCCATAGTTTGTTCCGGTAATTTAAATCACAGGAAATGGTAACGCCGGCCTCTTTTGCTGCCTTACATGCCGCAAGGCACAGGTCAGCCAAGGTGTCGTTTAAGGCAGGGGTAATTCCGGTGAAATGGAACCAGTCTGCACCCGTGAAAATTTCTTTCCAGCAGAAATCCCTATCGGTGGCAGTGGACAGTGCAGAACCTTCACGGTCATAGATAACCTTGGAAGGTCTTTGGGAAGCGCCTTTTTCCAGATAATAGATGCCAACGCGGCTGCCGCCCCGGGCGATATAGGAGGTATCCACGCCATATTTCCGTAAGGCATTGATTCCAGACTGCCCAATTTCGTGTGTGGGCAGACGCGATACAAATACTGCATGGAAGCCATAATTAGCCAGCGACACGCAGACATTTGCCTCTCCTCCGCCATAAGTTGCGCCCAGGGTATCAGACTGTACAAATCGCTTGTAACCTTCCGGGGCAAGGCGCAGCATCAGTTCGCCAAAAGTGATTATTTTTTTTCCTGTCATAGTAGTTCTCCTTTTCTGATAAACTGCTGTCAGCTGCGGACTGTCCGCAAGGCATCTTCAGTCAGCCGCTTTATCTCATCAAAGTTCTGTAATTTAAGCAATTCGTCCCGCACCATCCAGGTTCCGCCGCAGGCAGCTATCTTGTCATTGGCAAGATAGGTGTGAAGATTCTCCGGCGTGATTCCGCCAGTGGGCATGAAGCGCATCTGCGGGTAGGGGGCGGACAGCGCTTTTATCATTTCCAGGCCACCGGAGGCTTCTGCCGGGAAAAACTTTACGAAAGTCAGCCCGAAAGAAAGAGCGGCTTCTATGTCACTGGGATTGTTGACGCCTGGGATGACCGGATATTTCTTCTTGATGCAATGCTTCACCATCGTGGGGTTGAGTCCTGGGCTGACGATGAATTTAGCGCCGGCTTTCATCGCCTGGTCAGCCTGTGCCGGGGTAAGGACAGTGCCGGCGCCCAAAAGCATATCAGGGAACTCCTCAGACATAATCTTGATGGCATCGGCAGCAGTTTCGGTGCGAAAGGTAATTTCTGCACAGGGCAGCCCGCCATCGCAAAGCGCCTGTGCCAATGGTTTGGCATCGGCAATGTTGCGGAGGACTACCACCGGCACGATACGTTTTTGGGTAATTTGTTCTAATATATTCTCCATAAACCCTCCTTATATTCCGCCGATAGCGTTTGGTGCGGGTCCCTCAGATTGGGAAAGCAGCACTGGGGGAGTGACCCATACCAGGTTGTTGTCCCCCGTGGGATTGGAATTGTTGTCCCCTGAGGGATTGGAATGGCTGTTTCCGGGGTCGCCGATGGGCACATCTCCGTAACTGTTTTGTCCGGGCGGGTCATCGATGGGCGAATCGCCATAGCGGTTTGAACCGGAGGGGGCGTCTGCGCGCCCGGGCAGGTCTATTTCCGGGATATTGCCGTCGTCATAGGTATTCTGCAGGTATTTATCAATCTCTTTATCAAGCATAAAATATTCTCCTTTCTGAAAATAAAATACTTTTAGATAGTATGTACAAAAATAGGAGAAAAATTCTTCTTGAATCTTTTGTTGTTTTCACAAATAGAAAGTATTATAATTGTTGCGGAGGTTAAAATAAATGGTAATGTGTTGAAAGGAGTAACGGAATGAGGGATGAAAATAAATATGCCCTGTTGATTGATGCAGAGAATGTGTCTTCAAAGTACATCGGAATTGTCACAAAGGAGGCGCAGTCTCTTGGAAATATTACCATCCGCAGGATTTATGGAGACTGGACGGCGACAGCTAAGAATTCCTGGAAAGATTCACTATTGGAAAATTCATTATCGCCCATACAGCAGTACAGTTATACTGTGGGGAAGAATTCTTCCGATTCTGCGATGATTATTGATGCCATGGATATTCTCTATACGAATGATGTAGACGGATTTATCATAGTCTCTTCTGACAGCGATTTTACAAAACTGGCAATGCGGCTTCGGGAGTCCGGGAAACGTGTGATTGGCATGGGTGAGAGTAAGACGCCGACGCCGTTTGTCCGGGCATGTGAGCAGTTTAAGACATTGGATGTGCTTTATAAGAATCACCATCCGGTGCAGAAAAATAATGCAGCGGAACGCACGAGGAGACAGGAGATTAAATGTGTGCCGGCAGAAAAGGCGTTATTGCCAGGGGGGCAGTCCAAAGATGCGCAGCCGATTACAAACCTTCGTGCAATTAAGGAAATGGTAATTTCCCTGTTGGATGAAAATTCAGATGAGGATGGCTGGATGTACCTGTCGGAATTGGGCAATATGATACAGAGGATGTATTCAGATTTTGACTGCAGGAATTATGGATTTGCTAAATTTGGCAAACTGATTGAATCGTTCCCGGAATTGCAGACCCGAAAAGATGATTCCAGCAATGGAATCACCAAAATCGTACTGGTGCGCAAAAGAGAAGACTGAAAGGATTAGTTTTCCGGGCGTTGTGTGCGCACGAGACGCCAGATGGTGTCGTGCATCCAGTCGATAGTTTCGGTCAATTTTCTGTTCTCTTCGAGTAAGAGAACATTTTCATTCCGCAATCGTTCCATTGAATCAATCGTGCTGTTTGAAGATGTGTTGTTGGCCTGCATTTACTCACCTCGGTTATTAATGTTATGCCAATTTCTGTGCGTTACCACGCGTTTATGATTTGATAACATTATACCAAAAACCCCGGGAAAAGGGTGCTAAGATAGTGGAAAAAATCTTGGAGGAATGCTGGAAAATCGTGTAAATTGCCGCTGTCTGCTGTCGAAGAAACAAAAGAACCGTAAGTTGCTGCCCGGAAAGGAATCTTTTCCAAAAACAGCTTGTATAAAAAAAGGGGTTATACTATACTGTAACTATATCAGGAGGATAAGCAAATGAAAAAATTAGAAGAATATGTAAGAAGCATTCCCGATTTTCCGGAGCCGGGAATTATTTTCAGGGACGTAACCAGCATTTTGCAGGATGCAGAGGGGCTGCATCTGGCAATTGATGGGCTTTTGCAAAGCCTTAAGGATGTAGAGTACGATGTTGTGGTGGGACCGGAATCAAGAGGCTTTATTTTTGGCGTTCCGGTGGCATATGAGGAACGCAAAGGATTTGTGCCGGTCCGTAAGCAAGGCAAACTGCCCTGTGAGGTTATTTCAGAGAAATATGATTTGGAATATGGGAGCGCTGTGGTTGAGATGCATAAAGATGCCATCAGACCAGGGCAGAAAGTAGCTATTGTGGATGACCTGATTGCTACCGGCGGAACTACCGAAGCAATTATTAAATTGGTGGAACAGCTTGGCGGCGAGGTGGTCAAGATCTGTTTTGTAATGGAGCTTGCCGGATTAAAGGGCAGGGAGAAGCTTGCCGGGTATCATGTGGACAGCCTCATTACATATGAAGGTAAATAAAGAATGAGAGTAGGGATTGGATACGATGTGCACAGGCTGACGGAGGGCAGGAAGCTGATTCTCGGCGGCGTGGAAATTGCACATGAATTAGGGCTTGATGGGCATTCCGATGCGGATGTGCTCATACATGCCATTATGGATGCATTGTTGGGGGCGGCTGCGCTTTCAGATATCGGCAAACATTTCCCAGATACTGACGAAGCGTATAAGGGAATATCCAGCATGAAGCTGCTGGCGCATGTGGGAGAGCTGCTGCGGCAGCAAGGATATGTGGTCGAGAACATCGATGCGACTGTTATTGCGCAGAAGCCTAAACTGCGGCCATATATCGCACAGATGGAGCAGAATATTGCCAATGTGCTGGCGATTGCGGACAATCAGGTCAATGTCAAGGCAACGACAGAAGAAGGTTTGGGATTTAGCGGCAGGCAGGAGGGAATTTCTGCACAGGCAATCTGCTCCCTGACCGGATTATATGAGGGAAGCGTGGCTGCCTATGACAGCGCAAGGAACTGTGAAGGCTGCGGCGGATGTACGAAACAGCAGTCAATTTAGCTGTTAGTTCTCTTATAGGAAGACCGTGTTGCATGAATGGGTAAAAGTACAGGCTTTCCTATAAGATAAAAGCCCTCTTTGTTATGCATATTTATGCATACGGCGGTGGAAAAGTACTGGATTGAGAAGGAAGGACCATGGAAAGCAGCAGGATACGCTATCTGAGTCAGGAGGAGAAACAGGCAACTAGGCCAATGTATGAGAGTGCCTTTCCCGAAGATTCCCAGGAGTTTGTAGATTATTACTATAGCCTTAAGACGAAAGATAATGAAATTATGGTAATGGAAGGGGCTGAACAGGACAGTTCCTTCCATGTTATGATTCATCTGAATCCATACAACCTCAGTATTTATGGGCATAGGAGGCAAATCCCTTACATTGTGGCGGTGGCAACGGACATTGCTTACCGTAGGCGAGGGAAAATGGGGCTGGTGATGGCAAGTCTTCTGCAGGATTTGGCAGCCGGGGAAGTCCCCTTTACTTTTTTGCTTCCGGCAGACCCGGCGTATTACCGGGGCCAGGGGTTTGTGTTTTTTCCTAACCAGCCTTACCTCGACAGGGGCGGCATCTGCTTTGCCCGGGAATCCGGGCAGGAAATGATAAGGGCAGCTTCTCTGGAAGTTGCCGGTGCAGGAAGATGGCGGCGGGCAAGTGCAGAAGATGCGGCAAGGATGGCGGTATTTTCCAACCGGGTATTAGAACGCAGATGTGAGGTTTTTATCTGGCGCGAGGAACAATATTGCCGCCGTCTGCTGGCAGAATTGGCAGCAGAACATGGCGGTGCGCTGGTGTCAGAGAACTGGCAGGGGATGAATGGGCTTATTTTTTACAGTATCAATCGTTCTCAAGGAACCGTAACAGCAGAAATTAAGGAGATTCTCTTAGAAGAGGACGTTACGAAAGAAGAGGCGGGGCAAATCTGCAGCGCTGCCCTGAAAGAGGCAGGCTGTGTGGCGTACGACAGGATATCATTCACATCTTCACGGATGATGGTGCGCCTGACAAACCTTTTCTCGCTTGTGCCGCTGCTGCAAAGCGGCAAGCCCATACAGTATCGGGTGGATGTGACGGATTCGGTTATTGCCGCAAATGAGGGCTGTTTCCAGATTGATATCGATTGCAGGGGCGGCAGCATAAGGCGGATACACAGAGCCGGGGTAAGGGAGCATCTGGATATCATGGAACTTACGGAAAGGCTATTTGGGAATACAGCGGTTTATCTGCATGAGTGGGTGTGAGCACAATTTGCTCTGAGTTCTTTTGGCTGGCTGAACTTATATTTATATCAGTTTCCCTATTTTTATAATAACTGATATTATAGCACCTAAAGGTCTTGCTGCCTTTGGCAGCATAGACATCTTGCACAAAAAGCGTCTGGAAAGCTAGCTTTCCATAGCGCTTTTATGTGCAAAGTGTTTCCATCATTTTATGATGGAAACCTTTAGGTGCTATGAATTACAAAATGGGGAAATCCAAATTATTTTTCCTATTGACAAAATCTGAATTTCTGCATAAACTAACACGAATAGGAAGATATTTTAGGAATCTGCATTGTTTTTAGAAGGGAAGCGTTCATAGATGGGATTGTTTCAGCAGATAAAAGAAGAATACGAGGTCATCCGGGAGCGGGACCCGGCAATTAAGTCTCCCCTGGAAGTGTTGCTTTATCCCAGTTTCCGTGTGATGTTAAGTTACCGCAAAGCGCATAAGAAATATCTGAAAGGGCAGTATTTCCGGGCGCGGAAGATTTCTCAGAAGGCTGCGCGCAAAACCGGCATTGAAATCCATCCGGGAGCCGTCATTGGCAAAGGCTTTTTCATTGATCACGGCAGCGGCGTGATTATCGGCGAGACTACGATTATCGGGGATAATGTGACGCTGTATCAGGGCGTTACCCTGGGCGGGACCGGCAAGGAGAGCGGTAAACGCCATCCCACGCTCTGCGATAACGTGATGGTGAGCGCAGGTGCGAAGATTATCGGTTCCTTTACCATTGGAGAGAACAGCAAGATTGGCGCCGGCAGCGTGGTTTTGGAGGAGGTTCCCCCGAACTGTACCGTGGTGGGAGTGCCGGGCAGGATTGTCAAGCGGGATAATATCAAAGTGCCGAGGAGCGATATGGACCAGGTACATCTGCCCGACCCGGTGATGGAAGATATCACGGTATTGCAGCATGAGAATTCGGCATTGTGCAATAAGATTATAGATTTGGAAAAGGAAATCAAGGAATTGCGCTGTAAAGATTAGGTGCTCGTAACGCGCCGGCTACTAAGTTTGTGACTAGGAGGAGAATGATGAAAGTTTACAATACACTGAGCAGACAAAAAGAAGAATTTGTGCCTTTGGAGGCAGGTAAGGTGAAGATGTATGTGTGCGGGCCTACTGTATACAACCTCATCCATATCGGAAATGCGCGTCCGATGATGGTGTTTGATACGGTGCGCCGGTACATGGAGTACAAAGGCTATGAGGTCAATTATGTGTCCAACTTTACGGATGTGGACGATAAGATTATCAAAAAGGCCGTGGAGGAGGGCGTGTCAGCGCAGGAAATTTCTCAGCGTTATATCGAAGAATGCAAGAAGGACATGGCTGCCATGAATGTGCGTCCTGCCACGGTCCACCCGCTGGCAACGCAGGAAATCAGCGGTATGTTGGAGATGATTTCCACCTTGGTTGACAAAGGATTTGCCTATGCGGTGGAGGATGGGACCGTCTATTTCCGCACCAGGAAATTTAAAGAGTACGGTAAACTGTCCCATAAGAATTTAGACGACCTGCAGGCAGGGCACCGTGACATCAAGGTGACTGGTGAGGACAAGGAGGATTCCCTGGATTTCGTATTGTGGAAGCCCAAGAAAGAAGGGGAGCCATATTGGGAATCCCCCTGGTGCAACGGCAGGCCAGGCTGGCATATTGAATGTTCCGTGATGGCGAAAAAGTATCTGGGCGAGGAAATTGATATCCATGCAGGCGGCGAGGATTTGATTTTCCCGCATCATGAGAATGAGATTGCCCAGAGCGAGGCTTGCAACGGCAAGATTTTTGCCAAGTACTGGATACACAATGGATTTTTGAATATTGACAACAAGAAAATGTCCAAATCCGAAGGAAATTTCTTTACAGTCCGCGAAATAGCAGAGAAATACAATTTGCAGGTGCTGCGTTTCTTTATGCTCAGCGCCCATTATCGCAGTCCGCTGAATTTCAGTGCAGAACTTATGGAGGCGGCTAAGAATGGCTTGGAGCGCATCTTGAATGCAGCGCAGAATTTGCAGCATCTGCAGAAAAATACCGCCGTGGATATGATGACGCAGGAGGAAGCGGAAATATTTGCGGGCAGCGAAGCTTTTGTGGAGAAATTTGAGAAATCCATGGATGATGACTTCAATACGGCAGATGCAATCTCCGCAGTTTTTGAACTCGTGAAATACTGCAATACGAATGTCACAGAGGAGAGTTCCCGGGAATTATTGGAGAAGCTTTATCAGCGTCTGGAGAGCCTCTGCGATGTCCTGGGCCTCATTCTTGCCAAGGAAGAGGAAATCCTTGATGAGGAGATTGAAAAGCTGATTGCAGAACGTCAGGCTGCGCGCAAGGAGAAGAATTTTGCGCGTGCAGATGAAATCCGTGATATACTGTCGGAAAAAGGGATTATCCTGGAGGATACCAGGGAAGGCGTAAAATGGAAAAGGGCATAAATTCATATATTTTAGGAAAATTTGGCATAGAGAAGAAAGACATCCGCAGTTATTCGCCATTGACATTGGCGTATATAGGCGATGGCATCTATGACCTTATCATCCGTTCCATGGTAGTGGGGGAAGGGAGTACCCATGTCAATGACCTGCATTGCCATACCAGCCAGATTGTGAAGGCGCATTCCCAGTCGGAGATGGTGGGGGAGCTTTTGCCGGAACTGACGGAAGAGGAACTGGCGGTATATAAGCGCGGCAGGAATGCCAAATCCTCCACTATGGCGAAGAATGCCACTGTGGGCGATTACCGTCGGGCGACTGGTTTTGAGGCGCTGGTGGGCTATCTGTATCTGGAAGATAAGACGGAGCGGATGATGGAGTTGATTACAACCGGGCTTAAGAGGATTGGGAAAGGAGCAGGAGATTGAGGTACGAGGAGTTGACCATTGAGGGAAGGAATGCGGTCTTAGAGGCATTCCGTTCCGGGAAGACCATAGACAAGCTGTTTGTGCAAAAAGGCTGCCAGGACGGTCCTATCAGGACGATTATCCGGGAAGCCAAAAAGCATGACACCATTTTGGACTATGTTGCAAAAGAGCGGTTAGACCAGCTTTCTGAGACCAAAAAGCATCAGGGAGTCATTGCCTATGCGGCAGCATATGAATACGCGCAGGTGGAGGACATGCTGGCAGCAGCGAAGGAGAAGCAGGAGGATCCGTTTTTAATTCTGCTTGACAATATCGAAGACCCCCACAATCTGGGGGCAATTATCCGTACAGCCAACCTCGCCGGCGCGCATGGCGTGATTATACCAAAGCGCAGGGCGGCGGGCCTTACGGCAACGGTGGCGAAAGCATCAGCTGGGGCTTTGAATTATACGCCTGTGGCGAAGGTGACCAATCTTTCCCAGACCATCAAAGAATTAAAAGAGCAGGGGATCTGGTTTGTCTGTGCCGATATGGATGGCGAGACGATGTACCAGCTGGATTTAAAAGGACCCATCGGGCTGGTTATCGGCAGCGAGGGGGAAGGCGTTGGCAAACTGGTTAAGGAGAACTGTGATTTTAACGCTGCCATTCCCATGGCAGGAGAGATTGATTCTTTAAATGCTTCCGTGGCTGCCGGGGTTCTCGCTTACGAGATTGTGAGACAGAGGAGGCAGTGAGGGGAAGAAGTGCTAAAAGAGATAGATTTTGCGAATCAGACGGATGAAATATTGATTGAGCAGCTGCGCAGCGGGCAGAGGGAGATTACCGATTACATTATGGACAAATACAAGAACCTGGTGCGCAAGCGGGCAAATGCCATGTTCCTCATAGGGGGGGACACGGACGATCTGATTCAGGAGGGGATGATTGGGCTGTTTAAGGCAATCCGGGATTTTAATGTGGACAAAGACGCGTCTTTTTACCATTTCGCGGATTTGTGCATTACCCGGCAGATTTACCATGCAGTGGAGGCCTCCCAGAGAAAAAAGCATTTACCCCTGAACACCTATGTTTCACTGAATGCACAGATGGGGCAGGAGGGGGAAGAGACTTTTTTGGATGTGCTGGAATCTTTTGAGAATTCAAATCCAGAACAGCTTCTCATTCAGCGGGAAGACGCCCGGGCAATCAGGGAGAAATTAAAGGACGGACTCAGCAGGTTTGAGCAGCAGGTTGTGCAGCTTTACCTGCAGGGACTGAGTTACCGGCAGATTGCAGAGCAGCTGGACAAGGAGCCCAAAGCGATTGACAATGCTTTGCAGCGCATCCGTGCGAAGATAAAAATGTAAAGAAATGGTTGACAAACCGTATTTTGCTGGGTATAATATATCAAGTGTGGATAGGAGACTGTGATGAAGATAGACTTATCAGATATCATTTCCAGTGAAGATAAGGAAATGTCGAAACAGGCAGTAATTGAATTGAAGGCTTTTCATTCCAGACTGGGTCAGTTTCCGATTGTAAAGCACGCACCGTTTGAACTGACGTTTACCAACGAGAACAATAAGCGGCTGCTTATCCGGGGGGAGACGGAAGTCACAATTGCAATTCCATGTGACCGCTGCCTGACAGAGGTGGACAGGGTGTTTCCCATCAGGATTGAGAAACAGTTGAATCTCTGTGATGATGAGACAGATTGGGACATGGTGGAATCAAATTATATGACAGGAACAAAGCTGGATGTAGATCAACTTATTTTTGGAGAAATTTTGGTGAGTTGGCCAATGAAGGTTCTGTGCAGGGAGGATTGCCAAGGCATCTGTAAACGGTGCGGTGCCAATCTGAATTTGACAGAATGCCAGTGCCAGAAAACAGAGCCGGATCCAAGAATGGCGGCAATCCAGGATATTTTTAACCAATTTAAGGAGGTGTGATCATGTCTATATGTCCAAAAAATAAATCTTCCAAATCAAGAAGAGATAAGAGAAGAGCGAACTGGAAAATGTCTGTTCCGAATTTAGTGAAATGTAGCAAATGTGGGGAGCTGATGATGCCTCATAGAGTCTGCAAGAGCTGCGGAAGCTATAACAAAAAAGAGATTATCCCTCAGGATTAGTCGAAAGAGCCTCTCCACACTGGAGAGGTTTTTTGTTATCTTATCAGGAAAGACCTTGTTACGCTGAAACCATTGTACTTTTATGGATTTAAAGTACATACTGCGTATATTGCAGAGGTGAAAAGGTCTTTAGGCTTAACAATGTATGATGCTCCTAATGCGGTAGAAGAATTAAAACATCCGAGGAAGCGTCCACCGAAAGAGAAGGTAGAAGCGATAACGGATGCACTTAAATATTTTGAGGTAATTTAATGGATGAAAGGATTTATCAGATTGCAGAGCAGATAGTTGAAATACATCCAAAAAACTACGAGGTTTATTTGCCGTTGGTTGAAGATGTCTGTAGAAAATATTTATATGTATATCCGAGGTGCATCAAATTTTATATTGAAGCGTATCGGAAGATGTGGGAAGATGAAAATAAATGACAATTTGGCAGAATATATCTAAGAGAAGTAATAGTAACAATGCTTGAGAAAGTTTGTGTTATTATTTAAGGAGGAGCAATGGGGAAAATAATCAAGGATACAATCCATGCAAATGGGATAGATATTGGTATTTATACTCAGGACTTTGAAAATGAATTTATTTCATTGACGGATATAGCCCGATATAAAAGTGATGACCCAACAGCGGTTATTCAAAACTGGATGAGAAACAGGGATGTGATAGAATTTCTGGGATTATGGGAAAGACTTCATAATACAGATTTTAAACCCCTCGAATTCGAGGGGTTTAAAAAACAGGCAGGAGCGAATGCATTTACAATGTCACCAAAGAAGTGGATAGAAGCTACGAATGCTATTGGCATTGTTTCAAAAGCAGGACGTTATGGCGGAACTTATGCCCATAGTGATATTGCGATGTCTTTTGCAACTTGGATTTCTCCGGAATTTCAGTTATATATTATGAAGGATTACAGAAGATTAAAAACAGATGAAAACAGTCGATTGTCTTTAAACTGGAATTTGAATAGAGAAATTTCTAAATTGAATTACAGGATACATACAGATGCGATTAAAGAAAATTTGATTCCACCAGAATTAACGCCTGCACAGGTATCGTATACCTATGCTAATGAAGCAGATATGTTGAACGTCGTTTTGTTTGGAAAAACAGCGAAACAATGGAAAGACGAAAATTCAACCGTAAAAGGAAATATGCGAGATGTGGCAACACTGAATCAATTATTAGTGCTTGCAAATTTGGAAAGTTATAATGCAGTATTGATTAATCAAGGGAAAGACCAAAAAGAAAGAATGGAATTGCTTAGGCAGTTAGCATTACAACAGTTACAGACATTGGAAATGGTAAGCTTAAATAATTTGCCGAAATTGGAGGTTAATCAGTTGAAGAATTAAACTGTTGATGAGAGATAATCAGTGTAATAGTAAAGAAGATATAACATGAAAAGGAGTAATAGTAATTTTTGAAGATGAGAGAACTAACAAATAATAAGAGATGTAATGCTTCGATTTAGTGATATGCCTTCTAAAAATGTTAAAATTATTTATTGTTATTTTACAGAAGAAGACAGAGATATATTTAATGAGCAGTATGAATCATCAATTACTTTTAGGAAAGATGTTAGCTATCGAGTTAAGGAAACAGAACTTTTGTACATAAGGACTCAAGATATTTTGAAAGAGTATTTTGTTAAATAAAAATAAGTAATAATAAATATATTTGTGATGTATTAGTTTGTGGGAAAAGGGTAATACCGTTGAAACGTGGGTGGTTTTCCTATAAGATGGAAAATAATATGCGCACTCATGCAAGAGAAAGGAAAAATATGAGACTATTTAATTATGATGGCGGGGTTATGAGGTCTATTTCCAAATTTACAGACTGTATCAGCCTTAGCCTGTTATTTTTGGTAAGCTGTATCCCCATTTTTACAATCGGCACGGCGATGGCAGCCATGTACCATACGGCGTACAAGGTTTTGCGCCATGACAGGGGATATGTGTTCCGGGATTATACAGAATCTTTTCGGGACAATTTTAAACAGACAACGCCAGTGTGGCTGATAGCTTTGGCGTTGGCAGTCCTATTGGGCGTTGATGGGTATATCATGAATTTTTATGCTAAGGCAGGAAGCATGCCGGCAGCGTTAGGAGTGGTGTTTCTCGTAGGCCTCATTGCGTGGTTTGTGTGGGTTTCCTATCTGTTCCCCTATATGGCGCGCTTTGAGAACACGAGAAAGCAGTCCATGAAAAATGCGGTTCTCTTTCCTGTGATACATTTTCCCATGACCATTTTAATGATGGCGATAGCGGCAGGGACGGGGTTTGTGATGTATCTGTTTCCGTTCCTGGTCGTAATGCTCCCGGCAATCTGCAGCTGGATTCAAAGTTTTATCCTGGAATGGGTTTTCCGCAAATATATGACGGAAGAAGAGCGCAAGCTGGAAGATGAGAGGAACCGCAAGGACTTTGATAGATAGAAGTAACATTCAGCCTTGCAGTGAGTTGTTGACTTCTCTGATTACTTATAGTATATTCTTAGGGAGGCATTAGCAAAATAAGGAAATCAGAAGAACCCAAGCCTTTCGAGATTGAGGTGGAAGGGGAACTGATGCGGGCTTGCCCACCTTATTCTTTTGCGCCGTAAGGAGGAAGTTTCATGGAGGAAATGATAAAAGTGGCAGTCGATGCCATGGGCGGAGACCATGCGCCGGCGGAGATAGTGAAAGGGGCGGTAGATGCCGTGAAATTGCGGCAGGATATTAAGGTATTCCTGATTGGCAGGGAGGAGATTGTCAAGGAAGAACTGGCAAAGCATTCTTATCAGGGAAGCCAGATTGAGGTAATCCATGCCCCGGAGGTGATTGAGACGGCAGAGCCTCCAGTATTGGCTATCCGTAAGAAGAAGCAGTCATCTATCGTAATTGGCATGAATATGGTAAAGGAGAAGAAAGCGGATGCTATCGTTTCAGCAGGAAGTTCCGGCGCCATATTGGTGGGAGGACAAGTTATCGTTGGCAGGATTAAAGGTGTGGAGCGTCCGCCGCTGGCGCCGCTGATTCCCACGAAGAAAGGCGTGTCCTTGCTTGTTGACTGCGGAGCCAATGTGGATGCCAGGTCCTCACATCTCGTGCAGTTTGCCAAAATGGGTTCCATCTACATGGAAAATGTACTGGGCATTGAGAATCCCAAGGTTGCCATCGTCAATATCGGCGCTGAGGAGGAGAAGGGAAATGCGTTGGTAAAAGAGACTTTCCCGCTTCTGAAGAACTGCCCGGACATCAATTTTGTGGGAAGCATTGAGGCGCGGGATATCCCAAGTGGCGAAGCAGACGTCATTGTCTGCGAGGCATTTGTGGGAAACGTCATCCTCAAGCTGTATGAGGGCGTAGGTGCGACTATGCTCAGCATGGTAAAGGCGGGCCTGATGGAGACGCTGCGAAGCAAGATAGGGGCATTGCTTGTAAAGCCGGCATTGAAAAAGACCATGAAGTCATTCGATGCCAGCGAGTACGGCGGCGCACCGCTTCTCGGGCTGAATGGTCTGGTTGTCAAGACCCATGGGAGTTCTAAAGCAAAGGAAGTAACGAACTCTATTATTCAGTGCGTTACTTTCAAGGAACAGGAAATTAACGAGAAAATCAAAAGGAATATTGGAGGAAGTCATGGAATTTGAAAAGATTAAGAAAATCATTTCAGAAGTATTGAATGTCGATGCAGAAGAGATAACAATGGATACTACTTTCGTAGATGATCTGGGAGCAGATTCTTTGGATATTTTTCAGATTATCATGGGGTTGGAAGAAGAGTTCGATATTGAGATTGCCAACGAGGAAGCAGAGAAGATTGTGACGGTAGGAGATGCCGTTGAACAGATTAAGGATGCATTGAATTAATGAAATTGCTTACACTGATAAGGGAAGATGCTGCCTGGAAGAAATCATCAAAGATTTCTCCCGGGCTATCCTTATTTGCCGGAAAGGAATAATTTATGAACATACAGAATGAAATTGAAGAGAAGATTGGTTACCGGTTCCGCAATAAAGTATTACTGACCCAGGCCTTGACACACAGCTCTTATGCCAATGAACGCCATCTGAACAGGCCGGCGGACAATGAACGGCTGGAATTTTTGGGAGATGCCGTGCTGGAGGTTGTTTCCAGTGATTTTTTATTCCATGAATATCCTGAGCGCCCGGAAGGGGAACTGACCAGGCTGCGCGCCAGCATCGTCTGTGAGCCCGCGCTGTCCTTCTGCACCAGGGAGATTGCCTTGGGGCAATATCTTCTGCTGGGCAAAGGGGAGGAGCTGACTGGCGGCAGGAAGCGTGATTCCATTTTAGCAGATGCGCTGGAGGCATTGATTGGGGCGATTTATCTGGACGGTGGTTTTGCTAGTGCAAAAGAGTTTATTTTACGGTTTGTGCTGAATGACCTTGAGCACAAGCAGCTCTTTTTTGATAGCAAGACTATCCTGCAGGAACTTGTACAGGGAAATTTCAGTGAAGAACTGCACTATCATCTGGTCCGAGAGGAAGGCCCCGACCATAATAAGCGGTTTGTGATGGAAGCGCGGATTGGAGATACCGCCTATGGGCAGGGAAAGGGAAGGAACAAGAAAACCGCAGAACAGGAGGCGGCATACCAGACACTGCTGCAGTTAAGGCGGCAGGGAGTTCCGTGTAATGGAGGAAACGCATGTATTTAAAAAGCATAGAAGTCCATGGGTTCAAATCTTTTGCTAACAAGATACTCTTTGAATTCCATAATGGAATTACCGGAATTGTGGGTCCGAATGGAAGTGGAAAGAGCAACGTGGCGGATGCCGTGCGTTGGGTATTGGGCGAACAGCGCGTCAAGCAGCTGCGCGGTTCGAGTATGCAGGATGTCATTTTTTCCGGGACAGAGAACCGCAAGCCTCTCAGCTACGCATATGTGGCAATTACTTTAGATAACAGCGACAGGCAGCTGAACGTGGACTATAACGAAGTCACGGTGGCACGGCGCGTTTACCGTTCCGGGGAGAGCGAATACCTTATCAACGGCACGGCCTGCCGACTGAAAGACGTAAATGAGCTGTTCTATGACACCGGGATTGGCAAGGAAGGCTATTCCATCATCGGACAGGGACAGATTGAGCGTATCCTCAGCGGCAAACCGGAAGAACGCCGGGAATTATTTGATGAAGCGGCAGGCATTGTCAAATATAAACGGCGCAAAGCAACGGCGCAGAAGAAACTGGAAGATGAAAGGCAGAACCTCCTGCGCGTCAACGATATCCTTTCGGAACTGGAAAAACAGGTAGGGCCGCTGGAGAAACAGGCGGAGAAGGCGAAAGCTTATCTTAAGAAGAAAGAAGAATTAAAAACCTACGATGTCAACATGTTTCTGATGGATATGGAGCGCATAAGCCGGCAGTCGGAAGAGCTGCAGGGCAAGATTCAAATTGTAGGCCAGGATTTGCAGGATACCAACAAATCGTATGACAATATCAAAGCGGAGTATGAGCAGACGGAGCGCGATATAGAGCAAGCCGATGCAGACCTTGCAGCGCTGCGGGAAGAATTGGGCAATACCACTGTCCTCAAAGGGAAGCTGGAAGGACAGGTTAATGTCCTGCTTGAGCAGATTCATGCTGCCGAGCAGAGTGAAGAGCATTTTAAGGTGCGCCAGCAGGAGATTGACAGGGATAAGACGGAGCGTCTCGGGCAGAAAGCAGATTTTGCCAAGGAGATGGGGCAGTTCAAGCGGCAGTTAAGTTCTGTAGGCGAACAGAAGATCCAGGCGATGGCGCAGTACCAGGAAATCCAGGAAGAAATTGCCCGCTGCAGCCGTGGAATCGAAAGCGGCAAGAATGAGATGATAGAGCTTTTGAATAACAAGGCATCTACCAAAGCCAGGCAGCAGCGCTATGACACCATGCAGGAGCAGGTGAATATCCGCAAGGCACAGCTGAGCAAGCGGCTGATAGAGCAGAAGAGCGAAGAGGAAAGCCTGAGCCTGATGGTGGAGGAATGCGAGCGCAAGTACGAGGAAGCCAAAGGGCATTATCTGGACCTTCTGAAACAGGAGCAGGAGCTGGAACAGAAAAATCAGCAATGGCAGTCCAAACAGACCCAGGCTGCCCAGGAACTGGAGCAGGACACGGCGCGTTACCACCGGGAAAAGTCCAGGCTGGAATCTTTAATCAATATAGCGGAACGCTATGACGGCTATGGCAATTCCATCCGCCGGGTCATGGAGAGGAAAGACCAGGAGCCAGGGATTTTGGGGGTTGTGGCTGACTTAATCCAGGTCGATAAAAAATATGAGGTTGCCGTTGAGACGGCGTTGGGCGGCAGTATCCAGAATATTGTTACCACTGACGAGGCAACGGCAAAGAAAATGATTGAATACCTGAAAAAGAACCGTTATGGGCGTGCAACCTTCCTGCCGCTGACCAGCGTGGGCAAGAAGGCGCCTCAGGTAAACCAGGCGGCATTGAAGGAGCCGGGGGTGATTGGCATTGGCAGCGAGCTGGTGCATGCCGATGACCGTTTCCGGGAATTAAAGACCTACCTTTTGGGAAGGACTTATGTGGTAGATACCATCGACCATGCCATTGCCCTTGCAAGGAAATACCAATATAGCTTAAGGATTGTGACACTGGAGGGCGAATCCCTGAATCCTGGCGGTTCCATGACCGGAGGTGCGTTTAAGAATACCAGCAACCTCCTCGGCAGGAAACGTGAGATTGAGGATTTGCAGAAGCAGACAGAAGAACTTGCAGCAGCCCTCAAAAAGCATAGGGAACGACTGGAAGAAATTCAGACGGCGCGTGAACTGTTAAAGGAGGACAGGCTGCAGATTCGTGAAGACTTGCAGGAAGCAATGCTTCTGCAGAATACTGAGAAGATGAATTTAGACCGTGCCAGGGAACAGAAAGAAGAGAATGACAGCCAGTACACGGACTTGCAGACCGAGAGCCGGCAGATTGAATACCAGCTGGGAGAAATCAGCGAAAACCGCAGCATGATCCAGCAGGAAATCCAGGCGGCAGACCAGCGGGAGAAAGAAATCGAAGAGGAAAACAGAAACCTGCAGGAAATCTTAGACAGGCAGAGCCGCCTTGCCGAGGAGAGCCAGCAATCTGTTTCCCAGGTACAGCTGGAGGAGGCGAATCTCCTGCAGAAGGTGCGGTTTCTGCAAGAAAATATTTCCCGCATTGAGGGAGAATTGGAGAAATTAGAATCAGACCTGCAGACGGCAAAACAGGAAAAGGACAATTCACAGGCAGACATCAAGAAAAAACAGCAGGATATTGATAAAATCCGTGAGACGATAGAGGCTTCCGATACGGCGCACGTTGAGTTGGAGCAGAAATTGGAGGAAGGACAGAAGCAGCGGGAACTGATGTCCCAGTCCTACCGCGGCTTTTTCCAGAAACAGGAGGAACTGTCCAAACGCATCAATGATTTGGACAAGGAATTGTACCGTCTGAACAGCCAGAAAGATAAACTGCAGGAATCAGCGGAAAACCAGAGCAATTATATGTGGGAGGAATATGAGCTGACCTTGCACAATGCCATGGATTTGCGCAGCGACGAGTTTGACAATCCTGCGGAATTGAAGAAATTGATTGCAGACATCAAAGATGAAATCCGCAAACTGGGGGATGTCAATGTCAATGCCATTGAGGATTACAAGAGCCTGTCTGAGCGTTATGTGTTTATGAAGACCCAGCATGATGATCTGGTGGAGGCAGAGCAGTCACTGCTCGGCATTATTGAGGAATTGGATGCGGGGATGCGCAAGCAGTTTTTAGAGAAATTTGCAGAAATCCAGACGGAGTTCAATAAAGTATTCAAAGAACTGTTCGGTGGCGGCAAGGGGACCTTGGAACTCGTGGAAGATGAGGATATTTTGGAATGCGGTATCCGCATCAGCGCCCAGCCTCCGGGAAAGAAACTGCAGAACATGATGCAGATGTCCGGCGGAGAGAAAGCATTGACAGCCATTTCCCTGCTGTTTGCCATCCAGAATCTTAAGCCATCGCCGTTCTGCCTCTTGGATGAGATTGAGGCGGCGCTGGACGACTCCAATGTAGGGCGCTTTGCCAAATATTTACATAAGCTGACGAAGAATACCCAGTTTATCGTGATTACGCACAGAAGGGGAACAATGGCGGCAGCGGACCGCCTCTATGGAATCACCATGCAGGAAAAGGGCGTGTCCACATTGGTATCCGTGAATTTAATCGAGGAGGACTTGGATGCCTAGTGTCTGTCTCGTTGATATTTGATAAAATTACGCCATTGATGAGACAAGATATCAGTACAGCAAAAGAAAGGAATGGTAATATGGCAGAGGAAAAAAAGGGGTTTTTTAAACGCCTGGTACAGGGACTGACCAAGACGAGGGATAATATTGTATCTGGAATAGATTCCATATTCAGCGGGTTTTCCAGCATAGATGATGATTTTTATGAGGAGATTGAAGAAATCCTCATCATGGGGGACTTGGGCGTCCATGCGACCACGGAAATCATTGAGAATCTGAAGAAGAAAGTCAAAGAAGAACACATCAAAGAGCCCACGCAGTGCAAGGAATTGCTGATTTCCAGCATCAAGGAGCAGATGGACGTGGGCGAGACGGCGTACCGCTTTGAGCAGGAGAAGTCGGTGGTGCTGGTGATTGGCGTCAACGGCGTAGGCAAGACGACCTCGGTGGGCAAGCTTGCCGGCAAGCTCAAGGACCAGGGAAAGAAAGTCGTGCTGGCGGCAGCGGATACTTTCCGTGCAGCGGCAGGAGAACAGCTCAGCGAGTGGGCAAACCGCGCCGGTGTGGAGATGATAGGCGGGCAGGAGGGCGCAGACCCGGCCTCGGTTGTCTATGATGCGGTGGCAGCCGCCAAAGCGAGGGACGCGGATGTGCTGCTCTGCGATACGGCGGGGCGTCTCCACAACAAGAAGAATCTCATGGAAGAATTAAAGAAAATCCACCGTATCCTGGAAAAAGAATATCAAGATGCATTTCGGGAGACATTGGTAGTGCTGGACGGAACTACTGGCCAGAATGCGCTTGCCCAGGCGAAACAGTTTTCTGAGGTAGCAGACATTACCGGCATTATCCTGACAAAAATGGACGGCACAGCCAAAGGGGGAATTGCTGTGGCAATCCAGTCGGAACTGGGCATCCCGGTGAAATATATCGGTGTGGGCGAGACGATAGACGATTTACAGAAATTTGATGCGGAACAATTTGTCAATGCGCTGTTTTCCAAGGAAGAGGAGAGCGGGCAGGAGGAATAAGTTAGATATAGGAGGATTTATAATGCTGACACTGGATAAATTTGAAGAGGCAAGCAGGATTGTGCAGGAGGTTACGCAGGAAACAAAGCTGGTATACAGCGATTACCTGAGTGAACAGACTGGCAACAAGGTATACCTGAAACCGGAAAATATGCAGTTTACCGGAGCATATAAGGTGCGCGGCGCGTATTATAAGATTAGCACGCTCACAGAGGAGGAGCGGCAGCGGGGCCTGATTACGGCTTCTGCGGGCAACCATGCGCAGGGAGTTGCCTATGCTGCAAAATGTTTCAATGTGAAAGCGACCATTGTGATGCCCACGACCACGCCATTGATTAAAGTGAACCGGACCAAAGGTTATGGCGCCGATGTGGTCTTATATGGGGATGTTTACGATGAGGCATGTAACAAAGCATATGAACTGGCAAAAGAACATGGATATACGTTTATCCATCCCTTTGATGATTTGGCAGTTGCCACCGGGCAGGGAACAATCGCTATGGAGATTTTCAAGGAACTGCCATTGGTGGAATACATTTTAGTTCCCATCGGCGGCGGCGGCCTTGCCACCGGCGTTTCTACGCTTGCCAAGCTGTTAAATCCCAAGATTAAAGTGATTGGCGTGGAACCGGCCGGGGCAAACTGTATGCAGGCGTCCATTGAGGCGGGGAAGGTGGTGACGCTGCCCGGCGTCAGTACGATTGCAGACGGCACAGCAGTAAAGACACCGGGGGAAAATATTTTTCCCTATGTCAGGAAGCATATCGATGAGATTATCACCGTGGAAGATGACGAGCTGGTGGTAGCGTTCCTCGATATGGTAGAGAACCACAAAATGGTCGTGGAAAATTCCGGTCTTCTGACCGTTGCGGCATTGCGCCACCTTAAGGTCAAAGGAAAGCGCGTGGTCTCCATCTTAAGCGGCGGAAATATGGACGTGATTACGATGTCCTCGGTCGTACAGCAAGGATTGATTTTCCGCGACCGTATCTTTACGGTGTCGGTGCTTCTGCCGGATAAGCCGGGAGAGCTGAGCAAGGTTGCCGAGACGATGGCAAAGGAACAGGGCAACGTCATTAAACTGGAACATAACCAGTTTGTTACCACCAACCGCAATGCGGCAGTGGAACTGAGAATTACCTTGGAGGCATTTGGCACAGAGCATAAACAGCAGATTATGGATGCCTTGGAAAGGGGGGGATATAAACCGAAACTGGTAAGGACTAACTTATAGAGGAACTTTATGTTAATTAAAGGAGGGAATGGGATGAAGAAATTTATATGCTTGCTGTGTGTCCTGGTACTGAGCAGTATGGGATGCATGGAAGTGTATGCGGGATCGGAACTGACTTTTTCCAGCACTGCGACTATGGTATCTCCTGACGATGGGACAAATCCCGGTACGGGGGAAGCAGTGCGCGTCCTGATTGTAGGGAACAGTTTTTCCAGGACGCCGGTGTCAACCACGGTTACTTATTCGGTGGAAAAGCCGTTGGTAGAGCTGGCAGCCGGCGAGAACCGCAGCCTGGAGGTAACGACACTGGCGCATGGCGGGTCAAGGCTCTCTTACTATGCGGGAATGAATGAAAAATACGGTTCTTATTATAGGGAATTGCTTACGCTTTTGGTGGATGGGCATTGGGATTATGTCATTTTCCAGGAGCAGACAACGGGACCGATTGAACATTTTGAAGATTTGGTGGCTCCGGCAGTGGAAAGGCTGCAGTACACAGTAAAACTTTTCCAGCCGGAGGCAACAGTGCTGCTGTATATGAATGCGGCATTTAGCAATGGAAAAAAGATTGATGTCAATGGTACGTCCAGGCCGCTGACAACCGGCGAGATGGAACTGTACCTTGCGGCGGCATTTAAGGAATTGGAACACAGGTTTGGCGTAGAGGCGGTTATGGTAGGAATGCACTCTTACCGCATAAATACGCTCTATCCTGAGATAAATATGCTGAGAAATGATTCCTGGCATCCGACTTATGCCGGATATTATCTGGCGGCCTGCTGTTTTTATCAGAGGATTTTTGGGGTAGTGCCAGACCCCTTAAAGGCAGATTTGTCTAATTGCAACCTCACAAAAGAGGAACTTTGGAAAATATCTTTCCTGCCGGCAGATTCTATTGTGATGGACAAGAAGAATGTTATCTTAAAACAGGGAGAGACGTCAACATTGCACGCAACGGTAACAAGCCGTCTGTCAGACACTTCCCTGGTTACTTATAAGAGTTTAAACCCTGATGTGGCAGCTGTGGACGCGGTAACCGGGACAGTGAGAGCAGAGAAACCGGGAAATGCCATTGTGATGGCAGAAACCCCGGATGGGCTGCAGGATTTCTGCAGCATCATTATAAATCAGCCCCTGTCTTTTGCCAAGGAGTATTATCTGGCAGGAAAGGGCGATAAGATTCTGATCGTGCCGCAGACAAACCATGACAATCTGAAGTGGTCCGTAGGCAATAAAGCGGTGGCGACAGTGGATGCGTCAACCGGCCTTGTTACCGTCAAAGCATCCGGCAAGACTACGGTAACGGTCAAGAATCAGGATGATGGCACAGATACGGCATCGTACGTCCTTTATGTGACATGCGATACCCCGACTGGCGTTAAGGTAAGTTCAACGGGCAATCCGGCGGCAACAGCGAAATATGGCAGCCTTAAGGTTACCTGGAATGCAGTGGACAGGGCATCTGGGTATGATATTTACCGTTCCACTGCCAAGAATGGGACTTATCAGTGGGTTGGCACCAGCAAGAAAGCTTCGTTTACAGACAAGACAGCAGCGGTTAACAAATATTATTATTATAAGGTTGTGGCTAAGAATTCTTACTCGTACTGTACGAGCCCTATGAGCGGCAGCGCCAGAGGGATTATACTGAAGGCCCCGACACTTAAGGTGAAGCTTACTTCCCAAAAATATGCCAAACTGACCTGGAAGAAGAACACGAGAGCCAGCGGATATATTATCTATAGTTCTGCCAAGAAAAATTCAGGTTACAAGGAAATTGCGAGAATTACATCAAAATCTAAGACCACTTTCACGGATAAGAGCGTGAAAATTAAGAAAAATGTGAAACGCTATTACAGGATAAGGGCATACAGGACATTGGATAAGAAAATGTTTAACGGCATCAAATCCCAGAAAATTTCAACCTAAGCCCACTCGTCAGCCCAAATGGAGAGGTTTCAAAACTGGAATTTGTTGTTGGAATTTATGCAAAGATAGTGTATAATCAATAGTATGGTTGTGCCTGTATACTTTGATATGCAAAGTATCTGTGCATAATTATGAAACATTAAGAAAAGTAGCCGTATGTTTGGCATTGGATGCAGAGGTAAATCTTGTGGTTAAAAGAATTTTCATGAGGACCAGGTCCTTACAGAAAGGGATGAAAATTGACCAGGCAATTGTAGACCGCAGAGGTCGTATTTTGATTGCCCGCGGGGCGTTAATGGATGAGTACCTGATTGATTCCCTGATGAAGCTCGGGATTAATGGCGTCTATATCCGGGAGGGAGAGGAAGACCCGGAGGAGGAGAATATTTCGCTTCTGGCGAAGAGCGTTATCGAAAAGACCAGGGTCGAGGACCGTGCGAAGGTCAAGCTGACAGAGAGCGTTAAGAAGCGTGTGGCAGAAGGCATCCAGTATCTTTACAATAACACGGAAACGCAGGATTTTGCAGATGCCACAGATAAAATTACTGGTGATTTGATGCATGCTATTTCCGACAATGAAGCGATAGCGGTCGATATCAGTACCTTAAAAATCAGCGATGAATATACCTTTAAGCACAGTGTGGATGTCGCTACGATGGCAATGATTGTGGCGAAGCAGCATGGGCTGAATGAGAAGGAAGTATACGAGATAGGAATTGCCGGGCTGCTCCATGACTTGGGAAAGTCCAAAATCCCCAATGAGGTTCTCAATAAGCCTGGGAGGCTGACTGACGAAGAATTTGAGATTATGAAACAGCATTCCGTATACGGCTATGAGATTTTGAAGGAGAAAGAGGGCTACTCACCAGCAGTGCTGCTGGGAGTCCTGCAGCATCATGAGAAGATGAACGGCAGAGGCTATCCTCTCGGCGTCTCAGCGGATAAGATGCATCTGTTTGCCAAGATTCTGTCAATTGTTGATATTTACGATGCGCTTGTGACGGAGCGTTCCTATAAGAAGGCATTTTCCCAGAGAGATGCCGTGGAGATGATAATGTCCATGACCCAGGAACTGGACCTTGACGTCATGAAGAGTTTTCTGGAAAGCATGATTCTGTATCCCGTGGACACGATTGTGCAGCTCAGCAACGGCGAGAAAGCCAAGGTTGTGCAGAATAACCCGGGATATATCCTGCGCCCTAAAGTGGTAGGGATTGAGACCGGGAAGATATACGATTTAGGAAAAGATATGAGATGTAATAATATTATCATTATGTAAGCGAACCGTTTATCGGGGAAAATTGTGCTATATGTATGGCACAATTTTCCCCACTTTGTTCTGCCTAACTGTTTGTTTCAAATCCTCCCACATTGTCTTTAATAGCAGCAAAGCTTTCCTTGCTGATTACATGTTCTATCCGGCAGGCATCCTCAAGAGCAATTTTCTCATCCACGCCAAGGCTTATCAGCCAGGAAGAGAGAAAATTGTGCCTTTCATAAATCATGTCGGCGATTTCTCTGCCCGCGTCTGTCAAAGTAATGTATCCGGCGGGCGATACCACGATGTGCCTATTTTCCCGCAGATGCTTCATGGCAACGCTGACGCTTGATTTCTTAAAGCCAAGTTCTGCGGCGACATCTATAGAACGGACTACCGGAAGCCTCTGGCTCAGAATCAGAATGGTTTCCAGATAATTTTCAGCAGATTCCGTATTCTTCATTCTTATATCCCTCTTATCATCAGATTGATAGTTACCATATAAGTATACTGGATTGTGTGCAAAATGGCAAATAGTTTAACGATTTAAAAAAAGTTATTGACAACTAATAAATGTTAGCGTATACTAACTAACGAAGAGATAAAAATATCATAGGAAGAAGGAGATGATTGTGATGCCGTTGACCATGGCAAGAACAGGGGAAGCCAATGTCATCAAGAAAGTTGGCGGAAAGGAGGAAACCAGAAGATTCCTGGAAAACCTTGGCTTTGTAAGCGGAGGCAAGGTGACGGTTGTATCGGAAATTGGCGGCAATATGATTGTGAATGTCAAAGAGTCAAGGGTCGCCATCAATCGGGATATGGCAAATAAAATCATAATTTAACAGAAAAGGAAGGAAAACGATGAAGACATTAAGGCAGATTCCCTGCGGGAAAACAGTTAAAGTTGCAAAACTGCATGGCGAAGGTCCGGTGAAGCGCCGGATTATGGACATGGGCATTACCAAGGGCGTGGATGTTTCTGTGAGGAAAGTAGCGCCGTTGGGGGATCCGGTGGAAGTGACTGTGCGTGGATATGAACTGTCGCTGCGGAAAGCGGACGCGGAAATGATTGAGGTAATGTGATTATTTTTTTTAAGTATTGGTTAGTTTCGACTAATAACGGTCTGGTGAAACGAACATGCGGCGTCAGCAAGTGGAGAAATAGCCGTAGCAAACATGCGGTGGCAGCAAGTGAAGAAATAGCCGTAGCAAACATGCGGCGGCAGCAAGTGAAGAAATAGCCGTAGCAAACATGCGGCGGCAGAAAATGAAGAGACAGACGTAACAAAATGTGGATAGGAGAGAAAAAATGTCAGTAAAAATAGCATTGGCAGGAAATCCCAACAGTGGGAAAACAACATTATTCAATGCGCTCACCGGTTCCAATCAATTTGTGGGTAACTGGCCGGGCGTTACTGTGGAGAAGAAAGAGGGAAGGCTGAAAGGGCATAAAGACGTGACCGTCATGGATTTGCCTGGAATCTATTCCCTGTCCCCCTATACGCTTGAGGAAGTGGTGGCAAGGAATTACCTGATAGGGGAGCGCCCGGATGTTATTTTAAATATTGTGGATGGGACCAATATTGAGCGTAACCTGTACCTGAGTACACAGCTGATGGAACTGGGAATTCCGGTTGTGATGGCTGTGAACATGATGGATATCGTTGCCAAGAATGGAGATAAGATACATATCGGGAAACTGAGCGAGAAGCTGGGCTGCCCGGTGGTGGAAATCTCTGCCCTCAAAGGCATGGGCGTGAAGGAGGCAGCGCAGAAAGCAGTGGAATTGGCACAGAAAAAGCGTCCCGCGAAAGCTGTACATGAATTTGCGCCGGAAGCAGAGAGTGCATTGACTGCCATTGAGGATAAGCTCGGCGCAGAAGTGCCGCAAGAGCAGAGACGTTTCTTTGCCGTGAAATTGCTGGAGAAAGATGACAAGATTGCCATGCAGATGAAACATGTGCCTGATGTGACGGCAGAAATAACTGCCCTGGAGAAAGAGATGGATGATGACACGGAGAGCATCATTACCAATGAGCGCTATGTGTATATTTCTTCCATTATCAAAGATTGCTGCACCAGGCAGGGAAAAGAGAAGATTAGTATCTCCGATAAGATTGACAAGATAGTGACGAACCGTATTCTGGCATTGCCCATTTTTGCATTTGTGATGGCAATTGTCTATTATGTATCAGTCAAGACCGTGGGAGATTGGGCGACAAGTTGGGTAAATGACGGCGTGTTCAGCGATGGCTGGAATCTGTTCGGCATTGAAAGCCTCCATATTCCGGCGATACCGGAGCTTTTTTCTAATGGACTGGAAGCGGTTGGCTGTGCAGACTGGCTGCAGGGGCTGGTGGTAGACGGCATTGTCGCCGGCGTAGGCGCAGTGCTGGGCTTCGTGCCGCAGATGCTGGTGCTGTTCCTGTTTCTGGCATTTTTGGAGAGCTGTGGGTATATGGCGCGGGTGGCATTTATCATGGACCGTATTTTCCGCAAATTCGGGCTGTCCGGGAAATCCTTTATTCCTATGCTGATTGGCACTGGCTGCGGCGTGCCGGGCGTTATGGCATCGCGGACAATCGAGAATGACCGGGACCGCAAGATGACAATTATGACGACTACGTTCATTCCCTGCGGAGCAAAACTGCCGATTATTGCTTTGATTGCCGGAGCGTTTTTCGGCAATGCCTGGTGGGTATCCTGGAGTGCATTTTTCGTAGGTATTGCAGCTGTTGTCTGCTCTGGCATTATCTTAAAGAAGACACGGATGTTTGCCGGGGAGCCGGCGCCGTTTGTGATGGAACTGCCAAGCTACCATCTGCCCACCGTGGGCAATGTGCTCAGGAGCATGTGGGAGCGCGGATGGTCTTTCATCAAGAAAGCAGGGACGATTATCCTCCTGTCTACGATTTTCATCTGGTTTACGACATATTTTGGCTGGGTGGACGGACAGTTCCGTATGTTGGAAGATATGGAGATTGACCACAGCATTCTGGCGATGATTGGCAATGGATTTGCCTGGATATTCGCGCCGCTTGGCTGGGGCGACTGGAAATCGGCGGTGGCAGCCATCACCGGTCTGGTGGCAAAGGAGAATGTAGTCGGGACTTTCGGGATTCTCTTCGGATTTGCAGAGGTTGCAGAGGACGGTTCGGAAATCTGGGGTACGCTGGCAGGCCATATGAGCGCAGTGGCAGCATATTCCTTCATGGTATTTAACCTGCTGTGCGCGCCTTGTTTTGCGGCGATGGGCGCTATCAAGCGTGAGATGAACAATCGCAAATGGTTCTGGTTCGCCATAGGATATCAGTGCATCCTCGCTTATCTCGTGGCGCTGTGCATTTACCAGATTGGCACCTGGATGACAGAAAGCGTCTTTGGCTTAGGAACAATCGTAGCAATCCTTTTGATTGCCGGGTTTATCTATCTGTTATTCCGTCCTTATAAGGAGAGCAGGACCTTGGAGGTGAAGGTAAAAGGTTTGGCGGGCGCAAAGTAGGCGCTTGCTTGCTGAAGCGGAAGAGACGTACAAATTTAGCGCCCAAAGGTCTTGCTGCCTTTGGGCGCTAAGTATTTGGAGAAAAACGAAAACTATCTCCTCTTCCCACCCTTATAAGCATTTCTCCAACGCTGTTTAAGCTAAATATTTCTCATTATTGGCATAATCATAAATTAATATTGTTACTTTTGACAAAATATCAGAAACTTTAGTTTCCCAATTAGAAAATTCTTTTGCTGTTACCCCCGAATGAAAATTTCCATGAGCTATAGAATTTCTTCGGTTTACCAATGAATCAATATCGCTTTGGCAATCATCAAATAAATTAATGGGTAATCCTATTTTATATAAATTTTTCTGCAGCACTATGTACCATAAGTTAGATTCCGTATCTATTATTTGGTCGTCAATATTTAATTCTTGTTCTTTGAAATCTTCCACCTTTTCCATAAAATCAACACGACGATAAAGACGATGTAAACGAGCATCATCAGGCAATTCCTTACGAAAAATTTCACATTTTCGGTCTAAATTTTCGTAAGCAATAAATTCTTTATGCATACTTGCTACCATCAATCCCATATTTACATCTTTGCGATTTAATTTTTGTGAGTTTATATATTGTACATATGTCTGTAAACAAATTTTGATATATCCTTCCAGATGTGAATACAGAATCAATACTAAACTTTTTCTATATTTATTTTTGTTTTCTTCGACAATTTCGTTTAATTGATTCTTGAAAAAGGCAAGTTCCTCCTGTCGCCACTTTAATTCTGCTTCAAGAGCCGCCCTCAATTCATCTGCCGTCAAGAATCCTTCTCACTCCTTCCGTAAACAATTTTATTCTTGTTTTTACGCCATTGACACTTCCTGTCTTATATGATTGAAGTTCTGTCCCATATTTAATTTGATTAATGGCTTCTATAATTTCTCTATCACAATCACATGATATTATTTGTTCTATCAAAGATGCAATTGAAATTGTAATACCATCATAATAGTAAAGTACAAATTTGTTTTTACTAGTTCCATTAGCCGTTCTTCCGGAAAAAACTTCCTCGCCCCAATTTTCATTTATATATTTGAAAGTTTGTTCAAAAATATCTTTTTCCTTTGGGTAATCAAACTGAATCTCTTCAGTAGTGATTTTTTCTAAGTATCGTGTTAAGTATTCTGTTACAGGATATTTATAGTTTTCTATATCATTTTTAATGGCAAAAAATCTTAGAACGAGTTCTTGGGCATATTTTGTTTTTCTTTTATCTGAAGCAAGTTTATTAATTACAGATTTAAAATCGTCATTTTTGCTACACTCTTCTAAAAAATCAATTCCTTTTGAACCTAATAAGCGAATTGTGCAATTCCGTATTTCTTGTGCGGATAAGAGTTCGCCACCTGTATTCAGTCGCTTAAACATATGATATTTTAGGGAAATCTCGCTCTCTTTCTTAATAACTTCCATACGAACAAAACTTCTTTTTATTTTTATTTGTAAGGCTTTTGGTAACTTATCAAATGTTAATCCGTTTAAATCATTGACTATATCACATCCATGCAATACTAAAAAATCATCTTCGCTCTCACCTAAACGTTCTCCCCTAAAATGCAAATAACTAGATATTCTTTGCAAACCGTCAATCAACTCATAAACGCCATCGTCTGTCTCTATAACAAAAATTGGTGGAACAGGCATTTCTAAAATTAAAGATTCTACAAAGCGTGACTGAGTTTCTTCTTCCCATCTAAAGAGTCTTTGATAGTCTGGTGAAATGGTTAATTCCTTATTTTGATACATATCATACAATTCATTAAATGATACATCTAAACTTTTTGTTCTAATTTTAATAATCTGGCTATCAACATTTTCGATTAAATTTTCTATTGCCATATCTTCCCTCTCTGTATAAAATTTTACTTTGTGTTACGATACCATTATTATAGCAAACCTAATAAAATTAACAATACATTTTCTGTTTCCTCATTTTATAATCAGACATTTGATGTGTTTGGGATGGCGCTGCAATACTGCGTTTACTGGAGACAATGGAAGAAATTCAAGAATCTAAAGAAGTTTTATATACCAGTTTCACATCACAAAGCGATGTGAAACTGGCACTATAATATTGGTATCTACCAAAATAGAAATAACTAAATCTTTTTTACATATCCGATAAACTTATTCTGGTACAGAATCTGGATATATTTGACAAGCCGTGGAATCAGAGGCTCCGCCTCCTCGCCAAACTGCGCTGCCACAAGCTTTGAAATGTCATGCACATTGCGTTTGCCGTCCATCTGCAGCCAGACATAGCTTCCGTATTTGTCCAGAGAAATATGGCTGGTGCGGGGGCGTTTGAAGACTTTCTGTGCAATCCAGTTGTAAAAGCCCCGGTTCTCTACATGGACGGTGACTATGCCTTTTTTGTCTGCATCCCAGGTATATATGGGATTGCAGATGGGAATGAAATCCATAAAATTTTTCTTTGTTTTGCTCACGGATGCTCCTTTAACTATTTGCGCTGTCCGGCTTGTGCCGTACGGCGGCAATTATTTTGCTTTCTTCACATTGCGGTAGCAGAAAGACCACAGGGATAACGTCAGCAGTGCAAAAGCAATCAGCCCAACGATATTGCCGAAGTTAGCATTCGTAAGTATGGGAATCATCCCTGGCAATGCGGAGGCGATAATGTCGCCGACGTTGCTGCCGTTAACAGGGATGATTGTCAAGACAGCGAGCAGGATACCTACCAGGCCTTCTCCGGCAATCAGGCCGGAGGAGAAGAGGATACCGTTGGCATCCGCATCTTTTTTCTCTTTCTCACTGGCATTCTTCTTCTCATCGACAATAAATTTCACGATACCGCCGACCATCATCGGTGTGCTCAAATGGATGGGCAGATATAAACCGATGGCAAATGGCAGCACCGGAATACCGAGGACTTCTACGACAATGGCGATAAATGCGCCGACAAATATCAGGGTCCAGGGCAGGTTGCCATCCATAACGCCTTCCACAATCATCTTCATCAGAGTTGCCTGAGGAGCCGGGAGCTGCGGCGTACCGTAACCCCATGCCATGTGCAGCAGATAAAGGACGCCGCCGATGGCAAGGGAGGAAGCGAATACGCCTACAAGTTCACCAATCTGCTGTTTCTTAGGCGTTGCGCCTAAGATGTAACCGGTCTTTAAGTCTTGGGAAGTGTCGCCGGCAATTGCTGCAACGATACAGATAACGCCGCCGATAGCGATAGCGGCAATCATGCCGGGCTGTCCGGTCATGCCGGTTGCCTTTAAAGCGATGGTGGCAACTAACAGCGTGGCAATTGTCATGCCGGAAACAGGGTTGTTGCTGCTTCCCACAAGGCCTACCATTCGCGAGGAGACTGTGGCAAAGAAGAAACCGAAGATGACAATCAGGAATGCTCCAAATAAGTTGATGGGGATTACCGGCACAAGCCAGATGGCAAGCGTCAGGACGGCAATGCCGATAAGGATAACCTTGATATTTAAATCCTGATTTGTGCGCTCATCTGTAACCTCGCCTTTGCCGAACCCTTTCATGGCTTCGCGGAAAGTCTTGATAATTAAGGGCAGTGATTTAATCAGGCTCATAACGCCGCCGCAGGCAACGGCTCCGGCGCCGATATATTTGATGTAGTTTGTCCAGATGGCGAAAGAACCGCCGTCAGCATAGAGCTCCGCGATAGTGACGTCTGCCGGGAACATGACGATATTGCCGCCAAACAGTACGATTAAAGGCATCAGTACGAACCAACCCAGCATACCGCCGCAGAACAGGTAAGAAGAAATCTTGGGACCGCAGATATAGCCAACGCCCAACAGCGCTGGAAGCACGTCCATGCCGATACCGGAGCCTTTGTATGCCGGAATCTCGTAATGTACCTCGCTGGGGAATACTTTGAGGCCATCGGTGATAAATTTATAGCCAGCAGCAATGCCCAGGCCGGCAAATACGGTAGAGGCTTTGGCTCCGCCCTGCTCACCTGCCATCAGCACTTCGGCACATGCCTTTCCTTCCGGGTAAGGAAGCGTGCCATGTTCCTGCACAATCAATGCTTTCCTTAAGGGAACCATGAACAGGATGCCGAGCGCGCCGCCGATAAATGCAATCACGGCAATCTCTACCAGCGATGGGGAAGAAGTACCCCATTCGGAAGCCCAGAGGAACAGTGCAGGCAAGGTGAAAATCGTGCCCGCTGCCACAGATTCCCCGGCAGAACCGATGGTCTGCACCATGTTATTCTCTAGTATGGATTCTTTCCCTAAAATTACGCGGATTATTCCCATGGATAATACCGCTGCCGGGATAGATGCGGATACCGTCATGCCCACGCGCAGGCCGAGGTATGCATTTGCTCCGCCAAACATAATGGCCAGGATGACTCCGAGGATAATGGAAGTCACCGTGAATTCCGGCATCGTCTTGTTGGCGGGAACAAAAGGTTTGAAATCTTTGTTCTCATTCATTTCATTTACTCTCCTTTGCTTTTGATAAATTGTATTTTAACAAATCTGTAATAAAATGTCCACTTATTCCATGATTTTACGACATAATTTTTTGTGATTCTCTTACAAAAAATCCAAACTTTGGAAAGTTATGATTGTAAAATCTGTTAAAAGCCAGTACAATAGAGAGTATATTATTTCAGAAGGAGTGGAGGAAATTATGGAGAAACAAAAAAGAAATTCATTTTCAGGCTCAATAGGTTTCGTCCTTGCGGCCGCCGGGAGCGCCGTGGGACTGGGGAATATTTGGAGATTTCCTTATCTGGCGGCGAAAGACGGCGGCGGGCTGTATCTTGTCATCTATCTAATCCTTGCGCTGACATTTGGCTTTACGCTGCTGGTGACGGAGATTGCGATTGGCAGGAAGACCAAGCAGAGCCCATTGACCGCATACAGCAAGCTGCAGTCTAAGTGGGGGTTTTTGGGAGTGCTTGCCTGTCTGGTACCAATTATCATCCTGCCGTATTACTGTGTAATCGGCGGCTGGGTGCTGAAATATTTTCTTGCATTCCTCACGGGCGAGGGGCTGCAGGCAGCAGGTGATGATTATTTCACGGGCTTTATCACCCAGGAGGTTTCCCCGATGGTGCTGTTGGTGATATTCCTTGCCGTGGTATCCATTGTCATTATTCTCGGCGTCAACAATGGCATTGAGAAGTTTTCTAAGGTATTGATGCCGGTTTTGATTCTGCTTGTGCTGGGAATTGCCATATTTTCACTGACGATTTCCCATACGGATGCTGAGGGCGTTACCAGGACCGGGCTTGAGGGGCTTAAGATTTATGTAGTGCCCGATTTCAGCGGGCTCACGGTAAAAGGATTTTTTACTGTGCTTTTGGACGCCATGGGGCAGCTGTTTTTCAGCCTCAGCGTTGCCATGGGAATTATGGTGGCATATGGCTCCTATGTGAAAGATGATGACAATCTGGTGCGTTCCATCAACCAGATTGAGATTTTTGATACGGTGGTGGCATTCCTTGCCGGCGTCATGATTATTCCGGCAGTGTTCACTTTTATGGGCAGGGAGGGTATGGAAGCTTCCGGCCCCAGCCTGATGTTCGTCTCACTGCCCAAAGTATTTGCGGCGATGGGCAAGGTGGGAAATGTGATTGGCTGCCTGTTTTTTGCCATGGTACTGTTTGCGGCGCTGACAAGCGCTATCTCCGTAATGGAGGCAGTGGTATCCAGTCTGATGGACAAGTTTCATCTGTCCAGGCTGAAAGCATCGCTTATTGAGATGGGCATTGCGCTTATCGGCGGGATTGCCGTGTGCCTTGGTTATAATAAGTGGTACTTTGAATTTAAGCTGCCCAATGGCGCAACCGCGCAGATTCTTGATATTATGGATTACCTCAGCAATAACCTGTTCATGCCGTTGGTGGCAATCGGCACCTGTATCCTGGTCGGCTGGATAATAAAGCCCAAAACCATTGTCGATGAGGTGGAGAAGGGCGGAGCCAAATTTGGCAGACGCGGGCTCTATATTGTAATGGTAAAATATATTGCGCCGGTATTGTTGGTTATCCTGCTGCTCAAATCAGTGGGAATCCTCACCATAATCTAAGGAAATACTGATTTAATCAGCGTTTCCCTAATAGTGAAAGGAGCATGCTGCCCGGATATGCGGCAGCGGAAAAGTTATTATGAAGGTAGTAATCTGCGATGATTGCATCAGGGATTTACAGAATGTGGAGAAGCTGCTGGAAAAGTATAAGGGATCTAATGCAGGCATCCGTTTTGAACTAGAGAAATTCTCGGATGCCTGCATATTATATGAGCGAATTTCCAGGGGAGAGCTGGCGGATATCTATGTATTGGACATGATTATGTCCGAGAAGACAGGAATTGATATAGGCAGCTTGCTGCGCACAGTGGGCAGCAAGGGCGTTATTATCTACCTTACCTCCTCGGACGATTTTGCTTTGGAGGCATATGGGGTACATGCTGCGCGTTATCTGTTAAAGCCAGTCAGCGAAAAGGATTTTTTTGAGGCGATGGATTTTGCCTTGTCCTATCACAAGGCAAATGAGGAAATCCTGTTCCCGGTAAAGACAAAGCAGGGGACGGTTTTGGTGCCGTATTCCAGGATAGAGTATATTGAAAATTATTCGCGTATGCTCAATGTTTTTCTGACAGACCAGGAAACGGTGAAAAGTATTTTCATAAGGAAATCCTTTGATGAGGAAATCAGGGAAATTGCCGAGGACAGAAGTTTTCTGCGGGTTCACAAATCATTCCTTATCAATATGAATCATATTAAAAAGTTAGAACAGGGAAATATTCTGATGGAGAGCGGCAGGCGGATTCCTGTCAGTAAGACCAGGGCGGCGGAGGTAAAGCGCCAATATCTCCTGTTTATCTCGGAGTGTTATATGTAGGGGGCAGACAGATGTATTATAGAAATGTTTCTTTTCTGATAAGCCATATATTTCTGATGCTGTTTATATATCTTTTTATCGAACACCGTTATTCTAAGGTGAAGACGGCAGGTATTTGCTTTTTGGCATTCCTGGCTCTGGGCATAACGGATTATCTGCAGTTTAATGTTTTAGCAGACAACTTTTTATCCTGTGCCGTGCTGACGGTGTTCCAGATACTGGTGACGCAGCTTACAAGCCTGTTGATTTCCAAGAAGAGGGACAGCAGGGCATTGTTTATGAGCCTCAGCGCCTCCAATTATGTAATCGCGGGAGGCGTAACGGCAACAATCCTGCATATTTGGACGGGAAGTATGTTTATTACCATGGCTGGCAGCATTGCGGTTCATGCGGGAATTCTGGCAATCCTGTATGTCAGAATCAGGGAGATATGGATTCGCTATCAGGACAGGGAATCCATGCAAGGATGGTGGAAACTTTGCCTGATTCCGGTATTTTTCTATTGTGGGTTTTCCAGTCTCGTATATTTCCCCTATACGCTTGAGGACAATCCCCAGAATATTCCCAGCGTTATCCTGTTTATCCTGACGATGTTCATATCCTATGTAGTGGTGTTGAGGTATCTGCAGAGCGAATCGGAGCGATTCGGGATTTACTGGAAAAATGTGTTTTTTTCTTCCTATATAAAGGGGCTGGAAGGGCAGTATTGCCTGGTAGAACAGACAGAACGAAATCTTAAGATATTGCGGCATGACATGCGGCATTATTTCGGCATAATTGATTCCCTGCTGGAACAAGGCGAGTATGATGAAATCAGGAAGCTGATTGAACATGTAAATGCGATTTCGGATGAGAATAAAATCATCAAATACTGTGATAACCTGATTACGAATTCCATTCTTTCCCATTTGCTGGAGAGGGCGCATAAATCGGGTGTTTACGTGCAGACGGAAGTATCGGTGCCGCGGGAACTTCCGTTTAATGACTATGAATTCGCTGCTGTAATTGCCAATCTTCTGGAAAATGCCATAAGGTGTGCAGAGGAATTTGAGGTGAAAGAAAAGCGTGTGCAGGCGAAAATTGACTGCGCCGCGGACCATGTGCTCATCCATGTACAGAATGAATATGAGAAGGAGATACTCTTTGACGCGCACACTGGATTTCCGCGAAGTAGGGCCGGACATGGGCATGGGCTGGGAATGCAGAGCGTACAGGCATTCTCAGATAAAATAGGAGGAAACATTGGCTGCTACTGCGAAGCTGGTATTTTCCATATGATGCTTTTTGCGAAAATTTAGGTTAATTTGTGAAAAAATAGGAATTAATAGAACAAGAGGAAATGATATAATATAACCTGGATTTTGTATCAGGGCAATTAAATTAATATTAAGCAGAAAGCGATGTGGTCTTATGCAGAAAACATTTATCAAATATGTGTTTGTCATCATGACATCGGCGATTCTTATGATTCTTATTATCAATGTGCTGCTAAGCAAGCACAGCTTGGAAAATCAGCAGTTTAACAGCTTTCAGGCGAAAATCGAGCAGGTGATACATACGATTGACAATAACCGCAGAGAGTTGGATTTGCTGAAAAGAAACCTGGACGAGGATTACCTTACCAGGGCGAGGGCGGCAGCTTATGTAGTGGACCGGCAGGAAGATGTTGCCATGGATGTCTCCAAGATGCAGTATCTTGCACAGCTGCTCGATGTAGATGAACTCCATGTCATAGACGAAAATGGGATTATTGTGTCCGCTTCTGTCTCGGAGTATGTCGGCATCGATATGGCGGACCATGCGCAGACGCGTCCGTTCCTTGACCTCCTGGAGAGTGATAATGAGGATGCATACCTGATTCAGGAGCCGCAGCCCAATGCAGCAGCTGGAATCATCAGGCAGTATGTAGGAGTAGCAAGAAAAGGGCAGAAAGGCGTTGTCCAGGTTGGGTTTGAACCCAAGAGGCAGATGGAAGCGCAGTCAAGGAATACTTACGATTATATGTTTTCAAGATTTCCTACAGACGTAGGGGAGGAACTTTTTGTCGTTGACAGTGAAACGGGGGAGGTTCTTGGTCATTCATCGGATTCCCAAGAGGGTTCTGTGGGGCAGTATTATCAGCTGGATTCGCTTTTGGAATGCGAGCTGGGCGCGTATAAAACAGGGACGGATGGCAAGCAGAGGTATGTGGTAAGCCGCAGGAATGAGGATGTCTTAATCTGCGCTGCCCTGCCGGCAGAGGATTTGATGAAGAAGATGATGGAAAATACTGTCATCACGCTCCTCTACCTGCTCTTTATTGAAGCGGCTGTCATCCTGCTGCTGAATTATCTTGTCAGGAGCAAGGTAATTGACGGCATCCATCAGATTAACGAAAATCTTTCTTCCATCACGGATGGCAATCTCGATACTACGGTATCCGTAGGGGGAAACCGTGAGTTTGAGGAGCTTAGCAGAGGCATCAACACGATGGTGACGAGCATTGTCAGCATCTCGAACAGGATATCTGCGATTATTGAAATCAGTGGCATTCCTTTGGCGGCATTTGAGTATGAAAATGGAATCAACCGCGTCTTTGTCACCTTAGGATTGGGAGAGCTTCTTGGCATTTCCAATAAAGAGGTTGCGGAGTTCTGTAAAAATGCAGATGAGTTTGACGCGTATATCCAAAAAATTACCGCTAATCCCATGGAGGGGGAGACGGATGTCTATCAAATCAATGAGGATAAGTATGTACGGATCCATATGTCGGAATCTCTGGAAGGAAAGCTTGGCGTTATCACAGACGTCACGGCGGATATCATGGAGAAAAAGCGGATGCGTTATGAGAATACCCATGACCCGCTGACAGGTCTGTACAAATTCCAGCATTTTAAACAGCTGGCAGAGGAGAAAGTTCATGACATCAAGGCCGGCGAAGTTTGTGCGGTAGTTATGCTGGATCTGGATTATTTCAAGGGCATCAACGATACATTTGGGCATGATGTAGGTGACCGTTACCTGCAGGGGTTTGCCTCAGTCATGAGCAGTATGCCGCGGGAACATTTCCTGACGGCGAGGCGTTCGGGGGATGAATTCTGCATGATGGTTTTTGCCTGTCAGGACAGGGATGAGATTGTGAAATACCTGAATGGTTTTTTTGAGAAACTGAATGAGAACCAAATTGCCCTATCGGACACAGAGACCAGGACAATCAGCGCCTCTGCAGGATTTGCCTGGACAGCGGATGATAATTCTGCGATATCCGAACTGCTCGCACAGGCGGATGAAGCGCTCTATGAGGTGAAGCGCAATACCAAGGGGACATATGGGGAGTATGCCGGGTAGGGAATTTTTTAAGAAATGAGCCTGATATAAATTCAAAGAAATGCTTTTCATGCGCGTGGATATTGTATATAATGAAGTTGGGAATTTGAGGTGAAAGATGGTGAGATGAATGGGCATTTACCTGAATCCGGGTATCGAAAAATTCCAACAGTCCTTGTGTTCTGAAATTTATGTGGATAAAACTGGACTGATTGCATGTGCCAATAGAGTATTGGGAACCAGGCAGAAATATCTATGTGTCAGCCGTCCCAGGCGGTTCGGCAAGTCCATGGCGGCAGAAATGCTGGCAGCGTATTATAGCTATGGAAGTGATGCGGGTGAGATTTTTCAGAACCTGGAGATTGCAGAACACCCATCGTATAAGGAACACCGAAATCAGTATGATACGATATTTATTAATGTGCAGGAATTTATAAGCAGGACCAAATCGATACCTGATATGCTGGATTTGCTCAGACGGCGGGTATTGTGGGAATTGTTGGAAGAGTATCCTGACATCAGATACTTTGATAAGACGGATTTGATTAGCGCCATGCAGGATATATATCAGCATACAAAGCGTCCGTTTGTGGTAATTATTGATGAGTGGGACTGTATATTCCGAGGGTATCAGGAGCGGAAAGAAGCGCAGGAGGAATACCTCGATTTCCTCAGGGATTTGCTGAAAGACAGGGAAAATATCTGCCTGGCGTATATGACGGGAATTTTACCGATTAAGAAATACGGAACGCATTCCGCGTTGAATATGTTTTCTGAATATTCTATGATGAATCCCAGGCAGCTGGCAGAGTATGTCGGATTTACAGAAGAAGAGGTGGAGGAATTATGCAGACGGTACCATATGAATCCGCTGGAATTGAAAGAATGGTATGATGGTTACCATTTCGGAGAGGCAGACTCTGTTTACAGCCCTAAATCTGTAGTGGAAGCGCTGTTATCGGGGATTTGCGACAGCTACTGGAATCAGACGGAGACCTTTGAAGCCTTGCGGATGTATATTGACATGAATTTTGAGGGGCTGAAAGACGATGTGCTGAGCATGATAGCGGGAGAATCTGTGCCGGTAAATACCGGCAGTTTCAGCAATGACATGACTACATTCCATTCGAAAGACGATGTATTGACCTTGCTGATACATCTGGGATATTTAGGTTATGATTTTTATCATAAATGTGTGTCTATTCCCAACAATGAAATTCGCGGAGAATATGTGACGGCAGTTTCCGTTTCCCAATGGGGAGAAATGTCAAAGGCGTTGAAACATTCAACAGAAACGTTACAGGCAATTTGGCAGAAAAAGCCGCAGCAAGTGGCAGAAGGGATTACACAGGCACATTTTGAGACTTCCCATCTGCAGTACCATGATGAAAATGCATTGAGTTATACAATTTCCCTTGCGCTTTATGCAGCAAGGAATTATTATCATATATACAGGGAATTTCCTACAGGCAAAGGTTTTGCTGATATGGTATTTCTGCCGCGGAAGAGATTTCCAGATAAACCTGCGCTGGTGGTGGAATTGAAATGGAATCAAACAGCCGAAGGAGCAATCAGCCAGATAAAACGTAGGCAGTATTGTAAAAATCTATCAGATTACCAGGGAAATTTGTTGTTGGTAGGTGTGAATTATGACAAAGTGACAAAGGAACATACTTGTGTAATAGAGGAATTCTGTAAAGACAGACAGGAAGGAGATCCTATTTTATGAAATTTGCAATTTTAGCGCCGGGACATATCGCCCACAGCATGGCAAGGGCAGTATCCGAGATTGAGAAGATAGAACGTTACGCCGTGGCGTCCAGGGATTATGGACGTGCGGCGGATTTTGCAAAGCAGTGGGGATTTGAGAAAGCCTACGGCTCTTACGAGGAACTGGCTAAGGACCCGCAGGTGGAGCTTGTCTATGTGGCGTCGCCGCATTCCCACCACTATGAACATGCCAAACTCTGTCTGCAGCACGGCAAACACGTATTGGTGGAAAAGGCATTTACTGTCAATGCCAGGCAGGCAAAGGAACTGATTCAGTTATCGGAGGAAAAAGGGCTTCTGCTGGCGGAGGCAATCTGGACGCGCTATATGCCGAGCCGCAAGATGATTGATGAACTTCTGGCAGAGGGAGTTCTGGGAAATGTGACCTCCCTGACGGCGAACCTCGGCTATATCCTTGCGCATGTGGAGCGTATGCAGAGCCCGGAACTGGCCGGCGGGGCATTGCTGGATTTGGGCGTCTATCCGATTAATTTTGCGCTGATGGCGTTCCATGGACCGGTGAAGGAGGTCAATGCCTCCGCCATCCTGTCGCCGCGGGGCGTGGACTGGATGAACAGCATCACGCTGACGTTTGCGGATGGCAAGATGGCTGTGCTGCACAGCGATATGCTGGCGCAGACTGACCGCCAGGGCGTAATCAGCGGCGACAAAGGTTATCTGGAAGTGCAGAACATCAATAATTGTGAAGAAATCCGTGTATATGACCTGGAGCGGAAGCTGACCGCCCGTTATCAGGTTCCGGAACAAATTAATGGCTATGAATATGAAGTATTGTCCTGCATCAAGGCGATTGAGGAGGGCAGGACGGAGTGCGAGGAGATGCCCCACAGCCAAATCCTGCTGGTGATGGAACTGTTAGATACCATCCGTGAGCAGTGGGGGATGGTCTATCCCTGTGAGTAGGCAGTATCTGTGAATATCAGGCAAGAAGGAGTTATTCGATGAGAAAGGTAAATCAAGTTTCGGAAATATTTAACGTTTTTTCGCCGGCGCCCCTGAAAGAGAGCCAGATGGAAGAGTTCTACTGTGGGGATACCATGCAGTACCGTACCAGCGATCCATACATTTCTCCGATAGAGGATATCTTTGACATCTGCCGGCTGCCGGAAGGAAGCAATGCCTGTCTGCTGTTAGGGCACAGGGGCTGCGGTAAGAGCACAGAACTGAACCGGATGGCAGAGCGGCTGCAGGGGAAGGGCTATCCGGTGAAGATTATCCACTGCAGCAGGGATTTGGATCTGCAGAACATTGTTCATTCTGACTTGTTCATCCTGATGGGCGAGGCCTTGCTGCAGATTGCCGACGAGATGGGCTGTGTGATGGAAAAGCGGGTGCTTGAGGAGATTGAGGATTTCTGGACGGAAGGGACGGAGACCGTGACGTCTCAGGAAGTGGAGGAGAGTTCCCTGGAAGGGGAGGCTTCCGCGGGCGTGAAATGGTCTTTGGCAAGCGTTTTAAGTATCTTTGTCAAAATAAAGACGGACTTGAAATATAACGAGGAGACCCGGCAGGAATACCGCAGAAAAATCAGAATCCGTTCCAGCGAGTGGATTCGGATATTGGGAACTGTGGCGGACAAAATCACGGACAAAACAGGCGGGAAGCGCCCGATTGTCATTTTTGAAGATTTAGACAGGCTGAACCCGGAGGACGCCTGGAAAGTATTTTATAATTATGCGGCAGTCCTTTCCGGCATGATGTTTCCGGTCATTTATACGTTTCCGATTGCGCTTTCCTATGATACGAAATTTTCGGCGATGGAGAGTTACTTTATCACCAAGACGCTGCCGATGATTAAGATTGAGAAAATAGATGGGCAGCGGTTTGATGAGGGAATTGACGTCATCCGTGAAATTGTGGAGAAACGTGCGGATTTGGCGTTGTTTGAAGCAGGCGTCCTGGATAAGCTGATTCAGTACACCGGAGGTTCGCTGCGGGATTTGTTCCGCGTCATCAATGCCGCTGCCAAGAGGGCAGAGCGCAGGGACAGTGCGAGCATTGATATGGAGGATGCGGATTATGCCTTGGAGGAGGAGAAGACCTCCCTCACCAGGCGCATTGAGCAGAAGGATTATCCGTTCTTATTGAATATCATTCAGGGGAATAGGGAGCAGATAGAGGATAAAGAACAACTGCTGAACATGCTGCAGGCAACGGTCGTGCTGGAATACAATGGCAAGCGGTGGCATAATGTCCATCCGCTGGTGGTGGAATTTTTGAAAGGACAGGGGCTGATGGGAGATGACGGACAGTAATCAGGAAAGTTACCGGACCTTGGGCTGGATTATCAATAAATCCGAGCAAGGTCTGTTCTTAGTGATAGCGGAAGAAGAGATACAGCAGGAAATTATGGAGATTTACAGGCAGGGGGCAGTGGAAATCTATGATTACAGACGTCATCCCGGCGCTTATGCAGTTCGGCAGCTGCAGGAGTGGGTTGAACAATTTCCAGAGACGAGGGTGTTCCTGGTGGTAAATTTCCATCTCGCGCTGCAGGATGGGGAGAGCATCAAACGTCTGAATTTCAGCCGGGATATGCTGGAAGCCTTGGGCAGGAACCTTATCTTTTTGGTTACGCCCTATGCGGATAACCAGTTGGCGCGGGGGGCGTATGATTTCTACTCCTTTCTCAAGCTGCGGATTACATTTCACGGCTATCAGCAGGAGACAGAGCAGCAATTGCCCATGGTAAAGGATAACTTCATAGAAGAATGTGGGTGGGGCGCAGAGGACGCAAGACAGAAGATGGCAGAAGCCTATGCGCTGATAGAACAGGCGAAGGATGAGTGTGAGAGAGCGCAGTATGAGGAGAGTAGGAGGCTCTTGCTGCAGGCGCGTCAAATCAAACAGAAACTGCTGGGAGAGGAACATCTGGAGCTGGCACAGATTGACTATGAATTGGCAAGGGTGTATGAAAGCCAGGGAAAATATCAGCAAGCGGAAGAACTGTATAAAAAAGGTTTGTGGATAAAAGAAAGGGTGTTGGGAGAAGAGCATCCAGATACGCTTACGAGCTATAATGGATTGGCAGCGGTGTATGAAAACCAGGGGAAATATAGGGAAGCGGAAGTAATATTTGTAAAGTGTTTGCAGATAAGTAAAAAGATATTGGGAATCAATCATCCAGATACAGCTATAATTTATAATAATCTGGCGAAGTTGTATGATAAGCAAGGGAGAAGCAGAGAAGCGGAACAATTATTAAAAAAGAGTTTGCGAATACTGGAAAGAGTTTTGGGCGATGAACATGCATACATTGCCGGTGTTTATCATAATTTAGGGCAGGTGTATGAGAGTCGAGGGGAATATCAGGAAGCAGAAAAAATGTTAAAAAAGGATCTACGCTTCTGTGAAAAGACATGGGGAAAATGTCATCCCGATACAGCTGCAAGTTATAATAATCTGGCTGGGTTATATTATAGACAGGAAAGATATACGGAAGCAGAAAAATACTATTTAAAGAGTCTGCAGATAAATGAAAAGATGTTGGGAGAAGGGCATCCCGATACAGCCGCAAATTATAATAATCTGGCAGAGTTGTATAAAAAGCAGAGAAGATTTCAGGAAGCAGAAGCATTATATGAGAAAAGTCTTCAGATAAAGCAAAAGACGTTAGGAACGGAGCATCCCGATACTGCTGCAGGCTATTTTAATTTAGCAGGTTTATATGAAGAACAGGGAAGGTATGAGGAAGCAGAAAACCCATATCAAAAGAGTTTAAGGATAAACAAAAAGGTATTGGGAGATGGTCATCCCAGTACAGCTCTGGCTTATAACAACCTGGCAGGAGTGTATGAAAGTCAGGAAAAGTATGAACTTGCACTGAACTATTATCTAAAAGCATACAAGATTTTTCAGACTGTTCTTGGGAAAGAGCATCCATATACTGAGATAGCGTATGAAAACATGGAATTCACGTATCAGGATTGGAAATCTAACGGTGATTTTGCCACCTGGCTAGAGGAAAAGATGAAAAAATAGAATGAAGATTTAAAAAGGGAGGTCTGCTTGCCGGCAAACGGCAGCGGACCTCATTGTACAATGAAAATTAAATCTTTGCTATATTCACGCAGGATAGCTTATCCCTGTGTAAACCTCGCCAGGAACTGTCTGGTACGTTCTTCCCGGGGATGCTCAAACACCTCAATGGGGTCTCCCTGTTCGAGGATATGTCCGTCATCCATGAAGATGACATGGTTTGCCACATCGCGGGCAAAC
Organism: uncultured Lachnospiraceae bacterium; assembly: GCA_910583835.1. Taxonomy (GTDB): domain Bacteria; phylum Bacillota; class Clostridia; order Lachnospirales; family Lachnospiraceae; genus Petralouisia. The sequence continues at coordinate 13,256 of CAJTYM010000022.1, read as the reverse complement.
GCCATCTCGTGGGTAACGATGACCATGGTGGTGTTCTGCTCGGCAAGTTCTTTCATGACCTTGAGGACTTCGCCGGTCAGTTCCGGGTCAAGGGCGGAAGTCGGCTCATCGAAACAGAGGATGTCCGGCTGCAGCGCCAATGCCCGCGCAATTGCCACACGCTGGCATTGCCCGCCGGACAGCTGGTGCGGATAATTTGCCATGCGCTCGCTCAGGCCCATCTGCTCTAACAATGCTTTTGCCTGAGTTTCAATTTCCTCATGGATTTGCCGCCGTTTGGCCTTATAGTCGGGCTGCTCTTTCGCCAGCAGTTCTTTCGCCAGCATCACATTCTGCAGCGCCGTATACTGCGGAAAGAGGTTGAAGGACTGGAAGACCAGACCGAAATGCAGCCGTTTTTTGCGGATTTCCGATTCCTGCTGGGTTTTGGGGTCCTCGGCGTCAAATAAGGTCTCGCCGTTAACGCGGATTTTGCCTTTGTCGGGACGCTCCAGGAAATTCAGACACCGCAGCAAGGTGGTCTTGCCGCTGCCGGAAGAACCGATGATGGAGACAACCTGTCCTTTTTCCAGGGAAAAGCTGATGTCCTTCAAAACCTCCGTGCGGTCAAAATATTTGCGGATATGTTCTACTTCTAATATAGGCATGTCAGTTTCCCTCCCTTACTTAAAATAGTCCAGTTTCTTCTCTAATCGTCCAAGGAGGACTGTGAGGATGCCATTCCACAGCAGATAATAAATTGCCGTGAAAAACATCGGCCAAATTGCGCCGGAGATACCCTGCGAGCCTTTCATGAACGCCTGTCCTGCCCAGATGATTTCCTGCAGGGCAATGATGCGCGCCAGGGAAGTGTCTTTGACGAGCGTAATAATCTCGTTGGACATGGGCGGGACGATGCGCTTAATCATCTGCAGCAGCGTGATGCGCAGGAAAATCTGCCCTTTCGTCATGCCCAGCACCAGCCCGGCTTCCTCCTGCCCAATGGGCACGCCCTGGATGCCGCCGCGGTAAATTTCAGAGAAATAACAGGCGTAATTCAATATGAACGAGACGGAGGCGGCAAGAAAACGCCCGGTCTCGCCGCCGCCCCAGATGGGGTTATGTAATACCAGCCCGGGAAAATAATAAATAATCAAAAGCTGAATCATCAGGGGCGTTCCCCTGATAATCCAGACAACGAATTTCGTAAAGTAACTCAGCGGCTTAAAGCGGGACATGGAGCCGAAGGCGATAATCAGTCCCAGCGGAAACGCGCCGATGAGCGTGACAAAGAAAAGTTTTAACGTCTGCAGAAAGCCAATGTTCAAGGCTTTGAGGACGATTGGAAGTTGTTCAAGAATCTGTTCCATAAGTGTTCCTGCCTTCTTTTGCTATGATGTTCAGCCAGTGCAATGGTAATGGCTGCCATCTTGATGTTGCATTAGCCTTACTGCTCAATAATGGCAGCCTGTACGCCGTATTTTTCCGCACATTCGGTCATGCTTCCGTCCTTATAGCTGGAGGCGAAGAAGTCGTTCAGCGCATTGGCTAAGTCAGAACCTTTGCGGAAGCCAACGCCGTACTCTTCGTTGTTCAGCCCGATTGTGTAAGTGAGGTCTGCGTAGCTGGTTCCCTCGCCTACCATAGCGGCAGCCATCAGGGAATCGATAACGGCAGCATCGGAGGTTCCGGCTGCGACTTCCATCAGGGCGTCCGCCTGTGCCTTTACGGCTGTGTAATTAAGGTCAAGTGCGGATACCTGCTCTTCGCCAGCGCTTCCTGCCTCTACGGCGAACGTCAGGTCCGACAGGCTGTCAGTATCCTGGTACTGGTCTGCCTTGTCCTTGGGTACGATGACAATCTGCGCATTGTTGCAATATGCTTTGGAACATTCCATAGAACTTGTCACCTCATCGGTGAGCGTCATGCCGTTCCACACACAGTCGATGGTCTTGCCATCTAATTCCATAATCTTGTTATCCCAGTCAATCTCTACGAATTCGGCAGTTACGCCAAGGCTTTCGGCAAATGCTTTTGCCATGTCTGCGTCAAATCCAATCCACTCACCGCCGTCATCTTTGTAATCCATCGGCTCAAAATCGGTGATGCCGATGACCAAAGTGCCTTTGTCTTTCACATAGGCAAGGTCGCTGTCCTTGGCGCTAGCAGCTGCGTCTTTGTCTGATTTGCCACAGGCAGCCAGTGACAATGCCATGATTACGGTTAACATAAGTACAAGTATCTTTTTCATAATGGATAAATCTCCCTTTCGTTTAATAATATTCGGAAAAGCATGAATCTTACGCTTTCTCCTTATTTTAAGCTACGCCAATATACTAACAAGTTAGCATATTAAAGTCAAGTGTTAGATGAACTTCTTAAAAAAGAATGTAGAATAAAAACCACATTTGGTTTATAATGGAAGAAAAATATTTTGGAAGGGTGCGATTTAGAATGAAGAAAAGAGGAAACAGGGAGGGAGCATTGCTCGGGTCCTCCTTATGGAAGCAAGCCAGACGGCAATTTGGCCGGCGTGTTGTGGCAGGTATTTTATGTGCGGCAGTTGCAGCGGGAAACATGACATCGCTGCAAGGGCTGCAGACAGCGTATGCACAGGAGGAAAGACAGGCAGAGACAGCAGCTGCCAATGAGGGCAGTGCAGCGCGGACAGCAAATACTGGGGAGGAAAGCAAGGCACAGGCAGACAGGAGGCAGGTGGAAGCTTTAGACAGGGGTATCGTAGCGTTTAAGACAGGGGGCGGCGTGTACCTGTCCTGGCGGTTTTTAGGTACGGATAGCACGGATACTTCATTTGAACTGTACAGGGATGGACAGAAGATTACGACAGACCCGATTAAGGAAAGCACGAATTACCTGGATGCTTCCGGTACGGTGAAGTCGAGCTATGTGTTGCATACGCTGCAAGGCGGTGTGGATACAGAACAGAGCAAGCCCATATCGGTATGGGAGAACAATTATCTGGATATCCCTCTGGATAAGCCGGCCCCGGGAGTGACCCCGGACGGCAAGGAATACGATTATTCCCCCAACGATGCGGCTTGCGGGGATTTGGACGGAGACGGTGAGTATGAGATAATCCTCAAATGGATGCCCTCCAACTCGGGCGATAATATGGCGGATGGCTACCGCGGAAATGTCTATCTTGATGCCTATAAGATGAACGGCACGAAGCTGTGGCGCATTGATTTGGGCGTCAATATCCGTGCGGGTGCACATTATACGCCATTTCTGGTGTATGATTTTGATGGGGACGGCTATGCGGAACTGGTCTGCAAGACAGCAGACGGAACGATAGATGGCAAAGGAAATGTTATCGGACAGGCAGGTAAAGATTGGCGTAGCCCGGCTGGAGTCATTTTAGAGGGGCCGGAGTACCTGACTTTGTTTGAAGGACAGACCGGGAAAACATTAGATACAATTGATTATGAGCCGGGGCGCGGCATTCATGGCACGCCGGGCGTTCTCAATAAAGATTACTGGGGGGATGATTTTGGCAACCGCAGCGAGCGTTACCTGGCAGCGGTGGCTTATTTAAACGGCAGGACGCCCAGCGTCCTCGTAAGCCGCGGATATTACGTGAACTTCGGGATGACGGCTTATGATATTGTCAACAAAAAGTTCCAGAAACGATGGTTCTTTGATACGGCAGAGGAGGGAAATGAGAAATTTGCCGGACAGGGCAACCATAACCTGGCTGTGGCAGACGTGGATGAAGATGGTTTTGATGAGATTGTCTTTGGCGCCTGCACGATAGACCATGACGGAAGCGGTCTGTATTCCAATGAATTGGGACACGGCGATGCCATCCATGTCGGTGATTTTGACCCTGAAAGCCCTGGGCTTGAGATATTCAGCTGTTTTGAACATGAGCCCTACGGCGCTGCGCTGCGCAAGGCATCGAATGGAGAGATTATTTTCCGCTATACGGCGGACAGCGATACCGGGCGCGCGATTGCCGGCAATTTCAGTGCGGAGAATCCGGGCGCAGAATTTTCCGCTTCTCTGGGGGACGATTTGTGGAACAGTAAGGGAGAAGCAATTGGCACTTGGAGTTCCATCACCAAATGGATGCAGAATTTCACCATCTACTGGGACGGCGATTTGGAGCAGGAGGTCATGGAACGGACCATGATTGACGGCTATGGCAAGGGGCGTGTCTTTACAGCGCGCGATGTTGCATACATCAACGGCACGAAGGGCAACAGCTCGCTGGCGGCAGATTTGCTGGGAGACTGGCGGGAGGAGGTTATCTGGCCGTCACAGGACGGCACTTTCCTGAGGCTGTACCATACGGATTTTCCCACGGAGTACCGGATCGCCACCTTGATGCATGATACCCAGTACCGTGTGCAGATTGCCACCCAGAACGTGGGTTACAACCAGCCGGCGCATACAAGCTTCTTCCTGGGAACCGGATATCAATTGCCCAAGCAGCCCCAGGTGGAGGCAGTGAAGCCCAAAGAGCCTGGCAATTCAGGTGATTCTGAGGGACCAGGGAATACCGGAAAGCCAGGAGACTCCGGAAATTCTGGTAATATGGGGAATACCGGGGGTTCAGAAAATTCTGGAAACGCGGGCAATACCGGGAAACCAGAAGGACCATCCAGCCAATTACCGGAAACGGCTAAAGTGAGTGTGTCACAGCTGGCAACGGCTTGCCATGCCAAGGTGACGTTCGCGAAGGTCAGCGGTGCGCAGGAGTATGACGTTTACCGTTCTGCAAAGGAAGCTTCCGGTTATCAGAAAGTTGGCTCAACGAAGACGACATCTTATACGGACAAGAGCGTCAAGGCAGGAAAGACCTATTATTATAAGATAGCGGCAAAGGGAAACGGCAAAGTATCCGACAGCGCGCTGAGCAGAAAATATGCAAAGATAACCGTGCTTGCAAGACCGAAAGTGTCTGTAAAAGCCCTGAAGAAAGGGAAGGTAAAAGTATCCTGGAAGAAGGTAAAGGGCGCTTCGGGATATGTGGTTTATACCTCGAAGAGCAAGTCAAAAGGGTATAAGAAAGCGGCAAAAATCAGCAAAGCGGCATCGGGCAGTAAAGTTGTGAAATCGGGCGTGAAAAAAGGAAAGTGCTATGTCAAAGTCCGTCCGTACAAGATGGACGGCAAGAAGCCGGTGTACGGAACGTATTCTAAGCCGCTTTCTGTGAAAGTGAAAAAATAAGCGGATTATGTAAAATGATTGGAGCAGATATGATAAGAGAGCAGTACGAACGCCTGAAAACGGGACAGGATTTGCGGAAAACCCTGATAGAGTTAAAACAGGAACTGAAAGACGAAACTTCAAAACAGGAGCTTCTTGCTATCCTTGAGGGAGATTACAGTTTACTTGCTAAAATGCTGGAGGAATCCGACCCTAAGGTGCGCAAGAATGCAGCTCTGGTTTTGGGACAGCTTGGGCAGGACGAGAATGTGCTGCTGCTGTATCAGGCATACGAAAAAGAGCAGCAGTTATTTGTAAAAAGCGATTATCTCAAGGCGCTTAAGGGACTGGACTGTTCCGTCTGTATGGGAGGGCTGAGAAAACGTCTCGAACAGCTTGAGACGTACCGTCCTGCCGTGGAGGAAGAAAAGCATATCCGTGAGGAACTGTCGGCTTTGCGCAAACTTGTGGACAAAGGCACCGTCCACAGGAGACACCGGTTTCAGGGATATGATGCTGCCTGGGAGGTCATTCTCACTACCGGGAAACAGTATCAGCAGATAACGGCAGGTCAGATTAAGGAAGGGAAGGTTACGATTCTCAAAAGCGGGGTGCGCGTATATACCAGCCGCTTAAAATCCGTTTTGCGGATTCCCACATACCGGGAATTGCTGTTTCCCTTAAATATAAAGAAAATCCCCGCAGGACCCCGGGAAGCAGCGGCAACATTGGCGCAGTCTGACCTGCTGGAAATGCTGCAAAGAGCGCATGGGGCGGATGATGCGTTTTATTTCCGCCTGAGCCTGCACAGCCCGAGGGCTTTAGACCAGCGCAGCGCGTTTGTCAAAAAATGCAGTTTTGCCCTGGAACAGGAGACTGGCGGGAGGTTAAAGAACTCGGCTTCCGATTATGAACTGGAAATCCGCTTGATGGAAAACCGGGACGGTGATTTCCTGCCGCTGGTAAAATTGTTTACGTTTGGGGAGGAGCGTTTTCCCTACCGTAAGCATACGGTGGCAGCATCCATCAAGCCTGAGCAGGCGGCTTTGATAGCCAGGCTGGCAAAACCTTATATGGCAGAACAGGCGCAAGTGTTAGACCCATTCTGCGGCGTGGGGACTATGCTGATTGAGCGGGACAAGGTGTGCCCGGCGAAAGTGATGTACGGCGTTGACATTTTTGGGGAGGCAATTGCCAAGGCGAAGGAGAACACAGAGCTTGCCGGCAAGGAAGTTTACTATATCAACCGGGACTTTTTTGAGTTTACACATAAGTATCTATTTGATGAGATTATTACGGACATGCCGGAGCGGGGAAAGAAGGGCCGGGCAGAACTCGATGAACTCTATGCTTCGTTTTTTGATAAAGCAGCAGAGTTGCTGGAAGAACAGGGGCAGATTATCATGTATGCCAATGAGAAAAATCTTGTAAAAAAACAGCTCCGTCTGCATAAGGAATTCACGCTGCTCAGGGAATTCAGTATGGATGAGAAAGAGAATTATTTTTTATTTATCATTCGTAAAGGTTAGTTATTGTCAAAAAATCAAAAAAATTAAAAAATCATATTGACAATCCCGCCAGGATTTGGTACTATTTTAAAGTCGTCAAGATGACATGACAATTTATATTGTCTGCGGAAGTGCTGGAATTGGCAGACAGGCAAGACTAAGGATCTTGTGTCTGTATAGACGTGTGGGTTCAAGTCCCATCTTCCGCATTTAACCTTGGTAAATTCAGAGTTTACCAAGGTTTTTTCTTTCTAAAAATTTCTATTTGTTCCTTTTTTACTCGCAAGACCGATTTACAGTTTTCTGGGCGTTTAACGAGCATAAGAAAGGAGCATTCCCATGAAAAAATTATCCCTTAAAAACTCAGACAACTTAACCGTGGACGAAGCGTTTGCGGACTTCAAAGGACACTGCCGGATTAAAAATCTGTCTGGGGAAACAATTAAACTTTATCAGTATCAATTTAATGTATTCCACCGTTTCTTAAATGATGAAACATTCCTTATTTCTGATGTTACTCTGGCTACTGTAAACAACTTTATATTGGAGCTGCGTTCCGATAAGCATGTCTGCAATGATGTGACGGTTAACACCTACCTTAGAGGGCTTCGGGCTTTCCTTTATTACTGTATGGAAATGGATTATATGGCTGATTTCAAAATCCGTATTCCAAAAGTAGATAAGAAACTCAAGGAAACTTATACCGATACGGAACTAAGTGTGCTTTTGAAAAAGCCCAACTTAAAGACCTGTGGATTTTCGGAATATAAGATTTGGGTATTCTCCAATTATCTTTTAGGTACTGGAAACCGTATCTCCACCGCCCTCAGTCTTAAAATAGAGGATATAGACTTTGACAGCAGTATGATAACACTCAACCACACGAAAAACCGCACCGCCCAAATCATACCTCTTTCGAGGACGCTGGCAAATATCATGAGGGAATATCTCAAATACCGAAAAGGCGAAGCGGAGGACTATGTATTCTGTAATACATACGGAAACAAAGGGGATATACGCACCTATCAGGATATGTTAGCGGCATATAACCGCAGTAAGGGCGTAGAAAAGACATCAGCCCACCTTTACCGTCATACATTCGCTAAAAAGTGGATATTGAACGGCGGGGATATATTCCGGCTTCAAAAAATACTGGGGCATAGCGATTTATCTGTGGTAAAGGAATATGTGCAGATGTTCGGCAATGATTTATCCGTAGACTTTGATAAATTTAATCCCCTAGACCGTACTGTTGCCCCAAATGGTTGTAAAAAGATTGCTATGGCTAAGTAAAAGGCGGTGGGAATTGTGGAAAAGTATATAACGGATTCAATTTGTCACCATAAGCCGTGGGAACGAACGATTGAGGAACTGGCGGAAAAGCGGATATATCGCAGGCTAGCCGCTGTGATACCTGGGGAAGATTACCTGTCTATTGAGGAAGAACTAAACGAGTTTTACCGGAATCTGGAGAAAGAATGGTTTTACCGTGGGTTTACGGAGGGAATACGCTTTGTGTTGGACTTTATGTAAGGCGGTGATACGGTGATACCGGCGATAGAAAACGAAAACTTTTAAAAATTTAAACTTTTAGAATCTTAGAAATAGCCTTTGCTTCGCAAAAACGTCGCTTCGCTCCGTCTGTATTCTTTTGAATAATCTTATTTAAAAATGGCTATAAGGTGTTATATCTAATCTCACTTTAACCGTAATCTTTTCGTAAAAGTAAAATAAGCCAATCCCTAATCTACGAGCGAAGCGAGCAGTTAAGAGGGGCGAAGCCCCTCTTAAGGAAAAATTTAAAATTTTCTAAATTCTATCTCCGTATCACCGTACCCTCTCTAAAAGCGGTTTTCGGTATAGGAAAATAAGAGTTTCACCATATGAACGGCTAATTCCTTTTCCTCCGCACTTTTACCGCTAAAAAGCTGTCTCATCAGGTCAAGGCTGTTATCGTCATTCGGGGTAAGGTATTCGGCTAATAGGAAATCTACGCTTACCCCCAGTTTATTCGCCAGAGGTATCAGCTTATCCAGCGTAACGCTCCGTTCCCCACGTTCTATCTGTCCGAGATAGGCGGTTGAGATATTGACCTCTTCCGCAAGACTCTCCTGTGTTTTTCCCAGCCGTAGGCGTTCTTCCCTTATCCGTTTTCCGAGAAGTTTGTAGTCCACTGTATCACTCCTTTTCTTGAAACTATCAGCTAAAGAAAATGATACTCACTGTTGCTTTTTATATGAATATGCGGTATGCTTTTATTATCTATGCTTACAGTTGTATTTATGCGTAAAGTAGGGGTAATTAGATGAAACGGAGGAAAGGGAGGGTGGATTGTATAAAAGTGACAATGGAATCGGTAAAAAACTTTGCTTGGAACCAGATGGACGCTATGTGGCATGATGGTTCTGGACTGGCTACGGTTGATATAGTTAAATTCGAGTTTAACGGTTATTGGGTGGTGAATCCGTGGATGGACGAAAAGACGGAGAAAAGCGTAAATCCCTATGAGTATTATGGTAGACGGAGAACGGAACGCTTTATTGAAGAGGTCATCGAAAAGATAAAGGAATTGGGGGATTGTGATATATCCCGCAGAGAATGAAAGATGGAGGTTTGAATGTATGTTTTGTAGAAATTGTGGTACTGATGTTACGGATATGAAATACTGTCCGAATTGTGGAACTCCTACAGAAAACGGTAATAAGAATAAGGTTGTGGGTAAAAAAGATAGAAAATACGGTTTAGTAATAATTGGCTTTGTAGCGGTTATCTTAATTTGTATCATAGTTTTTGGTTCTCTTTTGAAAAGGGATAGTAAAACTATAGCCAACACAGTGAATAATGATATTACACCGCAACGGGAAGAATCTACAGAAATCCCCGTACAGTCTGATGTGACTGATGATAAAACAGATTTGAAGCACGAATGGTGGAAAGATAAGGCTTTTCAGTCTGCTGATAGCGGATTGTATTTTTGGATTGAAAAAGAGGGTGATGAATTTTGGTTTATGGTAGGTTCGGAATATCTGAATGACCAGAACTGTTTGGTGGTAGGTAATGTACCAACGTCTGCGGTTCAAGTAGGTACTGATGATACGGAGGAATATATTCAATATAGGTTTTCCGATACCGTGTTACAATCCACCACCTCAGTCTGCTATTTTTATAATGAGGATAAGGTAATTCTTCTTAGTAAAAGTGACCTTAATGGGCAATGGCTCAACGAGAGTGATACTTATATGGCTGTAAATGGAAATTTTCAGGAGGTTCAGCCGGAAGATAATACTGATAATAATTATTCGTATCCATCACAGAGTTATGAGTGTTATGAAACAAGCGGAGGGTGGGACGCTGTTATTTCTTTATATTTTATTGACGGAAATGTAGAAATGGCTCTTGAGGGGATAACAAGTATTTACCTTAACAGCACTGGCGAGGATAAATATGAGGGGTGTACGGAATATGACGTTGATTCCTGGGTCTATCTTGAAATGACTGGAAATGAGGTTATCCTTACTGGAACGGGCGAATTGGAATAATATAGTGGAACTTATATTCAGCTTCCAGACTTAGGTACTGACGGAGAAAATTAAACGAATAGATTGACGGACTATCGTATTGATGTATTTTTACGGTGCGGAAATGATGCGAGAGCCGTTTTTAAGCTGTGTGTTGGAGAAAGCCCAGCTAAAAATAAAATAGTGCGCCTTTGTTCAAAAAGAGAGTAAAAAGGATTGGGAGATACGGAGATAGAAAATTTATTTCCGTATTTTCTTTTAAACAAGCACAGAACGTATGTTTTGTGCAATTTATTAGATGTATCTTAAAGAGCATCAGAGCAAACTCGCCATTAAGCGAGTGAGCGATTACCTTATTTTACACATAACGCAATTTCTAATATCTCGTCAATAGATATGTTGCTTCATTTTTGCTATAATTAATTTATCCAATAAGGAATGCGCATTCCTCCTAATTACCCAAATTGGTACAGTAAACTTATTAATGGTATTTTGAGTAAATATGCAGAATACCTCATAGTTTCATATTGAAATATCCATGTTAGGAGGGATAAGTATGGATATAGATTATAACGTGCTTTTTGATATCATAGAGAATGGCTTTTACTACAAAAATACTGATTTAGGCATTCTCGCAACAATTTCCACCGCAAACGGAAAGGAGGACGTTTCCATCAGCAATAGCAAATATATCAGTATCATTGCCAGCCGATACCGCAAAAGATGTGGAAACGTAATATCAGCTGCTCCCATCAAAAACTGTATCCGCAGTTTTCAAGGTGATATTGTAGGCCAGTGCAAAATAGTAAAAAATCCAAACCGCTTAATTAAAACACCAGATAACGAGTTATGGATTGATGCCGGGAACAAGGCAGATGCTTATTATGCTATTTCAGAAAAGGGCTTCTCTCTTAAACTGAAAGCATATAAGTATTTTTATAAGCATTCCGAAAAGAACAATATTCCTTTACCCGATTGGGATAATGGTGATGTTGGCAAAATCTTCAAGTATTGCCGGATTCCTGAGAATATGAGGAATATATTTGTCGCATATATTGTAAGTTTGTTTATCGCAGATATTGAGCATCCTTGTCTGGTGCTGACCGGGGAACAAGGTTCGGGCAAGTCTACAATGAGCACTTTTATAAAGGCTTTAGTTGACCCTGTTGGAGATAATTCACCAAGCTTGTTTCCACATAACCCTGCTGACCTGGCATTGGCGTTTCAAAATAACTATTTAATGGCATTTGATAACCAGCGGACGCTTTCTGAAAAACAGAGCGATATGCTGTGTGCAATCATAACTCGTATAAAAGATATCCGCAGAAAACTATTTACGGACAATGAAATGATGCGCTACGATTTATGCCAGCCGATTATTCTAAACGGTATTTATGATGTAGTCAAAGAACCCGATATGTTAAGCCGGAGCATTGTCATGAATATCTTAAAGCCGACAGATAAGGACAACTTTGCCTATGATAAAGTTGTTTTGACAGAAGAATTTATGAACGACCGTGCGGTTATTTTGGGCGGTATCTTTCGGATATTGTCTGAAGCTCTAAAAAATTACAGGCCAAATTCTATTTCCAGACAGGGATGTGATATAAGAATGTCGAGTTTTTATGACTATGGCTATTATTTGTGAGGCGTGGAGAAAAGGAGCGGGAGATGAGTTCTGTGCCGATTATATTACACTTTTGAACTATCAGCTTAAAGATTTTAAGAAAAATCCAGATTTGCTAGAGGTTCTTGTGGCTTTCCTTGAAGAAAATAATTACCAATGGTCTGGTACGATGAGTACATTATTACAATCATTAACTAATTTTAAGGCATTACAACATTATGACGGTATAGAACTAAAAATCCCCTCCACTGCTAATCGTTTATCAAGGGAAATAAATAATCTTAATGTTGAACTTGAAACAGCTGGAATTATTGTCGAAATGAATAAAACAAGAAATAATAGCAGGCATATCAAATTAATACTTGAAAAGAATGAGGAATAGAATACAAAGGATACTAAGCCCTGTTGCCTTAAGGGATTCCTAAAAGGCAGCAGGGCTTTTCCCTTGCTATATAACTTTTATCCTATTTGCTTACAGTATAAATGCTTCTTTTCAGCGGTAAAAGCCACGGTAAAACGCTTGAATCCCATAGGGACGATTTTTACTATGCAATAGGATTGCCCATCATTGTCAGTAAGCGTTCTGAAAGAGTGGAGACTACCCTCGTTGGATTTCCCGGCAAGACTGATAAGCAATCTCTGTTCGGCGTTTCCTTGCTTATTGCCGCTGTAAGAAATGGCTAAAATGAAATGCGGATTTTTCCATAGATGTCGCCTAAATAGAAGCGTGGAGGAAACACACACCCATTCCGAGTTTAAAATAAACAACTGCTGCCATAAAGATGTTTTCCTATGGGAAAAATGGTATTTAAAATATTTCTTTAATTCCGTATTTCATTTTAAATTCGGGAAATCGTCCGCACCGAATGGTGAGCGGTGTGAATTTTAAACCTTTAAAGTTTTAAAATATGCCATTCAGAAAAGATATTATCTTACCGTTTTAGTATGTATAATCACGTTGCCTTGTAAGAATGCTTTCCCAATCACGTTCCTCTCTCAACACCCTTAAGACATGGATTTCTTTTTCGGATTCTATGATAATGTAAAAAATAATAGACGGCGGAAATGGGTTCTTATAAATAGAATATCCACGATAACATAGATATGTTTTTCCAAAAATACCGCCTAATATTTCAAGTTTATCCAAACGCTCCTTTATCTCTTCCTGAAAGCGGTCAGCCCTTGCTATCCCAAACTGTGCTTCTATATAATCTGCAATTTCGGCTATATCATAGACAGCTTCCCACGTTACGATAACTTTATACTTCTGCATTTCTCCGCCTGTTCCTTAATTCCGTAATTTTAACAAAAGCTTCTGTTAGAGGCAATTCTCTTCCGGCTTCCATATCGTCAATGCCTCGGTCAAGCATTTTAAGCATTTTTTCGTAATTGATTGTTTCGTTCACTTTTTCATCTTGTAATGCATATGCCATAAACTCACCTGCTTTCTTC
>CAJTYM010000021.1 GCA_910583835.1 uncultured Lachnospiraceae bacterium | reverse complement strand
TCTACGGGTTTCATCTGCCAAAGCTGCTAATACTTCACTTACTGCCAATCATTCTCGCCCTCCTATTTCAAATTTTCTTTAAATAGAATTATAGCTGCGCCAGTTTTAAAAATCAATAACTATTTCAAATTTTTTTTAAATACCTTTATAAGAGAATTTGATAGAAAAGGAAGATGACTAATGGTGCTTTGTGATATTACAGTTGCTTTTTGTCCAGCCAGCCCTGCTCTGCCCAATATTTGCCATCGAGGTATTCGGAATCAGCTTTATGTAAGGACTTTTGCATTTTACGGCAGAAATAAAACTTAAATTTTGTAATTAAATTTGTATGTGCAGGTTTGGTATAGTCGATGCGTGAAAATTTCTGTGAAAGCTTTTCTATCTTTTTTGTCAGTTCCGTTTGCTTCTTTTGGGAAAGCTTATCCCAGACAATATCACCCATTAAAGCTCCGGTAAAAATACCGATTTTAGAAATGCCCCACCAAGATAAGCTGTGCTTTATATCTTTTGCCGCAGATTTTGCACCGGCACCTAAACACTGTGTAATGATGACCGCACGTTTTCCGAACATTTCGGGAGCAGGGCGGTGCGGCAGCCAGCGATATGCAAAATGGTCGAGAAGGTTTTTCATTGCGCCGGTTATGTGAAACACATAAGCAGGAGAGACCATTACAATTAAATCTGCTTCCAAGAGCGAACTATCAATTCTTTCAATGTATTCTGCGTCTTTACAAGCCTTTTCGCCCTTTAATATGCAGTTTGTGCAGCCGGTGCAGAAGTTCGGACAGTCTTTCGGAAGATAATATTCCGTAATATTCGCTTTCCCTCTAAACTCTGATAAAAACATCTCTTTCAAGTGGTAGGTTACGCCGTGCTTTTCCGTTCCGTTAATAACTGTTATGTCCATTCTGATACCTCCAAAATATCGTGCAGGATTTGCTTATGCCACGCCTTGCGGTTTTCCTTTTGACTTAAATCAATATTAAGCATTGTCGAGATTGTTTCATACTGAAGAAAAGTCTGCTGCATAACCGTTATCAAGCAAAAAGTCTTTCTTTTTACAATGCTTTCGTCCCAATCAGGACGGCAGGCAGCGATAAGAGGAAGATATGCGGCATAAGTTCTGTGTGTATTATCGTTTGGTTTTGGATTTTTCATATCGGTAAGCACCGATATTTTTGAAACCGCATAATGCTCAAATAAAAAGTCAAGAGTCATATTGCCGAGATATTCCAGCTTTTCAAAAGGTGGTAAGTCCTTTGTCTTTTCTCGAATACTCTGAAAGTTCTCGACAATTCCGTTTATAATGCGCTCAACGCATAGTTCAATCAGGTTATCCTTGTTTCCAAAATGATAATTTACAAGACCTAATCCAACGCCTGCTCTTTTGCATATTTCACGGACGGTAATTGTTTCTAAATCTTCTCCGTTTTCCCTGAGAAGTGCAATCGCCGCCTGTATGATTGCTTCTTTGTTATTCATATATAAATCCTCCTGAACAATGTTCAACACACATTGTACTGAACATTGTTCAAAAAGTCAATAGACAATATATGAGAACTTCGATTGGCTATCAAAATCTTCTTAAAAATGTTAAAAACTAAATATATCATGCTCATTTTCATACAATTCCTATAGTTTGTGGGGATGAAAAAAAGAAAGATTTGTGTAAGAATATAAAAATACAAAATTTATAATCAGGGGGATTGTGTATTCTGCTATGGAATACCTGCAATTATTCCTGCAAAGAAAGGAGAATAATATGAAAAAGAGATTCTACGAAAAGTGGAAAAAGGCGTGCGCAATGGTGTTGGCGGCAGGCATGTTAGTGACATCCGTCCCGGCACATGTGCTCGGAGCCTCCGGAACAGTTGGGAGCGACACGGACAATGGATGCTTAAAGATTTACAACAGGGGGGCAGAAGATGGCGGAGCTGCATTTGTCCTAAATAACAAGATGCAGGAAACAAAGACGTATAAGCTTACCGCCAAAGTCGCCTATACCGGCGGAGCGGAGCAAAGAAGTATTTTGCTCACATTACAGGCTGGACCGACCTGGCAATATCGGACGGGTCTGGTAACAGGTAATAATGCTAAGGTAAACAAAGGAGAATGGACAACATTTGAAGCAACATATACGCCAGCGGACAGCGATCATGGTAAAGAATTTGACGCTTCAGACGTCAAGCTGTTTTTCGAGACTCCCGCCGGAGGTGGGGATAAAGAAGATTTCTATATTGACGACATACTGGTAACGGCAGACGACGGCTCTACCATCCTCGATGAAAAATTTGACGCGGATCAGGGAGAGGCTACCGCATTTGGCAACGCAAGCATACAGTGGTTAAAGGAAGGCAGCGACACACCGCCAGACCCCTCTGAGATTGTACCGCTGCAGGTAAACGGCGATGCCGAAAAAGGAACTACAGAAGGATGGAAAGTCAGCACCGGCGGCGGCGAAAAAGCTACGCTTACTGCAACCAAAGAGGACAAATATGAGGGACAGTACAGCATAAAAGTGACAGACAGAGTAAATTGTGCGTCCGGTCCCATGCAGGATTTGAGCGGTAAACTGGAGAACGGAAAGAAATATAAGATAACGGGAAGGGTTAAGTATACAAGCGGACCGAGCAACAGAACGTTTGAGGTCTGCTATCAGCATGGCGCTTCTTGGGAGCAACGTACTACGTTTAAATCGTTTTCTGTAAAAAAAGGCAAATGGGCGCAAGTGTATGGCACATTTACGGCAAAAGATACCGGAACCGACCAGATTTTTATCTCGACAAGTTATACCGCAAATCCTACAAAGGAAAACGATCTGATGGACTTCTATGTGGACGACATTGTCATATCCTTAGACGATGGCGAGGTTCCGCCGGAAGATCCGCAGGAACATGAATGTATCGAAGGTTCCACCCTTGTCAGCGGCGCATTAAAAGCAGGAAACGGCAACAAGCACGTCAACCCGCTGTTTGATTACAAATTTGGCGCAGACCCATACGCCATTACTTACAATGGAAGAGTTTATATCTACACTACAAATGATTCCCAGCAGTACGAAGAGACGAAAGATGAACACGGCTATCCTACAAGAGGTAACGGATTTGATAAAATCAATACCTTAAACGTCTTCTCTTCCGCCGACATGGTGAACTGGACCGACCATGGAGAGATTTCTGTGGCTAACAAGGGCGCTGCAAGCCTGTCCTGGGCTCCTGCCGTAGGCCATAAGACAATTGATGGAAAAGAGAAATTTTTCTTATACTTTGCTAACGGCGGCAGCGGCATCTACGTGTTAGAGTCGGATTCCCCCATCGGTCCTTTTGAGGCGCCGGCTACGGGCAGTACGCTGATTACAAAAGATATGCCGCAGGGCACGGGCATACCTTACCTCTTTGACCCGGCAGTACTGGTAGATGACAACGGCACGGGATATCTCTATTATGGCGGAGGCTTTCCAGACGGCGCAGACCAGGATACCGTCAATAACCCGAAAACGTTCCGGGTAGTTAAGTTAAAAGATAACATGGTGGAATTAGATGGGGATGCGAAGATGATTGAAGCGCCGGGCAATTTTGAGGATTCCGGCATCCACAAATATAATGGGAAATACTATTTTACATACTGCTCCAACTTTGCCAATAATTTAACAGAGACCGGAAGGGGAAATATCTGTGCCATGGTCAGCGATAAACCTATGGAAGGATTTGAATTTGCCGGCATTGTATTCCCCAACCAAGGCACTTTCTTTGGGGCTGGAACAGGCGGCAACAACCATCACTGTTTCTTTGAATTTAACGGCAAGAATTACCTTACCTACCATGCCCAGACACTGGCTGTGGAGTTAGGATTCTCCGGCGAAAACCAGAGCGGTTACCGCTCCGTCCATATCGATGAATTTGAATATGGCGCAAACGATAGTATTAATGTAGTAGGAACCTGGGATGGAAGCAGCCAGGTTAAAGACCTGGATCCTTATGAGCGCGTTGAGGCGGAGACAATTGCATGGAGCAAGGGCATAAAAGCAGCGAAATGCACAGAAACAGGTTCCATGGTAGAAGGGCTGAATATGATGGTCACGG
Organism: uncultured Lachnospiraceae bacterium; assembly: GCA_910583835.1. GTDB lineage: Bacteria > Bacillota > Clostridia > Lachnospirales > Lachnospiraceae > Petralouisia. The sequence continues at coordinate 60,007 of CAJTYM010000021.1, read as the reverse complement.
AAATTACCAACGGCGATTACCTGGCGGTTTCCGGTGTAGATTTTGGCGAGGGCGCTAATAAATTCACCATGCATGCAGAGGTTGCCGATGGACAGAGCGGCGGCAAAGTGAAGCTCTATTTGGACGAGATGAAAGATGAAAACAAAGTAGGAGAAGTATCGGTTGCTACGCCGGAAAGCGAAAACGGATGGACAGATGTCAGCTGTGATGTGAATCCCGAAAAAGTAAAAGGAAAACATAATTTATATCTGGTATTTGAAGGAGAAGCAGGCAAACAGCTTATGCATGCAGATTACTGGAAATTCAACAAAGCCCCGACAACTCCGGGACAGACTTCAGCAGTAGATGAAGTAATTCGCTTAATCAATCAGATTGGTACCGTTTCCAAAGACTCCAAAGCTGCAATAGACGCTGCAAGGGCAGCTTATGATAAGCTGACAGCGGACGAGAAAAAATTGGTGACAAACTTCGATACCCTTACCGCAGCAGAAAAGACTTATGGAGAAATCAAGGCTCAGCAGGAGAAAGCTGAAGTAGACGCCGTAATTGACCTGATTAACAAAATCGGCACCGTTTCCAAAGACTCCAAGGCTGCAATAGACGCTGCAAGGGCAGCTTACGATAAGCTGACGGATGCGCAGAAAAAACTGGTAACGAACGCCGCTACCCTCACAGAAGCGGAAAAGACCTACAAGGCAGTCACTGAAAATGGAAACAACACTGTGAAAAACGGTCAGACTTACAACTCCGGCAACTATCAGTACAAAGTGCTTGATGTCTCGAAAAAGACAGTCGCTGTGACGAAAGCTCTGAAAGCTTCCAAGACTATCAAAGTGCCCAATAGCATAAAAATTAATGGGACATCTTACACGGTAGCAGAAGTTGCAAAAAATGCATTTAAAAATAACAAGAAAGTGACAACCGTAACCATTGGCAAAAATGTCAAGAAAATCGGAGCCAATGCATTTTCCGGAAGCAAGAAACTGAAAAAAGTGACTATTAACAGTACGGCGCTTACGACAATAGACAAACAGGCATTCTATAACTGCAAAAAGCTTGCAACGGTAAAAATCAAATCCAATAAGCTGAAGACCGTAGCAAAACAGTCCTTTAAAGGAACGGCAAAGAAGATTAAAGTCGATGTTCCGAACAGCAAGAAGAAAGCTTACAAGAAGATTTTTAAGAAGAAATCTGGAATTTCATCCAAAGCAGTATTTAAGTAAAAGACATATCCCATTTTCATTTAAATAAGATGGGGAGATAGGAAGAAGCCCCGGCTGTCTCAGCCGGGGCTTCTTAGACTATTCAGGCTCTATATCATCTCCATCGCCTCTTCAATCCCCTCTATCACGGGAACCAGGCTGACTCCATCGCTGCCACAAGCCTGATACAGCTTCTGTTTCATCGCTTCTAAATCCTCTGCTTTAGCAGAACCATCCAGCAGGCGTGAAATCAATTCTGTCTCATAGGCAAACAGTAACTGCCGTTCCCTGCGTGGCAGCAGAATTTTGACATTTCTGGCATAGGCACGGAACAGCGCATGCAGAAACACGGCTATCTCTTCCCGCTCAGACTGATCCTCCAGAACAGCCAGCTTCAGTGCTTTCAGGCTCTTCTGCCCATTTTTCAGCTTCTGTTCCAAAATCTGCCTTTTCTGTAAATCTTTCTGCTGGATATCGTAATGTTCAAACGCATCCATAATGGCGCTGTATATCTCCCCGCCAAAATCTGCTGTATTCTGGAAAATCCGAAATACCTTGCGCTCATTCACTAAGAGCTTCAGATGCGCCAGTTCCAGCCGTCTGGTATATACAATGCAGACTGTCTGTGGAAAAAACTTATTCATGTAGGCAATCAGCTTAGAACCGTCAACCTGGGCAAGGTCCATGCCGGTAACCATTACTTTATATTTTCTTCTTTTCAGAAAGGCAACTGCATCCTGCCCATTATCCGCCGTGTCAATGGCAAAATGATATTCCTGCATAACTGCCAGAAACTGGCGGATGATATCGTGATTCTGATTTACAAATAACAGGTTATTCTCCATTCTTCCTCACCTCAAAACGCTTTACTGGGCAATAATCCTTAATATTTCCTTTTTCATTATAATCGCCTCGCAAGAAAAAATCCAGTCGATTCTCCAAAAAACTGCAACTATTTACAGCTGTTCCACTGTCGGGGACAGAACTTCCAAAATCACTCCACATCCAGCAACGCTGCCATATCCTCCTCTCCGGTACGGATTTTGACAACCTTAGCAACATCGTATACAAATATTTTGCCATCTCCGATATGCCCGGTATAGAGCGTCTTTCTTGCGGTCTCAATGACTTTTTCTGCCGGGATATTTCCGCCGATAATCTCCAGCTTCACCTTAGGCAGCAAGGTGGCATCCATCTCCACGCCACGGTATTTCTCGCCGGCGCCTCTCTGGATACCGCAGCCCATAACCTGCGTTACGGTCATACCGGTGACGCCAAGTTCATTCATTGCCTTTCTCAGCTTATCGTAGCGCGACAGCTTGGCAACCACCACCACTTTGTACATGCCAGTTGTTTCCTTCGGAACAGCAGAAACCACCTTGACAGCTGCATTTTTCTGTGCCTCTGTGGCATTCTCGTATTCTGCGATGCCTAAATCCGTATTCTCATTCACATCCATGGTCATTGTGTTAGATACATCCATAATGCTGAATCCAGAGTAGGCGGAAGCAAGGCCATGCTCCGTGGCATCCAGACCGACAATCTCTTCCTCCTCCGTCACGCGCAGGCCAACCGTAGCTTTGATTGCCATAAACGTAACCGTGATGCAGACAGCAGCCCATGCCGCCACGCTGACAAAGCCCAAAAGCTGCAGACCCAGCTGATGGAAGCCTCCGCCATAGAACAGCCCATCAATTTCAGAGCCTGGCGCTGAGGAAGTGGCGAAAAGCCCAACGGCAATCGTTCCCCAGATACCGTTCATCATATGTACGGCAACGGCTCCCACCGGGTCATCCACATGAAGCTTGTAATCTAAAAGCCATACGCCGAATACCACCAAAAGACCAGCTACCGCGCCAATCACAAGCGCTCCCAGACCGTCTGTCACATCACAGGGGGCAGTAATTGCCACCAAACCTGCCAACGATGCATTCAGGCACATGGAAACATCCGGTTTGCCATATTTTACCCAGGTAAATACCATACACACTACGGTTGCAACAGCCGGGGCAATCGTGGTCGTCAGGAAAATGGAGCCCAGCTGCGGAATCGTGGTCGCTGCCGCGCCGTTAAATCCATACCAGCCAAACCAGAGGATAAAGCAGCCCAGACAGCCCAGCGGAAGGTTATGTCCCGGAAATGCATTTACCTTTGTTACTTTTCCATCATTATCCTTGCTGAACTTGCCGATACGCGGTCCTAATATCGCTGCGCCAATCAGCGCGGAAATTCCGCCAACCATATGGATAGCGCAGGAACCTGCAAAATCATGGAATCCCAGCTGTGCCAGCCAGCCGCCGCCCCAAATCCAATGTGCCTCAATAGGGTAAATCAAGGCGGAAATCACACCTGAATAAATGCAGTATGACAGAAATTTTGTCCGCTCCGCCATTGCTCCCGAGACGATTGTCGCCGTGGTCGCGCAGAATACCAGGTTAAATACGAAATTAGAAAAATCAAAGTCCGCATAAGCCGTAAAAATGTCGAATCCCGGTTTTCCAATCAGTCCTGCCAAGTCCTCTCCCAGCAAAAGGGAAAAGCCGATGAGGATAAATACAACCGTACCGATACAGAAGTCCATGAGGTTTTTCATGAGGATATTCCCCGAGTTCTTTGCCCTGGTAAATCCTGCCTCCACCATGGCAAAACCTGCCTGCATCCAGAATACCAATGCGGCTCCGATAAGGAACCAGATACCAAAGGTATGCTCGCTCACTAAGCTGATAATTGATTCTTGCGTCATAATAATTCCTCCCTGTAATTGAATTAAGTAGAAAGCGCTCAGCGCTTTTCTATAAAAAAAGGCACTTTTCCCCAATTACCACAGCTTTGTGGTCTCGTGAAAAGTGCCGTTTTTCCGTTGTTCACAATTTATTCATTTTAGGTTCAAAAAAGTTTCATTTTAGCAACATGGAATTTTCATTTCTTTCGCATATAATAAAAACATAACAAAGGAAATATAAAACTAACTTTTTGAATAAACTTTTTCATAATAAATGCCAGGAGGCGGAAGCTCCCTGGCATCCTCCCTTTTATGGTGTTTTCTTCTATGCCCCCACACGAACCCTAATTATTATACTTCAAAAATCAGGTCGCCATAGGATGGCATGGGCCACATTTCCTTATCGACAATCATTTCCAATTTATCAATCGGCGCACGCAGCTCATCCATAGCCGTCTTTACCTCATCGCGGAAGAAAATTGCCTGAGCCCTTCCCTCTTCCATCGCGCCGCCTTTAACTGTGACCTCCGTCAGCTTCGCCAACGCATTCTTTGCCTCTGCCAGCAAGCCGGACACCTCTTTCAGCAAATCTGTCTGCGTACTGATATCTGCGTCACACGCCGTCTTCACCGCATTGATGGAATTTGCCAGCGAAGTGGTATACTTGATGACTGCCGGGATAATCTGCTTGCCCGCCATATCTATCATGGTACGCGCCTCGATGTTGATGGCCTTTGCATAATTCTCGTAAAGGATTTCTCCTCTGGACACAAGCTCTGCCTCTGTAAAGACATTGAATTTTTCAAATAATGCAATTGCTTTCTCGGTTGTCAGCGCCGGAACTGCATCCACCATGTTCTTAATGTTCGGAAGCCCGCGGCGTTCTGCCTCTTCAATCCACTCGTCAGAATAGCCATTGCCGTTAAACACAATCCGCTGATGTGCAGAGGCCTGCTCCTTGATTAAATCATGCACTGCCTCCTCAAAATTATCTGCTTTCTCCAAAATATCACACGCCTCGGAAAATGCCTCGGCAACGATAGAATTCAGTATTACATTAGGAGGAGCAATCGAATCATTGGAGCCAACCATACGGAATTCAAACTTATTCCCGGTAAAGGCAAACGGCGAGGTACGGTTGCGGTCCGTAGCATCTTTGCGGAAGTCCGGCAAAGTCTTAACGCCCGTCTGCAGCACTTCGCCTTTGAGGCTTCTCGTTGCCTCACCGGTACTGATGAGCTGTGTCAGCACATCCTGAAGCTGCTCGCCTAAAAATACAGATATGATGGCTGGCGGCGCCTCGTTTGCACCCAGCCTGTGGTCATTTCCTGCATCTGCCGCCGATTCACGGAGCAGGTCTGCATGTTTATCGACTGCCTTTAACACACAGGTCAGCACTAACAAGAACTGGATATTCTCATGTGGCGTCTTCCCCGGGTCCAGCATATTGATGCCATCATCGGTTGTAATCGACCAGTTGTTATGCTTACCGGAGCCATTCACTCCTGCAAACGGCTTCTCATGGAGCAGACAGCACATGCCATGACGGCCGGCAACTTTCTTCAAGGTCTCCATCACCAGCTGGTTGTGGTCCACCGCAATGTTGGCCTCCGCATAGATAGGCGCAAGCTCGTGCTGCGCCGGGGCAACTTCATTGTGCTGGGTCTTGGCGCTGACGCCCAGTTTCCATAATTCCTTGTTGACATCCTTCATGTACGCTGCAATACGTTCACGGATGGAACCAAAATAGTGGTCTTCAAGCTCCTGCCCCTTGGGAGGCATTGCCCCAAACAATGTACGCCCTGTGAAAATCAGGTCTTTTCTCTTTAAGTATTTCTCTCTGTCCACCAGGAAGTATTCCTGCTCCGGTCCAACGGAAGCCGTTACTTTCTTGGAGGTAGTGTTTCCAAACAAGCGAAGCAGACGCAAGGACTGTTCGTTAATCGCCTCCATGGAACGTAAGAGCGGCGTCTTCTGGTCAAGCGCTTCTCCAGTGTAGGAACAGAATGCCGTGGGGATACAGAGCGTTGCCCCTGCCGCATCCTGGCGGACAAATGCCGGAGAGGTACAATCCCATGCCGTATAGCCTCTCGCCTCAAAAGTGGCCCGCAGTCCTCCTGACGGAAAGGAAGAGGCATCCGGTTCTCCCTTAATCAATTCTTTTCCCGAGAAACTCATTAGCACCTTGCCATTGGGCATGGGCGCTGAGATAAAGGAATCATGCTTCTCTGCCGTCACTCCGGTCAGCGGCTGGAACCAGTGCGTATAATGGGTAGCCCCTTTTTCGATTGCCCATTCTTTCATCTCATGCGCAACCACATCGGCAGTCTCAAGGTCGAGCTCTTTTCCTTCCTGGATTACTTCTTTCAGTTTCTTGTAGACTTTTTTGGGCAAACGTTCCTGCATGACTGCATCGTTAAATACGTTTTCACCAAAAATCTCGGATACATTGATAAAATCACTCATCTCTCTCTCATTCCTTTCCCTGATAGATAGAAAAGGGCATTCCAATCCTCTTGGAACACCCTTGTTCTTTGTTTTCTATATCTGCTAACTACGATACCCTAATTCAGCCAGAAATGCAATAGAAAATTTATAAAAATTTAATTTTTTGCTATTTCAGATAAATTTCGGGTTTTTTTTGATTTTTTTTGGTACTATTGCCAGACGTCTTCCAGATTCCATTCCACGTCCACACTCTTTCCTATGCTATGGTAATACAATAAGAAGAAAAATAGCGCCACAAATGATAACAGTTTTCGGACGGTTCCTCCTCTCTTAGCCCATCTGAGCAGACGTGAAACCAACTCCTCCTTTTCCTTTTCGGTTATGCCGGAACTATCGGCAAAATACAACAGCAAATACGAAAGCCCTGCAACCATCGCAAGCGTTGCATACACCTGTACATTCACAGCATCTCCCGTTCTCGGCTCGCTGTCTATTGGCGCTTTTGCTGTCGGCAATTGCCTGGGAGTCTCCACTGTTTTGTTCCTGATGTCCACTTCCGTCCGGCGCGTATTCGTATTTCCCGCATTATCCACAGCTGTCACGCGCAGGACATGCCTGCCTGCACCGGATACCTCTACCTCAAACCCATACGATTCCACGATGCCGCCTGTAAATTCCTCCTCAGGCACGGACAATTCTTTTTCCTTATCCAGCTGGTAGGTCACGGCTGCTATGCCGCCTGCAATTTTCTCATTGCCACTGGAATCCACATCATCCTGAACCTTCACCTTTATATCGATATCATGTGCAAATGTTTGCGACAGTTCCCCATGCCTGGATGAGAATTCAATCTCCGGGGCATTGTCCTCAACGATAACCCCGCCTTCCCGCGCTGTAATTGTCTTTTCCGCGGACAGGTTGCCGGCATTGTCCGTAGATGTCAGGCTGATATTTCCCTTAAAGTCCTCTGATACCGTAATCTTTGCAAATATCTGCCCTCCCTTCATCAATAGCTGGATTCTCCCCGCCGCAAACTCCCCTTGGTTCGGCGTGAGGACGCCATAGAACAGATTCAGCCCCTTCCTGCTTTCGGGAATTTCAATGGTTCCGGCTGCAGAACCCACCGACATTCCGGCAGATGTTTCATAAGACTGCTGTCCTTCCTCCGCTTTCGCCCTTTCATCCGATTGCCGCGATACCGTGCCGTCTTCTGCCAACTGCCGCGGTTTATCTCCCACCGCTGCCGATATGGCATAATCTAACTGCTTTACCCCACTCCCTTCCTCAAAAATGGGAACGGTTATGATAAGGTTCTTTTTCCGTATTATCCAATCCCGAATGTTTACATACCCCCGGTTGAAACTAATCTCCTCTAATACCGGGGCTGTCTCATCCACCCATTTTGCGTAAAGCGTTACCTTACGAGAGCCATTCCTGTCTGCCGCTGCCTTACGGAAGTTCTCTTCCACCCGCATGTCAAAATCCCAGCGGTTTTGTTCCATACCCTGGCTGTCCATGAACCAGCCCTTGAAATGATACCCTCTTCTTGCAGGCTCAGCCACTTGATTGGCATATCCCCCATAGGGCACGCTCTGGCTTCCGGGAACCTCTCCCTCTGCCCCATTCAGGTCAAAGTTTATTTCATAAATGTCCCTGTCATAATAAAGCTTCAGCACCAGGCTGCCATCTGCCGCTACAATTCCTGCTGCCACACGCTTCTCATGTGCTGTGTTCTCTGTAAACCCGGTATAATTCTTCGCCTTTGCACTTACCTCATCCCCCACAACGGCTTCTGCTTCCTCCGCTGTATCCAACAGATAACTCCCATCCAGTTCCTGTTTGTAATGCTCTACCCGGTAGTCCGCCCTGGCAATGACCCATCTGGCATAAAGCGTCTGATTCTCTGTCAGGCTAATTTCCTGCCCTTCCTGATAATTGCTGCCTGTTCCATCCGCCTCTGTATTCCAGCCAACAAATACATACCCATCGCGGGCTGCTTCCTGCGCGACAGCGAATATTGCCGGCTGATAGCCTATTTCACTATGTACATTTGCATAACAGGAGTTTGCCATGGGATCTTGCTCGCCTTCGCCGCCATTCATGTCATAGGACAAAATGACGTCCTTGCGGTAAATACCATAATAGGAGGAATGTTTCGTCAAAATAAGCTCCTCGCCCGCTGCAAAATCTGCCCGGAACTGGTTTTCGTCCTCTGTCCAGCCTATCTTATCCCAATCTTCCATATCCTTCAGTTCCGGGGCTTCTATCGGCTGCGTCCACCCCAGGCTGGCATAAGCCTCTATGGTTTCCTTCTGCCCCGCCCCGCCGGAATAGAAATCTGCCAGGAACGACTTGGTGAATATTGCATATAAGGTGAGGTCTGTCTCACTTGTAAGCGTATCGCCCTCATGGTAATATTCCCCCGAACCGTCCGGCTCGGTGTTCCACCCGGCAAAAGCGAAGTCTCCACAGGTGATGCCGGGAGCAACCGCAAACTCCGCGGGCTGGTAAGTAATATCCTCATGTACCCTGGCATAACTCATCCCTGTGTCAGAAGCAGGTACCGGCTCACTGTCTCCCCCATTGCTGTCATAAGTCAGGGTTACGCTCTTCCCATAAATACCGCAGTAAACAGCATTTCTGTCTAACGTAAGCTCCTCCAGCGGCTGGCAGGAGATGGCAAACTGCTCTTCTTCCTTGGCCCAGCCTGATTTTTCCCAGCCTTCCATGCCTTCTAATTCCTTAATTTCAGGAATTTCTATGGACACGCTTCCGTCCTTTCCGGCCTCTGCAGACAGCGTTTCTTTCTGCCCCGCCGCACCGGAATAAAAATCTGCCTGCACGGTTTTCTCGAAAACTGCGTACAAGGTCACATCCGACTTACTCGTGACCGTGTCGCCTGCATGATAAGTTTCTCCTGAACCATCCGGCTCGGTATTCCAGCCGATAAAACGGAAGTCCCTATAAGTTGGATCCGCAGCAACTGTAAATTCTGCCGGCTGGTAGGTGATTTCCTTATACACCCTGGCATAACAAGTCTCTATGTCAGTTACAGAATCCAATGCAATATCCCACCCATTTTTATCATAGGTTAACGTTACATCCTTCTCATATATGCCGCAATATTCCTGATGATTCTCCAACGTAATCTCGTCCTCCGGCTGGTTTGCAACGTCAAACTGCCCTTCTTGCCTGGCCCAGCCAGCCTTTGTCCAGCCTTCCATTTCATCTGGATATTCCGGGTCGTTCAAATCCTCCAGTTCCGGGGCTTCCACCTTCCCTTTCCTGTCATCGTCAATCACGCTCTCTTTCCTTACTTTGCTGCCAGCGCTCCCGGAATAGAAGTCAGCCATCAGATTCTCCGCAAAAACAGCATAGAGGTTCACATCCTCCTTTATTTTCCCTAAAGATTCACCCCCCTGGTAAAGCGTTCCAAAACCATCCTCATTCTTGCTCCACCCAAGGAATGTGCGTCCCTCATAAGTCAGGATATCCTGCCCCTGCTCATCCTGAATTGACTTCACAATTGCCTCTTCTTCCCCATCATATTGCTTATCATCCACCACATTCCCCGTTGCGCCATTGCTGATATAATAGACAAAATATTTATATCCAGGGTCTGTTTCCGTAAGTATGACCTGCGTCTTGTCATCGCTCAGCTTTGCATACCAGGTCTTGCCGGAATCGCCGATATCTATAAATCTGATTTTCTTCATATCCCGCTCATGAAGAAAGGTATAGCCATCCTTTCCTTCTGCAATGATATATCCCTCGACTGCTTTCACATAGAGATTCACGGGATACGTCAGCGTAGTGCTGATAGATATTTTCCTGGGCACGCCGCTTTCCTTATCCAGGTAAATCCCATCCACACCGGATCCTTCCACACCATCCCCACTGAACTTGACATTTCCGCTAACTTTTAATTCCGAACTCTGGTTGCCCACAGAAGAGTTGAAAATTCCGCCGCTGCCGCTGTAATCTGCTTTTTCATCCTTATAGTCACAATAATTCCCGGCAAACGTTCCGCCGGTAATATTCGTAGTAGTCCCCTGTTCCCAGCAATGAAGGATAGCGCCTCCTTTATTAATCGCATAATTGTTAAGGAAACTGCCCCCAAATATATTAAGGACTGCTGTACAGTTATAGATACAGCCTCCTCCTACATTGCGATGTACCTCGCTGGTAGATGTCGTACGGTTATTGCGGAAGACACCGCTGTAAACATTTACAATATTCCCACTTATTGTCAGAAACGCTCCACCCTGACCCCCCGCGCTGCACTCTTCCATCAAGGTATCCCTGATATTTATCCGATTGTCAGTATGCGCATAAAATGCCCCACCTGCAGAACCCCAGCCACTTCCCCTTGCTGAACATCGTTGAAATACAGCGCCGTTGATATCTACCGTACAGCTATTAGATATATATAACGCACCACCCCGATCGCTGGATGTGCCGCTGCCAACACAGCAGTTTTCAAATTTCGTGCCATGGATATCAACTGTGCTTCTATTCATATAAATTGCGCCGCCCTGATTGCTCGCCGTACAGTTCTGGATAACTGCCTTGTTCAAGACCGCATTCCCCGAACTCAGGCTAATGGCTCCCCCATCGCTTCCCTGCTTTGTGCAGTTCTGGATTATGCACCCATCATCCAGGGTCAATTTGCCCGAAGCAACTGCCAGCATAGAATACCCCGAGGAGACAGACTTCCCATCCACGGTGATATTCCCTAAGGTCAGGTTTCCACTGGCCGGAACATTGAAATAAGCCGCAGCGCTTCCTCTTTGCACCGTCCCGCCGCCCATAATCGTGACATTGCCATTGATTGTCATAACGCCTGTAATCGTAAGTACAGCACTCTCTTCTACAATCACCGTTACATTGCTCAAGGTACGTGCATCCCAGGTTTCGCTTTGCCCGGCAGCAATCGTAATCGTTTCCGTATCGTCATCATCTAAAGGGGACTCCTCACCATCCCCTGCATAGAGGATTTCCTTCTCATCCTCTGCATAGAAAATCTCCTTTTCCATATTGTTAAGAGAAGCGTCCTCCTCATTCCCTAAAGAAAGCGTATCATCCTCTTTCCCGGAATAACGGTCCATACCCATATCACCGAAATCGTCCATTTCCCGGAGATTCCCTTCCGGTTTATCTCCCTCACGCTCCACATTTACGACAACTTCCGGCAAAGCAATGCTTTCGGACAGCAGATATCCATCCGGCAAGGCAGGCGCAAAAACATACATTCCTTCTTGTTCCATGTCATATTCCGGCTTACTCTCCCATGTAATGCCTTCGATGATAACATCAGAGATTACCTCTGGATCTTCCAATTCTTCCGCAGACGCCAATGCTGTGCCCTGCACTCCTTCTGTATCTCCGCCTCCTGCACCCTCAGGTCCCATCTGCATTTCCAGGTCATCAGGCAGATTCCGGCGGTATGACACAGTCAGGCTGCCCGGCAGATTCAAAGCTTCTGCCGGCGTCCCCACAGGAACTGTTTGAAATTTTACATTCTCAGGCAACTCAGAAACTGAGAAAATCTCATATTGCACACCATCATCCGGCAGTCCTGCCGCCAGCACAAAGGTCTGATAATACATATTGGGCAAAGACGTCATAATCAGACAAACGGAAATCAGCGCTATAATCAGTTTGTTTCCTTTTCCTGACTTTTTCCTTTTCTCAGGCAGCGTATCTTTTCTCTCTTTCATCTTCCCACACACTCCTCATCACCTTAATAAAACATACAATCCGTCCATTATCCTATATTTATATTATACAGACAATTTTGCACTTGTAAACAAAAAACTTCCCCTGGATGGGGCTGCACATCACGTTAATTCTACACGGACTTTCCTAAATAAATAAGGGGTAGGTGAACTTCCTATAAGCACACCTGCCCCTTATTGTCTTCGATATGTTCCTAACTGTTCGTTCTATATAGCCGCAGCAATTAAGCTTTGCCAACAGAACCGAATAATTCCATCTTCTCTGTTACAGTTGCCTTGATTGCCTCTACACCCGGTGCAAGAACTTTACGTGGGTCAAATCCCTTGCCTTCCAGATCCTTGCCTTCCTCGATGTATTTTCTTACAGCTGCCGTAAAGGAAATCTGGCACTCTGTATTAACATTAATCTTAGCTACGCCAAGAGAGATTGCTTTCTTAATCATATCCTCTGGGATTCCAGTACCTCCGTGAAGCACCAAAGGCATCTCCCCGGTCTTCTGCTGAACAGCATCCAAGGTCTCAAAGCTCAGTCCTGCCCAGTTCTCAGGATATTTGCCGTGGATATTGCCGATACCGGCTGCCAGCATATCTACGCCCAAATCTGCAATCGCCTTGCACTCATCGGGATCTGCACATTCGCCTGCGCCGATAACTCCGTCTTCTTCTCCGCCGATTGCGCCAACCTCTGCCTCGATGGACATTCCCTTGTCATGTGCAATCTTGACAAGCTCTGTGGTCTTTGTTACGTTCTCATCGATTGGATAGTGGGAACCATCGAACATGATGGATGAAAATCCTGCTTCCACGCATTTCAGGCAAGCTTCATAGCTGCCGTGGTCAAGATGCAGGGCAACGGGAACTGTAATGTTCAGCTCTTTGAGCATACCATTTACCATACCTACAACGGTTGTATAACCACACATATATTTTCCAGCGCCCTCAGAAACACCTAAGATTACCGGAGAATTCAATTCCTGTGCTGTCTGTAAAATGATTTTGGTCCACTCCAGGTTGTTGATGTTGAACTGACCAACAGCATAATGTCCTTGTTTTGCCTTCTGTAACATTTCTTTTGCAGATACTAACATTTCTCTTCCTCCATTTCTGTCTTCTGCCCTTTGGCAGGAAACACTATCTTTATTTTTCGTATGGCATCTCCAACTAAGCCCCTTGAAAAATGCCATTCCCAGTGAAATCCTCATGGGGATTCCACTTCATACTGTATAGTTTACCTTATTTTTCCCAAAAAGAAAAGGGCTTTCGGAAATTAAATTTTATTTTTCCTTCACCTCACATCCGCCCCACTCTACAACCGTAAATCCTTTCCGCTCGCAATGGGAAAATTCCTGCGCCGGAATCTGTACTGGATTTTCCAATGGCTTCCATGCCATAAATACACGCAGCAATGTGTCCGGCTCCGGGCTGATGCGCAGCTTCGCGTGCTCCGTATAGCTTTCCCGCTGGAACGAAATCAGATTATATGGATTCTTCTCCATCCTCGGAAGCCAATATACAATAAACTCATTGCCCTCTTTGCGGGTAAGCCCCAATTCCTCAAGGGATTTCTCTAAAAAATCTGCCGTATCCTCCCCCGCTATGCAGAATCCCTGCGAAAAATCATATTCCGGCAATTTCTCCCCTTCCCAATAGAGATAATTATAGGAAATTCCCTTTTCGTCTACAAGCTGCCCATCAGGAAATGCTGTGACTTTCCAGCCGTTTTTATATTCAGGATAGGTGCAGGTAAGATTCCCATCGTATGATAGCTCTACCGAGACAGCTTCTTCCTTTTCAGGATACAGGTAAATGACCGGCTTTTCATCGTTAGGTTCCTGGCTGCAAGCTGTAAGGTTAACTGCCGCAATAACTGCCAAAATAACACAAGCAAATTTTTTCATGCCTCTGTTCCCTCCTCCGCAAATTTCATATATTGATTGCAACTCTCATCTATTTTGAGTGCATTTTGCCATATTTTGTTGCATTTTATTTTTGATGACATCACCCTGCCCTTTTTCTATCTTAATTCTTACAGCAGTTTTGTATTGATTCTTCCTGTTGTAGAAAATATCCTTAGTAACTGTATTCCCGCAGCATCTTCTTTTTCAGTTCCCTCCATGCCTTAAATCCATTCTCGGAATCACAGAAAAATTCATTCCCTTTCACCTCGCGGTACGGCACATAAGTATGGTCATTCTTGGGGTCATATTTTACTGCTTTCTCTTCTCTGTCCTTATAACAGAATACGGGGCTTATTACAGTATCCCAAAACATTTCATACATCGGCACGCCCTCTTTGCTCTCTAACTCCCTGCCGCTTAAAAATATCAGGTATTCCTCCCCCTCGCCCATGATGTCCACAAACCCGCACTCGATGGATGCCGGCTCCATGGACAGGCTCACGCTCCATTCCTGTGAAAACACATATACTTCTGAGCCTTCCTGGATTGTGCTGCCTTTAAACACCTTTTCCACCTGGATTTTCTGCCTGGTATTATGAAAAAGCTGCTCAACTTGCCCCAGCGCTTTTGCCTTGATTACAAGCGGCGCATCCAATAGCATTTTCGGCATATCCTCACAGCAAGATACCGCCATCTCTTCCGGCAGCACTGCCGTCTGCAGGCCATCCATGTAATTAGCCTGTGCCGTAATATCTGTATATGTCGTCCTCTTTGCCATTCCAAATATGGCGGAAAAACAGAAAACAGCCGCAATGATAATTGCCATAATGCGTATCCTCATAATTCCTCTCCTCCCTGCTCCACAATTCGTCCGCCGTCAATTCTGTATAATTCATCGACAAGCGCGCGGATATCTTCTTTGTTATGGCTTGCCAGCAAAATCATTGCCCCACGCTCTTTCTCCTCGAGAATCAGGCTGCGGATTTCCTCTACCCCATATTCATCCAAGGAGTTAGTCGGCTCGTCCAGCATAATCACATCCGGGCGCTCCATGATTGCCTGTGCAATCGCCAAACGCTGCTTCATGCCCAGGGAATATTTGCCATACGTCCGCTTGTCATTTTCATCCAGCCCCACGCGCCGGAACGCAAGCTTTATCTCTTCCTTGCCAATTATATTTTTCATGCCCGCGAGGTACTTTAAATTATCATATCCCGTCATGTTTGGATACAGGCCCGCATTCTCCAGGACAATCCCCAGGCTAGGCAGGACGGAAAAATCATGATGCAGGATTTTCCCATCAAGGGCAACCGTTCCTTCATCTATCTTCATCAGCCCTGAGAGAGCGCGCAGCAGCATTGTCTTCCCTGCGCCGTTCCTCCCCACAAAGCCATAGACCGTCCCGCCTTCCAGCTTCAAATTAATGTCCTTTAAAATCTCTTTTCCTTTCAGCGTCTTTCCTGCCCTGTCCGCTATCAGCTGCATACTATCCCACTCCTATCTCTGAATCAGAAATCAGCAAATCATGATTTTTGACGATTGCTGCCCCAATTATCAATAACACAATATTTATAACTGCTAAAACCAGCAAAGATTCTTCCATATAAAAATTCTCAAAGGCAGACGTCTGTATGCTGTCCACTTTGGGCACAAAACTTCTCTGCCAGCCCAGCACCAGCCGGGCAATGGGATTAATTCTCATTGCTATTTTCCCCGCTCCCAACAGGACGATGCCGATGCTCTGCATTGCCATCACAGTTGAAAAAGACAGGCTGCTGCCAAATTTGAGGGCAATGAGATTAATCAAAACAACCATCGAATAGCTCCACAAGAAATACAACGTCAAATGGCATGCCAGCAGGTACACGCCAGGCATATCCATCTGTACCTGGCATCGGAATACTGCCGCAATGATTACCGTTGCCATCATGATTCCCTGGAAAATAAATACGTCCCTCCCCACAGACAGCATTTCTTTCCAATACCATTTCCTGCGGTCTGCGCAGCGTGAAAATACATACACGCTCGCCGTGCAGAAATGCCGGTATAGGGCAATCCCCAAAAATGCTTCCATAATCACGTCAGGCAGCAGCCGCATCGCAAGCTCCACCAGTTCCAGTGCATTTTCATAATTTAACACGAACTCCCCCCGCGAGCCGCTTAGCTGTAAGACAAGTTCAGACAGGAGAATTTTCCCCTCGTATGGGTTCACATAGGAGACGCTTAAAAAAATGCCCGCAATTACGGCTGCCAAATAAATGGAACCATTCTGATATTTTCTCATAGGCAATCCTTCCTGCTGCTGACAACGGAGCCCACCGCCACAAACACCAGCAAAATCGCCGCGGCAATGGCAAAAAATATTCCGCTTTTTGCCTCCTCATCAAACAGCAGCAGATAATCATACCACTGAACGCTGAACGGCAGATTATCCGCTGGAAGCATGAGCGGCAGATTTAATAAAATTAATGACGGAAGGAATAAGAATATATTGTACTTTACCCTGATCAAGGATGAGATTACCACCGTGGCTGCCCCTAACAGACCCGACGCCAGCCCAAACAACAGGATACCGACGAGCGCATATATGTATGGATTTGCCTCATACAGACCGCCCATAAAATAATTTCCTACCCCTTCCAGATATTGCTCATCATATACAGGCCAATTTGACAAGTCTCCGGCAGCGTCTAAGGGAAATGACACGCAGTTTAGCAGGAACTCCATGAGAAACGGCACGGTAAAGACAATGGCCGTTGCCAGAAACGAAGCCAAAATTTTACTTAATTTATATGTCCGGTTCCCCAGCCTTGCGCTCAGGTATACGTGTTCGCCAAGCTGGTATTCCTTTGATAAGCCAAAACCAGCCGGAAGCACAATGAGGAACGGATAGAGCTGTATGAACAACGCTGTCATGTCCGCATCATTTGCTACTCGATTGTAACTTACCAACATTAATTTCATCGGATGGTACATTTCGGCAACATCCATCCCCTGAAACTCCAGGACGTTGCTGATAAATGTATAGATTACCATTGCGAACAATATCAGAAATGCGAACATTGCCTCTTTCTTTTTCAGCATATTTGCTACTTGTGTAAATACGAATTTTAAAAACATGATTCTCAATCACCTGCTATCTTTTGTTTTGAAGGATAATTAACCTAATGGAAATCGGATTATATTTCATTCCTTGCTTCTTTCGTTGCAAAAATCATCCATTTACCATTCATATATATTATTTCTCCATCCATTACACCACATCTGCTGTTTTCCACATGCACAAAGCATAACTGAAACAAGGCTGCATAAACAAATCATACTGCATAGTCTCTTTTTCATTGTTCTTCTATCCTCCTCTAAATAATCATATATCAATTAACTGCATGTTTCAAGGGATGGATATAACTTCAAGACAAAATTCCATCCGTTCGGAAAACAGAAACAGCTTAGGCTGAATTATAATACCAGTTTATACTTAGGCACACCTTTCAAAACCTCATTCGGTCTCTGGTCATCGCACCATGCATAGTCTGTTACCCTGTTTTCTTCATCCATATAAAGAATAACGTGCATCCCTGTAACATTATCCGTATAATCCCCCACCAAATCCCTTAACAAATCATGATAATCTTTATTTTCATGTTTCGGCCAATGGCATACTCCCCCTTCCAGCAACGTGGCATTCGCTTGATTTCCCTCATATGCATATTGCTCTAATCTGACATTGTCAACCTTTCCCTCAAACACACTGCCATACACATAACGTTCTATCTTTCCCGCCTCGTTATATTTTACTTCCATGATTTCCTCCAGTCCCAATAGATTATAACTCAACCCTACCTGTATGGAGGGAGCCTCCCAAAAAATATGCTCCCTGCCTTCTATCGTTCCCTCTAAACGATCACATGCAACTAAACTCCCCTTTTCATCATAACCATACACAAAACCAGGGTTTGTGCGTTTTTTTACAAACCTTCCACGAGATATATTTCCGATGAGGAGTTTTTCTAAATGGCATTCCGTCAGAATACCCCTCGGCAGTTCCATGCCGCCTTTGCTATACCTTTCACGCACAATCTTCCCCTCTGTCTCTTCTTTAAAATACGCCGCTTTATCTTTATATTTCTCATAATAACCTTGCAGCGACTCCATCCCCTCATTCCTAAGCCGCCTGAGTCTCTGGTAGGAATCACTTTTTTTATATAACGCAACCTCTTCTTTTGAAATCATTTCCATTTTCGTATTAATCCTTTCAGATTTATTCTTCACATCAGAAAAAAATAAATTTTGTTTTAAAACGGAGCCATTCTGTCTCCTGCTGCTAAAGTCTCTTTGATTACCCTTAATGCTCTAACAATCCTTCTCCTTTGCTGTTCATTCGTTTTTGACATAGATTTACATCTAAGAATAATCTCATTCACTAATGCATAATACGCTTTCCTGTGTATTCTCTTATGAAATCCCTTTTTTAACCATATCGTATTTAACACTCCATCTATACCTATTCCAACCTCGGCCAATGCTATTCTCGTATCATTTGCCCTATAATCACCCTTAGCAACAATATGATGAAGTTCTTTTGTATTATATTTCTTTTTTGCTTTTGAAAAGCTTCTCTCAACCGCACGGAATATGCTTTTCGCCCTTTTCTTATAACTGGACATTCCAGGACTTATGGTTTGAAGTCCCTCAATCATAGCATTTACTATTTTATTAACATTCTTATACATAGTCTTGAGGAAAGTATGGGACAAATAATACACCAATACTAAAACAACAACTACGGTAAGAATATTTACAGTAATGGATTCATGACCGCTTGGATCTATCCGCATCACACTGTTATTACCCACATATGAAAATAAATTTCCCTCAGCATGACCTGCCTCACAATCTAAAATATTGTCTGCATTTAAAAATCTTCCCGTCAGTGCATCATAATATCTGCTCTGAAGATAATAAAAACCTGTTTCCGTATCTTGATAATACCCTCGATATCTTATAGGATTCATTTCTCCTAATGTTTGATTGCCAGAAATTTCAATAATGTTTCCCCAGACATCATATGTATACTCCACCAAAACAGTACCATTTTTGTCTAAAATAGAAAGTACATCCCCTTGCTGGTTCTTGTTGAAATAATAAGATTCTCCATTATATTGAAAACCAACTACTACATTACAAGCATCATATATATACCAAACAGTACCATCTGCTCTGTGCTCTCCTATCAAATTCCCATTTTCCCAAAAATAATCTGTATGTTTTCCATCCACGGTTTTACCAATCCGCAATCCTTCAGAATCGTATGAGTAGTCAATTAACTTTCCATCTCTCTGTACGCTGACAAGCTGCCTCCCTATCCATTTGAATTCCATACCATTATAATATTTTATGGGATTTCCAATTTCATCATAGAGGATGTCGTTTCCATTATATGATGTTAGTAAATCTCGCCAACTGTCATCCTCATAAGCATACTCTGTTCTTTCTCCTCCTACAAATTCCTCTGTCCCGGCTTCCATATCCAGACCAAACTTGGTTGAACTAATAACATTGCCGTCTAAATCATATTCATTTATGGTTGTAGTTCCCTTTTCCAGAGAATCCTCCCTGACAAGCTGTCCTAAGCTGTCATATTCGTAAGTCTCTGCTACAACTCCATCTTTTTTTATTTTCGTGATATTGCCTAATTCATCATATTCATATTCAATTTTTTCATCTTGAATTGACTCTGCTACAACAATCTCCCCATCTACAATTTCTTTCTCATTTTTTGCAACAACATCACCTTCATCCGTAACAAAATGTGTTGTTAAATTATCTTCTTCCACCATAGTTACATAGGTATCGTTTCCGCAGGATAATTCCACTTTCATGGAATCTTCACCTTCTTCTACAATATCTACCGTTTTACTGATAGATTCTCCTTCATAACTATAAAGAACCTTTGCATACTCCCCATTATTCAAATATTCAACTGTAAATCCATCTGAACAAATTGTTTTAACCAGATACCCCTGACTATCATATTCATATCTGTAACTCTTATCACTTATATAGTCTTTATAAGATATAGGATATCCTTCCTCATATTCCCATTCATATACAATTTCCCCATTGATAAAAGTCCTGATAAGGTTTCCTTCATCATCATACTCTTGTTTCTGAATATCCCCATTGCCATAAATCATTTCTGCAATTTGATCATCTTGATAAGAATTTTCCAGCAGTGTACGTTCCCCTAGGCTGGATTCCAGCACATTTCCAGCTTCGTCATATGCATAATCGTATTTCATCCCATTATATGTTTTACGAATTACATTCCCAGATTCATCATATGTATGAGTATTTACAATGTACTCTCCTTCTATGGGCTGAATACTTGCTATCTCATATCCTTGGGCATTATAAAAATATTTGGTTTCACTTCCCTCAGCATTTACATATGCAAGCGTTCCATTCACATAATTATAAATACTCTCAAATACCACTCCATTCTCATCATAATAACGACTACATACATCAAAAACTCCTGTTTTTACCTCAACCTCATAATTCACTTCTTGCCCACTGGCAACGTCTGTAAGTAATGGTTCTGAATCTATAGAATCCATTATACCATCAAAGTCTGTATCACAAAGATGGGGATTTGTCCCCATTTGCATTTCTTCTTTATCAGATAATCCATCTCCATCACTGTCAATACTTTCTGTAACTTCAAGAGGATTTGAATGTAAAATAAATACCTCATAGCCATCAGAAAATCCATCTCCGTCCGTATCTGCACAAAGAAAATCTGTTCCTAAATCCCATATTTCATATCCATCTGCAATTCCATCTCCATCTGTATCTAGTTCTGTTTCCTCTAAATCTTCACCATTAGAAGCATAGGTAAAAAGAACTGACGGCAAAGATTCACCAAACCTTTGTGCTACTGTACGATATTCTTTCACTCCTTGGATATTTTCAAAACTTACCTCATATTTGTCCTCCGTTACCGTTTCCAAAAATTCAAACTGTAAGTTTCCTTCTTGTCTGGCATAAATATCTGTTTTTTCATTATTTTCTAAGTGAAAAATAAGTTTTCTATTTTCTGTATCAACTGTGGTGAAATTACTATTAATATCTGGTATTTTAATCCATTCCAATTTCTGCAAATCACTGTCAGGATATCCGTCCAATTCAAAAACATCAGCTACAACTGTTATATTTTTAGCAACAATTGCACCATTTACGTGTACATCTTTACCCTTCAATGTAATTGAAGACTCTGGCGCATATAGAATACCTGAAACTTGAATAGCATCCGCCTCCATGGTAATATTTCCACTTTTGCTATATATGACACAACTTTCTTCATCTATTGCAGTTATGTTATCGGCCGTAATCTGAATATCGTTTTCTGCTACAATACTGCCCGATAGAGAACATTCCCTTGCAGATACTATGACCTGATTGCTATAAAAGCTAGAATCATTTTTATAGACATCGCCTGCAAAAGCCTCTTCCTCAAGAATTTTCGCTTCACCATCTAATGTTGACAATATCCCATCTTTATAATCTGCTATCTCAGCATTTGGAAATTTATGCTTACCCTTAAGCCCATGCCCTTGTACCTCAACCTCCAACATTTGAGCCTGTATACATCTTGGTAAATCATTAATTTCTGCATCATTGCCTTTGGCAAAAAGTTCCTCCCTATATACCGCCGATATTAAAACTGTCACAACTAATATTACTGCATATATTTTCTTCCTTAATTTTTTACAAAACATTTTTACCTCCAATTTAAACTTCATATTATCTGTCCATTTTATAGTATTACTCTGATTTTTCCTATTGTTCAATATTGATACGGACTCACTAGATTGACTACTTGTCCAACTTGCATGAAAAAATAATTTATAGTCAAAAATTTTTCTTCTGTAACACTTTCCGAATTAAATATTTTTCTTCTCCTTTTTAGCAGTAGATAATTTACACCCTTTTCAAATCATCATAAGATTATTCAATGAAGTACATTACCTGCTTAATAAAAACATTAATGGGAAAAACCCTAATTATTTTTAGAAATTTTTCCCATTAATTTTTAAACTCTGCCGTGTCAAATATAGAAAATTTTTATATTGATGCTTTCGTTTATGACACTGCTATTAATACAACAATTCCTCACATGCAATACACTTCTTTCCTTAATTCTTCCCACTGGTTGATGACGATATGGCCTCGCCAGATTTATTATTCTTCCCATACACCTTGCCGGAAAAAGAAAGCTTATAGCTGTGCCCTTTTTTCACTGTCGCAGTCTTTGCTCCACTATAATAAGACTTTGATTCCGATACCGCCCAGCTAGCCACCTGTCTGCACGCCGTGTTGTCATACAACTTTAATAAGCCAGAAATTTTGGTTGTTCCATTTTTTCCCTTTATCACAACCTTACAATTTACCGTTCTGCCACTAAAGTTTAAATATGTCCGACATCTGTTGCTCTGCACATACATCGGAGAAACACTCTCCGTCTGCATTTTCACTTCTCCCACATATCCCACACTTTCTTCTGCATATGCCAGATTGGGCTGTACGCAAAGCAGCATTGCCCCTGCCAATAGTACGCCTACGACCTTTCTCTGCAAATTCTTCCTTATCATTAGACTCCCCTCCTTCCCAGTTTTCTCAAAGCTTATCTAATAAATCGCCGATTAATTCAGCGCTTTCCTAAGCTTCTACTTAATAAACGTATGAAAGGCAAAAAACACTACATTATTTTACAATTTTTTTCAAAGTTTTTTGCAGGCTTTTCATTCTACAAGATGAATCTCCTTTTGGATTTTCAGCAATTCTTCCTGTGAGAAACTCCCCATAATATCAAATTTTAATCTGCCATCCTCACTAATCCAAACCATATAACTTTCATCCTCAGGATTCCTTGCTCGCAGATAATAAATAATTTCTCCTCTGCTGCCTGTAACTGTCAGAAAATCTTTATTTTCATTGTCTACTTCTAATCCATCATCAATCGCACCATAACTAAAATCTAAATATTGACCTTCATCATTGTAGTACAGAATATATCCGCCGGGTGATGAGTAATCATCCAACTCCAGCCTATACCCTTCCGGCACATAGCCCAATTCATATCTGGGTACTTCTATATTCCCGGCATCCTCCACAAACTGAAACGAGGTATGGTCATGATACCACCGAATCAGCCATTGCGCCGCTTTTGATATTGTCTGAGGATTGGTCACGCCCAAAAGTACCAGGACAACTGCTGCCGCTGCTGCCACAAACCGCCTTACTTTCTTCCTGCGTGCTTTCTTCTCCTGCTCCTCAATCATCTGCTCCATCTTCTCGTAGAATGATTCCGAAAGCTGATAGCGCCCCCGCAGCTCATTATTATCCGGGATGAGGGACAGTTCGTATTCATGCACCAAGGAGACCATGTCTTTCATTGCCTGGTTTTCCTGCCATTTTTCATCCATTCGCTTCATCCCATACCTCCTTGAACTTCCTCTTACCCCGGAACAAGCGCATCTCTACCGTCTTTACCGGCACACCTTGTATCCTGGCAATTTCTTTGTTGCTCAGTTGATAATAATATTTCAGCGTCAGCGTTTCCCGCAGGATTTCCGATATCCCGCTCATTGCCTTGTGGACAAATGCTGCCCTCTCCTGCCGCTCCGCCATATGCGGAGCATCATGTTCCGGCGTTTCATCGTATAAGATGATATCCTCCAATTCCGCTTCGCTATAATGATTGAAGCGGCGAATACTGTCCAGAACTTTGTTCTTCACTATAGAAACGCACAAACCTGTCATTTCACTACACGATAAATGTGAATACTTTGTGAATTTTTCCGCTAGGGAAAGAAAGGAATCATGCACCGCATTTTCTGCGTCCGCCTGATTCTGCCCCATAGACCGGGCAACATGGTACATTTTCAGATAGTTATTTTCATAGATTTCCCGAAACTTTTTCCTATCCTCTTCCGTCTCCAATAACATGAAATATATCATTTTTCTCTCCTCTCGCACGAGTGCGCATAATTATTTTTCTCTTACAGGAAAGATACTTTCACGCTTTAGCGTGACAAGGTCTTTCCTGTAAGAGAAAAAAGGTGCAAAGCCCTGTAATTCAATAAAGCCTTTACACCTCTGGTATTTAGGTTTATTTAATTGTTATTCTTTGATTTTGTCAATATAGGTAAGATTGACACCCGCTATGTTGAGTATTACTTTTAAAGATAAATAGTCATCCTTTAAACTCTCATATGTCCTTGTTGCATTTTCTTCTTTTGCTATCAACATATGCCTCTGTTCTTTCTGAAATTGTTCTATTGTATCCTTAGCTACTTCAAGAATATTGGGCATACAATCACCTACCTTCTAATTTCGCCGGATTCTAAAAAATGCAGTTGATTTTCAGAATCAGAAATGCTATATTATAGAAAAGGAGCAGCCGCCCACAAAGTGGTTAGTCTCCCAAGCTAAGTTTACAAAATAAACCTACCTCAATCCGGCTAAGATACAAGGTAGGTTTATTTATTTGCGCTTGTTATTCCTATTATCCAAATAGGCAAGCAATGCAATCAGGAAGTTACCGCCCAAAAATAACAGGCTTAAAATATCATATGTATATTCCATCTGCACCACCTCCCATCTTTCGTGGGAGGCTTACCACCTTGTAACACGACTACTCCTACGGAAGATTATAGCATACATAAAATTACCCGACAATCTGTTTTTCCAGCCCAGCCGACCTAAAAAGCCAAAAAGCCTGTGCGCCCAAAACTGCATAAAGCACACATACACTATGGCATAGCAGAAACCAGTGGGGTATCCTTCTGTCATTACTACACCACTGTCTGCAGGCATTGCGTAAATCAGCTTTTCATCTCACTGCCAACAATGATATCCACTGCCTGTTTCTCTGCAGATATCGTGACATTTTTATGCTTCCCGCCGTATTCCCCATCGAGTGTCCAGGCAACCTCCTCCGTGGCATCCACCCTCAGGCAATGGGTCTTAAAGGTATAGATAAGGTCTGTATTGTCAATCAGATTTGTCAGGCTGCCGATAATCTCATTCAGTTCTATCGGATTTCTGGGCATACGGATTAAGGTCACCTCAAAGAGACCGTCATCCAATTTAACGTTCTTGCCGGTAATATTGCGAAATCCCCCGGCGGAAACAGAATTGGTAACCATCCCATAGATGAATTCCCCTTCAATCTCCTGCTCCCCATAGGTAATCCGAAGCTGGTAGGGCTGTGCTGCCGGAATCCTCTTCACGCCCTCTAAAATATAGGCGAGATGCCCTATGCGGTTCTTCCGCTCCTGGCTGGTAGCATAGGACACATCTGTAAATAAGCCAAAAGCCGCAATATAAACAAAATATTCGCCATTGAACTTACCGACATCACAGGAAAAAGGCACACCGCTTACGGCAAGCTTCGCCGCTTCCTCCATATTTTTGGGAAGCTGCAGCGAACATGCAAAATCATTGGTGCTTCCCGAAGGCACATAGCCGATGGGCGTCTTTTTCTTGCGGCGCATCATCCCGGACACCACTTCATCCAAGGTACCATCCCCGCCGCTGCACACCACTAAGTCATATTGGCCCGCATATTCTTCCACCTGCCCCATCGCATCCTGG
Organism: uncultured Lachnospiraceae bacterium; assembly: GCA_910583835.1. GTDB lineage: Bacteria > Bacillota > Clostridia > Lachnospirales > Lachnospiraceae > Petralouisia. The sequence goes on along the minus strand of CAJTYM010000021.1, from coordinate 34,338 downwards.
GGCTTTTGCGTGGGATGGATTGTCACCTCATAGCCATGTTTCACAAACTGGTCTACAATGCCTAGCAGTTTATTTTTAATCTGCCCCTTCCCCGAAAAGGGATTAAATACAAACAAGAGTTTTTTCTTCACCAAGAATCACCCCTTCCCTGACTGCCTTAATTCCTCCGCAATTTCACATAATTTGCGCAGCCTGTGGTTCACGCCTGATTTACCTACCGGAGGTTCCAAGTATGTACCAAGCTCTTTCAATGCCGCCTCCGGGTACTCCAGCCGCAGCAAGGCAATCTGCTTCAGGCTGTCCGAGAGGCTGTCAAGCCCCCGCACTGCTTTGATATAATTGATATCCTCAACCTGCTTGACGGCAGCGCTCACAGTCTTATTGATGTTCGCCGTCTCGCAGTTTACCTGACGGTTCACAGAGTTGCGCATCTCTTTGAGGATACGGACATTCTCTAAATTCATCAGCGCCACGTGGGCTCCCATAATATTGAGCATATCCACTATCTGGGAACCTTCCTTCAAATACACGACATGGCTCTTTTTGCGCTGGACTATCTTGGCGTCCATGCCAAAACTGTTGATGATTTCCTGCAGCTGTCCCGCTTTGGGCAGCCCGCTACAGACAACCTCAAGATGATAGGATTTCTCCGGGTCGCTCATGGAACCGGCGCTCAGGAACGCCCCACGGATAAAAGCCCTGCGGCAGCAGTCATTCTGGACCAAAAGCCTGTTGGCAAGACCTCCGCTGCGGATGTCTTCTCCATTCTCATTCTGCCATTTCACTGCCAGCAGCACCTTGCGGATTTCCTCTGGCACTGCCAGGGAAATCACAAAAATCCTGCTCTTGTGAAGATATACATTCTGCCTCGCTGCAATGCTCACATTTGCATGGAAGGTCTTTCTCATCAAAATAAAATATTTGCGGGCAAGGGAAATGTTCTCCGTATAGATACGCAATATTTTGCGTCCCTGCATCTCCTCCAACTTGCCCACAAAACTTAATACCGCTGCAATCTCCGCAATCTGGCAATGTCTGCTCTTAGGGAACTGCCGCGATAATTCCTCTTTCACTTCGCCTGAAAACGACATAAATGCACACCTGCCCTCTTCGTCATCTTACATCCTCCCAGTTGTTTTACTTCTTTGACTGCTCTAAGAGACCTAAGGCATCCTCCCACTTCGTGGGTCCCTCCTTAGGTCAGATGGTCCCTCCTTAGGTCAGATGGTCTCCCCTCATGTCATATGGTCATTTTATGCGAATCCTTTTGGATATCCCTATGCTCAATCTTAATACCGTATCCTTCCCTGTCCGCAAGCCGCTCAAAAAGGGCATTTGCCAGCGTCACAGACCGGTGTTTGCCACCGGTACAGCCGATACCGATTACAAGCTGCGTTTTGCCCTCAACAATATAATTGGGAATCAAAAATTTGACCATATCTTCCAGCCTACGCATAAATTCCCACGCCTCGGGAAACTGCATCACATATTCCTGAATCTCACGGTCATTCCCGGTCTTGCTGCGCAGCCCCTCCACATAGTAGGGATTGGGCAGAAAACGCACGTCAAATACCAAGTCGCAGTCCGTAGGGATTCCATATTTAAACCCAAACGAGACGATTGTGATAAAAAGATTCTTATAATCCTGGTTGCGGACAAAAATCTTCTCCAGCTCCGCCTTCAGTTCCCTGGTGAGCATGTTGCTGGTGTCCACAATATAGCTTGCCTGCTTACGCAGGAATTCCATCCGCTGCCGTTCTTCCTGGATTCCTCGGTCCACCCGCTCATTTCCGGCAAGCGGATGGCTTCTCCTGGTCTCCTTGTACCTTTTGACCAGCACATCATCCTGGGAATCCAGATAAAGGATGTCGAACTTCATGCCTCTCTGCTGCAGCCTGTCTAGCACATCCTGCAGTTCTCCCAATGTCTGTCCGCTGCGGATATCCACCCCCACAGCGACTTTCTGCAGCTCCGCATCCTGTAAATCCGCAAGTTCGGCAAATTTCTCTATCAATGCAATCGGCAGATTATCCACGCAAAAATATCCTATATCTTCCATCATTTTTAACGCCGTACTCTTTCCTGCCCCGGACATTCCCGTCAAAATTACAAACTTCAACCTGCCACCTTTCCTTTCCCAGCATTTTCCCGAAAGGCTTGCCTTTCGCTTTCTCCCACTTAGAACTCCCCTACAAATCGTACCTCTGTCTCAAGCCTTACACCAAACTGCTGCTCCACCTTGTCCTGCACATCGCAGATCAGCTGACGGATTTGCGCCGCCGTTGCCCCTCCGCGGTTGATGACAAAACCGCAATGCTTTTCCGACACCTGGGCATCCCCTACCCGGTATCCCCTGAGCCCTGCATCCTGAATGAGCTTGCCGGCAAAATATCCCTCAGGACGTTTAAACGTGCTGCCGGCGCTGGGATATTCCAGCGGCTGCTTTTCGCTCCGCTGGCTGCGCAGCTTTGCCATCATTTCCTCGATAGCGGCAGCATTGCCTTTCTCCAGTGCGAGCACCGTGTCAAGCACAATCATATGATTCTCAGGGATACAGCTATGGCGGTAGCCAAGGTCCAATTCCTCCAGCAAAAGTACCCGCTCCTCACCCTCGGCGGTAAGGACGGTTGCCTGTTTGATAATCTGCTTCATCTCGCCGCCATATGCTCCTGCATTCATAACCACGGCTCCGCCCACGCTTCCAGGTATCCCGGAGGCAAACTCCATGCCGGTAAGTTCGTGGTCTGCAGCTTTCCTGGCTACCACAGACAACAGCGCCCCGGCTTCTGCTTTTATCTCATTGCCATCGACTATTACCTGTGAGGATTCTTTGCCCAGTTCAATGACCATGCCAGGGATTCCTTTATCTCCCACCAGCAAATTGCTTCCGTTACCAACCACAATCCAAGGAATCTTATGTGCATGGCATAATGAGATAATCTCTCCTATCTGTGACCTCTCAGGGCAGACATAGTATTCCGCAGGTCCTCCCACGCGGAACGTCGTATGCCTGCCCATATCCTCCTGCCGAAAACATCTGCCGCTTCCTGTTATCTGCTGTAACTGTTTCCAAAATATTTCACTCACATTAAGCCTCTTTCAAAAATGCAGTGTACCCCAGTTTTGCCTCATAGAGGTCCACCTTGCTGATAATCTCCCACGGTGCATGCATATTCAGCACAGCTACACCACTGTCTATCACCGACATATTATAGTTTGCCAGGATATAGGCGATTGTCCCGCCGCCGCCCTGATCCACCTTACCCAGTTCAGAAGTCTGGAAAGACACTTGGTTATCTTCCATAATCCTGCGCAGTTCTGCCATATATTCCGGGTTGGCATCGTTAGAGCCGCTCTTGCCCCTGGAACCGGTATATTTGTTAAACACCAGCCCATTCCCAAAATAGGCCCCATTCTTCTTCTCGGTCACAGATGCATACAATGGGTCATAGGCCGCGCTCACATCGGAGGACAGCACCTTGGAATTCGTCATGGCACGGTTAAACAGGACCTGGCTGTAACCGCCCATCGCTTCCATAATCTCCGATACTGCATAGAAGAAAAATCTGGACTGCATTCCGGTTGCGCCCACGCTGCCGATTTCCTCTTTATCCACCAACAGGCACACGGTTGTCTTCTCACATGCCCCGGCCTCCAAAATTGCTGCAAAAGAAGGATATGCACATACCCTGTCATCATGTCCATAACCCATGACCATGCTGCGGTCAAATCCGTAATCCCTGGCTTTTCCCGCCGGGACTGCCTCAATTTCCGCTGACAGGAAATCCTCTTCCTCTATATCATATTGCTCTTTTAAAATATTCAGTACATTTGTTTTGACTGCATCCTTGGCCTTTTCCTTCTCATCCTCACTCTCAAAAGGAATGCTGCCAACCAGCAGGTCCAGGTTCTCGCCCTCAATCACCTTGGCGGCTTTCTTGTCCAACTGCTCTGATGCGAGATGGATTAAGAGGTCGCTGATGCCAAATACCGGGTCATCGTCCTTCTCACCGATATTTACCGTCACCTTTGTCCCATCCTTTTTCACTACGATGCCATGAAGCGCCAAAGGAAGCGTCACCCACTGGTACTTCTTAACGCCGCCGTAGTAATGCGTGTCTAAGAGCGCCATCTCTGTATCTTCATACAACGGCACCTGTTTCAGATCCAGCCTGGGGGAATCTATGTGCGCTCCCAAAATATTCATGCCTTTTTCTAAAGGCTGCCTGCCAATCACAAACAGCGCCAGCGTCTTATCCATGTTTACGGCATACAATTTGTCGCCCGCCTGCACTTTACGCCCTTCGGCAATTACTTTCTGCAAATCTTCAAATCCTGCTTCCCTGGCCTGTGCAATCAATTCTGTGACGCATTCCCGCTCTGTCTTACAATCGGAAATAAATTTCTTATAGTCCTCCGCAAAGGCAAAGACAGCTTCCCGCTTGCCCTGCGGATATTTCTTCCATGCATTTTTTCTTTCCATTTCTGTGCAATTCCTCCAAGTTTTAATCATTCTCTTCGTTTTCGTCTTCCTCTTCTGAACCTTTCTGGAGATTCGCCTGCACACGGCGGTACAGTTCCTGCGCTGCGTTATATCCCATCTTCTTCTGTCTGTGGTTTACTGCCGCTGACTCACAGATTACGGCAAGATTCCGTCCCGGACGGATGGGCAGGGAATGGCATACCACCTTATTTCCCAGAAATTCTGTATATTCCTCATCCAATCCCATGCGGTCGTATTCATTTTCTTTCTTCCAATCCTGCAGTTTAATTACTAAATCAATGTTCTGCTTCTCTTTGACGCACTCTACGCCGAACAGCGTCTTTACATCAATGATGCCGATGCCGCGAAGCTCAATAAAATATCTGGTGACGTCCGGCGCCGTGCCCACCAGCGTATGTTCATTAATCTTGCTGATTTCTACCACGTCATCGCTGACAAGCCGATGTCCGCGGCGGATTAATTCAAGCGCCGCCTCACTTTTTCCGATGCCGCTCTCACCCATAATCAGAAGACCTTCGCCATATACATCCACCAGTACGCCATGGATGGAAATACAGGGCGCAAGCGCTTCGCCCAGATAGTAAATCAGTTCTGCCATAAACTCGGATGTCCCATAACCCGTAGACAATACCGGTGTGCTGTACTCCGTTGCAATCCGCAGGAAATCTGCATCCGGCTGCAGGTTGCGGCTGAAAATTACACAGGGGACATTGTGGGCAAAAAATGTCTGATAGATTTCCAGCTTTTCTTTCTCTTCCAGTTTCTGCATGTATGCGTGTTCTACCATGCCGACAATCTCAACCCGGCTCTTTTCAAAATAATCAAAGTACCCTGCCAGCTGCAATGCCGGACGGTTCACCTCTGCCGTAGTCACTTTACGCTTCTTGATATCCACCTGCGGATTCAAGACCTTAAGCTCCATCTTCTCCACTATCTTACTTACGCTTACTCCATTCCCATTATACATCTGCATCTTCCTTTCTCCGCCTTAGGGGTAAATAATCCACATCTTCCGGTAAGGTTACTAAGTTATTATCTACATCTTATCATACAACTTTACTGCCATCAACATTCTGGCGATGGAAAAAATCATAAACCGACTGCGCGGACTGCTGATTCATGGCCGGAAGACCGGCCAGCGTCTCCACGTCCGCCTCGCGAATGGCATCCAGCGAGGGAAACGCTTTCATCAACGATTTACGCCTGGTCGCGCCAATACCCGGAATATCGTCCAACACAGAATGTACCTGTTCCTTGCTGCGCAGGGAGCGGTGATATTCTATGGCAAACCGATGCGCTTCATCCTGAATCCGCGTGATGAGTTTGAAACCTTCCCCATGGCGGTCAATGGGAATTTCCCTGTTATGGTAGTATAACCCACGCGTCCTGTGATTATCATCTTTTACCATTCCACATACCGGAATCTGCAAACCCAACTCATCAAGCACACGCAATGCCACATTAACCTGTCCTTTTCCGCCATCCATCATTATCAAATCTGGAAAACGTGTGAAACTGCCATAATCGTTCTCCATCTCTCGTTCTTTCAGTTCTTCCTGCTCCCGCATACCATGCGAGAACCGGCGCGTCAGCACTTCATGCATAGAGCCGTAATCATCTGGTCCTGTGACTGTACGCAGCTTAAATTTACGGTAATCGCTGCGCTTCGGTTTGCCTTTCTCATAGACCACCATGGAACCCACAGACTCAAAACCGCTAATATTAGAAATATCGTATGCTTCCACGCGTTTCAGTTCTTCCAGCCCTAACAGCCCTCCTATCTCTTTTAATGCCCCGATAGTCCTTCCCTCTTCGCGTTTAATTTTCTCCTTGTCCTGGGACAGCACCATGTGGGCATTCTGCGCTGCAAGCTCCACCAATTTCTCTTTCGTGCCTTTCTTAGGCACACGGATATACACTTTCTGCCCACGTTTCTGCGCCAGCCATTCTGCGATTACCTCCGCCTCCTCTATCTCCTCCTGAAGCATAAGTTCCCTGGGAATGAATGGCGTACCCGCATAGAATTGTTTCAAAAAGGTAGATAAGACCTGTGGCCTGGTATCTTCACTCCCCACCGTCACATGGAAATGGTCACGTCCAATCAGTTTCCCATCCCGGATAAAGAACACCTGCACCACCGCATCTTCCCCATCCGATGCCATGGCAATGATATCTTTGTCCTCACTGTCCGAACTGGTTATCTTTTGTTTCTGGGCAATCTGTTTTACCGCCTTTAACAATTCCCGGTATTCAATGGCTTTCTCAAAATTCATCTCCTCGGAAGCAAGCTGCATTTTTTCTTCCAGCTCTTTGATGACCGGCTTATAATTGCCATTGAGAAACTCTATGACCTGGTCAATCTGCCTGCGGTATTCCTCCCGGCTGATATTTCCCTGGCAAGGCGCCATGCACTGATGGATATGGTAATTCAGGCAGGGACGCTCCTTGCCGATATCCCTGGGCAGCACTCTGTTGCAGGTTTTCAGGCAGTAAAGCTTTCGGACCAGCTCTATCGTGTCTTTCACCGCCCCGGCGCTGGTGTAAGGACCGAAATACCGCGATTTGTCTTTTTTCATCTGATGTGAAAAGAGGACTCTGGGAAATTCCTCTCCCAGCGTCACTCTGATATACGGATATGACTTGTCATCCCGCAGCATGGTATTATATTTCGGTCTGTGTTCTTTAATCAGATTACATTCCAGAATCAATGCTTCCAGTTCAGAATCGGTGATGATATACTCAAATCTTGCAATCTGCTTTACCATCTGCTCTTTTTTCAGCCCTTCATTGTGGCTGGGGCGGAAATACTGACGCACCCGGTTCCTGAGACTGACCGCTTTTCCAATATAGATAATTGCATCCTTGGCGTCATGCATGATATACACCCCAGGCTTCTGGGGAAGTTTCTTCAATTCTTCCTGAATGTCGAACATTATTCCATTCCTTTTAATAATCTGTCCAGATAATTTTCCTGCTCTGTCTCCTTTGCAGATTCTTCGGTTTGTCCTGGCCCTCCATCAGCAATTTCTGCTTCCTCCATAGCAGATTCCAATGGTTCCTCTCCGACAGGCTGTGTCTGCTCAACAACCAATTCTAGTGGTTCCTCCCCGGCAGGCTCTGTTTGCCCAACGGCAGTTTCCTGCAGCTTCTTTTCCAGTTTCTTCTTAGCAAATTCCAGCTGTTCCAAAGCTGACATAGGAGGGACTTCCTCTATCTGCGCTTCCTCGGGTTCTTGTTCCTCTTCTACCATATTCACATCCGGCTGTGAATCACTGTCCACTGCTTCAATCAATACGACATCCGGCTCCTCCCATGGCGTATCAGAACCTTCCTCCGAAGTTTCTTCCAGTATTTCCAAAGGCATAACCGCTGCTTCCTCCAAATCTTCCATGGAAATAACCGCTTCTTCCCCTGGAATTACCTCTGGTTCTGTCCAGGATGAGGTTCCTTCCTCCACCGGAATCTCCACCATGCTTTCTAAGATGGCAGCAGCTTCCTCTGGTTCTTCTAAAATTGCAGCAGCTTCCTCTGGTTCTTCTAAAATTGCAGCAACTTCCTCCAGTTCTTCTATATCATCTTCCTCGGTTAGCATTTGTCCTGCTTCTTCCTGCATATCCGCTGGCTCTCCCATCGGTGTATCAGCTTCCTCCGCTGAAGTACCTGAATCTTCCGACAGTTCCTCTGCTTCCTCCGCTGGCGTACCTGCCTCTTCTGACAGTTCCTCTGCTTCCTCCGCTGGCGTACCTGCCTCTTCTGACAGTTCCTCTGCTTCCTCCGCTGCCAGCTCCTCCGTTATATCCTCAGCAATATATAATTCATCCGACACTTCTTCTGCCGCAGATTTATGGAGAGGGATTATCTGTATATCATTCTCCTGCTTCTGACTCATGCCAAACAGAAATTGCTCCGGCAACGGCTCCTCAAGGGTATCCACTACCAAGTCATCGTCCTCTTCAAGATACCCTTCCTGGGATTTGGACAGTTCATCCTGGGAACTGTGTGAGAGAAATCCGGTATTGCCCTCCGCCTGAAATCCTTCTGCGGCTTTCTGGGCATCCGTCTTCTCCTCCGGCTCCGGTATTCCCTTTAATTTGCGGAAAATCTGCATAAATTCCTTGCCGGTGATAGTCTCATGCTCATAAAGATATTCAGAAATTTCATCCAGGATATCCCTGTTCTCCTGCAAAAGACGCACAGCTTCATCGTAACTGTCTTTCAAAATCTTCATGACTTCCTGGTCAATCTGTGCCGCTGTCTCCTCGCCGCAGTTTAAACTTGCCCTGCCTTCAAGATATTTATCCTCAATCGTTACCAGCCCCATCAGACCGAACCTGTCCGACATGCCGTACTGCGTCACCATAGCGCGCGCCATCTTCGTTGCCTGTTCGATATCGTTAGAAGCCCCCGTCGTCACCGAGTCAAAAACTATCTCCTCCGCAGCACGCCCGCCCATATAAGTGACAAGACGCGCAACAAGTTCATTCCTGGTCATCAGGTACTTCTCTTCCTCCGGCACCTGCATAGTATAGCCAAGTGCGCCCATCGTTCGCGGCACAATGGTAATTTTCTGTACCGGTTCCGTATCTTTCTGCAATGCCGTCACCAGGGCATGGCCCACCTCATGATATGCCACCATCTTCTTCTCTTTGGGTCCCATAATGCGGTCCTTTTTCTCTTTGCCGGCAATGACTACCTCGACCGACTCAAAAAGGTCTTCCTGATTTACATGTTTCCTGCCTTGCTTCACCGCATTGATAGCAGCCTCATTAATCATGTTGGCAAGGTCGGAACCCACTGCGCCGGAAGTCGCAAGCGCAATGGCGTCCAAGTCCACCGTATCATCCATAAGCACATTCTTGGCATGTACTTTCAAGGTATCCACACGCCCCTTGAGGTCTGGCTTATCCACAATAATCCTGCGATCAAAACGACCGGGACGCAGCAATGCCTTGTCCAAAACTTCCGGTCGGTTCGTTGCAGCCAGAATCAGCAAGCCCTTGGACGTATCAAAACCATCCATCTCCGCTAAAAGCTGATTCAATGTCTGTTCACGCTCATCATTGCCGCCATATCTCGTATCGCGGCTCTTGCCAATTGCATCAATCTCATCGATAAAAATGATACAGGGCGCCTGTTTCTGCGCCTCTTTAAATAAATCCCGCACACGGGATGCGCCCACGCCGACAAACATTTCCACAAAATCTGAACCTGCCAGAGAAAAAAATGGCACATTTGCCTCACCTGCCACCGCCTTGGCGAGCAGCGTCTTACCGGTTCCGGGAGGTCCCACCAGAAGCGCTCCTTTGGGGAGCTTGGCTCCGATGTCCGTATATTTTTGGGGGTTATGCAGGAAATCCACCACCTCCTGCAAGGACTCCTTGGCCTCGTCCTGCCCGGCAACATCCTTAAATGTCACGCCGGTAGACTTCTCCACATAGACTTTGGCAGTTGTCTTGCCGACTCCCATTACTCCGCCGCCGCCCATTTTGCGGAAAATCAAAAAGTATAATAATACCCATACCAGTACCAGCGGCAGGACATAACTCACCATATTCCACAAGATTGCCGAGGACACGTCTTCCACTGTTCCGCTGAACTTCACGTTATGTTCCCTTAACAGCGGAAGCAGTTCGTCATCTCTCAGCTCTGCCGTATAATAAGTAATGCGGTATAATTTATTCTCACCCTTGGGCAAAATCTTAATTCTGTTGGAAGTAAATTTGACCTCCGCTACCTTGTCATCCTCTATCATTTTAATAAATTCCGAATAAGACACTTCCTTGTTGGTAGCGCTCTTCGCACAGCTGTTCAAAAGGCTTGTCAGAAACAGCACCAGAAGCGCTGCCAGGATAAAGACCATAACCGTCATGCCATTCCTGTTATTCCCGCCATTATTTTTTCTTCCATTATTATTGTTATTTCCTTTGTTCTCCATTGATTTCCTCCTGAATACCGCATCCCTCTATCACGCGATACTCTTTTTATTATATGTGCATTCCCTTTGAAAATCAATATTTCTTTGCTAAACTTTTTATGAATTTTTTTATGAAAGTCCTAGATTTCTTTTTGCTTAGGTTGTATAATATATTAATTATTGGACAAACTAAACATTTTAGAATTAAGGAGGATTACCTATGCCCGTAAAATACGTCTTTGTCACCGGCGGAGTCGTTTCCGGTCTCGGAAAAGGAATTACCGCCGCCTCTTTGGGTCGCTTATTGAAAGCGCGCGGATACAAGGTTACCATGCAGAAATTTGACCCCTACATTAATATTGATCCCGGAACCATGAACCCCATCCAGCACGGAGAGGTTTTTGTTACCGATGATGGGGCAGAGACTGATCTTGATTTAGGTCATTACGAGCGTTTTATTGATGAGAATTTAAGTAAAAATTCTAACGTCACCACCGGCAAGGTATACTGGTCCGTCCTGCAGAAAGAGCGGCGCGGCGATTATGGCGGTGGGACAGTGCAGGTAATTCCTCATATTACCAATGAAATCAAGAGCCGTTTTTACCGGAATTTTACTACGGAGGAGACCCATATCGCCATCATCGAAGTCGGCGGGACTGTGGGGGACATGGAAAGCCAGCCTTTCTTAGAATCCATCCGCCAGTTCCAGCATGAAGTGGGGCATGAGAATGCCATCCTCATTCATGTAACGCTGATTCCCTATATCAGTGCATCTGGCGAGATGAAGACGAAACCCACACAGGCAAGCGTTAAGGAACTGCAAGGCATGGGAATCCAGCCTGATATTATTGTTTGCCGTTCCGAGCATCCTTTAGACCAGGGAATCAAAGACAAAATTTCCTTATTCTGTAACGTTCCCTGCAGCCGTGTGCTGCAGAACCTGGATGTGGAATACCTGTATGAGGCGCCACTTGCCATGGAGAAGGAAAACCTGGCACAGGTGGCATGTGAATGCCTCCATCTAGAGTGCCCAGAGCCTAACCTTACCGATTGGATTGACATGGTAGATGCCTTACGTTATCCAGACAAAGAGGTAAATGTCGCCCTGGTTGGGAAATACACGGCTCTGCACGATGCCTATATCTCCGTTGTGGAAGCGTTAAAGCACGGCGGCATTGCGGAGCGCGCCACCGTCAATATCAAATGGGTAGATTCAGAATTATTAAATGATGATAACGTAGAAGAAATTCTTGGCGATATACAGGGCATTTTAGTTCCCGGCGGTTTTGGGGACCGCGGCGTGGAGGGCATGATAACGGCTGCCAGATACGCACGTGAACATGAGATACCATATCTGGGGCTTTGCCTGGGTATGCAGGTGGCAATCATCGAATGCGCCAGAAGCCTTTGCGGTTTCCATGACGCACACAGCATTGAACTTAATCCCAATACCACCCATCCTGTGATTGCACTGATGCCCGACCAGAGCGATGTCGAAGACATCGGCGGAACCTTGCGTCTCGGCTCTTATCCCTGTGTGCTGGACACTTCTTCCAGGGCATATCAGGTATATGGAGAACAGACTATCCATGAGAGGCACCGCCATCGTTACGAGGTCAACAATGACTACCGCTCCATCCTCACGGAACATGGCATGAAGCTGTGCGGCCTGTCACCGGATAACCGGATTGTCGAGATGGTGGAACTTAAAGACCATCCCTGGTTTGTTGCCACCCAGGCACACCCGGAACTCAAATCCAGACCGAACCGTCCGCATCCATTGTTCAAAGGATTTGTGGAAGCAGCATTGAAAAACAAGAAATAACAAAAGGACCTTGCTCCATCCTCTATTTAAATGATGAAGCGAGGCCCTTTTTCATTCACAAAGGCAATGTCTCCACTTTGGCAAATACCCCAATATTCGGATATTGCTCCAGCGCTTCCTTTGCCGTAGTGCCAGTAGTGACCCCGGCAAAGTCCACGCCCGCTGCCTGAGCGGTTCTGGCATCCACCAGGCTGTCCCCCACATAAAGCACTTCCTCCTTCGACATGTCCCATATTTCCAATACCTGCAAAAGCCCTTCCGGGTCCGGCTTGGGGTGTTTTACACTGTCCCCGCCAATAATAATGTCAAACAGCTCCGTTTCCTGGTATTTCGCCAAAATGCCTTCTATCCGGTGGCGGTATTTTGTCGTCACAACCCCAAGTTTATATCCCTGTTCCTTCCACTGCCGGATACAGGTTAACACACCAGGATAAAAACTGGACTTCTCCGTCATCACCTGGTCAGCTCTTTCCATAAACAGCCGCGCAAATTCATTTTCTTGCGTTTCTTTCCCTTCCAGCCCCTGCGCTTTTACCAAAACATGGTAAACCTCCTGCAGATGCAAACCGATTGTCCGGCGTATTGTTTCCCGGTCTGCCGGCTGGTATCCCAGGCATTCCATGGCATAGTTTGCACAGAGCACAATACCTTCTGTGGAATCTCCCAGCGTATAATCAAAATCAAACAGCAATCCTTTGTATTTCATATCGCAATCCTCCACCAACAGCTGCAAAATCTTAAGGCTGAACTGTAGCCGCTTTCACCTGTTAAAATGATTCAAACCCATATTTCTTCAACAGCTTTCTCAGCTTCTTTTTCGCCCGCCTGGACATATGCCCAACATTGTCCGGGCTTTTGCCGAGAACCCTGGCAATTTCTGTAATGCTCATATCATGGTAATATTGCAGGAGCAGTATATCACGGTAGGATTTATTCATATGTTTTAGCGCCTCTGCCAAAAGTTCCCGACGTTCCAATTTCTGAAACCTGACATCCAGTTCATCGTCAAAAACATTTTCCAGCGATTCTCCCTCTGCTTCCTGGTCCGCCCGCCTCTTTCTCTGTTTGCAGAGGTTATATGATTTATTTTTCAAGACCGTAAGTATGTAATTCCAATTTTTCTGCGGCGGATTATTCTTTAGCACATCTAAATTATCCATCAGGGCAACAAATGTCTCCTGTACGACATCCTCCGCATCGTGTCTGTTCTTTAAAATACGATAAGCCTTACGGTACATTTCATCCCTGTAAGTTTCATATATCTGTTCAAAGAAATCTTTCTCCTGTTCACCATCCAAGAATTGTAAATCGAAAAATATTTCAGCTGCTTCCAAAAAGTTCCTCCTCTTCCATCATGCACTGCAGCTTCTTTTTTGCCCTATGGATGATATGCCTGACCGTGTCCGGCGACTTGCCCACAAGTTCTCCGATTTCCGCCGCACTCAAATTGTGATAGTATCGCAAGAGTAGTATATCCCGATAATCCTCACTCATCTGTTCCAGAAAGTGCATAAGGAAATCCCTCTGTTCTATTTCCAGAACCTTCGTATCAAATTCAACATTCTCCACATCCTTTAAAATTTCTTCCGTTATCGGCAGTTCCCTGTCCGCCTGTCGTTTTTTCTTCTTATAGCGGTTAAACGAATTGTTTTTTACTATGGTCACTATGAAATTCCAATTCTTCTGAGGAGGGTCCTTCTTCATCTTACTCAAATAGGGAATCAGCGCAAGCAACGTATCCTGTACCATATCCTCCGCATCCTGCTTACTTTCCAGGATTGCATAGGCAGCGTAAAACATTTCATCCTTATAAGTTTCAAATAGTTCCCTTAAAAAATCCTTTTCTTCTTCGGTATCCAACAAACTCAAGCAATGGAACACTTTCGGTACCTCCAAAAAATCAGGGCATAAAAAATCTCCAATAATTTTCTGGATTTTTTATCCCCTCGATTCATCTTTCGTTATATCTTATGCAATTTCAGATGGTCGCACTTTTCCAGTACTACTATAGCAAGACGGAAAAATGATTTCAAGGGGTTCCATGTAAAATGAAAACGCTGACTGCGTCTCTCTTAACGCTTTTCGCGTAAAATCGTTGAAATTTCCGGAAACAGTTCTACGCTTCGCCGAAGGATGCCTTGCATATAAGCAATCGCAATTCCATAATTCGTGATAGGCACTTTCTGGTCTGCTGCACATTTGAGACGGTATTTCATTTCTCGTTCCCCCAACATACAGCCGCCGCAGTGGATGACTAATTTATATTCCGACAAATCCTCCGGAAATTCTGTGCCGGAAGAAAGGCAGATAGTAAGCTGTTTTTTCGTATATTCAGAAAGCCAGCGCGGAATCTTTACCGAACCGATATCATCGCATTGCCTGTGATGCGTACAGCCCTCGGAAATCAAAACTTTATCCCCATCCTGCAGATTTTCGATTGCCGCCGCACCTTGCACGGCAATTTTTAAATTTCCCTTATAGCGGGCAAACAGAATGGAAAATGAGGTCAGCGGAATATCCTCCGGGGTAACGGCGCTGACCTGGGCAAATACCTGACTGTCCGTGATTACCATTGCCGGTTTTTCGCCCAATCTGCTCAAAGTGTCTTTCAATTCATGCTCCCTTACCACAATCGATGTCGCACCTGACTCCAGAATATCACGGATTGTTTGCTGCTGCGGCAAAATCAGCCTGCCTTTGGGCGCTGCCGAATCAATGGGCACCACCAGCACCGCGAAATCCAAAGGTTTCAGCAAGTCCCCTACAATCTGCCGTTTTGCCTCTCCCACCACGGCAAGATGTGCGATCTTCTCTTTCAGTTCCTCTATCTGAAACCCTGTCTTAGCACTGATTCTTATCATATTTGCTGCCTCCCCAGGCAGACTGTCCTCCGGCAGCGTGTCTTCCGGCTGTCTCAAATCTTCCTTATTAATTGCCAGCACATAGGGAATCTTTTTCTCCTGAAAAATGCCAATCAATTCTTTTTCTGCATTTTCCACCCCTACCGTGCCATCCATCACAAGAACCGCCACGTCCGTCTTATTCAAAACCTGCTTCGTCTTTCTGACCCGCAGTTCCCCCAGCGCTCCCGTATCATCAATGCCCGCTGTATCTATGATAACCACCGGACCCATCGGCAGCAGTTCCATCGACTTCTGCACCGGATCCGTGGTAGTTCCCTTTATCTCAGATACCACGGCTAGTTCCTGTCCAGTCACTGCGTTGACGACACTGGACTTGCCGGCATTCGTCCTTCCAAAAAAACCAATGTGCACACGGTCTGCAGAAGGCGTACTGTTCAATCCCATGCTGCTTCCTCCTTTCAATCGGTAACGGCACGCGCCGCTTTGCTATACTTTAGAGTACGCTGCCTTGCTGCTGATTCCCTGCAGGCTTCCCAATTTTCCGGAAAGCGCGCTTATCATGTTCTGAGGCGCATCCACCGCAATACTGATGATATTGATATCCTTTTTAGGATAGGGGATGCCCATTCTGCCAATGATATAACTGCCATATTCATGGAGAATCTGATTCAGTTCCTCCACCGAAGATTCCTCCTCCACAATGATTCCTATGATTGCCACTCTTGATTCCATATGATTTCCTCTCACTCCTCAAACTCTACGGTCACAAAAAATCCCTTGGGCGTCTCCTTAATCTCTGTCACCTTTCCCTCTGTCGATTTCAGCCTCTCTGCAAAGGTATAATTTGCTGACATGGCATAGGCTTTGCCGAGGGTATAATAATAGGAAGTTGGGAGCTTTCCCTCTGTCACCGGAAGCACATCCCCTTCTTTCAGCAGCCCGGTACGCTCCATTTTAAATTCCATCTGACGCATATCATCCCTCCCCAAAATTCCATTTCAAATTCCATCTGACGCATGTCATCCCTCCCCAAATGCTCCATTTTAAATTCCGTCTGACGCATAATAATCTTTCGTCAGGAACGCTTCCAGGTATAAGGCGTAAACAGCAGCAGCAGCGGAAACAATTCCAGCCGCCCTGCCAGCATATCAAACATCAATACAAATTTTGCCGGCTGGGAGTACACGGCAAAATTGCTGGCCGGCCCTACCTCGTTTAATCCAGGTCCAATATTGTTCAAAGTCGCCGCCACCGCGGTAAAGTTCGTGGTAAAATCCAGGTTATCCAAAGAAATCAACAGTGCAGAAACTCCATAAATTATGGCATATGCGATAAAAAATACGGAGATGGAGCGCAGGACTTCTTTGTTCACCACATGATTCTCAAATGTCACCTGCCGCACACGCTTCGGGTGAATCAGGTGGGACAGCTCATTTTTGACCATTTTCAGCATTATCATCACGCGGGAAACCTTAATTCCTCCCCCGGTACTGCCGGCACACGCCCCTATAAACATCAGAATTACCAATATCGCTTTTGAGAACTGCGGCCACAAATCAAAATCCACAGTGGAATATCCGGTAGTCGTAATTATCGATGCCACCTGGAACGCTGCATGGTGGAACGCCTCAAACAAGGACCGGAAACTGCCGCGGATATTGGCGGTAATCAGCAGAACCGCCACCAGAATGATGCCCAGATAGTAGCGCATCTCCTCATGTTTGAATGCCTGCATGGGCTTGCGCGCCCGAATCAGGTAATACACATTAAAATTCACGCCAAACAAAATCATAAAAATCGTAATCACAGCCTGAGAAGCAACTGAGTAGCTGCCAATACTGCTGTTCAGTACACCGAACCCTCCCGTACCAGCCGTGCCAAAGGACAGCGTCATCGCCTCAAAAAGGGACATGCCGGTAATCAGCAGCAAAATAATTTGGATAATGGTCAGAAAGATATACATTTCATACAGAATACGCGCCGTGTGGCGAACCCGCGGCACCAGCTTGCCGACCGTTGGCCCCGGACTCTCCGCGCGCATCAGGTGCATATTGTAACCGCCGGCCAGCGGAAGAATGGCAAGAATCAGCACCAGCACGCCCATGCCGCCAATCCAGTGGGTGAAGCTGCGCCAAAACAGGTTGCATTTAGACAAAGCTTCCACATCTGCAAGGATGCTGGCGCCCGTAGTAGTCAAACCGGAAATCGTCTCAAACAGCGCATCTGTATAGCTGACAAATTCTCCCGACAAAAATAAGGGCAGCGCTCCCGTGATACTCAAAAGTATCCAGCTCAAAGACACCACCACAAATCCTTCCCTCGCATAAAACACTGTGCTCCTGGGTTTCTTCAGTTTCCCAAGACCGCCCAGCAGCAGACAGGCTGCCAGCACAAGCAGATACGCCCACCCCTCCTTTTCCCCATAAATAAGTGCCACAATGCAAGGCAAAGCCAAAAACATTGCCTGAAACTCCAAGACACGGCAGAGAATATATCTGATAATTGAGTAATTCATAGTACTTTTCCACTTCCTTCATTACCGTAAAATATCCTTCAAATCATGAAATCCCTGGTTGGTGGTGACTACCACCACGGTATCCCCAAGCATAATGGAATCTTGTCCGCCCGGCGTAATGATAATGCCTTTGCGGTTGATGCAGGCAATCAAAAGATTATCCTTCAGGCGCAGTTCCTTCAATGGTACGCCCACCAATTCGGACTGCTCATTTACCCTGAACTCCAGGGCCTCCACTTTATTCTCAATCAGCCTGTACAAGGTCTCCACATTACTGCCGATGGAATTCTGCATGGCACGCACATATTGGAGGATATATTCTGCCGTAATATTCTTGGGGTAAAGCACGCTCCCTAAATCCAGGCTGTCAATAATCTCATCGTAGGATATGCGATGGACCTTGGTGATGGTCTTCGCCTTGGAAACGCTCTTTGCATAAAGGCTGAGCATGATGTTCTCTTCATCCAGGCTCGTCCAGGACACAAAGGCATGAATGCGCGGCAGCCCTTCCTCATCCAGAAGATTCCGGTCCGTCCCATCCCCATGGATAATCATAGCCTGCGGCAGAAGCTCACTGAGCTCGTTGCAGCGTTCCTTGTCCTGTTCAATGATTTTGATGCCGATACCCATAGGCAGAAGCTGTTTCGCCAGGTAATAGGTGGTCTCGCCGCCTCCCACAATAATACAGTTCTTAATGCGGTTCATCGTCATGCCGATTTTGCGGAAAAATTCATTGGCGTTCCTCGATGATGCCACCACAGTAATGATATCCTTTTCCCGAAGTTCAAAACTTCCATCCGGGATGAACACTTCTTCCCCACGCTCTACTGCACAAATCAGCACCTCGCAGCCCAGACCTCCTGAGATATAGGTAAGAGGCCGGCCATGCAGCACGGAACCTTCGCCTAATTTACATTTCAGTAACTCTATCCTGCCCTTGGCAAAAATATCTACCTTAATCGCAGAAGGGAATTTTAAGAGCCTGGAAATCTCACATGCTGCCGCATATTCTGGATTGATGACCATGGACAGTCCAAGCTCTCCTTTGATAAAAGCAATCTCCTTATTGTACACAGGATTCCTTACCCTGGCAATGGTCTTACAGTCCCCCGCTTTTTTGGCAATCAGACAGCAAAGCAGATTCAATTCATCTGAAGTGGTGACTGCAATCATCAAATCTGCCTCTTCAATTCCTGCCTCATTCTGTACCGACAGACTGGCTCCGTTCCCCACAATGCCCATGACATCATGCTGGTTTGCCACCCTTTCCACGGTATTTCCATCCATATCTATCACTGTAATATTATGGCCTTCCTTGCTTAACTGCTCAGTCAAGGTCGCTCCCACATTTCCGCAGCCTACTATGATAATCTGCATGGTCTCCTCCCATTTACACGCTCTGCACGTGGAATCTTATGTCTTTTATAATATGATATTCTATTTGTCGTATTTTCGTATCAGTCCCAGACCAATGGGATAGGGACCCGTATGAACACCGATAGTTGCCCCAATCTGAAAAATCTCAATAGATTCAATCCCGGAATATGTTTTCAGGGAAGATAGCAGCTCATCACGGAACGCTGCCGCCTCCTCATAATCGTAGCCGTAACCTACGACAATCTGGTAATCATCCGGGGATTCGCCGATTTTATGAAAATGGTCCTTGGTCTGTTCAATCAGGCGCTTCAGCGCTTTCTTGCGGCTTCTGCTGATGCCGGTAGGGAAAATCTCTCCCTCGCGCAGCATTATCAACGGCTTTATTCCCAGTGTAGATGCCGCATTTCCCATAACCTTGCCAATCCTGCCGCCATGAATCAAGTATTCATAATTCCCCACCGTAAATATAATCCGTCCTGTAGATTTGATGCGCTCAATTTCCGCCACCGTCTCTTCAAACGATAGCCCCGCTTTCTGCATCCGTACCGTTTCCAACACTAAAATCCCCTGAAGCACCGTATTTACAGTGGTATCCACCACCTCAATCTTCACCTCAGGATACTCTTCTTTCAAGGTCGCCGCTGCCGTCCGCGCGGAATTATAGGAGCCGCTGAATTTGACAGTGATGCACAGGCAGATAATGTCCTTGCCCTCTTTCGCGTAGGGAGTGAATGCCTCCACATAATCCTGCACCGATGGCAGGGAAGATTTGGGAAACTGGTCAGGGTTATCAACCATCTGCTGGTAAAACTCCCGGACGCCAATCTCTTCGATTTCTTTCTTGTAATTCCTCCCATCAAAGGTCACATAAAAAGGCACAACCTTTATCCCATTTTGCTGGGGGATTTCCTGCCCAAGGTCGCAGGAGCCGTCTGTTATAATCTGATACGCCATGTTTTTTCCTTTCTCTTTAAATTTTATCGCTCATTCTATTTATTCCCGCGAGCAATGAGGAAAATAGCCATGTTTACATGGATATTTGACGAATGCCGCGAGGGCCAAATACCCCATCATCTTGCTGTGGGGTATTTGATTGCCGGGGAAACGCTGATGAAAAGTTCTCCCTAAAATTCCTCAATCCTGCCGCCGGTAACTGCAAGCAAATCCTGTACCGACAAATACAGGGTCGTTCCAATCCTGCCGCCGCTGATATAGATTTTCTCATAGTCCAAGGCTGCTCTGTGAAGAAACACAGGATACTGCTTCTTCATGCCCAGAGGGCTGCAGCCCCCGCGGACATACCCGGTTATGGCAGTAATTTCCTTTACATGAATCATCTCGATGGACTTCTCACCAGCGACTTTCGCTGCCGCCTTTAACTGCACTTCCCGAGCAACCGGAAGCACGAACACATAATACTGCCTGCTCCTGCCCTGTAATACCAGCGTCTTAAAAGACTGCTCCGGCGCTGCCCCGGTCTTCTCGGCAGTATGGATTCCATCAATAAATTCATCACACTCATATTGAAGTACCTCGTAAGGTATTTTCTTCTTATCCAAAATCCGCATGGCATTGGTCTTGATTTCTTTCTCTTTTGCCATCTTCCCTCCCATTATCCGACTGCAGCAGCGCAGTGCAGATAACCTGAATATCTCCCAAAAATGACAAAACGGAAGAAATGCTGACTCCTCAGCCCTCCTCCGTCTTTGTCTCTCCCACTAGTCGTCAGATTCTAAACAGCATAATAGCACGAAATATAAGTTGTGTCAACGCTGCTGTTTTTTCTGTCTGCAAGGAATAGTTCATAATACCTCCTTACTTGGTAATCTTTTTCTTTACAGCCTTGCTGTACGCGCCATACTTGATTTTCTTGCCAATCTTGGCAAAGCTGCGAACCCTGACATAGTAAGTCTTGCCTTGTTTTAAATTCTTCAGCGTGTAAGAAGTCTTTGTGGTCTTAACTTTCCTTGCTCCTTTAAAATTCTTCTTTAAGGAATAGGAAATTTCGTATCCTTTTGCACCTGTTTTCTTAATAGGTTTGCTGAGCTTTACGAGCAATTTGCGCCCAGCTTTGTTGGTAAGCTTAGAAACCTTGTTATTCTGCGGCATGATGGTAAACGTTACCGTTTTCTGACCATAGTAATTGCCTTTTCCAGCAATTTTTACCGTACCCAGTCCCGCTTTTATATTGTTGCTATATGCTACATCGTAATCGCTGCCCAAAGATAATGTGATTCCGTTACACGTCACCATCACTGCCGGCTTCTGTGCTTTCCCATTGTAGGTAAGCGTTTCCTTAGGCAACTTTATTACTGCACCGCTGACAGAAACAGGAGCTGGTTTATTATCTCCACCAGGATTACTCCCTCCTGGGTTATCCCCTGGATCGTCCCCTCCTGGGTTGTCTCCTCCCGGGTTATCCCCTGGATTGTCCCCTCCTGGGTTGTCTCCTCCCGGGTTATCCCCTCCTGGATTGTCCCCTCCCGGATTGTCCCCGGGGTTGTCTCCTCCCGGATTGTCCCCTGGATTGTCCCCTCCCGGATTGTCCCCGGGGTTGTCATCTCCTGGGTTATCTCCACCGCCTTGTGTTTCTTTCCATTTCGCGGTCAGGGTGAGGTCTGCCGTAATCGGCGTATTCTCAAAGTCAAACGCTGCCTCTTCACCCTCTGCAAACCATCCTTCAAAAATGTATCCATCTTTTTCTGGCATTTGGGGCATTTCTGCCATTTCTCCCTTGTCAACCGTTATAATTATAGCATCCGTATCATTATCCGGCTCAAAGGTTACGGTATAAGTTATCTTCTCCAGTGCGTCCACTGCCTCCTGCAGTAACGCTTCTGCAGTTCTTACGTCCTCCTCAGTTGCCTCCGTATCGGCAGCAGTCCGCTTTACCTCGGCAAGGGCCTCCTGCAGTAAAGTCCAGGTATCTGGCAGATAGTCATCCTCATTCAGTTCTTCAGCTGCTGCAATCGCCACATTTAAATTCGTCTTGTCTCCGCGCCTTACCAATGCATTCTTCTTTGCCTGTACATCTGCGGCTGCTGCATTTACGTCCTCTTCGCTGGTGGGCTTCCTAAGCTGCTGCTTTGCCGTATCCAATGACTGCTGCAATGCCTGCCAGCTTGACGTTGTATAATCTTCTTCCTTTAATCCTGCCACTGTTATCTCCACAGAAGAGATAACCGCCTGCAAATCTGCCGTGTCAACATCAAGTTTGGTAAATACGGAGCAATGGAATACAACCTCAGAAGTCTTGCCCTGCATGGTGACTGTCGCCGTTAAAGTCACATCTGCGATCGGCTCATCTGCCCCCGGCAAGGTCACATTGCCAGAATTATCAATCACATCTGTATCAGAAGATGCCCAGGCAATCGTTGCCGCACCGCCACACGCCGTAGTCGGAAGCGTAAGTGCACCGTCTGTAATGGACATGGACAGGCTGCCGTCCTCCCCTTTGGCAATATCCAGGTTCAGAGCCGCCTGCAAATCTGCCATCAATTCTTCTTTGATGGATTCTTCCATGAAGCCAGCCGCTTCTTCTTCGCTGAGGGCAAAATCATAGATTCGGAAATCTTTGATATTTCCCTTGAAATCATTATCAGCGCCATATGGATTATGTGCATAAATAGCATTGCCGATATAGGCAAATGCAATGCTGCCCATCTCAGCCGGTGAATAATCTTCTGTTATGGTATTTACTTTCTCGCCATCCTTGTAAACACTCATTGTTTTTCCATCCATCACAATCGTAAGGTGGCACCATGTACCTGCTGATGGCGCTGGCATCTTAATATTATTTTCATTGCTATTCCACCCTCTTGGGCAGGCATTTACCATTATATCATCGCCTTCTTTTGTGTTGACGATAAAATGTTTCGATTCAGCACAATCTAAGCCATTGCCAAATCCAAATGCATTGTGCTTATCCCCCTGGTCATCTTTGACCCAGAATGATATTGTCATCCTGTCATTTCCTAAAATTCGGTCAAATATCTCTGTCGGCAGGGAAAGGTAACTGCTCCTTGCTGCGCCGCCAGTAAAGGCAGCGCCATTTTCTGCGCTGAAGCTAACGCCGGTCGCCGTGGCATCGTACTGGTTGCCGGATACATCTTTGCTGTCTGCTGTCAGCGGATAATGGACAAGCAGATGTTCACTGGATGAAGAGGTATCTGCTGCATCTTTATCGTTATAGATTGCCTCTGCCTGTTCTGGCGCAACCGCACAGCCGTACACACGGAAGTCTTTGATATTGCCTTTGAAATCTTTGTCTCCGTTATGTGCATAAATTGCATTGCCGATATAAGCAAATGCGATATCCCCCATTTCAGCCACTGAATAATCTGCTGTTATTGTTTTTACCTTAGCGCCGTTCTTGTATAAACTCAGTGTTTTCCCTTCCATGACAACCGTGAGGTGACACCAGGTATCTGCCGGCAATGCCGTTGTCTTAATATTGTTCGTGTTTCCCTGCCATCCATTGGGACAGGCGTTCACCAACAAATTGCCGCCATCGTTGGTATTGACAATAAAGTGTTTGGAACCTCCGTTACTGGGATTGCATTGCGTGCCATTGCCAAAGCCAAAAGCGTTGCTCTTGTCTCCTCGGCTGTCCTTCACCCAGAAAGAAACTGTGAGGTTATTGTTATCATTTGTGCGATGAAACATTGAAGCCGGCAGCGAGATATAACTGGTACGTGAATTGCCGCCCGTAAATGCTGCTCCATTTTCCTTACTAAAGGTAACCCCTGTCGCCGTGCCGTTATTATGGTTGCCTGACACGTCATGGCTGCTGGAAGTCAGCGGATACCAGCCCAGCAGGTTTTCCTTGAGGCCTGCCGTATCCTTTAAATCAAATCCACGCTCCATAAGCGTCTGCAGCGTTTCCGTTGCTGCCCTGACCCGCGTATTGGTAACATTGCCAGCTCCCGCCTGTACAAGCGCCCGCGCCGTCTCAATGGCGCCTTTCAAAGAATCCAGGTTATATATAGCATTTGCCGCATCCTCATAAAATGCTTCTGCTTCCCGGAGGGCGGCGCCTAAATCTGCAAAAACTGCATCCAATCCTTTCATCTGCACCGTAAATTCTTTCTGCTGTGAATATTTGCCAAGAGAAACGGTTGCCATTAACGTTGCGGTCACATCCCCGGATGTTGGGCAGATTAAGGTAGCGGTCGTGCCATTTACCTTTAATACATTCGCAGGACTGCAGCTCCAGGTAATGGATGTGCCCGCTACCCCTCCAGCCGCTCCTCCGTCAGACGGCAGCGTCATATCAGCTGCCACTTCCGCTGGGATAACGGATGCCAATGCCTTGGCAGTACTTGCAACTTCCAACTTCGGCGACTTATTGGTTTTATATACATGTCTTGCCAATTGCTCCGTGGCAAAATCCATAATAAGCCAGCCATAGCTTTTGCCGTATTCCAGACTTCCGTTGTTGTAGCTGAGGAAGTTAGCGTTGATGGCATTTGCCGATGATTTTGGGTTATTGTCGCCTGCCGTGCTCATAAAATTCAGGAAATAAGTTGTCTCAGGATTGATAGTGATTTGCTTACCATCCTCTACCGTCATGGTCGCATTCGTTGTATGCGGCGGATTGTCCAACCCTTGTTTGACAGCCGCCCATTTATTATCTTTTTTATATTCATAACGGTCCTGCACGCAGAAACGCAGCCATCCATATGTACTAACCCTGTCAGGACCGGACCAGGGGGGAGTTACCACATCAGAGCCGCTCTGGTCACTCCAGAAAAGCCTTACGCCTTTATCCCCAGCAAAATCATTGGAAGCGCTGTGATACCGCCTCGACAAGACAATCTTTTTCCTGACATCCTTTAAAACAGGGCTCCCATTCTGCAGATACCAATATTCTGGATTGGCATTAATGTAATTATGGATGTATGTCTCAATCTGAGCATCCTCAGCCTTTCCATCATCCTTTTTCATGCTCATGACAATCGTTTCTGTGGGATGTGCATCTAAAAAATCATAACAATTCTGTAACACTTCGTCCAAATACAGGTTGCTTCCATCCTCTGATTTACAATCAGCAGTCCCATGGACAAGCCGTAATTTTTCTCCGTCATTTTCCAAACGTATATCCAAAAATCGTATGCCGTTATTCAGCTGCTCTGTAATCGTTGTATCCTGGCATTGTGCAGATGCGATATCCGAAAGCAAAAATTTTACCTTTTTCGTTCCGCTGTCGTGCGTTCCCGGAAGGTTAATCTGCGAAATCTTTAAGTCATCATCCAGATTCGACATCCAGTCCGCGCTGCTCACTCCCTCCCAGACATCAATTGCTTTGTCTGCTGCTTTTGTTTCCACCGGACAGAAAGTAATTGCCGTACAAAATACAATTCCAGCCAGTGCCGCGCTAAAAATTCTTTTAAATCTTTTTCGCATAAGCAATATCCTCCTCTTTTCCTAATAAAAAACATCTTTTAGTTACGCAGTATTATAGCAGATTCCACTAAAAATTTCAGTAAAATTTTTTACTTTCAGCACATTGCACAAGCAAAAGCGTTACTGTTCACTCGTAATCTAAATCTGTAAACAGTAACGCTTTCGTTTTTAAATTATGTTAAGAGGAATTGCAAATCACGGCATGTTGACAACCTTTTTCTTCTTCCATACCAAAACACTATTTCTTCAGGGCCTTGAATGTCAACCCATACTTCTGCGCATATTTCTCTGCTGTGGAGCCCTTCCAGCCGTATATCGCCGTCTTCTTCCCTGAAACAATAAGGTCTGGCTCTAAGCCATACTCACACATAGATTCATTTGCTTCTATTTTGCAGTTCTTATTATAAATATAAACTGATTTCAGATTATCACACCCGGAAAAGGCCCAGATACCGACTCTCTTTACATTTTTCCCCAGCACAGCTTTCTTTAACTTTTTACAGCCTTTGAAGGCTCCCTCCCCTACCGTATGCACATTCCCATTTATCGTAATCGTTTCCAGCTTGTTATTTTCTGTAAACGCATACTGCCCGAGTACCTTTAAGTTCTTTCCCCATCTGACACTTTTCAGCCTTGAACCCCACAGCCCATAACCCAACCTGCTGCTGCCAATCCGCGTCACGCTGCCAGGCACCCGGAGAACACTGTAGCCTCCCGGATAGTCTATCAGCACGCTTCCTTTCTTATTCAAGAGCGCATTGTTCTTCACTGAATACATCCTATTGCTCTTTGATACCGTGATTTTTTTCAGTTTTGGTGCAGTGGCCAGCGCAGAGGATGTGAACATTACACCATTGGGAATATGCAGCGTCCGTAGGTTCTTTGCCTTGCTCAGGGAATAGACGGACCCAACTTTCATCCCATCTATCTTCTTGGGGATGGTGAGCTCACGTTTCCTCCCCTTATAATTCAATATTGTTAGAGAAATTTCGGATTTTTTGCCGTCAAATCCCCAATCGCATGTATACACAAATCCGTTCCATGTCCTGACTTCCGTTTCTGCCTCATTGTAATCCTGATTCGCCAGGCCCTCCAGCGGGCAGCATACCGCCAGCAATGCTGCCGCCAGGAATACACATATGATTCTTGCCCTTTTCTTCATCCTATTCCTCCTAATATCTTTTCACTCCCTGAACTGACTTCCCGGTATTTAATATCGGGAACGTCTTTACCTCGCTTCCCACCTTGACCTTTACACTCTTTGTAGCGCTCTTTTTTAACTTTGTTAAAATCTGGTCTGGCGTCAAGTCTGACTGGATACTCTTCATCATTGCTGCCGTTGCAGCTACCTGCGGCGCAGCACAGGAAGTCTTCCCTCCTAAGATGGCCCCACCCGCTACTATAGTTGTAGGGTATATGCAATAAATCCCCTTACCGTAAGCATCCTCTACCGGCGCCAGAATGTCTACCGCCCCAGAACGGTTAGAAAAATCTGCCATCTTATTCACCGATGTTGATGCCCCCACGCCTATCACACCTGGAAATGCCGCCGGGTAACGAGGCTTGCTGCCCTTATCATTCCCCGCTGAGGCAACAACGGTGACATCTGCTTTGATGGCACGCTCAATGGCTTTTCTAACGCTCTCAAAATTTTCAGTTTCATAATCTCCCTGTGGCGCACTATAGCTGATATTGATTACTTCCGCTCCCTTATCCACTGCATATTTAATAGCGGCTGCCAGATAAGCCTTAGTAACATGCCTGTCTTCGCCTACCGTCTTATCACACTTGATTGCCATAACCTTGCATACAACGCCAAAGTCCTTCTCGGTTGCAGCAGCAGCCACTCCTGCACCAAACTTACCATTATTCGCTCTTGCTGCAATCACTCCCGCCACCATTGTCCCATGACCGTGCGTATACTGCCCTTTTACAGCTTCCTTATCTGGGCATTCTATCAGCTTTTTATTATTCTGGGTAATATCCACGGAATAATTTCTAAGCACACTGCCCTTCAAATCCGGATGGTCCATCTGTACACCGCTGTCTATCACAGCTACCCATACCTCATTCACAACCGTTTCTTGGTTGAACTTACGGTACGCGCCAGCTATATCTATATTTACCATGTTCCATTGCTTGGCACTGATAAATTTAGGGTCGCTCAATGTTAGCTTACCAGATTCTGACGCAATAGTCCCATCCGCCTCCAAAAACGTATTGTCCATGGCATCCACCACACAACCGTATTCTTCAAACTTCTCCTCCGCGCGCGCTACGGTGTCCTCCAGACCTATTTTCGCCAAAATCACCACATCCGTCTTGTAATCTTTGATTTTCTCCAGCCTTTTCTTCTTATGCTCAGGCAGACTCTCATCCATATGGAACTCACCATCGTCTATCACCTCATAATCCAGGGCGCACTCCTGCACGACCTTCTCAATCGTCTCCTCGCTTGTGCCGTTTGGAAAGGAAACCATGACCTCTTCCGTCTGGTAATCAAGGTTCTCGCTGTTCTTCCTCTCTTCTTCCGCCTCCTCATAGTGTTCTATAATAGTCTCCGCCGCCCCATCCAGGGCTTGCGTAAAGTCGTCCAATTCAGCCCTCTGGGCCTCTTCCATGGAATAATACTCGTTTAATACCTCCCGTACGCCCGTTTCAAAATCACGCTTATTGCCCTTTATCTTGTTCAGATACCTTGCCGCGCCCGCGCCGTTCCTCTTATAAGCCTTCAGCGCGCCATCGATGCTCTTTTTGTTGGCTCTGCCAACCCCTTGCAGATTATACTCCTGCCTTGCCCGTACTTTTTGTACCGTGTCACCATTAACTTCCGCCTTCGCAGTCAGCATACAGCCGCTAATCAGCAAGACCGCCCCCGCCAGCACGGCTGTCTTTCCCACCATGTGCTTCATTAAATATTTCCTCCCTTGCTTTTGTAGAATATAGAAATTCCTTCTATATGTTTCTATGTATATTACTAATTTTAGCACACTGCCCTATTGAAATCTATTGGTGCTAAAAAACCTTAACAGGGAAATCAAGAAAAATACTCCTGCATCTTCTTAATTCAAGAGCACATTGTTCTTCACCGAATACATCCTATTGCTAATAGCAAATCAGGACATGTTACGACTCGGGCAGTGACGTGGGTGTAAATCTCCCCCTTATTCATTTCATATATAGGTTCATTCAGAATCAGCCTAGAAGGGTTCTCCATGCAAGCGCCTTGAGGTTTTTAAGCCCATTGTAATATGAAATGAAACCTGAAGTTTTTATAAATTGTACCACAATCTGGCAGATAATCCGTATCCTTGCAAATAATTTTCCCATCCGCTTCCACTTCCCCTTTTTGCGAGCGCACAAATCCGCAAATGCACCGCATAAGCATTGTCTTGCCGCAGCCATTATTTCCTACCAACCCATAAAATTTCCCATCATCCAACTTCAACGAAACATCTTTAAGAAGCCTGGCTCTCCATATTCTGATTTCTATTTTATTTTATGATTTTAAACTTCAATCTGAACTTTCTGGCATATTTCTCCGCCGTGGAACCTTCCTTGCCATAAATCGTAACTCCTTTGGGAAACGTTCTGTCCATGTCACTGATATCCAACTCACAATCTTTATTATAGATATAGACAGATTTCAACTTGCTGCAATCCTCGAACGCAGAATACTGCACTTCT
Source organism: uncultured Lachnospiraceae bacterium (assembly GCA_910583835.1). Classification (GTDB taxonomy): domain Bacteria; phylum Bacillota; class Clostridia; order Lachnospirales; family Lachnospiraceae; genus Petralouisia. The sequence continues at coordinate 5,247 of CAJTYM010000021.1, read as the reverse complement.
TTCACTTTCGGACCTAAAACCACCTTTTTCAGATTGCGGCAGCCATTAAAAGCAAAGGCCTCTATAATTTCGACATTTTTATTAACTACAAGCGTCCTCAGTCCATGATTACTCTCAAATGCTCCACGTCCAATCCTTTTCGTATTTTTTCCCCATTTGATCTTCGTAAAATCTGAGTACCAGCATGACATATCATCAATAACAATTACGCTGTCCGGTACCTTTACCGTCTTGTACCCGCCAGGATAACCCAACAGTTTCGTTCCCTTTTTATTCAGAAGCGCATTGTTCCTGACCTTATATTTCCTGTTCTTCTTTGATACCGTAATTTTCTTTAACTTAGGCGCTGAAGAAAGCGCGTACCGCACTTCTATCCCATTGGGTATATGCAGCGTCCTCAGGTTTTTGGCGCCATACAGGCTGTTTACCTCCATGACAGTTCTTCCCATAATTTTTCTTGGTATGGTTAGTTCTCTCGCATTTCCTTCATAATTGTCTATCCTTATCCTGCTGTGGGAATATATGCCAAACTCCTCTTCATAAAATGATGAATAGGTAAATCCATTCCACTTCGCTTCATATACAATTTCTGCCTTGGTTTCCATCGTTAAACCAAACGTTAAGATTAAAACCATGAAAAAACAAGAAAAGCTTGCAATTCTTTTATTCTTCATTATCCTTCCCCCTAACCAAACAGATATATATCTGCTATTCCTTTCCTCTTTTGAAACACTGACCTATCATTGTCACCTCAACTTTAACACAATCCCACTTCTCAGGCAATTGTATTTAAAGAGATTTCCCAAAATAGTCTACGTTCACTGGTTACACCCGGAATCATTCTTTACGAACGCTATGTAGTATGGTAAAATATTTAATAAAATCTATATATGAAAGGGGTATTATTTGAACAATACAGTAGATGGCAGTTTAGAGGTACTGAATTCCCTCCAGTTATCGGGAAATTTAGAAGGGATGGACGCTGTAAGTAAAGATATTCTTAAAAACAAAGAAGTTCTTGCTGTTATCCTAAAAGGCGTAGTCAGTGAATACAAAAGCTATACAACGCAAGAAATTATGGAATTCATTGAAGGAGACTCTATAACCTCAGATGATGAAGTTACTACCGGAAGGACAAATACACGTATTCATGGGGAAAATAATGAATTTGTTCAACTGAACGAAAAGACTTCTAATTTTGATATTCGATTTTTATCAAAAAATCCGGTATTATCCGGCGATGTCCGAATAAATTTGCACATTGATGTAGAACCACAGCGAAACTATAAACCTGGTTACCCCATAGAAAAACGAGGGATATATTATCTTGCACGCAACTTATCCTCACAGCTTTCATTGATTACAAATAATACCGACTACAATTCTTTAGAGAAATGTTACAGTATTTGGATTTGCCGGGATAACATACCCCCTGGCGAAAGATACAGCATTTCTTATTACCAGATGGAGAATTACAAGAATAGTGGAAATTGCTGTCCCCATAAAGAAAATTATGATTTATTGACCCTTATCATTATCCGCCTAGGAAAGGCAGATTATCCATTACAAGAAGGTATCTTAGAGTTCTTGAGCGCAATCTTTTACCCACATAAGAAAAACTTTTTTGATACTGTGCAGAAATATATTGATTTTACTAAGAATATAGAATTAAAGGAGGAGGTGTCACATATGGGAGGACTCGGAATTAGCATTCTAGAAGAAGGAATGGAAGAGGGTATGGAAAAAGGCATGGAAAAAGGCATGGAAAAAGGACGTGCCAGTCAGTTAGTTTCCAGCGTGACAAGCCTGATGAAGTCTTTGAGCATGTCTGTGGAAGAAGCCTGTAAAGCTTTGAATATAGAGGTTAGTGAATATGAAGCTGCAAGAAAACTTACAATGGGTCGTTAGACCTGAACAATCCGCTATGCTTGGCAAACTTTGATAAACAAGCTGCCGCTTCGGCAACAATCCAGAAAGCGGCAGCTTAATAATTTTACCAACTTACTGGTTCGACAATTCCACCAGTTTTTCCAGAACATGGTATGCTTTGCCGGAATCAATGGAAACTGCTGCCATATGGATTCCGTCTGCAACGTTTTGGGCAATCCCGCCGGCATAAAGGGTTGCACCTGCATTTAAGAGCACAATGTCCCTCTTCGCCCCCTGTACCTGCCCTCTGAGGATTCCATCTGTAATCTTTGCATTTTCCTTTCCGTCACCCCCCTGCAAATCTTCAAGGGATGCCCGCGACAGCCCAAACTGCTCCGGCGTTACCTCATAAGTAGATACCTTCCCATCTCTAATCTCGGAGACTGTGGTTTTGCCCGTCAGCGTAAATTCATCCATGCAGTCCTCGCCGCTTACCACAAATCCGCGCTCCACACCCAAATTGCACATTGCTTTTGCCATTAAATCTGTAAGCGCGGGATCATAAACTCCCACTACCATGCATTTGGCATCGGAAGGGTTCGCCAGAGGCCCTAAAATGTTAAACACAGACCGCACTCCCATTTCCTTGCGCGCCTGCCCTACATACTTCATTGACTTGTTAAAACTCGGCGCAAACATGAATCCAATCCCGGCCTCTTCCACACATTTTGTTACTACATCCGGATCCGCTGTGATGTTGACGCCCAACGCCTCCAATACATCACCTGCACCGCTCTTGCTGGAAATGGAACGGTTGCCATGTTTAGCAATCGTCAGCCCGGCGCCCGCTGCCACAAGCGCTGAGGTTGTTGATACGTTAAAGGTAAATGTACGGTCTCCGCCAGTCCCCACCAAGTCCACATAATTTTTTGCCCTCGGCGCAATATGCTGTGCCTTCTCCTTCAGAACTGCCGCAAAACCGGTCAATTCATCCAACGTCTCTCCTTTCATGCGCATTGCCGTAAGAAACGCGCCAATCTGCGCCTGGGTTGCCTCTCCGCTGAGCATCTCGTTCATCACCTGTCTTGCCTCTTCCTGGGTTAAATTCTGCCTGTCTACTATTTTCTGAATCTCTTTCTGCATAATTTTCACCTATTCCTTCCCATTCTCATCATTGATTCCATTCTTTACTATCCTATTCTTATCATTGATTCCATTCTTTACTATCCTATTCTTATCATTGATTCCATTCTTTCTATAACACACTCTGCCATATTTCATGCCGCGCTACAGTGCATTTAATTCTTCTTTAAATGCCTGGCAGTAATCTGCCGCTGCTTGCGGTCGGTAATCATTTTGTTCTAATAGCCGGATGAAATGAGAACCCACAATTGCTCCGTCAATAAACTCTTTCATGGGAGCCACATCCGCTGCCCGCTCTATGCCAAATCCCATCATCACCGGTATCCTGGACACTTCCTTCACCTGTGAGAGGTAACGGATGATTTCCCTGTGGAAATTGCCGCTCTGCCCGGTAACGCCCATGCCGGAGACACAGTACACAAAACCCCTGGCATGTTCCAGAATCCTCGGGATGCGCTCTGCCGATACCGGGGATACCAACTCAATCAGGACAGGAGCGTCTTCCCGTTCCAGGACGGCTTTCAAATCACCCTGTTCCTCTAATGGCAAGTCAGGAATAATCAAACCGTCCACACCGCTCATGATACATTCCTCCACAAATTTATCTAATCCAAAATGCAGCGCTGTGTTGTAATACATCATAAATATAATAGGTACTTCCACACCCTCGGCGCGGATTTCCTTCATCAGCGCAAACACCTTTTTCACATTGGTCCCCAATTGGATGGATTTGTAGGAAGCATTCTGGATAACCGGCCCATCTGCCACTGGGTCGGAAAATGGAATTCCCAACTCCAGCACATCCACGCCAGACTGTTCCTGTATCTTTATCAATTCCTTACATCCTGCCATGTCCGGCAATCCTGCCGTCATATAGGTGATAAAAGTCTTCTCGCCACGCTCTTTTAATTCCTGCATTCTTTGTTCTATTCTGTTCTTCATCGTTCTACCTCCTTAGGTCAATAAACTTCTATGCCTGTTCTGCGAGATTTAAGGTCACTTCCCAGCATTGTTGGATTCCCTTAGGTCATATATCGTATGCACATCTTTATCGCCCCTGCCGGACAGGCATACAATCATAATCTCATCCTGTTTCATCTTCTGCGCCTGTTTCTTGGCATAGGCAATAGCATGGGCGCTCTCAATTGCCGGGATGATACCTTCCAGCCTGCAAAGCTCGTGCAAGGCAGCCAACGCTTCCTCATCTGTAATTGATACATACTCTGCCCTGCCGCTGTCTTTTAAGTAGGCATGTTCTGGTCCCACGCCGGGATAGTCCAGCCCCGCCGAGACGGAATAGGCAACCTGGATATTTCCGTCATCATCCTGCAGCAGATAAGAGCGCATCCCATGGAGCGTCCCCGGCTTGCCAAGAGCCATGGCGCTGGCATGTTTCCCGGTTTCAATGCCCAGTCCTGCCGCCTCCACGCCAATTAATTTCACTGACGGTTCCTCAATAAATTCCGCAAACATGCCGATGGAATTGGAGCCTCCTCCCACACATGCCATCACCACGTCCGGCAGCCTGCCCTCCGTCTGAAGAATCTGTTTCTTACTCTCACGGCTGATAACACTCTGGAACTCTTTGACCATCTTCGGATATGGGTACGGACCCAATGCAGAACCAATCACATAAAAGGTATCCTCCGCCGTCTTGGACCAGGTGCGGATTGCCTCATTAGTGGCATCTTTTAAGGTACGGCTTCCCGATTTCACACATACGACTTTCGCACCCAGCATTTCCATGCGAAATACATTTAGTTCTTGACGCCGCATATCCTCCTCACCCATGAAGACAGTACATTCCATGCCAAAGAGCGCCGCCCCGGTGGCAGTTGCCACGCCGTGCTGGCCAGCCCCGGTCTCCGCAATCACTTTCTTCTTTCCCATACGCTTTGCCAGCAAAACCTGCCCGAGGACGTTGTTGATTTTGTGTGCCCCGGTGTGATTCAAATCCTCACGTTTCAAATAGATTTTCGTTCCATATTCCCGGCTCAGGTTTTCTGCAAAATAAAGCGGCGTCTCCCGGCCCACATACTGTTTCATATAGTAAGCATATTCCTTTAAAAATTCCTCATCATGAATTGCCTTTTCGTATGCTGCATCCAATTCCTCCAATGTATTCATCAGAGACTCTGACACAAACTGCCCGCCAAATTCTCCATAATATCTCTCACTCTTTTTCATAGTTATATCCATTCCTTTCGCTTCGCTCAGGCACAAAACGTTATGAAA
>CAJTYM010000020.1 GCA_910583835.1 uncultured Lachnospiraceae bacterium | reverse complement strand
ACACTCTACAAATCCATCCCTACCCTTGTTTTTCCCTCCATATCTCCCTATACTGTATGTACAGGCTCCTGCCAGAGCCGAGTACATTAGAAAGGGGGAACATACGACACTATGGACATCAATACACTAGCTATTGAATCTGCCGCAAAAAATGAGCTCCAAAACCTTGGCAGGACATCTTTTTCCTCTGAAGGCTTCTCTAATGAAGAAATCGATGCTATTTCTGCTGCCATTTCTGCTGCCATACAAGCCTATGACGAGCAGAAAAGAGACTAGTCTTTAGTCTGATTCCGTTATTAAAATCTCTTCAACCGAATGGAGGAATGCTTCTATAGTTTCCTCCATTCGGTGCAGATTCTTGTGCTGAATCCCATAAAAATTGATTTTGACACTAACAAGCCTATCTTTATCAGGGCTTATTTCTTTTTGAATAGAACAACTGTTTTTAATTTCCATACATCTCACCTCTCATTGCCGGTACATGTTTATATGTGTTACTTTGTTGGGTTGCACGGGCGGCAGTATACTTTTCTCCCTCGTCCATGATTTCCATATCTGTCCTTTCCATCAATGACGACTCCTTTCATCCTGTGCCTGTGCATCCCGCCCCAATACAAGCCCAACTTCAAAGCCGCTCATATATGCAATGGCGGAAACGGAAAACATCTGGCGCTTTTCATCCGGTACTTTCTGTATAAGCTGACACATCTTCTCTGCATCCTTAATCTGATCCTGCGTATATTCTTTTTCCTGCTTTACCATGATGACCACTCCTTTCTTGTGTGCTTATAGAACAACTATATGCTCTTTATTCGCATTTGTCAAGACTTATTTTGTTCTTTTTTCGCTTTTTGTTCTTTTTTCGCTTGACAATTCGCTTTTTCTACTATACTATTTGATTGAAAGGTGGTGATTATTACGAATCAGCGAATAAGAAAACTCAGAAGGGAATTAGACATTACGCAACTAGAATTTGCGGAAAGAATAGGCGTAAGCCGCGCTAACATTGGAAAATATGAAACCGGTATTAGCGAACCAAGTGCTGCGGTTTTATCCTTAATCTGCCGGGAATTTGATGTCCGAGAAGAATGGCTCCGGAACGGTGAAGGGGAAATGTTTAAGCCGAAGCCTTCGGACATACTGGATCAACTGGCGTACAAATATCATTTTTCCGAAGCCGATTATGTTCTGGTTGAAAAATTTGTCAATATGCGCCCAGAGGCAAGGCAGACTCTTTTCGATTATATGCAAGAAGTGACTGCTGCTTTTATGGACAATGAAACAAATCCTTATGCACCAGCATATGTAGCCGAACCGCCCCAGCCAATGGATGAAACCATGGAGTTCATAAAAAAGCAGGGAAAAGATAATGCTGTTTCAGAAATGTCGGTTGAGAAAGCAGAAGCGGAATATATAAAAAGCTGCTCCGCTTCTGCACGGAAAAAGGCATCTCCTGCTTCGAGTACCACAAACGGCGCAGAAGATAGGAAAAGCGGGTAGACGGCATCCTCTGCCCACAATAAACAAATATAACAAATAAAAGGTTAGCTTTCATAACAGATGAATTTTAGTCCTGCCGCTAAAATCCAATCACTATAAGATAAACGATGGCAGCAATTTACTATGAGGAGGAACGATAAGATGAATGCAAAGGCTTGTGAAATATGGGAAAAAACATGGAATCCAGAATTGCACACCACTGATTATGCTTTGAAAAGGATTAAATCCGCCAAGTCTGCAAAACTGACGCCTATAAAAATTGATGAGACAGATTGTTATGGATATTTCCAAGGCAGCCATGGGAAATACGAGACGTGGCTGGGACACTGCCCTTGCGGAGATTTTCACCGGAGCAAGCTGCCTTGCAAGCATATCTATCGGCTCGCTATTGAACTTGGGATTTTAGACATAGAAGCCCAACACAATCCAGATGCTGTACTTATCCCCAAAAATGAACGTGCCAGCTTAGATGATACAATGGATATCGTGGAACAGCTTTCTGAGAATGCCCAACGTAAACTCCTTAGAATTGCCAGCAACATTCGTTCAACTACGCCCATCTATAAAAATGCATTAAGCGCCGAAATTGAAGAATTGATAAATTCCGGCATCGTTTCTGAATCAACTTCCCAAAAAAGAGAAATTAAATTTGGATCCAAAAGACAAATATCTCAATTTCTTGAAAAAGAACATATTGACCATGACAAAAACACAGAGAAAGCAGAACTTGAAAAACTCTGTATGAAATATGCCCCAGAAAAGGCAAAAGAAGAATTTGGCGAAATCATCGGCGTAACTATCCATAAAAAATACAGTCCACAAAATATACACTATTATTTACACCGTAAATACGATAAAGAATCTTTTTACGATGAAAATGAAAAAGTATTGAAATTCACGCAAACTCCACTTCTTGAAACGGATTTGCCAGAGGATAACATTACCGAACAACTGATAAAACGCGGGTATTATACCCGGAAATAAAATTACTTTTTTGAACGGACAAAAGGAAAGAAGTGATATCATGGGCTTCCCCAAACAGTTGAAGAAAGTTCCATAAAGTAATTACTAAAATAATAATTACTAAGGAGGATATAGCTATGGGAATTTTAGATATTTTTCGGATTTCTAAAATCAAACAAGAAAATGAACAATTAAAAACTATAAACGCTGCTTTGCAAAGTAAATTTGATGCTTTGGGAGTTGCAGAATACTATCAAACAAAGGAAAAAATTGATACTTTGGAAAAAGAATCAATGGAAAAACTCGATGCAACAAATCAGGAAATTTCTTCCAATAACGCAAAAATATCTAATTTAAAAGAAGAGTTTTCTTCGTTGCAAGAAAAAAATAATAAACTGGATAAACAAGTCCTTACTCAAACCAGAAAACTTTCCAGATGCAAAGAACTCTACAAAAGCGTTGAACATGCCATTGATAACTTTTTTGAATCTCCTGTTGACTATACGAATTGCAGATTAAACAAGAATGATTTTGATGAGCTGGAACTTATCTCTCCATCTATTATTCTAAAACTTCACTGCATGGATGTTAAGGATTTAAAAAAAGCATATAAAGAAAACGAAAAACAGATAAACAGCATTCTGCAGAAATATTCTGCACGATATACCACAAAAGCAAATAAATCAATATATGCTCTTATGGTAATTGCCCTAAGAGCTGAACTTCAAAATGTTCTTCATAATTTAAAATATGAAAAATTAGATAAATCTATTGACGATATTAAAATAATATCATCAAAATATTTAAAGATTGCTGGCGAGGGAAACCAAAACATAGCTGGAACCCTGACAAAATTTATAGGCGAAATTGAATACCTTTTTATTAATGCTGTTAAAATTGAATATAATTATTATGTAAAAAAAGAACAGGCCAGACAAGAGCAACTTGCAGTTCGTGAGCAAATGCGGCAAGAAGCGGAAGAAAGAAAAGCATTGGATGCGGAAAAAAAGAGGGTTGAGAAAGAAGAATCTAAATATAAATCAGAAATCACAAAACTGCAAGAGACACTTGCAACTTCTTCTGACGATGAAGTTGCTAAATTGCAAGAAAGGATACTTGAACTTCAAAAGCAATTATCCGATGTTGTATTGAAAAAAGAGGAAATATCAAATCTTCAAAATGGAAAAGCCGGAAATGTATATGTTATTAGTAATCTCGGTTCTTTCGGCGATGACGTTTTTAAAATCGGAATGACAAGACGTTTAGACCCTCAAGACAGAATCAATGAACTTGGAAGTGCAAGCGTTCCATTCAAATTTGATGTTCATAGTTTTATTTTCTCTGATGATGCTGTTGCTTTAGAGAAAAAACTTCATGATATATTAAATAAAAAGCGTTTAAATAAAGTAAATATGCGCAAAGAATTTTTCAAAGTCTCTATTGATGAATTAGAGGCACTGGTAACAGACATCGAACCTACTGCCGAATTTAACAAAACAATGATTGCAGAAGAATTTCGCCAATCCCTCTCTACGGATGATGTGTATAATTCTGACTTCATTCTATCAGATGATGAATTTGAAGATTGATTTTTATTATTATTGTAGATACATCGAAAACAATTGGCATAAAAAAATATATGCTATAGAAGCATTAAAATATATCTCGAAGGAAGTGATACCATGAGTTTTTCCGAACAGTTGAAAAAGGCTAGACTGGACAAAGATTACACTCAGAAACAAGTTGCTGCCCTGATTGGAGTTGCCAACAGCACCTACCACGGCTATGAAACAGGCAGGCGGGAGCCCGACATTGCCAGCATAAGGTCGCTTGCCAATATTTTAAATACTTCTGCCGACATCCTCCTTGAAACTAATTTCGGGCAAGACCAGCCCAGTAACGACATGTCGAAATTTAAGACGCGCAGATAAATCATTGGCAGTCCTTAGCCACGCTGCTGTGCATTTCAACAGAAAACCTCCCGGGGAGCATATTGCATTCCATTCCTGCATATGCTATAATGCCGATAGGCAAATGGATATGGCATACATCTAGCATGTTTGCGCACCAAAAACCCCCGGAGAGCAGTCCGGGGGTTTTCTTTGGCTAGTTGTCATCGTCACTGCCATCTAAGCATTTGATGATGCAATGGCAAAAAACACCACCCACAATGGCACTCAAAATGGATATAGTAAAATCTAGCACTTCACACACCCCCTTTCCGTTGCCGGATTGGGTGTGACAACATAGGGATTGTGCCATATCCCCTGTATCTATGTAAAGCAAAAACCGCCCCTGCGCCAACAGGAACGGTTCCTAGATACATCCGAAGACGGTATCCATGTACATATTTCATATATATTGTACCATTTTCGGAGACAGCTTGCAAGCGGAACTTGGATTCCATCTGGCTGTTATTTTTGTACCTTTTTTCCTATGCAGCAAATAATATTCGTATATATATTTTCAGTTTCATATTTCACAAGGAGGAAAATACCATGGCAAGACACAAGAAGCGGATGAAGCTCCCCAACAACTTCGGAAGCATAAAATATCTCGGGAAAGGCCGGCGCAGGCCTTACGGCGTATATCCGCCGGTGACGGAATATGGCTTCCATGGCCCGGTAACCCCAAAAGCCCTGGCGTACACGGAGACCTGGGAGGAGGGCTATGAAATCCTTACCGCCTACAACATGGAAAAGGCTGGCAAGATAGCCGTAAAGCGTGGCGTTTTCATCGACCGTACGCCTACGTTTTCAGAAGTCTACGAAAGATATTTCCATGAAAAATATTACAACTCCCCCAAAAAACTCTCCAAAGCCTCCATGAGGTCCACGGAAGCCGCCTACAAGAATTGTGCCAGGCTGCATGATAAGCAGTTTGGGCAGCTGAAATACGAAGACTTACAGGAAGTATTGAATAACTGCCAACTCAAGCACGCTTCCCTCGAACTGATCATAAGCCTGCTGCACCAGATGTACAAATATGCCATGAAATATGAGATTGTAGACAAAGATTATTCCGCTTTCCTTTACCTGCCCAAAGAGGAAGATGATGAAGCCGGAGTTCCGTTTTCCGATGGCGACCTGAGAATCCTTTGGGAAAACCAGGGGGACCCAGTTGTGGAAATGATTCTCATCATGTGCTATAGCGGTTTCCGCATCAAGGCATACACGGACATGGTGGTTGACTTGGAAAACCGCTGCTTCACCGGAGGCGTAAAGACCAAAACCAGCAAGCACCGCATTGTCCCCATCCACTCTTCCATCTGCAGCCTTGTGGCTAACCGCTTTGACGGAAGCAGCAACCTGCTTTCATGCAGTGCCGGAACATTTCGGAACAGAATGTACGCCACCCTCGGACGCCTTGGAATTGACAAGCACACACCGCACGACTGCCGCCATACATTTTCCATGCTTTGTGAGCGATATGGCGTCAACGAAAACGACAGGAAGCGGATGCTCGGGCACTCCTTTGGCAGCGACATTACCAACGCCAAATACGGACACCGCAGCTTAGAAGAACTCCGTGCGGAAATCGAAAAGATACAGACCCCTGAAATTTGTTGCTAATTTGTTGCTAACGGTGCTCATTTATGGCATTTTTCAGGCTTCCAAAAACTTCTGTCAAATCTGCTGGAAGCCTTGTATTTAGCGGGTTTTCCGCCTAAAATACGCACTTTCTTGGAATGCATGTATTTTAAGGAGTCCTTAACGCCCGCACTCCGGCAAAGTTACCACAACCTCCAAACCGTCCCTGTGGTTTATAAGCGTCACGCTGCCATCCATTTTTCCGGCAATATATTTGACAATATAAAGCCCAAGGCCTGAGCCCTGTTCTTCCCCACAATTGCTGCCCCTGTAGAATTTACCAAAAATAAATGGCATATCTTTATCCGGGATTCCGCTGCCATAATCACGGAAATGCAGCGCAACCTCGCCCCCCTCTCTGGTAAGGAACACATCCATATCGCTTCCGGCATATTTTCTGGCATTATTGATTATATTCTCCGCAATCTGGGTAAGCCGGTTCCTGTCTGCATATACATAAGCTGTAAAATCCGCCTTATGAAATGCCACGTCACCATGTGAAGCGGAAATCTCCTGTACCGCTTCCTCCAGAAAGGAACAGATTTCCAGTTTCTCGGGCGTTATCTGCAGTTTATCCAAATCAGAGATAGAATGAAGAAACAAATCATCCGTCAGGCGCGACACCTCATCGCATTTTTTGACAATCACGCTTACATACCGTTCCCGCTTCTCATAAGAAGTGTCCATAGATGCGCCCAGCCCTTCCGCGTACGCCCGGATGGAAGCAATCGGCGTCTTGATATCATGGGACAGCGTGGCAATCACGGTCTTGTTGTTGTCTATGGCTTCCTTCTCACAAGTCCTTGCCTTGGTAATTTCCTTCCTCATGCTGTCAAATGCCCAGGTAAATTCCCCAAAATAATTGGCACGCTGGTATAAAAGCGGCAGGTTAAAATCCCCCGCAGATATTTTAACTGCGAACTCCTTCATCTTATCAAAAGGCCTTAAAATTGCCAGATAAATATAGCCAAACGCCACCACAAAAAACAAAACGCTGACCAGACATATCACCGGTATGAAAAGGACGCCGCTCTCCTGCTCCTGCAAAAGGCGCATGTCTTCCTGCAAAGCGGCAATTTTTTCTTCTGCCTGTCTGCTGTTGCCATTTTTATTGAGCATACTGATTTCATTCAGAGCAACGATATAATCTGATTTCCTGTCCTGCACGTCAATACCCTTGACCGAATAGTAAAACCAAATGGAAAGCAGAATAACTGCCAGTGAAAATATAATCGTCACTCCCAAAATTTTACTTTTCATTCGCCATCCTCCAACATATATCCCACCTTATAAACTGTCTTGATATACACGGGTTTCGCCGGATTATCTTCTAACTTTTCCCGCAGCCAGCGGATATGTACGGTAAGCGTAGAGGGTTCCACTAAGGAAAATGCACCCCAGACGTCGCTGAGAATCTTCTCCTTGGATATCGCCTTATTTTTATGCTCGCAGAGATAAGAAAGCAAATCAAATTCACGCAGCGACAGGGAAATTGGCTCTCCATGTTTTGTCACGGTCCGTGCAGAAATATTGACAGATACTTCCCCGAAACTTACGGTCTTTTCTTCATCTGAAAATCCATAAGCACGGCGTATCAGCGCATTTACCCTTGACAGCAGTTCTTTCATGGAGTATGGCTTAGGCAGATAATCATCGCCGCCAATGTCAAACCCAGCGATACGGTCCGTCTCACTGGTCCGCGCGCTTGCAAAAATCACCGGCACATTCGAGACTTTCCGCAGCTCCTGGCAAAGTTCAAACCCGGTTGTCCCTGGCAGGTTGATATCCAGCAGCAGCAAATCGAACGTGTCGTCAGAAAGCCTGTCAAAAGCTTTCTCCCCGCTCTCGGCACAGCTTACGCTGTAGCCATGGTTTTCCAGCATTTCACTGATAATAAAAGACAAGTCTTCATCATCGTCCACAATCAGTATTTTTCTTCTCATAAATCTATTCCCCTATCGCGCACTCTAAACGCTGCCAAAAGAAAAGGGGCTGCCGCAATAAGCCTTAACCTTAATGCGAAAGCCTCCTTTTATCTATCATCCTGCAGTAACGCCTGGCACAGTCAAAATCTCCCGCCTTATGCCAGTTCATCTTTTATTTTAAATTAACAGCAGTAATTAGCAGACGCCCTGGGCAATCATAATCTCCTGCTTTATGCCAGCCATTTTCTTTCTAATTTATCACCAGTAATTAGCAGACGCCCTGGGCAATCATAGCTTCTGCCACTTTCTCAAAGCCGGCGATATTTGCACCAACTACATAGTCTCCCTCTTTGCCATAACGCTTTGCAGCATCATCTAAGTTGTGGAAGATATTTACCATGATGTCTTTGAGCTTGCCGTCCACTTCCTCAAATGTCCAGCTCAGACGCTCAGAATTCTGGCTCATTTCCAATGCGGAAGTTGCCACGCCGCCTGCGTTTGCAGCCTTACCAGGAGCGAACAGAACTTTGTTCTGCTGTAAATATTCTGTTGCCTCTAAGGTTGTAGGCATGTTTGCGCCCTCTGCCACTGCAAGGCATCCGTTTGCCACCAGCTCCTTTGCGTCCTCCAGCAGAAGCTCATTCTGCGTAGCACAGGGAAGTGCAATGTCACATTTCACAGACCATACGCCGCGTCCCTCATGGTACTCTGCGCTCGGCCTTGCTGCTGCATACTCCGTCAGACGTGCACGTTTCACTTCTTTTACTTCCTTTAACAAAGCAACGTCAATTCCTTCGGGGTCATATACCCATCCGGTAGAATCGCTGACAGTCACAACCTTGGCGCCAAGCTGCTGTGCCTTCTGGGTCGCATAGATTGCCACGTTACCGGAACCGGAGATACATACCACCTTGTCCTTCATGTCATGGCCATTGCATTTCATCATCTCTTCTGTCAGATATAACAGGCCATAGCCGGTAGCCTCGGTACGTGCCAGGGAGCCGCCGTAGGAAAGTCCTTTTCCAGTCAGCACGCCCTCATAGACGCTCTTAATTTTCTTATACTGTCCGAACATGTAACCGATTTCCCTTGCGCCAGTTCCGATATCTCCTGCCGGAACGTCTGTGTCTGCTCCGATATATTTGCAGAGCTCTGTCATGAAGCTCTGGCAGAACGCCATAACCTCACGGTCAGATTTGCCCTTGGGGTCAAAATCAGATCCGCCCTTGCCGCCGCCAATCGGAAGACCCGTCAGGGAATTCTTGAAAATCTGCTCAAATCCCAGAAATTTGATAATGCCAAGGTTTACGGACGGATGTAATCTCAGTCCTCCCTTGTACGGTCCAATGCTGTTATTGAACTGTACGCGGTATCCGGTATTCACCTGAACCTGTCCCTTGTCATCTACCCACGGCACGCGGAATTTGAACTGCCTGTCCGGCTCGGTCAGACGCTCTAACAAAGCTTCTTTGCGATACTTCTCTTCATTGGCTTCAATCACCGGTCTCAAAGACTCCAATACTTCTTTCACCGCCTGATGAAATTCAGGCTCTGCCGGATTCTTTGCGATTACGCGCTCTAATACTTCATCAACATAGCTCATCTTTCATTCTCCTTTTCATTCTTACTTTCTTTTTCAAAGTACATTTTAATATTATTTTTCCAATTTTGCAAGAATTTTCTTTATTTCTTTATTGCTTTATTAGGACAGCGCGATAAAACGTGCGGACTGAAAAAAATCCTTCCTGATTTCTTCATTATATTTGAGACAATATGCTTTCTTGACAGGAAGATGGAAAACATTTACAATTGTTTTGTAGTAATAAGTAATCTTATTAGATTACTTTCCAGTTTGAGGGGAAGGAGGGCAGAAGGAGGATTCACATATTGTTCGATATATAAACGTTTAACTTTATTTAAAGAAAGAGAGGAGAAAGCCATGAAGAGTAAAAAGATACTAAGTGGAATGTTAGCATTATCATTGCTGTTTTCAATTAATGGCGGAATTGTAAGGGCAGAACATAAAGGAATTGATAAATCAACAGATTTAAACTTCACAATGTCTGATGATGGGATTGAGGTTGAACCTACCGGAACAGTAGAGAATTCATTCAACCAGATGGAACATCCGTATAATGGCAGTGAATACACGATATATGATGAAAAACCATTTCGTCAGTCAAGGTCAGTTGCAGAGAATACTGACCCTAATAATGCTTATATTGTAACAAATGATATAGTTGCTCAAGGAACTATTGCAACAGCAGGAGAAATGCGTTGGTATGCTTTTCAGCTTGAGGAAAAAAGCAAGGTAACTATTCTTTTACAGATGGTAAATTCATTAGACGCTGATTTGTATATGTTTTCCCTAAATGATTCCAAATTAAATTTGATAGGAGGAAGCGGAACAACAGGTGCAGGGGTAACAGAATATTATACTCAGGTGATGGAAGCAGGGATTTATTTTTTTGCTGTCGGTGGATATGAGGGAACGGGAAATTATGCATTTGCATATTACCAAAGTTCACGAGATGCAGAAAATGAAGTAAATGATTTGCCAACATTAGCGACTGCGGCAGGATTTAACACAGATATAGTTGGAGTGATAGACACTCCATTAGATGTAGATTATTATAAAGTCACGGTATCAAGCCCAATTATGATGCGTTATTCTTTGTCAACGGAAGCAAATTATAGCATAACTCTTGCTGCTAAAGATGGAGAATCGGCAGGATTAATGAGTTTCGGAGAAGAAACGGATGTGTATAAATTAAATCCGGGAACATATTATTTTAAAGTACAATCTGCCGATGCAACTTATTCGGCAGAGCAAGAGTATACAGTTAATTTTACAAAGTTGAGTAGTTTGTCATCTGATCCGGATGCTAACGTATTAGGAATTTGCGAGTCTGCGAATATCTTTTACCAGACAAATAAAAATGGCACAATTAATTATGTAAATGGTCATGAGATTGATCCAAGTTATTCATACTATAAAAACATACAAAATAGTGCTGGTACACAGTCATATGATATATCAATTGATAAAAATAAGATTGTAAAGGTGCTTAACTCTGATTCCAGTAACATAAAGCCATGTGTTGCGTATTATCTCAGTTCGACAAGACCGGCAATGCAAGTTGGCAAAGGACCTTTGTTATGTCTCTCATTTTATGGGGATAAGATTTATAAAATAAATTGTATCGGTACAGGTGCATATGTAAAAAATACATATGTCGGAGATTTTGATAGTGTAAGAGTGTTGATTGACCCTAATTCAGGGGATTTAGTGGATATTTTGGATTTTAACTATTTCTATGATTATGAGCAATTAATTGGTTCCAATTATATATCATATTATTATGGGGATTATGAGTTGACAATGTACGAAATCAAATAAAGGAGGAATGAAAGTGAAAATACCAACAAACACACCATATCCATCCGCTTCCTTCCTTAGAGAAAATGAGGGGCTCATGTCCAACAAGCCAAAAGCCCAGGAGGATTTAAACATATTAAACAGCGAGCCTGTCGAGGTGACGATTTCAGAAGAAGGAAAAGAAAAATTACGCAACAATCTTGCAGAAAATGAAAAGATAACATATGATATGCACAAGCAGGAAAGCAGTAATCTGAAAGAGACGAAAATCCTAACCAGCCATGTCAATGTGCTTTTAGACAGAATACAAAAAGATAGTAAGGATAGTTTAACTGCAGATGACCATGCACGTGCTATATTTGAGGCGTATGCCAGTGAATACGATAAAATTGTCAAAGGGTATCAAGATGGTTCGAGGGTATGTTATGTAAGTGATCCCGATAGTGAGACCGGATATCGCCAATTGACAGAAGAGGAAGATTTAAAGGCATTGGATGATGCATATAAGCAAATTTGCGATGGATACGAAGATTGGCTTCACAATGCCCGGAAAGCGGAAGATATTGTGGAGAAGGATTACCGGAAAAGGCTTCAATATATAAAAGCATCCGGGAACAGAGGGGATAAATTAGAGAAAATGGAGGAATCTGTACAAGGGGTTTTAGAGGAAATAGAAAGAAGCAGAAAAGCCAAGAGCGGAATGCCCGAAAATATCAGTGCAAAGCTGAAACAAGCCGGGCAGGAATTTCTTTCTCAGTACCGGGCTGTGGTCAGCAGTGATGCGCATTCATTTCATAAGATATTGTCAAACATAAATATTGGGTAACCTACAGCCAGTTTGGGCAGTCTATACTGTTGTGTCCAAACTGGCTTTTATCTACAAGCACATTTTTACGGAGGATTCCATTCATGAATAATACTACAAAACGGCTCGTGTTTTCTGCTGCCGCTATCGCCCTTGCCCAGGTCACGTCTATGATTAAGATAATTGAGATGCCTATGGGCGGCTCAGTCACCTTGCTGAGCATGCTGTTCATCGTCCTGATTGGCTATTGGTTCGGTCCCTCCGCAGGTCTGATGACGGGGGTTGCCTATGGGCTGCTGCAATTTATGATAGAGCCTGTTTTTTATACCATCCCTCAAATGCTTACAGATTATCCGCTGGCATTCGGCGCACTGGGCCTTGCCGGGTTCTTTCATAAGCAGAAACACGGACTTATCATCGGTTATGTGGTGGGCGTACTGGGACGTTACTTTTTCTCTTTCCTCTCCGGCGTCATCTTTTTTGCCGCCTACGCGCCCGACAATATGGCTGCCTGGCTCTACTCACTGGTATACAATGGCTCTTATCTGGGAGCAGAGGCCGCTATCACCTTAATCCTCATCGCACTGCCCCCAGTGTCAAAAGCACTGGCCCAGGTCAAACGCCTGGTCTCAGAAAAGTAGGCTATACCTGCTGCAATCGCCTGGTCTCAGAAAAGCAGGCAAAACCTGCTGCAGATGCCAAAGCTGCTTATATATTTTCCTTTTTTTGCATATACTTTTAAGGAAGCTCAGATTAAACCACTGCTTCCATAAGAGTTTTCAAGACTGCAGGAAAGGAATTGACTATGCAAAAAAAACTTTTGCTGACCATGGTGATTGGCATCCTGTTTACTTCCATTGTGGGCACACTCGCGCATTTCACCTACGAATGGTCCAACGAGAATTTTCTGGTGGGGCTTTTTACGCCGGTAAGTGAATCCACCTGGGAACATATGAAATTGTTGTTTTTCCCCATGCTCTTCTATGGTATTTTTGCCTGCTCGCGGCTGGCACAGGAATATCCATGTATTGTTTACGCTTATCCATGGGGCATTCTGGCAGGCACCTTTGCCATTCCGGTACTCTTTTACACATATTCTGGAATCCTGGGCAGAACTTACACCCCAATCGACATCCTGATTTTTTATATCAGCGTGATTCTGGCTTTTGCTATCGTATATCTCGTAACTTCACGCTGCCGGGAACTATCCCTCCATTCAGGGAAAAACGCTTTTCTTCCCTGGCTGCTTGTCTTTCTTCTGGCAATTGCCTTTATGGTATTCACCGTTAACCCACCTGCTCTGGGAATCTTTCAGGTAGGTTAACGGACAGAACAAAGTGGGCTTGCACACTTTACTGCGCCGAGCACAATTGCGAAGAAATATATGCCTCTTGTGCGAGTGCGCATATTATTTATCAATCTTTGAGCACTCCGCCAAGCCGCTCAATGCCATCCTGTACCTTCTCCAATGATTTGAGGATATTATCTACGCCTGACACCTGTTCCCCGGTTGAGACGCTGATTTCCGTTGTGGTCTCCGCAGCCCGCTCAGAAATCGTCTCCAGCCTGTTCATGGACTCCAGCAACGATTCCTTGATATCTATGATATTGGACAGTTCATGCTTTAAAACCTCAATGACAGAAAGCACTTCTTCGGAAGAATCTATCATGGTCTCAAAAATCTTTACGGTATCATTCAACTGGTCATAAGATTCTTTGACCGTCATACCGTTCTTGTCCATAATCTTGTTGGTCGCCTCAACAGTATCTATGATATCCTTCAAAATAGCGTCAATTTCCTTTGTCGCCTGAGAGGATTCCATGGACAGGGAATTAATCTCATTGGCAACTACCGCAAATCCTTTGCCGGCTTCCCCGGCTCTCGCCGCTTCAATCGCCGCATTCAATGCAAGCAGGTTCGTCTGCTGTGCAATCTGGTCAATACTATCTACAATCCCCGCAATCAGGCTTGACTTCTGAGTCAGGGTAGCCACGCCTTCCGCAGCCTCCTTGGTTGCCTGGATATTATCGTCAAATTTCCTGGATAGCTGTGAAATAGAATTGATTCCCTCATCATTCTTCTCTTTTAGCTGTCTCATGTTCTTCATCGTAACATCGACTTGTTCCTCGGAAGCCTCAATCTTCTCATTCAAAGTATTGAAAATCTCAATGCTCCCATTGACTTCCTCTATCTGCTTCTCCGCGCTGGCTGAAATCTCCTCCGTAGAATCTGCAATCTCCTGCGTACTCTGCCCAAAACCGCTCAGCGAAGAATGAATATTATCTGTCGATTCCTGGATTCCCATAAATGCCTGACGCACATTGCCCAGAATCTCCTCTGCCTCGGACTCCTTGGTCTGCACCGTGTCAAACAGGGCGCGCGCCCTCGTGACAATCATCACCGCCGCCAAAACCGCCAGCGCATATACCATCAGGATAAATATCCAAATAGACAAGGTATACATACACAGATACGCATCGGGAAACAATATCAGCCCGGCTGCATTCGAGACGATAAGAACTACGGAATAGACAACGATTGTCGTCAAATCATAATAGGAAACTGCCAGAAACAGAATCAGGAAATAAGCTTCTGCCATAGCTCCGAAAGCCCTGGGAGTACCCATGATAATTGTCACTGCCCCAAACACCGGCATAATGGAGACATATATATATTTGGCGTATTTGCCAAGCCTTTTCTCTATCAGTTTCACCAAAACCCCCGCTGCCACCATGGTCACGACTATGCTGTCTTTCGCCGCCCCACCATTGAAAATCAATACATACAAAAATGCCACAAGCGGAACCGCAGCATAAAACAGAAACATAACAAAATTCGTTCTTTTTTCCTCGTTTTTCAAAATGTCAAGCTGCATAACTACTCCTCCAAACCTTATGTAATTATTGTGGAAATTCTCAAAATTCTACAGATAAATATTAGCATATTCATCAAAAATTTACAAGACTCGTCATGCAATTATTTCGGCATTCTGTAACGTAACAAATGAAACTTTCAGCATATGTTAGAGAAAGAAAAGAAAAAGGATTTATCTATGAATTACGAAAGCTTGATACCTGTAACTGGTATTATCCGCAATATTTCCCAGACACCTGGAAACTGCTGTAACCAGATGGTTACTGTCAATACGCCCAACGGCATCAACAACTTTGTGCTCTCCCCAGACACCGCAGTTGTCGGGAACACGCAGCTGCGCACCGGTATGCCGGTAACTGTCTTTTACGATGGCAGCCTTCCGGTCCCCTTGATTTATCCGCCGCAGTTTCAGGCCGAAATCATTGCACCCATGCGAAACGATGAGACGGTAACGCTGAATTTCTTTCGCAGGAACCTCACTGCCGCCGATAACTCACTGCGCCTGAACATTGCACGTAATACGGAAGTGGTTACCCTGAACGGACAGCGTTTTTCCTGCCCGCCTGGCGGAAATTTTCTGCTGGTTTACTATTCTGTCACTACCAGGAGCATCCCGCCGCAGACGACACCCAGAAGAATCGTTGTCCTCTGTAACCAGAATTAACAATCTCTCTTGCGGAGTTCCCTGACAGGCAGTATAATAACTACAGTATCGGTTCCGGGAGGAGTGCGGCAATCATTTCAGTATTTCCGTATCGCCGGTGTCTCGGTTCAAGCATATAATTATCCCGGAGGAACACGCGGCGGCCGATACGAATTACATAATGGGGACATTCAAACGAAAGGAAAGGCAGGAATCATGAGAAAACGCGAAAGAGAAATTACTGATATGCAGGAAATTCGTTCCATATTAGACAACTGCAAAATTTTACACCTCGGCTTGAGTGATGATGGGCAGCCCTATGTCGTGCCTTTAAATTTCGGTTATGTTTTCAAGGACGATGCACTGGTTTTCTATCTGCACGGAGCCACCGAAGGCTATAAATATGAGATTATCCGCAAAAACCCCAAAGTTTCATTTGCCATGGAATGCGATGCCATCCCCTTCGAGGGCAAAGTTGCCTGCCAGTATGGCATGTCCTACCGAAGTATCATGGGCATGGGCAAAGCGGAGATTGTCACGGATACAGAGGAGAAACAGCTCGGCTTGTCCATCCTCATGAAGAGCCAGACCGGAAAAGATTTTACCTTCAACGAGAAACTTGTGTCTATCGTCAATGTCATCAAAATTACTGTGGAACATTATTCGGCAAAAAAACGCCCGCTGCCAAATTCTTGTTAAAACCTTCGCAAATAGTGCCAATTCTATTATGCATATTATCACAATTGACGATATATATAATATCTGTTATTGTCTTTTATTCTATTTATAGACATGTTATATTGATAAGGATCACGGATGATTGCATTGAACAAGGAGGTTGCAGCAATGGTTATCCAATATAATAAGAATTCTATGTTTGCCAACAGGAATCTGAACATCAACACAACGAAGGATTCCACGCACATGGAACGCCTTTCCAGCGGCTACCGAATTAACCGGGCCGCTGATGATGCTGCTGGACTATGCATTTCCGAAAAAATGCGCTGGAATACCAGAGGCCTGAGACAAGATGTCCGCAATATACAGGATGGGATTTCCCTTGTCCAGGTAGCCGATGGGGCTCTTTCTGAAGTCCAGTCCATGCTGCACAGAATCACTGAGCTTTCCGTCCAGGCCGCCAATGATACGAATACGGATGCTGACCGCAGGGCCATACAGAAGGAAATCAATGAACTTAAACTGGACATAAACCGCATCAGCACAGATACAATGTTCAATGATACTATAATTTTTAAGCCTACCAATACGCCGGAGATTAAAGGGGCGCCTACAGACATCATGGTCTACCATGAAGATTCCAACAGGGGCGTACGCGATGGCGGCATCCTCTATAACGGCAAACGCTATGCCTATGGTTCGCCAAACCTCGATGTGAAATTTGACGCAAATGACAATATCATTGCCGGGGAATATAACCTGAAAGCAGAGGGCGAAGGTGGCAAAGAGGTTCTTATTCCTTTGATTTTCGATGGCGGCAACAGGGCACCCAGTGCGCGCAAATATATCCTGGACCCGCGGGCTGACGGCATATACATTGATGAAATCCAACATGCATGGAGCGATATCAAGAAATCTGACGGCACCGCGCTTGATCCGAAGAATATTGAAAGCGGAACCTACTCTTTTACACACGCAGGGCTGACTTTTTCTTTTAATGTACGTGAAGGAACGGATTTGGATACGCTTATGACTGAACTGAAAGCAGACGGCCTGGAGACTTACAGCCTGCAGAGCGGCGATTATAACCTTCCTAGTGTTCCGGTAAATCCAGGCATCGACATGAGCGACATCAGCCCGATAGACACAGCCAAGAAAGATTATATCCCCAGAAACAATTATTTTAACAGTATCGCTGGCGGTTACCGAATGCACGCGGATGCCAACGGCATACAGATGTACCTGCCTTCCATGTATAACGATAATAAAGGCGACATTAATTTTACCCATATGACATGGGAGGACCTCGGGCTGTCTGAATGGACGCAGGGGGAAAGCGTCAATCCCGGCAGTTCAGTGTCCGGCGGCGAACGATATCAAACCTACCAATACCGTGATTCTATGACGGGCACTACCATTTCATTTAATGTGGATTCCGAGGTCAGCAAGAACGAACTCATTTCTGCAATCAACAGTTGGCAGATTACTGTCACAACAAACACCGAAATGAAATTTGAAGCGAACTATACCGGGGCGGGCACCAACATAAGCATTGGCAAACATTCACCGTCTCTTGATATATACGGCACCCAGAATCTTATGGGACGGGATATCCCGAACCAGCTTGTCCTTCAAAACGGCATGACCTTAGAGCACGACCTCGACACAGATGCACTTTCTTTCACAATGAAGGACGGCAATGGCCAGACATACGATTTTTCGGTAAGCAATGTTGAGGACAATGTAAGGTCACGCGTGGAATCCTGCTTAAATGACTATATTAGGCGATATGCCTCTGCATACCGGGACTACTTAAACAGGACACAGGGCGGCTTGGGCAGTCCCTCTGTGGATTCCTCCAATAACGGCAGCCTCACTTTTAAAGACAGCGCCTTTAACTATAGCGTGGATATCAACTATACCATGGCTTTTGACGGCTGGCTGAACAATAACGATTTTGAAGCGCCCTACACCGTCAATCCAGTTACCGGATGGCGTACTTATTATTCCGTAACGCCCAAGCCAGAGCTTGCGGGTAATTTAGCCACAAAGATCGATTCATTGGTTGGGGATATTTGCAATGCCTTGAAGAATACTGAGGTTTCAGTGAAGACAGATGACGGCAGCAACCTAAAGGCAACGACCCAGATTTCCTCCCCTGCAATGACCGGCAACGCTCGCTACAGATCCCAGGTGATAAGCGGGAAACGCGAGATTATGATTCAGGCAGGCCCGCTTTCGCAGCAAGGGATTAAGATCCCGCTCCCCTCCATGAATACCGGAATCCTGGGAATCGGCGGCATAGATGTCTCCACCCACAGCAGTGCGTCTGCTGCCATCACCAGCACAGCCAAAGCACTCGATAAAGTATCTGACATGCGCAGCCAATTCGGCGCTACCCAGAACCGCCTGGAACATGCCATGGCAGTCAACCAGATAAATGCCGAGAATACCTCTGCCGCTGAAAGCCGTCTCCGCGATGCGGACATGGCTGAGGAAATGATGGAACATGCCAAATACAATATCCTCATACAGGCCGGGCAGAGCATTCTTGCCCAGGCTAACCATACCCCTGACAGCATGCTCGAGGGGCTGCTGCCGCAATAAGACGGACATTGCCGCTAAAAACAGCGCCTTCACTCCAACCGGGTAAAGGCGCTGTTCCTTATATAAATTCTCCTATTCCAAAATCAATTTTACACAGCCATACATTCCGGCATCGTTGCCAAGCGCTGCCAGCGCAAAACGGATAGAGTCACAGGAAGAAAACGCCGCCTTCCGGTAGTACTTCTCCACCGCATCCAGCAATGGCTTTCCTGCTTTGGACACGCCGCCGCCAATGACGAAGACCTCGGGGTCTAACACACAGGCAAGGTTGCTCAGCGCATTTCCCAAAATATCGGCGAACTCTTCAACAATTGCAGCCGCAGTCTTATCATCTCCGTCCTTATATACATCAAATACTGCCTTAGCTGATATTTCACCAATCTCTTCCAACAAAGAACTCTCATGCTCTCTGGCAAGATGCTCCCTGGCTAAGCGCGCAATGCCTGTTGCGGAAGCATACTGCTCCAGGCAGCCTTTCCTGCCGCAGTTACAGGCAACTGTCTCATGCCTGTTAACCGTCATATGCCCAATCTCTCCGCCTGCGCCATTGCTGCCCGGCACAATCTCTCCGTCAATGATAATCCCGCATCCTACGCCGGTGCCCAGCGTCACCATCACCATGTTTTTGCAGCCTCTGCCGCCGCCCTGCCACATTTCTCCCAGGGCTGCCACATTGGCATCGTTCGCTGCCTTTACCTTCATGCCGCCCATCAGTTCTTCCAGCTCTTTCGCCACATGCTTATTCTTCCAGCCCAGATTAACGCACACCGGAACTACGCCGTCCCGGCGCACTGGTCCTGGAAGTCCAATGCCAATCCCCTCAATATCGTCTTTCTGGATAATCTGCTCTTCCATCTTCTCCTTTAAAGATTTCGCAATATCCGACAGGATATTCTCGCCCTCATTGCTGGTATCTGTAGGGATTTCCCATTTCTCCAAAAGTGTTCCTGTGGTCTCAAACAGCCCTAATTTACAGGTTGTCCCGCCAATATCAACTCCAAACCCATATTTCTTCATATCCTTATTTCTCCTTCTCAATTACAGATTTTCTTTCATGGCTTGCCTATTTCTTTGATGGTATCATATTTTTCTTTCCTTAACAAGTACCATTGCACATAAACTAAAGAAACCAATTTGTATCTATAAATCCCACCTTGCGTGCCCCACGCCCAAATGATAAGATATAACAAATCGTAACTTTTCATAAAGAGAGGAGCACCCTATGGCACACATCCTGCTGGTCGAAGACGACAAAAGCATCGTCACAAACTTAACAGAATTCTTACAGAAAGAAGGTTTTTCCATCACATCCGTCGATGGGCAGGGCAAGGCCCTCACACTGTTGGAAGAAGCCGCAGCAAATTTCGATTTAATCCTCCTGGACGTTTCCCTGGCTGAGGGAAATGGATTTGCCGTCTGCCGTGCTGCCAAGTCCACCACCAACCTGCCAATTATCTTCCTGACTGCCTCCGGGGATGAGTACAGCGTGGTAACCGGGCTTGATTTAGGCGCGGACGATTACATTTCCAAACCTTTCCGCCCGCGGGAGCTTGTCTCACGCATCCATAATATTTTACGCCGATATGGCAAAGCTAATACCTTGCTGGAATATAAAAATCTCAGCGCGGACGTTGTAAAGGCAACGGTCCGCAAGGATGGACAGGAAATTACGCTCTCCGCCCTGGAATACCGCCTGCTGTTGTATTTTCTCAATAACCAGGGCATTGTCTTATCACGCGCAAAGCTGCTAGAAGCGCTGTGGGACATTGCCGGGGAATTTGTCAACGACAACACCCTGACCGTGTACATCAAACGTCTGCGCGAGAAAATCGAGGAGGATCCCCAAAATCCCCTGTTGATTAAGACAGTCCGCGGGCTGGGCTATAAGATGGGGGACTGATTATGAATATGATACGCAATCCTGAAATCCAAAAGAGCCTGCTGGCACATATGCTCCTTGCCATACTGGCAGTGGCAGTGGGATGGCTGCATGACATATACACTGCCATTTGCCTGTTGTTGTTTTCTGCCCTTTATATCCTCGTACATTATCTCTTTACTGCCAACCGTTACCGGAAGCTGAAACAGTTAAGCCTGGAGCTGGATTCCATGCTCCACAATAACACGCCCATCGACTTCCAGAGATACCGTGAAGGGGAACTTTCTATCTTGGAGAGCGAGCTGTCCAAGATGACGCTGCGCTTGGGGGAACAGGCCATGGCTCTTGCCAATGACAAACAGTTCCTTGCAGATTCGATGGCTGATATTTCCCATCAAATCCGCTCCCCACTGACTTCCTCGAACCTGATTCTCTCCCTCCTGATGGAACAGGAACTGCCGACGGACCGCCGCCGGCAGCTGTTGCGGGAACTTACGCAGCTATTGTCACGCATCGACTGGCTGGTCGAATCACTGCTGAAAATGTCGAAAATGGACGCCGGAACTGTTACTTTTAAATGCAGGCCCATTCTGATTCCCGAATTAATCAGGCAGGCAGCAGAACCGCTCCTGATTCCTATGGAACTGAGGGAACAGACTTTAGATATCATCTCCGATATGCCCGGTATTAGCAATGACGCAGATATCCCGCAATTTCACGGCGATTTCGCGTGGTCCACAGAAGCCGTCTTAAACATTTTAAAGAACTGTATGGAGCATACGCCAATTGGCGGCCAGATTGAGGTATCTTTTGCACAGAACGCCATTTTCACCGAAATTGTCATCGAAGATAACGGTCCTGGATTTGACCAGGAAGATTTGCCGCACCTGTTTGAGCGTTTCTACAAAGGTAAAAATGCCTCCGAAAACAGCGTCGGCATCGGGCTTGCCCTGGCAAGGATGATTGTCACGCAGCAAAATGGCACCCTCAAAGCGGAGAACCGCCCGGAGGGCGGGGCAAGGTTTGTGATGAAGTTTTATACTGCTTAACACACGGCAAACCACCGAAAAGCTGTTGTCTTTCGGTGGTTTGCCTGTTTTTATTTCCCTATTTTACAGCCATAAACTTCATTACCGCTATTTAACCTTTATTCTTACTCTTTTGTAAATACCGTTCTGTGCATACACATAGATATAACAGGTTCCCTTTTTCTTCGCTTTGACGACTCCTTTTTTGCTCACAGTCGCCACTTTATCATTGCTTGACTCATAAGCTGTCCTGCGGTGATGGTTCAGCTTCTTGTTTTTCTTTACCTCCTTTGCCTTAATTTTAAATTTCTTTCCTTTTTTCAGCGTTACTTTACTCTTATTCAGCTTGAATGAACTTACATTTCCGTATTTTCCTCCTGTCGTGGCTGCATGCACAGCCTTTGATGTTGCAATAATTTGGAGCTTTCCGTCCACCATCTGATATGCCTGCACAATATATTTATAATAAGTGCCCTTTTTCAGCTTTTTATGGGTGTAAGACGTTGTGCTGTTCTTATTGATAACTTCCAGCACCTCATAGTTGTATTTTTTACCTTTTTGGTTACACAGATTTCCCAATACTACATAGCCTTGCGCGCCTTTTATCTTTTTCCACCGCAGCTTATTGGAAGTACTGCCGGATTTTGCCACGCGGGCAGTAAGGACGCTGAATCTTGCCTTGACCGATTCCTCTGAGCCGTCCTGGGGAAGCCCTGGATTATTATTCAATATATCCTTCTCCTTGGGAAGCCCGGCATCACCTCCAGGATTCCCCAAATTCGGCTCTCCCGGGTTTGGATTACCTGGATTCGGGTTCTCCGGGTTTGGATTGCCTGGATTCGGGTTGCCTGGGTTTGGATTGCCTGGATTCGGATTCTCCGGGTTCTCCGGGTCTGGATTTTCTGGATCCGGGTTCTCCGGGTCTGGGTTTTCTGGGTCTGGATTCTCCGGGTCTCCTCCCGGAGAAGTCTGGCTGTTGGCAGCTTCACCGTATACCTGCCATTCTCCGATACCAATTCCTGAATTTTTATCTGTATTGTCAGGTTTGTCAATATACAGCCTGAGTTTTGTGGTCTCTATCTTCTCTGCAAACTTCACTTCATTCCAGTACCTGTTATTTCCCAGCCGACATTCTTCCGCATTTGCTGATGATGCTGAACTTGTTCCGTATCTTACTCCCACGCTGTCTGTCAGGGCGCCTGTTTCATCCGTCATTCCCTTAATTGCCTTCCAGGCTCCCTGTTCCTCATCATAATACTCTGCCCGGCAGCTCTTGGGGAACAATACCCCATCCCCGGATGACGTTCCTGGTTCGGCATCGTCCGCCCACCACATAACTTTCATGCTGGAAAGGCTCTGTTTTCTGTCCCATTCCATGGTGACCGGATATGGATATTCTTTATTTCCATCCTTGCACCAGGTATTCCACGTTGCGCTGGACGAATGCCACGCAAGCTTACGGTCATTTATATTTGCCGCAGACGTATCCGTATTGGAATAATCTGCTTTTACTTCGGCGTCCGGCGCTATATTATATTGGGAAATCACCTGCCATTCCCCGATACCAATTCCCGATTTTTTATCCGCACTGTCCGGTTTGTCAATGCGCAGCCTGAGTTTTGTGGTCTCTATCTTCTCTGCAAACTTCACTTCATTCCAGTATCTGTTTTTTCCCAGCAGATATTTTACAGCATTTGCTGATGATGCTGAATCTGTTCCGTATCTTACTCCCACGCTGTCTGTCACGGAGCCTGTTTCATCCGTCATTCCCTTAATGGGCTTCCATGTTCCCTGTTCCTCATCGTAATACTCTGCCTGACAGTTCTTAGGGAACAGTACTCCATCCCCGGATGACGTCCCGGGTTCGGCATCGTCTGCCCACCACATAATTTTCATGCCTGCAATGCTTTGTTTTTCGTCCCATTCCATGGTAATCGGATACGGATATTCCTTATTTCCATCCTTGCACCACGTATTCCATGTTGCCTTAGGCGAATCCCCGGCAAGCTCCTTGTCATTCACTTTTGCTGTAGACGTGTCTGTATTGGAATAATCTGCTTTTGCTGTGGCTTGCGGCGCTATATTAATGATACCGTTGTCAGTTTCATCATCCTGAGTGATTTTTACTTTGTATGGGTATCTTTCCGTGTCCCTTTTATCTACCCCGCTTCCATCTGGATTGTATACGGTAATGGATTCTAATTCCTTTGGCGTTGCAACTACAACAAGATAGGCGTTTTTTTCATCTCCGCGCAGCTTTATGGAACCAACGCCATCATACCACATATCCGAATACCTGGTTTCCCCGGATTCCGTAACCGTTACGATGCTTGCCGTATGTCCCGCATTGGCAGAGCCGCCGGTTTCTTCCAATTCCACGCTGATAGCGCTTTTTTTCAAGTCCACACTTAAAGGAATAATGTTAAATCCCGTCTGCTGCGGCATTTTACTATCTGGAACCTTCTGCCAGCCGTCTCCCGCATCTTCCAGTGATGTAAACATGTCCTTTTTCACCCTGTTCAATGTTCCCTGGTAAAGCTCCTGTTTATCAAAATCCATTGTCACCAAACGGCGGACTGTCCCGCATAAAATCTTCTCGATCTCTACTCCCATAACCCGCTCCATCTTATGGTAATAGGATTTATCGTCCGTTTTACTGTCCTGTAACAGCTTCAGTATTGCCTGCTTTCCAAGCCCTTGATATTTATCCGGATTTTCATAAATATACGTTAATATCGGCCATATCTCATACCACTTTTTCTCACTGGGATACCGCCACTCCGTATTCTGCGCAAATATGCCGAAATCTACCGTATTGGGACCATCTTTAAATGCCTCTGCGTTCTTCTGCCATTCATTTCTAAGAAAATCCGCCACCGGTTCATTCCAGTCCCATACGAGAGCCCCTTTCTGATGCGCTACAAAGACATGCGCAAGTTCATGGGGCAGAACCGTGCTCTGCGGATTGGAAACACTCATGGCATCCTGGTCGAATACCGCATATGCGTAGCCGCCGTCCTCCGCATGTTCCACATTTACAAAAGCCCATCCATCACGTCCAAGACCTGTGCCTGAAATATATATATTGCATTTATATTTTGTGCCGTCATCCTTCCACCATGGAATCGCAGGACCGCCAATGTCCCTCATCCCTATTTTATTTATATAAAAATCACGTATTGCCTCCAGATGCTCCAAATTCCCCTGAAGCATTTCATCTGTTATCTGTATCCTCTTATTAGCAGGTCTTTCTTTTCCATACAGAATACGGAAATGCTCGGATTCCACTGAGTCAAACGGTTGTGAGGGATCGTAATGGGTTTTCCATTCTGTTTCCGCCGCTACAACCTCCCGGACTCCCCTGTCTAACCCCAAAAATGAAAAAGGCTGACAAAGCAGCATTGCTGCTGTCAAAATAAATATGACTGCTTTGGTAAAAAATCTGTTTTTTGTTTTTCTCATGTGAGCTCCTTTCTTTGCCAGCTTTCTGCTATGCATGATGGCACGTATGCAGATAAAGCATGAAAAAAGACTTTATGATTAATGTTTTATCTTTTTCTATCAATAATAGCAAAATATCCCAGAAAACAAACTGGGATATCCCGAACAATTACCTGTAAAAAACCGACTTTATGACAGACGCACTAAAAAGACAAACAGCGGCTTATATCATTCAGCCGCTGCCTGTCAATCTATATATTTAATTGGAAAGGGGAAGCATTATTTAATCTTTACTGTCTTCTTTTGTCCTTTGCCTTTGAATACTTTCTGGTAGGCTTTCTTCTTTGCCTTCGGTACGCTGATGACGGCTTTCTTGTGGATATTCTTAAATGCGTTCTTACCCACGGACTTGGTCTTAAGCAACTTCGTCTTCACCGTAATTTTCTTCAATTTCTTACAGCCTGAGAAAGCGTTTGCCCCAATCTTCGTCACACTGGCTCCGATTGTCACCTTAGTGAGCTTTTTGTTATTCTTGAATGCATTCTTACCAATGGAGGTTACCTTAAACGTGTAGCCGTCAATATTAACCGTGGAAGGTATGCTAACCGATGTCATCGTCTTTTTCAGCGGCGCTTTCACCTCCACCGTTCCGCCTTGCGCTGCCGATTTCGTTACCTTATACTGATACTTCCCGGATTTATACGTCTTGTTCTTTGCGGGAACCGGATTCTGCGGATTTTGCGGATTCTGCGGATTCTGCGGGTTTTGCGGATTCTGTGGGTTCTGTTGGTTCTGTTGGTTCTGTGTAATCTGGAATTCTGCCGTTATGGTTCCCATGTAGTTCCCCTGGAAAGTAATGGTGACGGTTGCCTTGCCTACGTTCACGTTGTTCGCATAGGATACGGTGTAATCCACGCCTTCCTGATAGCCATCGACTTTCATGCCCGGCTGCGTAAGCTCTTTCCCGGTATAGGTCTGGTTCACGATTCCGGTCACTGACGCCGTATCCACTTTCTTCGGCGCAATCACAAATTTTATTGCCTCGGAAACCGCCTGCATATATTCATCAGTCTCCTTTGCCGTGCCTTTTACATAATAGGTTCCGGCGTTGACAGGGGACTCAATTTCTGTCTCGCATGTCTCATCCGTATAATAAGCATAGGTGACTTCTGCTCCTTCATTGGTGGTCTCTGCCACCTGGGGAGCCGGCTTGGTCGTGCCGTCATATGTGAATCCGTCACAGGCTATGGTTAAGCTGCCCGTTTCCTTATTCGGATTTTCCGGTTTACCGGTCTTCTCCCAATGAGCATAAATTGTCACATTTTCCGTCACTACAGTATCTTCCGTTACTGCCTCTCCGCCTTCCGCTGCTGTGTGCCAGCCCTTAAACTCATATCCCGCTCTTTCCGGCATCGGCAGATGCCCTATGGCCTGATTTTCTTCTCTTTCTACGGTTCCATGCTCTACGGTTCCGCCATTGGCGTCCAGTATAACGGTATATACTTTGACATTCACTTTTTCTTCCCAATGGGCATAAATTGTCATATCCTCAGCCACTACAGTATCTTCCGTTACTGCCTCTCCGCCTTCCGCTGCTGTATACCAGCCCTTAAACTCATATCCCGCTCTCTCCGGCGTTGGCAGATGACCTATGGTCTGATTCTCTTCCCTTTCTATGCTTGTATGTTCTATATCGCCGCCATTGGCATTCAGCGTCACGGTAAATACTTTGACATTCACTTTCTTTTCCCAATGGGCATGGACTGTCATATCCCCCGTTACCGGCGTTTCTTCTGTTACTGCTTCTCCTCCTTCGGCTTCTGTGTACCAGCCCTTAAACTCATATCCCGCTCTTTCCGGCGTCGGCAGTATTCCTATGTTCTCTCCCTTTTTCTTCTTAACAGGGCTTACCTCTTCACCTCCGTTTGCATCAAAGGTTACTGTATACTTTTCCTCAACTGTCAGAGACGGCATATCTTCTCCGCTGTTGCTAACTGAAAATCCGGCTGTAACCGTCTGTAAGCGGAAGATTGCATGAGTTGCGTTTTTCTCCAAAAGTTCCTTTACAATATCTGTCACATCAAATGTTTTTTTGCCAAGATTATCTGCTGCAATCCACTCGTTACAAAATACCGTAGCAGTTCTCGAATAGTCGTTGCCTTTCGCCGGATACGTCTCAGGAGCTGTCAAAGTAATGTCCGGCAAATTTTGTTCTACTGCAAACAATCCCGCTTTTGTCTTGTTATTCCTCAACGTATTAGTGTCTATGCCGGGCACATTGATCGTAACCGTAGCTATCATATGGTCTCTATCTATAGTTTTCCATGTATCTTTCAGCTTGAACGCAATGCATCCTATTCTGGGATTTCCACATTTTGTTCCACCGGTTGCCGTTTCATCCTGTATATAAGCCGCCGACACATTGCTGCCGGTTTCAGATTTGTCCTCATTCGTAGAAATAAAATACGAACCGACGTCCCCCCTGGGATTTGATGCGCCAAACACAACGTCCAACTCTTCCCAGCGCGCATAAATTGTCATATCGTTTTCTACGCGCATATCTGCGATTACCTCTGTCCCGCCTGTCTGTTCCGTATACCAGCCCTTGAACTCAGAACCTGTTTTGGTCGGTACCGGCAATTCTCCAATCAGGCTGCCATCATCGAATACTGCCGTTGCCGGCGTTACCTTGCCTCCATTGGCGTCAAACGTTACCTGATATCTTTCCCCTTCTGTGGCAACTTTTACCTTAAATTCTTTGAAGGCAACGGTACTACCGGAAGTCATTTTCAGGCTTATGCCGGCGTCTCCGTTTTTTATCGCTTTGATCTTAACGGTTTTCTGATTATTCGCGCCATCAATCGTAAGGTAGGCCTGCGACTCCTCCGGAACCGTCCATTCATAGCTGAAATCCCCTTTCGCTCCGCTTGGGAAACTTTCTGCCTGATATTGTTTCGTTTCATATTTCTCCATAGTCTCAGGACCAATAATCTCTGCCCCGATAAATTCATCCGTAAATTTTTTGCTGAACACTTCCCATTCGCCGATTCCGATCCCTCTCTGGGTTCCCGTACCTTCGGGAAGGCTGACGCGCAGCTGCAGCTGCGTTGTTTTTACCGGCTCTGTAAAAGCAACTCCGTTCCACACCCGGTTACTGCCCTGTGTTCCGTTTCCTGATACGCCAACGGAGGTTACCTCTTCTCCGCTTTCATTGTACATACCAGTAATCTGTTTCCAGTCATTGATTGCATGGTCATAATACCATGCCTCACAGTTTCCCGGATACCTTACGCCATTCGTATTGGGATCCGTTCCATCTGCCCACCACATCACACGCATACCGGAGATATCACGTGGTTCCGTCCAGGTCAGGGTAATCGGCTGGGCTCCTTCCAGGCTCGGATTATGCCAGGTATTCCAGGATGTAGAGGCGTTGCCTCCAAGGTTTCCGTCATTTACTTTACCGGGAGATGTGCCGTTATTTGAATAGTCTGCTGAGGCCGTTGCCCCACGCGCAATGTTGTAACCACTTACAATCGGGTCGTCCTCGTAGTCGCCGTATACTTCCCATTCGCTGATTCCTACGCCGGAATGTTTGCTGGCATTTTCCGGTTTGTCGATAAGCAGGCGAATCTTCTTTGCTGTAATCTCCTGGGCAAATGTTACTTTATTCCAATAGCGGTTATTTGCCTCTTGATAATTTCCTGCATTCGTTTCACTTGGCGATACCGCCTGATCTGCTGAACCGAATTTCACCCCTACGCTATCAACCGTCTGATTCGTTTCATCCGTCATTCCCATTATTGCCACCCATTTATCGCCGTTTTCATCAGCAGTAGCCGTTTCGTCCCAATATTGAGCTATACAGCTTTTCGGAATAACCAAACCATCCATAGAATCTCCGGTAACCAAATCATTTATCCACCACATGACCTGCATACCGGACATTTTCCGTTGTCTGCCCCATTCCATCTCTATAAAACAGGGATATTTCACGTCTCCTTCGTTTTTCCAGTTAGTCCACGCTTCTTCAGTTTTTGCAGCAAGTTTTCCATCGTTTACATTGTTAGCTGGATTTTGGGCATAGCTTGCATTTACTGTACCCTCTCTGGCAATATTTGCTTTCTCGCCTTCTGCCACGTTTCCATACACTTCCCACTCGCTGATTCCCACGCCGTTACTGCCGCTGCCATAGCGTTCAATCACAAGGCGTAATTCCTTCGTCTTAACCTTAGCGGGGAATTTCACGGTGTTCCACTGTTTATTGGCGCCGTTTACTCCGCCATTGACAGAAGAATCATAACTGACTCCTACCTGGTCTGTATTCGTGCTGCTTTCGCTGACCATGCCGGTAATCGGCTGCCAGTTTCCTTCAGCATCTAAATATTCCACTTTACAGGATTTAGGGAATGTAACGCTGGCATCCGCTTCTTCCGGCGTAACCACCGCCAGATCTGCCCACCATATCACGCGCATGCCGTCAAGTTCATGGTTTGTATCCCATTTCAGGCTGACATGCATCGGATAAGTTGCCCCACCATTTTTCCAGCTGTTCCATGATGTGGCAGCTCCCTGTGCCAAGCGTCCGTCATTCACGTTTGCAACCGGGGAATTCACATGATCCGCCGCTGCCGTTGCTTTCCATGCGACATTCTCCCCTTCCAGGGTAATCTCTCCCATTTTCGCGTCCCCCACCTGGGGGATGGCTTCTCCCTCTTCTGCCGGGGCAGCCTTAACGGCTGTCCCGGACCATCCATCCGCAAAGCTCGTAAATACCAGCGCAAAGCTTAATGCGAATGCTATACCCCTCTTCCATTTTACAATTCTTCTTGTTCCCATAGAGGCCCTCCTCCTATCATAAATTTAATCATCTACTTTACCGTAATCTTACAGGAAGCCTTTTTTCCATTGCTGCTGACTGCCGTGACAGTGACCTTTCCTTTTTTCTTTCCTTTTACGACTCCTTTAGAAGAAACCGATACAATCCGCTCATCAGAAGAACGGAAGCTTATTTTATTAGTTGCCGTCACCGGTTTTTTCGTAACTGTAAGGCGCAGTTTCTTTCCCTTTTTCACGGTATACTTCTTTTTACTCATAGAAAGCTTAGATACGGATACCTTTTTCTTTACGTTAATCGATATCTTCGCTTTGCCTCCATGCGTAGAAACTACTGTAATCACAGCCCTCCCTATCTTGCGGCCTTTAATTTGCAGTTTTCCTTTCTTCACTTTAACGGAAGCAATCTTCGGCTTACTGCTTGTGGCTGACTTAATTTTCTCCCCTTTGACGCTGGCGGAAGTAATTTTTACTACCGTTGTAGACTTCTTGCGCTGAAGCGGCAGGCTCTTATAATTAAGCTTGATAGCCGGAGCCTTCACGCTAACCACACAGGACGCCTTCTTGCCTCCGTCTACGGAAACTACGGTAATCGCTGCCTGGCCGGGCGCTTTCGCCGTGACCCTGCCGTTAACGTCTACCTCTGCAATCATTGGGTCTGATGACTTCCAGTTCACTGCCTTGTTTACCGAATTGGCAGGAGAAACCTCCGCCTTTAAGGTTACGCTTTCGCCAATCTCCAGGGAAACCTCTGATTTGTCCAGCTTTACAGATTCCACGGAAGAAGAAACCGGAGCAGGCGGAGTAGGCGGGGGCACTGTTCCCTTTACGACTACCGTAATCGTGATGTCAAACGTCCCGACCTTGCCTTTCACCTCAAAGCTGCCCGCCGTCTCATACTTCTCTTTGGGGATTTCGTCCCAGACAATGCGTTCCCTGCCGTTCGTCCCATCATCGTAAGATACGCTGGCCTTATTCGGCAATATGGGGGCGTTTCCTACCGTGGTCTCCACATTGTCCGGCGTTGCCACAGTTGAAATGTACTTAATCGGCTCTTCTCCGTTCTGAAGCATTCCTACTTCTTTTTCCGATAATATCCTGTTATAAATCCTGAAATCATCCATGCCGCCCTTGAAGAGTTTATCGCTTCCGTAGTTTGACTTGCCAAGCATGTTGCTTATCATGTCTTTCGTCTTGACTGGATTAAACTGGAATCCCACGTTTTCTGCAACCTTTCTTCCGTCTACATACAGGGTTGCCTTTGCGCCGTCAATCACTGTGCACACGTGCTGCCACTGCCCGGTCTTTAAGGCTGCGCCGGCGTTCACCTGTCCGCCGACTACCTTATTTTCGGCTGGGGATTTGCTCTCCTCATATGCCAGCCTCAGGTTATTGCTGCCGCTGTTTACCGTCAGGAACAGATTCGGGTAAGGCGGGTCGGACTTGGAACCAAAATCGAATATCCGCGCCCAGGAACTTAACTCATCTGGATTTACCCACACGGAAACTGTCATGTTGTATAAGCCATACAAGATGTCATTTGGCAGCTGTACATAGGCATCGCTGCCGTTCAGCTTTAAGTATTTTCCGAACTTTCCTCCTTCTGCAATTGTTGCCTGTCCCTTGCCGGACGCATCCTTACCGTGATTAGATACATCCTTCACTGTCGTGCCGTCCATGGTATCAAAATCATATTTTACAATGGGCGTCATCTCGGGATCCGGCTCTGAGGGATAATCTGTCAGTTCTTCCGATATCCAGGTCTGGTAAGGATAGCGGACTGCGTTGCTATAATCCGAGGGCTTTGTATCCCCAATGCGATACCACTGCCCGATGTTGGCATAGGGCACAACCGTAACAATCTGTACGCCATGCGTTGTATTCATCTTAATCCGGTATCCTTTTCCCAGAATCCGTTCCTGCCCGAAATCAACGCTGCCCTCTGTCTTGACAGCTTTTCCATCCTCTGCATTGAGGACGGCGGCAGCCGTAACCCTGGCAATATCTGCATCGAACGCTTCCTGGGACTCCTTTTGGCTCATAAATGCTGAAGCCAGGCAGTATACCATGGGCCCTTTTTTCATTGCCCAGGAGCCCTGGTTTGAGTTGTCTCCTTTTACCCAGGTCAGCTCTGACGGATAGGTAATTTCTAGCGCATCGCCCGGGCTTACGTTAATTTTTGTATATGCGCCCGCCGTTACCGCTGTCGCTACCGCCGTTCCATTCACCTTTATCGTTGGATTTTTCACCCAGCCCGGCACACGGACGTTAAGGATTCCGCCAACGGAATCCGCTTCCACCTTCAGGCTGATGGTATCCGTTTCCGGGTAGTCCGTTGTCTGCTTCAAATGCATAGTGCCATTTTTCATTTTGATCTTCACTTCATTCGTGACAAACTGATTGACATAAACCTCCGTATCCGATTTTGAATAGAGGTAATACGGAACATAGGACTGCATCCTCATACCGGAAGAAGAACAGCAGTCAGGACCCGTATAGAAACGGTCCGTCGTTCCATTCAGCGGCCTGTGGTAACTGTTCCCATCACCGTCTATGGTCGTGGTGGCAAACATATGGTTAAACAGCAGATCTTCCACCACCTGCTGATACTTTTCTTCCTGTGTCAGCTCAAACAGGTTATTGTTCAGCAAGCTCCAGGAGTTAGTCGCGCAGGTCTCGCCGACGTCCCCGGTATTCGGAAGGTTATGCCCGGCATCGTAATGCTCTCCTACGGAAACCGTACCCGTGATATACATCTGCCTGGAGGTGATATCATTCCATGCGCCCGCTACCTTCCTAAGGTAAGACGTCTCGCCCGTCTCCTGGTACTTCCTTAAAAATCCCAGAAAATTCATCTGGAACGTATGGGCATGGACGTAATGCTGAATCTCATGGATGCCCTTTTCCCCTGCGGCAACCTTATCCAAATCCGCATAAGGGGTATCTCCATAATTCTTCCAGCTTGACGCCCACTTATCAATATTCCCAACTACCCAGTCAACCCAGTCGGAATATTTCTGCGAACCGGCTGCATCCGTATCCTGGATTACCTGTGACAGCTGCATCATAGGATCAATCAGAAGCGAGCCTTCCCATCCCTGATGCACGTCATGCCCGGCAATCGTCACGCCGTTGCTGTTCGTAATTCCGTTTGATGCGCACAGCGGCCAGAATTCCACTTTATTCATATCAGAAAGCGTACCGTCCGCATAGGGCACCTTGGTACTCTCATCACCAATCGTTGCTACCAGATAGTCTGCCAGCTTCCTTGCGCAGTCCATGGACTTTGATGCCAGCTCCGGCGCATCCTGCCGGTAATTGCGGTATACCATCAAAAGCCCATTGAGGAGGGAATACATCTCATAGGGATCCATCCCCTTTACCGGCTTCTTTTCCCGGATAGATGCAGTGGCATTCCCCAGATAGCCGCCAAACTTGTTATATCCCTTGGCGCTCTTATTTTCTGTGGTCTGCGACTCTGCCAGACGGTCTACCACGCTCGTAATTGCCGTCTTGACTGAGCCGTCCTGATCCATCCATTTGAAATTAGCCATGGTCTCCAGCCACTTGCCGGCCTGCTCTCCTTCCAGCCAGCTCCAGCCGGAATGCGTGTGGGCTTTGAAATCACTCAGATATTTATCCATCTTCTGCCCATACAGATAATCCATGGCATAGGCTTTCGTCATATCCTTGAGCCTTGTGCCGACGGTGCCTCCCACGTCTATGATTTCATCGTAGGACAGCTTCTGCAGCCCCTCTACCGACTCGTTTTTCTTCAGGACTGTTACCGGAAACGTCCTCTCTACCGGTTTCCCCTGGTGTCCCTCATAAGAAAGCTTTGCTGTCAGATTCACGACCGTATCGCTGTCTCCCCTTGTCACAGTCACCTGTCCGTCGTCCCCAATCACAATCTGGGGACTGTCGGATTCCCATGTAATCTGAGAACCGTTTGCTCCCTGCAGGGCTAAGGTAAAATCTGCCCCCACCCGCTCAGGAACCGTAAGGCTCTGGGCGTCCAGCACCAGATGATCCTCTTTGTCAAGCATCTGTCCAATCTGTTCGCTGCTCAACACCTGATTATAGATACAAACGTCGTCAATCACGGCGCCAATGCCTTCCGTTCCATATCCAGAATTTCCAATCTGCAATACGTCTGCAGCCGCTTCCCTGGTAATGGAAGCCCCCGATACCGTATTCGAAGCGATTTCCACGCCGTTTTGGTAAACCTTCATCGTGCCGGTTGCCGCGTCAAACGTACCGACGATATGAGACCATGTTCCTTCCGGCATAACTTCTGCCGGATTGCCCATCTTTCTCGCCATATTTTCTCCATCGGTCAAAAGCGCCATGGCCTCGCCGCGTTCGTCTGTGCCCGTCCAGCCCATAACCCAGCCGTTGGAATTCCATGTTTTGCTCTTTTTGCTCCAGAAAATCCGCCCCTCGTCCTTAAGGGGGCTGACCCTCTTCAGCCAGAAGGATGCGGTAAGGCTGGAAGGATTAAGCTCTGCGGTATTCATCATCGTCAAATGGCCGCTGTTTCCTTCCGTATTGTCCAGCAGCACGGCTTTCCCACCGTTCCTGCCTTCTTGAACCGTTACATTATTATGTACCGTAATCTCCTGTTTCGTTGTCGCCGTAAATGTCCCGCTGATTTTCGCCTCAACATCCTGCTGCAGGTTTTCAAAATCCATCGCAAAGACAGGTTCCGGCAAATCAGCTGCCCGGCTCTCATTTGCTGCGTTCGCTACGCTGCCAAACGGCTGTACGAGCAATGCAGCTGTAAGAAATAACGCCCCCATTCTCTTTCTCATAATCTTTCACCTCACATTAAAAACATAATAGAAAAGGACGCCGCCGCCCCACGGCTTTTCAGACGTGAAAGCGGCAGCCCCTTGTGTCAGTGTTTCTTCGGTTTATTTAATCTTAACCGTCTTCTTCTGTCCTTTTCCTTTGAATACCTTCTTATATGCTTTCTTCTTCGCTTTCGGCACCTTGATTACGGCTTTCTTATGGATGTTCTTTAAGGCATTCTTGCCCACGCTCTTGAGTTTCTTTGATTTCACCGTGATCTTCTTCAGCTTCTTGCATCCTGAGAAAGCGTTTGCGCCTATCTTCGTCACATTGGCTCCGATTGTTACCTTTGTCAGCTTCTTATTATTCTTAAAGGCATTCTTGCCAACAGAAGTTACCTTAAAAGTATAGCCATTAATCTTGACGGTGGACGGTACGCTTACGGACTTCATGGTCTTCTTCAGGGGCGCTTTCAGTTCTACCGTTCCGCCCTTCGCCGCCGATTTCGTCACCTTATATTGGTACTTTCCGGATTTGTATATTTTGTTCTTTGCGGGAATCGGATTCTGCGAACCCTGCTGAGCCTGCGTAATCTGGAACTCCGCCGTTATGGTTCCCGTGTAGTTGCCCCGGAACGTGATGGTAACGGTTGCCTTTCCTATGTTCACATTGTTCGCATAGGATAGGGTGTAGTCCACGCCCTCCTTATAGCCATCAACTTTCATGTTCGGCTGTGTAAGGGCTTTTCCGGTATAAACCTGGTTCACAATTCCGGTTATTGTGGCTTTCTCCACTTTCTTCGGCGCAATCACAAATTTTATTGCCTCGGAAACCGCCTGCATATATTCATCAGTCTCCTTTGCCGTGCCTTTTACATAATAGGTTCCGGCGTTGGCCGGGGCTGCGATTTCCTTGGTGCACGCAGCATCTGTATAATAGGCATATGTCACCTCTGCCCCTGTATTCGTGGTCTGCGCCACTTTCGGCTGAGGTTTCGTTGTTCCGTCATAGGTAAATCCTTCGCAGGTTATGGTTAAACTGCCCTGGTTTTTGTCCGGGTCTTCCTCAGATTTCTCCTTGACTGTCAGTTTAGGCATGTTTGCACCCGCATTGCGTACCAGGAAACCGGAGGTAACGGTCTGTAGACGGAAAACTGCGTGGGTTGCATTTTCATCTTCCAGAAGTTCTTTTACAATATCTGTCACGTCAAATGTCTTATTGCCGAGGTCTGTCTTGGAAATCCATTCCTTGCTGTATATCGTGGCAGACCTAGAGTAATCATCGTTCTTTGCCGGGTAAGTTGTGGCATCAGTCAGCGTAATGTCTCCCAGCCCCTTGTTTACTGCAAACAGTCCCGCTTTGGTCTTATTGTCACCCAGTTCATGGTTGATGCCTACCACGTTAATGGTAACGGTAGCCTGGATTTTATCCGGATCCAGGTTGCGCCATGCATCTGACAGCTTGAATATCAGGCAGCCTACCCTCGTGCTTCCAAGTTTGTTTCCTCCTGTTGCGGTTATGTCAGGCGCATACGCTGCCGATTCATTGTTTCCTTCCGTGGAAGGATCCCTGCCAACGGCAATCAGGAATGCATTGTCGGCGCCTACATTGGTCTGGCTGCCGGATGCCCCGAATACCACACCCGGGTCGTTCCAGCGGGCATAGGCTGTGAAATTCCTGTCGACAACTGTATCCTTCGTTATCTCTTCCCCGCCTTCTTTTGCCGTATACCA
The DNA here is from genome assembly GCA_910583835.1 of uncultured Lachnospiraceae bacterium. Lineage (GTDB taxonomy): Bacteria > Bacillota > Clostridia > Lachnospirales > Lachnospiraceae > Petralouisia. The sequence continues at coordinate 27,470 of CAJTYM010000020.1, read as the reverse complement.
GCCCTGGAATTCAGATCCGGCTTTCATCGGAACTGGCAGCACGCCTACTTTCTGTCCTTCCTCCTGGTCTATGGAAGCCTTGGAAACCTTGCCTCCGTTGGCATCAAACGTAACCGTATAAATTGTAATTGCGGAATCCTTTTCCCAGTGGGCGTAAACGGTCATGTCTTTGCTCACAGCGGCATCCCTTGCTATCAGGTTTCCGCCCTCTTTAGCATCGAACCAGCCCAGGAATTCAAAATATTTCCTCGTCGGTATCGGCAGGCTTCCGATTGTCTGACCGTCTCTGATGGTTATGGAATTCTTTGACAGCGTGCCACCGTTGGCATCAAGCGTTACCGTGTGCATCACCGGAGCATCTCCGGATGCGTTCGTCCACACGGTCATCCTTGTGGACTTGCCGTTTGGCTGGTATTCATCCGTATCCCCCCTGTTGTTGGAGGCATAGAAGGGAACCGCCTGCAGCTTGGCATCAATCAGTTCATTGCCATTCTTGTATTTCACGTTGCCTGTAATCATCATGACGTCTTTCAGGTACGCTTCCCGCCTGTTTGCTGTCAGTTCAGCATCTCTGGGGATTACAAAATTTCTGGGGTCAAAATCACTTACACTGATATTATCTTTGTTAAGCTGAGCATTTCCCGCTTTCTCCAAAGCATAGACAATCGGCCCTCTTTCAATAGCTATCTTGCCCTGGTTTGTTTTGATATTCGGGTTTGTCTCGGTCTTCCTTACTTCCATGGGCAGCTTAACCTTGATGACATCGCCTTTTTTCCACTCCCTTGTGACGGGAACATAACCCTTATTCTCGTCCATGGCAATCGTCTCTGCCTGGGCCTCGGTCTTCCCGGCCGGTATCACTTCTATGGCAGCATCCTTATTTACCTGCTCTTTTACCCAGCCCGGAATACGGATATTCATGGTGAACTCCTTCTCCTGCTGTGGATTGACCGTGATGCCAATCGTGCCGTCCCCCCATGGGTATTCCGTTTTCTGGACGAGGTTTACTTCCGTGCCGTCCACATTCAGCTTCCCATCGCTTCCCACAAAGAGATTCACATATACGTTGTCTCCATGTACCGTATACATATACTCGCTGAGCTTGGCAATCGTCCTCATCAGGTTGGGCGGGCAGCAGGCGCAGTTAAACCAATCCTGTCTCTGTACGCCGCCATACATGCCGCCGTCTGTGCTTCCGCCTGCCTTCGGAATCTCCAGCTTGTTGGCATAGTAGAACTTCGTTCCTTCCAGATTCGTCCCTACAAGAATCCCATTATACAGCGTACGTTCCATGACGTCTGCATATTTGGAGTCCTCATGCACCAGGTTCATGCGCTGGTTCCAGTTCGCCAGGGAAATGGATGCGCAGATTTCACAGTAGGAATCGTTGTTCGGGAGCTCATAGTCGCCGCCAAAGTCCTCTCCCTTGGATGCCACTCCGATTCCTCCGGTAATGTAAGTCTTGCGGTTGGCAACCGAATCCCAGAGATTGTCCAGTGTGTTCATATAAGCTGCTTTGTCCGGGTCATCGTCCGGCAAAAGCCTTGCCACGTCCGTTGCGCCCGTGTACAGATAAGTTGCGCGCACTGCATGGCCAACGGCATTCGTCTCCTGCGTGAACGGCGTGGCATCCTGAGAATATTCCCTCTTGCCATCCTGATACCCCTGGTAACCGCTCTCACGTAATTTATAATCTTCCCCACGCCGGTCAATCAGTGTCTTTGCTGTCTGTACATATTTGTCCCCAGTTCCTTCTCCCTCATATTCCTCCACTAACTTTGCGAATTTTACAAGGGCAAGCTCAACCTCTTCATGCCCCGGCACTTCATGGCGCGTACCATTCGGTCCGAAACGTTCCACGATATGGTCGGCAAACCTACGCCCGGCAACATACAGCCTGTAGTCCGGGTCGCCAATTCCTTCCCTGTAACGTGTATAAGCCACTACCGACTCCAGGAAATGCCCGGCAACATACATCTCATGGTTGCTCATATTCCGCCAGCGGTGCGTCCCAGGCGCCCTGCCGCCTTCATATCCCTCTGAGCGCAGGGTAAAATGCGTATTGATGTAGCCGTCCGCATACTGCACTTTCTCAATCTTGGTAATCCAGCTTTCCAGCTGCTTTTCCAGTTTTGCTTTCTGTGCTATGATTTCTGCATCTTCCTTCTCGTCCTTGATGACGGAAAGCGTATAGGAGATTGCCTCAAGCGTCTTATAAATATCCGTATCCTGAAATACCAGGCCGCTGAACTTCTCATAAGGCTCTCCATTCAGTTTCTTAATAGCATTGTCAAAGTTCGGCTCTCCGCCGGAAGACTGCTGAATCTGATAGATTGCCTTATTCAGGGAATTCAGGGCATTGATCTTCTGCTTGGGCAGCCAGAATTTATCTGTCAGCTCAACGTTCTCAAACGTCACCGTACTGTTCTCCACAGCTGCCGCAGCTGCTTTCTTGACCGTGACATTTGCCACTGCATCGATTTCCGTATTGGGGACCGTTCCATACACTGTAAAAGTATCTCCTACTTCATCATAGTCCTCTGCCTTAACCTGATCCCACTTCCATGTTACGGGCATCAGCTTGGAATTGAAACTCTCCCCGAAATCAAAATCCTTCTTGGTCGTGCTCTTCAGGCTTGGCGTCGGGTCATCAAAGGCAATGCCGTTGGCAACCACGGTATCTGGCAGGATGGGCTTCTTCCCGGGCGTTGTAGTCGTCACATATGGATCGATTGTCGTAATCTCATCAATGCTGACCTCATATTCCGCCTTGACCGTCCGCCCACCGGAAGCCATTTCCAGGCTGATAGACGCGCTGCCCTTCTCTTTTGCTCTGATAGAAACAGCCTTTGCATTAGCTGCGCCGACAATTTCAATTTTGCTTTGCGATGCGCTCGGAATGCTCCATTTATAAGTAAACGCATCGTTTAGGTTCTTGGGAATGCTCTCTGCATAATACTCAGAGGTCTCGCTCTTTAACAGCTGTCTCTTGCCGGTAATCTCCGCGCCGATAAACTCATCCGTAATCTCTTTGCCGAATACTTCCCACTCGCCGATACCGATGCCGCTCGTGTTGCCTGCATTGTCTGGACGGTTGATGAGAAGCCGCAGTGCGGTAGTCTTTACCGCTTCCTTAAATACAATGCCATTCCAGGTCCTGTTCGTCCCCTGCGTTCCATTTCCCGCTACGCCAACTGAGGCTGCCGCAGCACCATCTGCATCTTCCATGGCCGTAATGTCTTTCCAGCCGTTTGTAACATAATCCCAATACTGTGCCTTGCAGTCTTTCGGGTATAATACGCCGTCTCCGCCCGCTGTGCCGGGCTGTGAGTCATCTGCCCACCACATCACGCGCATGCTGGCGATGTCATAAGGCTCCTCCCAGGTCAGGGTAACAGGCTGCGGATACTTTAAGTTTCCATCCTTATTCCAGGTATTCCATGAGGTCTTGCTGTCCCCGCCAAGCGCCATGTTATTCACGTTGTCCACAGACGTATCGGTATTCTCATATTCTGCGGAAGCTTCCGCCTTGGGCGCAATATTGAATCCCATCACGATAGGATCTTCCTCATAGTCGCCGTAGACTTCCCATTCGCCGATGCCGATGCCGGCATGTATGCTTGTTCCGTCCGGCCTGGCAATGAGCAGACGGACCTGGTCTGTCTGAATCTCTTCTGCAAATGTTACCTCATTCCAATAGCGGTTTTTCTCCAACGTATAATTTGCGCTCGCCGCATCATCCGGTGAAACTGCCGTCTGCCCGGAACCGCACTTTATGCCTACTGTATCAGTGGTCTTCCCACTCTCATCCGTCATCCCGGTAATTTTGACCCAATCTGTTCCATTCCAATACTCAGCCTCGCAGCTCTTGGGGAACATTACGCCGTCCATGTCGTCTCCGGCATGGACATCGTCTGCCCACCACATTACTTTCATGCTGGACAGTGTTCGCCGGTGTTTCCACTTCAATGTAATCGGATAAGGATATACAAGATTGCCTTCCTTCTTCCAGGTGTTCCAGGTAAATCCGCCTCCGCTTCCGGCAAGCTGCCCATCATTTACCTTTGACAGGCCACTGCCGCTGTTGGCGTAGTCCGCTTCTGCCGTTGCCTCCCCAGCAATGTTTACTTTTTCTGCATCTAAAGACTTGTTTCCATACACTTCCCACTCGCTGATTCCCACGCCGTTATTGCCGGTTCCGCTGCGGGTAATCTTAAGGCGAAGCTTTTTCGTCTTAACCTTATCCTTGAACTTTACGGTATTCCACTGCTTGTTGGCGCCGTTCACTCCATTTCCGTCACTGTTGTTATAGAGCACGCCTACCTGGTCCGTTGATTCATTGCTTTCATTTGTCATGCCGGTAATCTGCGTCCATGCCCCAGCTTCGTTCTGGTACTCTACGGTACAGGATTTCGGGAAGGTAACGTTGTCAGAGCCTTCCTTATTGGCATTGTCCGCCCACCATATGATGCGCATGCCGTCAAGTTCCTGACTCACCTTCCACTCCAGCCAGATAGTCGCTGGGTCCGATAAGCCGCCCTGTTTCCAGGTGTTCCATGTTGTGCCAGGTTTGTCGGTAGCCAGATACCCATTGTTTACATTCCCAGGGTCCGCCCCTGTATTCGAGTAATCTGCGCCTGCCGTTGCCTTCCAGGCGATATTCTCACTTTGGAAGGCAACCCCGGCTGCACCTCCTTCCTCTGAAGCAGCCACAACTGCCGCCTCTTCCGGCTCTGCAGCCATGACGGCTGTGCCGGGCCATACGTCCGGAAGCATGGTTAGCGTAAGCGCTAAGCTTAACGCGAACGCAATTCCACGTTTCCATTTCATAGTTACATTCTTTCCCATTTCCTTATCCTCCTTTTTCCAGTTTTGGGTCATGACTATATGATAATGGAAAATGAGGAAAAGCGGATTGGACTATTCCGAAAAACAACTTGCAAAATTCCGACATTTCATATAAATTTCATAAACACTGACACAAGCCTTGTACGCCAATGTCGGAATTTTACATATAACTTCACGGTTTTTTACATAGTTCTCCGTCAAAATGCACAGTAAGATATACTTAACATTATGTTCATGCAAGGAAAAGCACATGAAAACCAAAACAGAAAAACATTTCAACCAAATATCAAGGAAGGAGAATGTAACATGGTAAAACGAAAAGTGAAACAACGTTTCCTTGCCTTGCTGTGTGCAGCCGGACTGACAGTCACCTCATGCAATCCGGTCATGGCGGCGGGCGAAACAAAAGCCAATGCCCCAAAGGCAGCGGCATTAGAAACAACAGAAATTGCTGCCATTGATTTTAGCACAATGACAGACCTTAACTCCCTAAACGGATGGTCAGTTGCTGCCGGTGCCGGTTCAGCCACACTGGAGAACGATTCTGAACAGGGAAAAGTCCTTAAACTTGCCCATCCAAGTAATGGGGCAGAAACAAACCTTGTCTATGATTCTTTGGGAATCACTGAGGATACTTACCGGTATGTCTCTGTAGAGACCGTCATCAAACTGGGAACCGAGGCACATGCCAACCAATTCAGCATTCCCTATTTGTCTGACACTTCCGGCAAAAACGCTTATACGTTGCTGACAGAAGGAAACTGGTCTGAATACAAATGCCATGTAAACAACAGCAGCACAAAATTATCAGCAGGAGCCGTAAATTTAGGCAAATGGCAGACCGTATGCATGGATATTGACTTAAAAGAAGATACATTCCGCGTCTCCGTAGATGGGGAATACCTTCTTGTAGGCGCGAATGCCCGGGAAAAGGTAACAAACCTGAATAAAATCAGATATTTTGCGGATTCCTGGAACACCGGCACCATGTATATCAAATCCGCCAGAGTAACCGCACAGAAGGAGCGTACACAGAGCACGACATTTTATGTGGCTGTAAGCGGAGACGACGGAAACAATGGGCAGTCGCCAGAGACAGCATGGACAACGATTGACCGTGTAAACCGCGAACACTTTATTCCCGGAGATACCATTTGTTTCCAGCGTGGCGGCAAATGGGAAAACCAGACACTGCAGCCGCAGGGAAGCGGAAATGAGACATCCAGAATTACCATTCGCGGCTATGGAGATGATGAACAGCCTCTGCCGCAGATTGCCGCAAATGCTAAGATGAAAGACGCATTGTTCCTCTGCAACCAGCAATACTGGGAAATCAGTGAACTTGATATCTCGAACACCGCCGAAGGCTTTCCTATGGCTACAAATGGGATAACTCCCACCGGCAATGTGACCGAGCGTACAGACGAAGCCGGAGGAATGCTTGGCGACTACCGCGGCATTCACATTGCCGGACGTGATGTTGCAACATTAAAAGGCTTCCGTATCCATAACGTAAAGGTGCATGATGTCACCGGACATGTCACATGGATTGGCAATACCGGGCATTCAGATCCGGGGATTGTAAACAACGGCGGGCTGGACGGTTCCAAAAGAACCGGCGGGCTGCTCATCGAGTGCCTGTCGCCGACCAAAGGCATCGCAACGCAGTTTTCCGATATTATCATAGAAAAGAGCGAGTTTATCAACAACTCTTTCAGCGGTATCGCCGTAAAGCAATGGCATGGAGAAGGAGACCAGTATAAAAGCGGCGCATGGGATACCAGAAACGGCGCCGGGGGCGCGCCGGATTACTACGATCCCAACTGGAAGCCCCACAGCAATATCATCGTTCAGGATAACTATATCAATCAGGGCGCTTCCGCCTATGCATGTAACGGCATCTACCTCACAAGCGTCAGGGATTCCCTGGTTCAGCGAAACGTGCTGGAACATATCGGAACCTGCGGCATTGAATTATATTTTGCCGACAATGTCGCTGTACAGTACAACGAAGTGTCTGATGTTGCCAAGAAATCCTACGGCGCCGATGACAATGCCATTGACCCGGACTGGCGCGTGACCAACGCATTGATCCAGTACAATTATGTGCATGACTGCGGCGAAGCATTCCTTCTCTGCGGCGTTGCCTTCAACTCCGGTGTCATCCGCTACAACCTGGCGCAGAACTGCACAAGAAGCTATGTCCACTACTCCATGGGAAGCGGCTATTTCCAGATTTATAATAACGTATTCTACCGAAGCGCAGACGCGCCAGAGAACGCTACAGACAATCTCGACCCCTGGGGCGGCGGCTCCGCAGCATATTTCAATAATGTCTTCTATGACGGCAAAGGTACGGGATTCAACTTCAGCGGCGGCACAAGCTTTGCTTTCCACAATAATGCATACTTCGGAACTGCAGCGCCCTCCAAGGAAACCAACCCGATTATCCTGACCGAAAATCCTTTTGAGGGAACATCGCCAAGCATAGGCCGCGCCGGCAGTTTTGAGACGGGCGTGCTCTTAGAAGCCAACGGCCTGCGTCCCCAACAGACTTCCCCGCTGATTGCCTGCGGCGTCAATAAAGACTCCAACAACATCAGCATTGACGATGGATTAAAAGCGGCTGGGACAAAATTCAACTTTACGCCATTGGCAGCAATGAATGCCAATGAATCCTGGAAGAACTGCGTGAATATTGAGCGGAAAGATTACCCCACATTCACAAATAAGACTGGCGCAGCCGCTACATTTGATGAAGATAAAACCCAAACTTCCGCAGCGGCAGACACTCCCACTATCGGTATGTTTGAGGTAGCAATGGAAGCGTCAGCTGTCTCGCTCCGCGGTACAGTCGCCGATGCATTGTCCAACGCGCTTGCCAACACAACGGTAACGGTCAAAATTGGTGATAAAACCGTTACTGCTCAGACAAATGAAGCGGGAGCATACCTGATTACCGAAGGGCTGGCAGCCGGTCAGGCAACCGTCTCCGCTGCCGGGAAGACGGTAACCGTCACACTGACAGCCGGAAAAATGAACGTTGCAGATATCACAACGGACTTAGCAGATATGCCGGCAGCCTACGAAAATACCATTATGAACGAAACCTTTGACAGCGCTCCCCAAAATGCTTTTGTTTTTGACGGCGGCTCAGCTGTTGAAAACGGCAATTTGGTCATCACCAAAAATATGGGAAATGCCAAGGCAAGCGTTGCTCCTTTCCCGGCACAGGTGAGCAGCCAGAAAGGCGTTGATTTCAGCTTTGACTGGAAGTGCGACAGCGCCAACAAGATGGGCTTTGAATTCCGCGACAGCTACGACAGGCTATTGTTTGCCGTATGCGCCGCCCCCCAGAAGAAAGAACTGCGCACCTCCACAACCGGCGGCGCCGTAGACAGCGCCAAAGCAGCCGAAAAAGAAGAGCCGACATGGAGCGCAGTTCCCATGGATGCCTCCAAGACTTATACGTTCCGGGTCCATGCAGACTTTACCTCCCAAAAGGTAAGTTTCCGCTTATCCGAGAAAAATGGCAAAGTCCTTGCACAGAAACTGAATATTTCTACCGATGCTGTAAATCTGGCAAAAATGAATGCCTGCAGCTGGTGGGATTCCAAACCGCAGTATATTGATAATTTTGTAATAACAGCGCCAACGGAAATCCAGCTTCCGTTAGCCGGAAAAACCGTTTATGCTTTTGGCGACAGCATTGTTGCCGGACATAAGTATGAAAAGGCAAGCTTCATCAATTTTGTGGCAGACCAGGAAGGCATGAACGTCAGAAAATTCGCTGTAAACGGCGCGACTGTTTTAGATGCCAACTATGACGGCGGACAGATTCTTGCACAGCTTGCTAAGGCTCCGGGAGAATCACCGGACTTTGTGCTCTTCGATGGCGGAACAAACGATGCGGAATACATCAAAAATAATGCAGGCATCCAAGTGGGAACTGTCATGGGAACGCCTGGCAGCACAACGCTTGACACTACGACATTTGCCGGGGCATTTGAGCAGACGATTGTGAAAATGACAGAGAAATGGCCCAATACGCAGATTATTTACGTTGCAGTCCACAAGCTTGGAAGCCGCGATACCGGCATCCAGGAACAACTGCACGATATCCAGATGCTGGCATGTGCAAAATACGGCGTTGCCGTGGCAAATGTCTATGAGGACAGCACACTGGATACCACTGACGTCAACCAGAAAAATGCATATACCTTTAATGACAATGGGGACAATGGGCTGCCCGGCATAAATGGCTCGGGAACGCACCCAAACCTCAAAGCAATTGAAGAATTTTATGTACCGGTTGTAGCAAAAGCTTTCCGCAACCCACAGGTTCCCGGTACCACGAAACCACCAGTTTCTGAGGATCCTGCGGAACCAAAGCCGCCAGTTTCCGGGAATCCGGTGGAACCAAAGCCGCCAGCGCCAACACCCATTAAAGTCACAAAAGTAACCATAGCCAACGGCAAGTCCGCAAAAATTGCGGCAGGCAAGAAAATCAGCCTGAAAGCTGCCGTAACTCCCAAAAATGCGACAGACAGCGCTTTAACCTGGGAGTCTTCCAATACAAAATGGGCAACGGTCAGCAATAACGGAATCGTAACTACGAAAAAAGCCGGTAAGGGCAAGACCGTGACTATCACCGCAACTGCCCATGACGGAAGCTTGCAGAAAGCCACTTTCAAGATTAAGATTATGAAGAATGCCGTCACCAAAATCAGCTTCAAGGCAAAGACCCAGAAAGTAAAGGCCGGCAAGAAGATAACCCTCAAGCCGACCATCAAAACCACCGGCGGCAAGAAAGGACGTAAGACAGCAAACACCAAGCTCTCCTGGAAATCTTCAAACAAGAAATGGGCAACGGTCAACAGCAAAGGCAAGGTGTCCACGAAGAAAGCAGGGAAGGGCAAAACTGTCAGAATCACGGCAGCTGCAACGGATGGAACCGGGAAGAAAGCTGTTGTTAAGATTAAGTTATTAAAATAGTCAGGTTTCATATTAATATTAAATTATAAAATTACACCGCAGAAACATCTTCTACCGATATTTCTGCGGTGTTTTCTCACAAATTCAGGATTCTCCTCCCAGTATCTCTCCCACTCTTTCCCTAAATTCCTTTGCACCCTCTTCCGCTGTCATTTGTTCGTAGAAAACAGCATTTCCAATCTCCCCAAACGCTTCATTCACCGCTGAAATCCCGATTGGGTCCGGCGGCGGCAATTCGCCGGATAGTTCCTCCGCTTCCTCGCAATAGTCGAGCATATTTTCCTGCTGCGGCGTAATCTCCCCAGAATCTCGCAGGCTCTCTCTGATTCTTGAGGAAACCGGCATACCACGGTCTCCTTTCAGAATATCATTGGCTTCATCCGAGTTCAGAAACCAATTGATAAACTTTGCACATTCCTCCTTAACCTCAGAATCCTCCGCCACGCAAAAGAACATGCTGGGCTTCATCCACAATCCCTTTTGCCCGGAATCCTTCTGCAAGGGCGGCGTCACTATTTTCAGCCTGTCATTGATTCCAGACATCTTTATCGCATAATTCCCCCATTCAAATATAGTCCCGGCATTTCCGCTCACCACCGGATCCGCTTCCTGCCCATATGTCAGAATTTCTGCCATCTCATCTGGATTGGGCGATATGCCCTCATCCATCATAGATTTCCACATATTGAGATAATCTACGGTAATGCTGTCATCGGCAAATCCCAATCCATCCCCTTCCTCATTAAACAGACACTCTCCATGCTGTCTCACCCAGTAGTGAAAGAGATTGACATCACCCGTGACCCCGGCTGCCACAACTGCACTTTTTTCACCAGTTGCCTTGGTAATTTCCCGGTTCATGCGGATATAATCCTCCCATGTCCAGCCGGAATCAGGCTCTTTCACTCCCGCCCTATGAAAAATCTCGGGATTATACCCTACTGCCAGCGTAGAAACGCCCAAAGCCATCCCCGCTAACTTCTCCCCTGCCCTGCCAGCCTCCACATAACATTCGTCAATGCAGGACGTATCAATAATCCCTTCCTCTATAAATTCCTCCATGTCTGCAAGAGAGCCATTTTGGGCGTATGTGGAAAGGTACATGTAATCCATCTGTACGATATCGGGCATGGAACCGGATGCCGCCTGCACGGAAAGCCAGTCAAAATATCCCTCCCAGCCCATTGGAATCATCTCAAACTCCACATCGGTATGTTCCTGCTCATAAAGCTGTAAAAGTTTCTGCATATTCTGATGGCGGCTCTGAAGCCCCCACCAGGCAATGCTGATTTTCAGCTTCCCCTCTGTCTCTGTACCATCCTTTCCTGTCCGTCCGCTTAACCCACAGGCAGACAATGCCAACGCAAGGAAAATCCCTGCTGTGGAGATACAAGCTTTTTTCCATCTTTTTTTCAAGTTCCCACTCTCTTTCTCTTCTATTCTGCTGCCAATATCCTTTATTACCGATTCTCAGCTCGTTCCTGTATCACACGCTCCTTGAACTGGGTAGGGGTCATATGGAAGATTTTGCGAAATGCCTTGGAAAAGTACTGCCCATCCGGCGCATATCCCACCATTTCTGCTACTGTGCCAATTTTCAATTCTGGACGGTAGCTAAAAAGCCTCTCTGCCAAAACCATGCGAACACGCGGTAAGAATACGGAAAACCTTTCTCCCTGAACCCTTTGGAAGATTCGCCCGAGATAATCCTCATTTCGGTAGAGAACTTTCTTCGCCAGGAAGGACAAACTTAACTGCGGATCAGCGATATGGACAAAAACTGCCCGCAGCATTTCCTGCGCTTTCTCCACTTCCGATGAGACCATTTCCGCAACGCCTTTTCTTTCCGCCAGATATTTTACCAGTTCCCCCATAAGGCCATTCTCTGATTTTTCCCCGCTCTCCCAATGCATATTTTCACCATACAACGCCTGCAGAATCCATTCTGCTGCAGCCATTTTCTGTTCATAAGTATATCCATTCAACGAAAATTTCATAAAAGCCAGGCACACTTCAAAAGCAAGGCTCAAATAGTCTTCCGTCTCCTGGATTCTCCCATAATCCACCAGCCCTTGCATATTTTCCTGCCTTTCACGAAACAGTTCATATTGCAGCAGCAGGATGTCCCCCACTGTCTCACGAACACGAAACAGCCATTGGATCTGTCTATACAGGGATGGTATTTCCTCCAGATTCCCCGGTTCACTGAGCAGCGCCCGGATTCCCTGGCCATTCAGACGCTCACATTCCCTGACAATCCGCACTGCCGCCCCTTTTGCTCTCTCTGTCTCTTTTTCTCCAATCAAAAAAATTAATTGATTGCCGATAGAAGCAGACAAAATATACCTGCCGTCCCTCAGAAGTTCTGAAAGCATATTTTTAACCACAAACTGCTCAATACCATCAAATCCCTGTTCTGAATAGAATGCCAGCAGCTGCCAGCTTTCCCGCTGCTCTTCCCACTCCTGGAAAAAGAACGGCATTGATTTCTCCTTCTCTAAAAGCAGCTCCCGAAACATCTGCTCTTTTGCGCTGGAAAATACCTTGGCAGTTTTCTTGCGGTATTCCTCTTCTTCGCGCATTTTGCACTGTTTTTCCTCCATACCCTTCTTCACCTTGGACAGCACTTCTTCAATCTGCCCCTCATCACAGGGTTTAAGCAAATAATAGCGGATTCCCTGTTCCATCGCGCGGCTGGTAAACTCATATTCCCCATAGCCGGAAAGCACCACCCATTCCACATCAGGAAATGTTTCCTTTCCTCTCTTTATAAGTTCAATTCCGTCCATAACCGGCATTTTAATGTCCGTCAGCACAATGTCCGGATTCAAGGTTCCTATCTTTTCTAATCCTTCCGCACCATTGCGCGCCGTTCCTGCCAGTTCAATGCCGAATTCATTCCATGGGATAAACTGCGCCATCCCTTCCCTCTCAATTTCTTCATCATCTACAATTAACATTCTATACATTCCGTCTTCGGGATGAGGATATTAATCCTGGTCCCCTCTCCCTTCTTGCTTTCTATCGTAAACTCATAACTGGGAAATGCGATTCTCAGACGCTCACTGATATTTTTCAGCCCTATCCCATGCCCTTTGGGCGTCATCGTAAAATTCCGCACCTGCGCCAGTTCCTCCTCTTCCATCCCTTCCCCGGTATCTGCCACCTCAAAGCTTATGCCGTCCGTTTCTTCCTGCACTTTCACCCAGATATGGCAAGTCTCCGCTGTCTGCTCCACCCCATAGTTAATAGAATTTTCAATTAACGGCTGCAATACCATTCTGGGAACCATATACCTATCCAGGTCACCCTGTGCTTCCACCGCAAATTCCGCCCGGTCCTGATAACGCACCTTCTGAATGGCTATGTAACTTTCTGCTGTTCTCAGTTCTTCCCTTATCGTGGTATACGGCTCTTTGGCAAACGCCGCACGAAGAAGTTTTCCTAATTCTACAATCATTTTGGACGCCTCTTGCATCCTCTGTGCCCGCACCATCCAATTCAGCGTGTTCAGCGTATTATACAGAAAATGGGGATTAATCTGTGCCTGCAGCATCCGGTATCTGGTATCCTGCAGCAAAATCTGTTTCTCATAATTCTCATGGATTAAATCGTCCATTTTATCCAACATCACCGCAAATTCCTTAGTCAGGACACCGACCTCATCTTCCATAATTTCCTCCGGCAGCAGTTCTTTTGCCTCTTTAAAATTTCCATCCGCTACAATTTTCACAGACTGGGAAAGCTGCTCCAGCGGATGGGTAAGCCGTCTGGAAATCCCATGCACCACCAGACAGGCTGCCACAAATGCTGTCACAAACCCAGCAACCAGAAAACAGCGCACTTTTTGAATCTGCCCGAATGCCTGGGAATACGGAAAGACTGTCACATACATCCAGCCCATCGGCTCAGATTTCTCAAAACAAAGGAAAGACTTCTCCCCTTGAAATTCTATAATTTCATAGCCGCCCTCCTCTTCCCACATAGGACGCGGCAAACTTCTTAACCCTGGATCCTCGTAGACAATACCATCTGCCGAATAGACAAGCAGACTGGAATCCATCTCTGGAAATTGTTTCATCTCTGCTTCTAAAATACCGGAAATATCACTGCTCAAAAGCAAAGAGCCAAGATAATCCAGACTTGCATTCTTCCTTTCCAGAATATCCCTGCCGGACAGGAGATATGGATATTTTTCCGTAGGGGAACAGCTCTCATACCCGCCCCTTGCCTCTGCAAACCGCTGCAAAAGCTTCTGGAAAACTTCTTCCCCTATCTCTCCGCAATCCTCGCCCAAAGTAAGATTTACCTCTCTTCCATCTGTATAAACAAGGCTTTTCACTGCAGAATTCGTGGCTATACGGTTCATCAGGAGTCCCCGCAGCCTCTGCAGCTCATAATAAAATTCCGAAGACAGGTATGTAAGCTTGGACATGCCCGTCAATTCTTGCTGAATATCCTCATCAATGGCAATCTGCATACTCAAAACCTCAATTTCATCCAGCCTGTAATTCACCTGCCGGGAAAAAAATTTCAGTTCCTGACGGGATTTCTCATAAATCTGCCTGTCATAAACCTGCAGCCCCACTTCCAGAAATACCAAGGATAATATGCTTGCCATTCCTACTGTGAACAGAAAAAGGAGCGTCATCTTCCCTGACAATCTCATATTTTTGAGATAAAATTTCCATTTCTTAACCATAGCATCCGACCATTGCTTTCTTCTACATTTTTGCCGCTTCTTATAAAAGAAAAAAGACAGCTTTTATCCGTATTATAATTAATCATACTATATGTTTCCCTTTTTATCAAGGTACTGCGCCCACTGCAATTGCTTTGCGGTAACAGTTCAGCCAGCCGAAAGGAATCGAGACAAATCATGCTTGCATGGATTTGATGAGATTGCTTTTGGCTGAGGGAACGCCAAGTAATGAGCAAAGTTAGCTGCGAAGCAGCGAGAAAATGCCGTAGGCATCTTTGCGAATGGCGAAAGCTGAACTGTTACGCTTTGCACGCAGCTATTAGTTGCCATAACCATCTTGTTTTCGTGCAATGCCGGGCGTATAATAATCCCATCCTCGGCAAAAAGCATAAATATAACATAGATAATTGAAACTATGACAAAACTGTCACTTTCCAGTCACCGGAGCGTCACCATGGATGGTTATACTTTAGGTATCATAAAAAAGGAGAAATTGTTATGGAAATTTTAAGAGCAGAAAATCTGACAAAAATCTACGGTACCGGGGAAAACCAGGTCACAGCCCTGAACGACGTCTCCTTCACGGTGGAAAAAGGGGAATTCCTTGCCATCATCGGACCATCCGGTTCCGGCAAGTCGACCTTGCTGCATGTCCTGGGCGGCGTGGATACCCCAACCTCCGGCAAAGTCTATATGGAGGGCACGGACGTCTATGCACAGAATGAGAGCCAGCTTGCCATTTTCCGCAGACGGCAGGTCGGGCTGATTTACCAATTCTACAACCTAATCCCAGTCCTGAATGTAACCGAAAATATGACGCTGCCCGTACTTATGGACGGAAGGCCCGTCAACGAAGAACGTCTGCAGGAACTGCTTGGCATCCTCTCACTCAAGGGGCGGGAAGGGCATCTGCCCAACCAGCTCTCGGGCGGCCAGCAGCAGCGCGTCTCCATCGGTAGGGCTTTGATGAACGCTCCCGCCGTGGTGCTCGCCGATGAGCCCACCGGAAACCTGGATTCCAAGAACAGCCAGGAAATCGTGGAGCTGCTCAAATATTCCAATGAGAAATACAAGCAGACCCTGATTGTCATCACCCACGATGAAAATATTGCCCTGCAGGCAAACCGCATCCTTGCCCTTGAGGATGGAAAAATTGTCAGAGATGAGGTGATTCGTTCATGAATATTTTTCATAAAGTCACACTCAGATATTTAAAGGAAAACCGCACACGCACACTGGTGACGATTGTGGGCATGATTCTCTCAGCGGCAATGTTCACCGCCGTAACCACCAGTATTTCCTCGCTCAGGAATTACCTGGTCAATTCCACTATTTACACCGAGGGGAACTGGTACGGCGCGGCATATGGCTTGTCTGATGCCCAAAGAGAACAGCTGTCTTCCGATTCCCGCACAAAAAAAGCCGTCGCCATGGAACTGTTCGGATTTGCAGATTTGAAAGATTCCAAAAACGATGCCAAACCTTACCTGTGCGTCTTCGGCATTGAGGAGGATTTCACAGATATGATGCCCGTTCATCTCGTGGAAGGCAGGCTCCCGGAAAACGGCAGCGAAATCCTGCTGCCGGAGCACCTGAGCTACAACGGCGGCATCGACTGGCAGGTGGGCGATACGCTTTCCCTCGACTTGGGCACACGCGTCAACAATCTCGGAGATACGCTGACAAATCAGGATTCCTACAACGATGGGGAGCAAGATGCCCTGCAGAATGGCGATGTTGTATCCGCCCTTACAGAACGTCTGGTTTCCAAGAAAAATTATCATTATACTGTAGTCGGTATCTATGAGCGCCCCAACTACGAGGCATACCAGGCGCCTGGCTATACGGCGCTGACCATCGGCGAACACAGCAGCGAACATACTTACAGCCTATATCTGCGAACTGCGCCCGGCAGACGGACAGGAGCAAACATTCAGCAGATGTTTATGGAGTACGAAGACATCGCCTGGGAACTGAATTATAATTTATTGAGAATCTACGGCTATTCCGGCGAATCCTCTTATAACCGCGTAATGAACAATCTGGGAGCATTGCTAATCCTCATTATCATGTTCGGCTCCATCTCACTGATTTACAATGCTTTTTCCATTTCCGTCAGTGAACGCACAAAGCAATTCGGCCTGCTGGCTTCCATCGGCGCGACAAGACGGCAGCTTACCGGAAGCGTAATCTTTGAGTCGTTATTCTTAAGTGTAATTGGCATCCCCCTTGGTATCTCATCAGGGCTTGCCGGCATCGGCATCACGTTCTATTTTGTGCAGGATATGATGGCGGACGTTCTGGGCGTTACCTTTAATGGCAGCTATCAGATGATGCGGCTTTCCATGATTTTCGGTCCCGCCAAAAATGTCGCCCTGCGCCTGCATCCCTCTTTCGGCGCGCTCGCCATTGCCATTGCGGTCTCACTGCTGACCGTGATTATTTCCGCCTATATTCCGGCAAGGCGCGCCATGAAAAAGCCTGCCATCGATGCCATCCGCCAGAGCAATGACATCTCCATCCGCTCTAAGAAAGTAAAGACTTCGCGGCTGACACAGAAGCTTTTCGGCTTTGAGGGTATGCTTGCCACCAAGAATTACAAACGCAACCGCAGAAAATACCGGGCAACGGTTATCTCGCTTTTCCTGAGCGTTGTGCTGTTTATCTCTGCGAGCAGTTTCTGCGCATACCTCTCGCTGTCCGCCGGAACCGTGCTGAACGACAATGATTACGATTTAGCTTATATGCTCCACCCAGACCAGGACGAGACGCCAGATTCTCTGCTTGCCGAACTGTCAGGAACGGCGGAGGTCACAGATTCTACTTATGCCGCCCGGCTATATTTTAGCTGTCCTGTGGAAACTGCCAGGCTTAATCCCAAGCTGCGGGATTATATGAGAAAGGAAGTGGAAGAACGGGAGGAAACGTATGAAGAATATGAGGAAACCGACATGGATATTATGCTGCTTTTCCTTGCGGATAAAGACTTCCGCGCTTACCTACAGAAATTAAATCTCCCGGAAGACGAATACTTCAACAAAAAAGCGCCCAAAGCTGTCGCTGCTGATTCCCTGCGCCTATATTCTGGTTCTTTGAAGAAATATTTCAGTTTTCCGGCATTCAAAGATGACAGCCTGAACGAGATAAACGTTTATCTTACCAGGGAGAGGGAAAATTATGACTACGGCGGGTCATACCGCAGGGAAGACGGCGTCCCTGTCTGCGATTTTTACCATCAGGCTGCCGATGACGAGATTGTTACTTTTACAAGGGAGGAATCCTGCTTTCCGCTCCCCCTCGAGATAGGGGCAACCGTACAGCAGGCGCCGGATTTCTTTGCCGATGAGAATGAAACCATACGGCTGTTCTACCCCTACAGTATGCTGGACTATGTTTTCAGCGGACTGGAAGAAGACATTAGTTATTATCAGATTAACGAGATGCCACTCAGCGAGAACACTAACGTAGACTTATTTTTTAAATGCCAGGATCATAAAACCACGAACAGTTCCGCCTACATGACAAAACTGCTGATGAAGAAAGGATTCTCCACCTCCAACCTTGTCGACTACGCTGCCTCCGTGGAGAGCAGCCGCGCAATGGTTACTGTCATCAATATATTTTCCTATGGGTTTATCATTTTGATTTCCCTGATTGCCGCGGCAAATGTGTTTAACACCATTTCCACCAACATCAGCCTGCGCCGAAGGGAATTTGCCATGCTAAAATCCATCGGCATGACGCCGAAAGCTTTCTCCAAAATGATGGACTTTGAATGCCTTCTCTATGGATTTAAGGGACTTCTCTATGGCCTGCCGGTCTCCTTTGTGATGACCTGGCTGATTTACACCGCCATCGGGCAAGGGTTGGAAATCGCTTTCTTCATCCCCTGGTACAGCATCGCGATTGCTGTTGGCAGCGTATTTCTCGTGGTATTTGCCACTATGCTCTATTCTATGAGGAAGATTCGCAACGAGAATACGATTGATACGCTGAAAAATGAGAACCTATAACAGAATATTTTGACTAAATTTATTTCGACAGCAACAAACGCTTTACACCCCACAAGCTATCAATTATAATAGAAACAGCAGCAATCATACAGCAATATTGCGAAAAGGTGGTGGACATATGCCGACAGATATGCAGTACAAAGATGGCTTGAGAAAAGATAAGTTCCTGAATGACTTAGTAATCGAAGCAATTAAAAAGGGCGACACAGAAAAAGCGCTCGAATACCTTGAAAAAGACAACGAACGCATTGAAAAAGCACTGGAAGAATAGCTATAGAAATAAAACGATTGCATTGAAAAAGCGCTGGGAGAATAGCTATAGAAATAATTGGCAAAAGATAAAGGAGCCGCACCCACAGGAAACACTGTAGGTGCGGCTGTTTCTATCTTATGCCGGAACATTTGTCTGTGTCATTCCTTACATAAAACTGATAATCAAGTCCTTTGCTTCATTCCAAATATCTTGCGGACATTCCTCCTTATATTGAGCATTCCGTGCCTTAACATCCAGCATTTTTGCCTGGTCACATAATATTACTCCTGTCGTCTGCGTCCGTTCATCCAATTCAATATGAAAAGGATGGTTTTTATTGGTGTTCGTAATCGGACACACAAACGCCAGAGAACTATGCTGATTCAAAATATCATTACCGAGGACAACTGCCGGTCTTCTTCCGCTCTGTTCATGACCCTGTTGGGGGGTAAAATCCATAATAATAATATCGCCTTGTTTATAAGTTACCACCGCTCATTTCCTACCGGACCACCTACATCAACCTCTTGCGCGCTTTCGACATAAATTTCATCAATCGGTCTTTTGTAGAATGCTTCCAACCTTTCTTGTAAATTAAGGTATTTGGGCTTATTGACTTTTTCAATAGTCATTTTTCCGTCGTATATGCTTATCCCTATAGTATCGTCTTCTTTTAAACCCATTTGTGCGAGCATTTCTTTAGACAATCTGATTCCCTGGCTGTTTCCCCACCTCCTGATTACTGTTTGCGTTGTAAATGTGCTTTGAATCCCATTCGTTTGTTCTTTCACCATCATATTCGTATCCATGTTCATTTTCCTTCTCTCATTAGTATATACAACGGATATACCTTTATTGTAGTATATACAAGGTATATCCGTTTGTCAATACTTTTATTCTTACCATATCATACATTCATACCCATTTACTGCCCAGGCACACCCTCCACAGGCTCTCCTAGCGGCGGCTGCCCCTCCTCAGGCGTAATCACATTATAGTCATAATCGTTCTCGTCTATATAAGGCAGGAAATTGATAGGCTCAAGCCCCGCATGGACCTGTTCCATAAAATTCTTCCAAATTCTTCCAGGGTAGCTGGAACCAGTCAGACCCGGCAGTTCTTTGGGCATATCATACCCCACCCAGACGCTGGTAGTATAGTATCCCGTATAACCCACAAACCAGCCGTCCTTATTGTCGTTGGTCGTCCCGGTCTTGCCCGCACAGGGCATGTTTTCAAGTGCCAGCCCGCGCCCGGTACCTGACTGCACAACGGAGACCAGCATATCTGTCATCATGCGCGCAGCATTAGCTTTATAGATCTCTTTTTCTTCGTTCTTCGTCTCCAAAATCACATTGTCCTGCGCATCGGTAATCCTGGTGATACAGGTAGGCTCCCGATACTTGCCGTCATTTTCCAATGTCGCATAGGCAGAAGCCATCTCCACCGAAGATACGCCGTTTGTAAATCCGCCCAAGGCGCTTGTAGGGCGCATATCTTGCTGGTCGATGCGGGAAAAATTCATCTCTTTCAAGTAGGAAAGCCCTACTTCCGGGGTCAGTTCCTCCAACAGATTCCAGGCAACAGTGTTTTTGGAAGTCTGCACCGCATAGCGCAAGGGAATGCTGCCCTCATAACCGCCGCCGGCATTGGCAGGCCCATCCTCTGTCTTGACGTCCTCCACCATGGTATCCGGCGTGTAGTTCCTCTCTAACGCCGGCGTATAGACAATCAGCGGCTTTATCGAACTTCCCGGCTGGCGGAAGCTCTGATAAGCACGGTTCAATGTGTAACCGGGCAAATCCTGATTCCTGCCGCCCACAATCGCTTTCACATATCCTGTATGGTTATCCACACACACTGCCGCTGCCTGCAGTGTAAAAATCCCTTCCTCGTTCTGCTCCGTGAATTCTGCCAGACCATTATCCACCGCGCCCTGCAGCACCTGCTGCATGTTCAGGTCAATGGAAGTATAAATGCGGTAGCCTTGCGTATACAGGCTCTTCTGGCATTCGCCGTACATAAGGTCATACTCCTCCTCATACTTCATACGGTCCTTCTCTGTATCAAATTCGGTCTTAAATTCAAATCCCTGCTGTTTCATCAGTTCACGGATAGCACAGTTATAGGTATAAGTCTCCACATAATCGCTTTTCGTCTTCTGCGGGCGGTTTAAGACAATATCCTCCGCCTTTGCCTCCTCACAGGTATCGTCCTTAATCTTGCCATCCTCCTGCATCTGATTTAAAATCCTGTTCCGGCGCTTTATCGTGTTGTCAAGATGCTGCACCGGGTCATACAGGGAGGGGTTATTGGGAATTGCGCACAGGAATGCAATCTGCGACAAATCTAAATCGTTTACATCGGCATTGAAATACCCTTTGCTTGCCGCCTGTATCCCATAATAACCGTTGCCGAAATAAATATTGTTCAGGTAAAATTCCATAATCTTATTCTTGCTGTAAATCTTCTCCAATTCCACGGCAATGAACATTTCTTCGATTTTGCGCTCCCATTTGACATCCTGGTTGAGGAAAATATTTCTCGCAAGCTGCTGGGTAATCGTACTGCCGCCCTGCGTCACCTTGCCATTCTGAATCATCGCCTTGGCGGCGCGCAGGATAGCCTTGACGTCAATGCCATTGTGGCTGTAAAATTTCTTATCCTCAATGCTCACCATGGCGGCGGCAGCATAGGCCGGTATATTATCATATTCCAGATAATACACGTCTTTCTCGCCTTTCAGCGTGGAAACTAGCGTCCCATTGGCATCATAGACAAGGCTGGTCTCTACCGACCGGAACGTGCTCTCATCCGAAGCCCGCACCAACTGCTTTGCCTCTTTCTGCAGCTTGCTCACCGTCTGGGCATAGCCGCCAAAATAATACCAGCCTACCGCCACTGCCACCAACAGCAGCAGCAAAATCTGAAATTTTGCAAAAAACCAGAATACACGGTATTTCTTCTTTTTCTTATGTTTCTGCTTTTTCTTTTCACTCATAGCCTTTCCTATCTGCTAAGCATAATCTTTCCGTAAGAAATGTGATTCCGCTCAAGAATCTCCATCTCCCTGCGCTGGCAGGTAAAGAGGAAAATCTGCCCTTCCTGTCTGCTCAGCCACTTGAGCGCTGACTCCAGGCGCTTCTCATCAAACGCTGCAAACACCTCATCCAAGATGATGGGCATGGATTCTTCGCGGGTAAAAATACCGCCCGCCCCCATCCTCAGAGCCACATACATCTGCTCCATCACGCCTTGGCTCAGCTGCCAGGGCTGCAGCATCTTTCCATCTTTCTCCAAGACAAGATTCATCTGCTCATCCAGACCAATCCTGTCATATTTCCCTTGCGTCATCTCCGCCAAAATCTGGGACATCTTTTGTTCCATCTGCTTTCTGGCATCCTGATAGATATCTTTCGATAAATTCTGCAGCGTATTGTAGGCAAGTTCATACGCCTCTATCTGAAGTTCCAGTTCATGCTCCTCTTGCCCAGGCGCTGCACACTCCTCTATCTCTTCCTGCAGATTCAGCAGCAGCGCCTGCTTTTCTGCCAGCTGCTCCTGCAGCAGTTCCTCCACTGCACTATGCTTTGCCTTTGTCTCCTTTCGCTCCTGCACCTTCTGCCATTCCTTATCTTTGGAAACAGAAATCGTGCGTTCCCTCTTCTCCTCTTCCTGTTGCCGGATAATTTTCTTTAACTTTATCTCTTTCTGGAACCAATGGCATACACTGCCCCCTCCTCCCAGAAATCCGAACAGCAATACCAATTCCAACACCAGCCAGCCCCAGTTTCCTGACTGCACCAGCGAATGTGACACTGCATTGGCAATCCCCAAAGCAAGGCTGAGCAGCGTAATCAGCAGAGAAAGCAAAAGACGCGCCCGGTAACCCTTCTGCAGTTTCTTCTGGCGGATGTCCCACAGGTATTCTGCCATCTGGTTGCCGTCATGCTCCGGCAAAGCCATGCCTGGCTGCTGCCTGGAAATATTTTTATGGCTTTCTTTCTGCTGCTCCTGCAGCTGCTCAATATCCCTGTTTAAGATATCCTCTTCTACCTGCAGCTTTTCTATTGCTTCCATGCGGATATTTTTCTGTTTCTCCAAAATCTGTTCGGCTTCTTCCTTCCTGTCCTGCAGGTGTTTGCGGGCGCCGGCCACGTCTACATCGCCCTCGCCTCCCATAGACATGTTCACAAAATAATTCTGCAAAATCTCTGCAAACTCTTCCTTCGTCTCTATTTCCGCCTGATGGATGCAATATGTATTCTCATAGGAAGCTTGCTTCATGCCTCCTAAAAGCATCTCCAAATCCCCATGTTCCACAGACAGTTCTTCCCCATCCTTCTCATTTGTGAGCCTTACCGCTTTCTTCTCATGGTCAAAGATCCGCTCCAGGCAAAAAGGTTTCTCCCCTACCGTAAATTTCAGCCCGCCGGCAAAAAGGGAATTCCCATTCCATGGTTCAAATTTTTGGTAAGTATCCTCACTCCCTGGCTTTTGCTGCTGTTTTTCCAATCCAAACAGCATGCTTGTAATAAACTTCTGCATCGTGGATTTTCCGGTTTCGTTTTCTCCATAAATCACGTTCAGCCCTGAAAGGGGACGCATATTGACATTACGGAGCTTTCCAAAATTTTTAATCTGAATCTCTGTTATTTTCATTCCGACATCAATGCCTCCACACCATAGTATAATGCTTTTTTTGTCACTTTATTCTGGGGCATCTCCTCCAAAGCCCGGATGTAGCGACCTAAAATCTGCTGCCCATACTGCAGTTTTAATTTCTCAAAATCAAAATCTGCCTGGCACTGATTAATCACTTCGACCACCCGTTCTATAGATTTTATCCCTTCTGTATCAATCGGGCTTTCCCTGTCACAAAAACCATTGAGCGTAACTTTAAATTGCTGGTAAGCAGGTGCAGTACGGATTTGTTTCTCTATGTATTCCTGCAATGCCTGCTGGGTCAACTCCGGGCTGACTTTAACTTTGAGGGAAACATATTCGCAGTAGTGCAGCGGCACAAATTCCACATGGCAGACATGCTCCTTAATCTCTCCCTGAAAATACCCATGTTCTCCCATGTCATTGTAATCTGCCGGCTGCAGGGCTCCTGCCATCACCACCCTGTCCTGGATAATCTGCATCGGCTTATGGATATGCCCAAACGCCACATAATCAAAATCGCCCTCGGCAAAATCCTCGCCATGGAACGGTATATGCCTGTCATCGCCGCCATGCGCCAACAAAATATTGGTATAGTCGCCGCCTTTGGCATGAACATCCTTATACTGCGGCTCCGCAATCTCCCTCTGGCAGTAACTGAAACCGTAAACTCTTGTGTCCAGCCCTTCCAGTTCAATATAATCCATCTCCTCCGACGTCAGGAAATGGACATTCGGCTCCCAGTGGAATGTCCGGTAGCAGGAGGACGGCGAAAGATAATCGCGGTTTCCGGCAATCAATACAACCTGCGTCTGAGGAATACGCGAAAACTGGCAGTTCACGTCTTTCAGTTCCCGCGCCAAAGGCTGCCTGTGAAATAAATCGCCCGCAACCAACAGAAGCTGTATCTGTTCTTCCTTCACCTTATCAATCACTTCCGTAAATGCCTGCCAGCCATAACTCTGCTCTTTTGCACACTCTTTGTCCCTGCCAGGTCTTGCTCCTAAGTGTATATCGGCAATATGAATGAACTTCATAAAATATTTCTCCTTCGTATTTTCTTGGATAGTTACTTTTCTATTTTACACTTTTAACGGAGAATATACAAGATTGAATCCAAAACTGTTATTATATTGACAAACCTCCGCAAAAGAATATAATTTTATACGGATAGAACAGCAATACCAAAGAATTACAAGGAGAATCATTATGAAAAAAACACCATTGATTGCCGCGCTTGCCTGCGGAGTCCTGCTTTTAGGCTGCTGCGGATTTTTTGCATACCAATGCTTTAACCTCAGCAACCGCTGCCAGGACCTCGAAACAGAAGCCTTTCAATTACAGGAAGACAATTCAAAGCTTCAGGAAGACAACTCCAAGCTTGATACAGAACTGACGGACAACACGGCCCAGTTAAAGGAGAGGGAAAGTTATGTGGCAGGGCAGAAAGAATACATATCTGAATTATCTGAGCAGATTGATTCCCTCACCAACGGTGAAGGCGATGGAGCAGAAGATACGGACGGCAGTTCTGAGGACGACAGCGACGCAGACGGCAGTTCTGCCTCTGATTCCTACCCCAACCTCTATGCCGAGGGCTGCTCTCCGAAAGATACCGAAAAAATTGTCTACCTCACATTTGATGACGGTCCCTCCAACCTCACGCCGCAGGTGCTGGATTTGCTGGACCGCTACAATGCCAAGGCGACATTTTTTGTTGTATGTAAGAACAATGAAGAATACGAAGAATATTTATCGGACATCGTAGCGCGTGGCCATACCCTCGCACTCCATTCCTACAGCCATGATTACCATGAAATCTATGCTTCCAAAGATGCTTTCCTTCGTGATTATGAGAAAGTATACGACTGGGTCGTAGAAACTACTGGCTATACCCCCTCACTGTTCCGTTTCCCCGGAGGCAGCAACAATGGCTCCTCGTATGTGGTGAACGACATTATAGACGAGATGGAAGGACGAGGCTTTCAGTATTTTGATTGGAATGTCAGTTCCGGGGATGGCAGCGAACTGACCACAACCGCAAACATTATTGACAATATCTGCAGCAATGTCGGCAATGTGGAACATCCCGTGGTACTGATGCATGACGGCAGAGGGAAGAACGCCACCTTAGCAGCCCTTCCCTCGGTACTGGAGTATCTGTCAGACAACGGATATGAGTTCCGCTCCCTTGACAAAAGCGTAGAGACCGTGCATTACCGTTAAAATCCGTCCTGGGAAAACAGAAGAACTACTGTTCCATCTGTTTTCCCAGGAATCCAGCCGCTACTTTCGCCATCTTGCTTTCTGCCTCGCCAATTCCGCCATTGTCATCCCGGTTATACATTACCACAGAACCAATAGCATCCCCTTCACAGATAATCGTGGAGACCACCTGTGACTGGAAATCCCCGGTATCATCCAGTGTTATTTTAACAAACCCTTTCTCATTCCTGCGGGCACAGAACGTCTCCCGGTCCGTAATCACATTTTCCAGCTGTTTACTGATTGGCTTGCCGTCAAACTCTTTTTTCCCGCTGCCTGCAGCGGCAACCACATGGTCGCGGTCCGTAATGCACACCAGACAGCCGCTGGTCTGCGCAAGGCTCTCCGCATACATCCCGGCAAACTGCCCAAGTTCCCCAATGGGAGAGTATTTCTTCAAAATAATCTCGCCCTCCCGGTCCGTAAAGATTTCCAGTGGATCGCCTTCCCGGATGCGCAATGTACGCCGAATCTCCTTCGGCACTACCACCCTTCCCAAATCATCTATTCTTCGAACAATTCCTGTTGCTTTCATAAAAAATCCTCCATTTACAAATCTCTTATCTTTTCTCGATACTAGTATCTGTAAACGGAGGCATTTTATACCTTGATTTTGTTCATTTCGTTCCATTTAGGGAAAACCCAAAAGAAACGGCGCATACCAGGTTACGTCCGCAGCAGCCAGAAATTGTGAAATGCCCTGGCTTCAGGTATATTGGGAATTCACATAAAATGTGCTGCGCCCACTGCCATGCTTTTCAATAAAGCCCTCCTCCCGCAATTTTTTTAAAGCGCTTTCTACAGAAGAACTTTTCAAGCTTGGACAGTGTTCTAATATCTCCTGTTTCGTAAACTTTCCCAACGTATCTCCTACCGCTTTTTTTACAATATCATACGCCGTGCTTCTTTTCCCCATGATGTCAACCCGTTCTTCAAAATCACGATAACAGCTAAGAATAATCCCCAGAAGATACTTGATAAAAGGCGCCGGATCATTTTCTGCTTCATGCCACTTCTGGGATGTCTGCTCCAACACATCATAATACACACTTTTTGTTTTCTCTATCTTGCTCTCAATACTGATGTATTTTCCAACCTCATAGCCATTCCGATAGAGAAGCAAGGCTGTCAGCAAACGGCTCATGCGGCCATTCCCATCATTGAAAGGGTGGATGCAGAGAAAATCATTGATAAAAATCGGTATTAAAATCAGTGGGTCAACTGCCTGCATATCTAATGCTTTCTGATAGCTTTCGCAAATCGCCTCTACAGCATTCGGCGTTTCATAAGGAGGCATCGGCGTAAAACGCACAAACTGAGAGCCGTCTGATTGGGTTTCACTAATATAATTCTGCGTATTTTTAAACTGCCCTCCGAAGGATTCCTGCGCATATTGCAGTAAATCGCGATGCAGCTGCAAAATATAGGAAGGGCGGATAGGTATATAATCATGGCTCTCATGTATGGTGTTCAGCACATCACGATACCCCATAATTTCTCTTTCATCCCGGTTTCTTGGCGCTGTTTTATCTTCACAGAGCTGTCGGATTCTGGTACTCGTGGTCACGATACCCTCAATCTTATTGGAACTTTCTGTGCTCTGTATTTTTGAAATTTCCACCAGCCGTTCTAATTCTACCGGTTTCTGCCGGATATATAATTCCTGCCGTCCTTTATATTCATGAATCTGCGCTACATAGGACAGAATCTCGCTATCCCACAACTGCTC
>CAJTYM010000019.1:9032-65846 GCA_910583835.1 uncultured Lachnospiraceae bacterium | reverse complement strand
TCAAGGTGCTAAGGGCAGGATTAAATAAAAACTTTTTATTCGACCCTGGCATCTTTAAATGTGATTATAATATATTTAACAAGACAGCCGGAAGGTGAGAGCGTCTCACCCGAACCGGTGTGATTTAGGGAAAAATAGCCATCCTAAACTTTGCGGGTCAGGACGGCTATTTTTTTATGGCCTGCATATTCAAGAATGGAAACGATTAAAATGGCAATCATTGATTTCATCAGCGTTTCCTTACAAACATATCTGGCTATTTCTTAATCTTTAATTTCGCTACCTTGCTGAATTTGGAATACACCTTCCTGCCGGCGGAGTCTTTCTTGTAGGCTTTGACCTTCACGTAATAAGTCTTGCCCTTTTTCAGTTTCTTTAAGGTCAGCGTGTTCTTGGTGATATTCTTGGTCTTGGTTACCTTCTTTTTGAACTTTTTGTCAGTGGAATAAGTAACCTGGTAGCCAGCTGCCCCAGTTACTTTCTTGATAGTTATGGTCAGCTGTTTCTTTTTCTTGTTTTTTAAAGTAGGTTTAGAAGGGGTCTTAACGGTTATCTGTTCTTCATTTTTGTTCCATTTTGCTGTCAGCGTAAGGTTGCTTGTCACAGCGCTGTTAAAGTCATATTTTGTATTTCCGTTGTACCAGCCGACAAAGGTGTAACCGCTCTTGGAGGGATTTGCCGGTGCCGTTGCTTTTTGTCCATCCAGTATGGACTGGCTGCCTACCGGGGAGCCGCCATCGCTGTTGAAGGTTACAGTGAATACATCCTGGGCTTTTTTCTCTACGGTCACGGTAAAAGATTTTGTGCGAACCTGGTCACGGATGGTATCATCGTCAGGTGTGGCGGTAAGCGTTGCCGTCAATGTTACCGTTGCATCTCCCTGTTTATAGCTTGGGCGGTTTATCTTGCCATTGGGAGCAATAACAGCGGTGTTTGAGGATTCCCAGGTAATTTTCACGCCGTCTGCAGTAGCAGGAAGCGTCATATCAGCCGAAACCTTAGTTGGCAGGGAAAGCTCTTCCATGGCAGTTTCCACCTGCTCCACATATGGGGTTGCGGCGGTTTTGTATGCTTCATCCCATTTGAGCCGAAGGTTGTTGTATTCCTCGGAGGTGATGGGCATAATTGTGCCGTGGCTGGCGATTGGTTCCGGCATGGAATAAATGGGAGTTCCATCCACTGTTTCTGACTGAGAATCTCCGAGTCTGCTGAATTTACCAGTTGTAATGTCATCGGAGATTCCAGGGAAGATGTAATTTTGGTTGCGGTCTGCAATCAGACCGTAAATGTCTTTCGTATCATCTAGCGTAATGCCTTTGAGGGCGGCAAGTTCCTTAGCATTTTCTTTATCATCATCGTTGAATTTATAAATGCATGGGCCTTCAATTGCCCAGCTCACATCCTCTGTCAGGGAATCCTTATATACAAGTTCCCATTCTTTGCTTGTCAGGGATTTGCTGCGTTCGCAATAAACATGCTTGCTGCCAGTGCCATATTTGTTTGCATTGCCGTCTTCGTTTTTGGTATAGCGGTAGTAATACTCTCCTGCCTTGATAACTGTGGTATCGATGACAGAACCTTCTTCCTCAATCCATACTTCTGGTTCTGAGAACTCATCGAAATCTGAGGTGGTTGCGTAATATAAACGCTGCCGGCCGTAATTGTTGTCATTTTGGGTTTTGGATGCCCAGAATACCACGTATTGCTGCAGTTCATCGTCCCAGTATGCTTCCGGCGCCCAGGTACAGCCAGCATCGTCTGGCGCAACTTTACGCATTCTCTGTTCGGACCAATTCACTAAATCAGTGGATTCCCAAATCATTATGCTCTTGCTGCCATTTACCTGGTTTTCGCTCCAACCTTGTCCATTCCAGTGTGTACCATCTTGATCAAGACCTGCTACGGTGAGGTCGGTGGCAATCAGATAGAATTTGTCCCCCTCATGGGAGCGAATGACGAATGGGTCGCGCAGCCCATGTGTTCCCAGTGTGGATTCTAGGATAAATTTCTGATTGTTAAGCGCAGTGAAGTTCAAGCCGTCTTCGCTGATGCCAAAATAAATACGTTCATCCTTGCCGCCTGCACTGGTATAGGGAAAGTAGACAAATAGATAATCTGTCGTCTCCGGCGTACCTGCCGCATTGGCATAGACAGGCTGTTCGATGGCAGTGTCTGAGTCTGCTGCCTGTACATCGCTGATATTGCCAGATGGCAGCAGCGTGGCAGCCATGGCAATCGCGGTAAAGCCTGCGATTGCTGATTTAAGAAAGTTCTTAGGTCTCATATGAATCCCTCCTTGTAAATAATTGATATTGCTGCAGTGTAAAATTTAGGAATATTATATCACGAATTGTATAAATAGTAAAAGGATTTTTGGGTAAAAAGCCGAATAATACTAAAATAACTGTTGATTTTTAGTAAAAGATTTAGTAGAATGGGAATAAGAAAATGCCAGTAGATGAGGAAACTATTTTGGCATTTTTAACAATTTTATATAAGGAGGGTCATTATGATTAAGAAGAAGTTAATCAAACAGTGTCTGGCAGGATTTTTATCATTTGCCATGACAGTCACGCTGTTTCCGGCGGGCACGTTGGGGACGGTTCAGGCGGCAGATGTACCGCAGCCTGCGCTGCATTACGACATGAGCCATGCAAATGGGAAACTGACTGATGTCAGCGGGAATTCGCATGATGGCAAACTGAATGGTTTTCAGGATGCCGATTTTGTCACAGATGATGACGGCGATGTACTCAAATTTGATGGAACTGCTAAGTATGTAGAGATTCCATCAGGAGTTATCAAAGGGGGCAATAAAGAGAAGTTCACGATTGAAGCTACATTCACGGATAATGTCCAGTCGGCAGCATGGCTGTTTACGCTGGGGACAACAGTGGCTGAATGGCCGAACGTTAAAAATTATCTTTTTGTAGCGCCATGTACTAGTGATGATAGTTATCCCGGCAAGATGCTGGCTGCGATTAAGAATGACAGCGAAGAGCTGCGTTATGACAGCGAGACTGCCATAGCATGTGAAAAAGAAGGAAAGAATATCGTCACAGTGGTATTTGACAACGGAAATGTTACATATTATATGAACGGCCTTAAATCAAAGACCACCGAATCAGATAATAAGATTCAAGATATACTGAGTGCGAACAGTACGGCTTCTTGTATTGGGTATATTGGTAAGTCTCTCTATAAGCCTGACCCATATTTCAAAGGCACGCTGTCTGATTTTAAAGTTTACGAGACAGCCCTGACGGAGGAACAGGTAAGCAGTAATCATCAAGAGATTGCCGCGCCGTTAGAGGCTCCCGCATTGGAGAAGGTAAATGCGGTCAAGGGAAAGATACTGCCGGCTATGCTGAATGAGAATCAGGATAAGGAGCATATCGTTTTTGATCTTTCTTTCCCATCAGAATTAGAAGGCGTTACCTTGAAATGGACATCGCTTACCCCGGAAGTGATTAATGATAAGGGCAAGATTACCCCGAAGGACACAGAGACAACTGCGCAGGTAAAAGTGGAGGCTTCCTATAATCGGCGGGGTGTGCAGACAGAGACATACGAGCTTAAAGTATTGGGCAAATCAGACGTTGAGTATGAATCGCTGACAATTCCCAATATGAATGATATCAGGGGAAATATTACACTTCCGGCTAAGGGGGTAGCAGGTTCCGCTATTACCTGGGAGTCTGATAATGAGTCAGTAATCAGTACGCAGCCTCAGGGTGAAAAGCCTGCAGGCGTTGTGAATAGGCAGGATGAGGATACCAATGTTAAACTAACTGCAACGATTAAGATGGCGGGCGGAGACAGGACAAAAGAATTTAACGTTACGGTTAAGAAGAAAGCAGATGTAGATCCTATGACGGACTATGTGTTTGCTTACTTTATTGGAAATGGGGCAGGTCAAGAGCAGATTTATTTTGCAGCCAGCCGGAATGGACTGGATTGGGAAGAACTGAATGATGGCAAGCCTGTATTGGAATCTGATATGGGAACGACCGGATTGCGTGATCCGTTTATTCTCCGTTCCCCGGAGGGAGACAAATTTTATCTGATTGCTACGGATTTATGCATTGCTAAGAATGGCGATTGGACTTATGCTCAGAAAAATGGAAGCCAGGCAATCATGGTATGGGAATCCACAGACCTTGTAAACTGGACCAAACAGCGGATGATGACCATCAGTGCTGGAATTGAGGCGGGATGTACCTGGGCGCCGGAAATCTTCTATGATGAGGCGGCAGGTGAGTATATGGTATTTTGGGCTTCTAAGGTGAAATCCGACGACTATGCTAAGCAGAGATTGTATTACTGTAAGACCAGGGATTTCTATACATTTACAGAGCCCAAGGTATGGATTGATGAGAGCCACAGCACGATTGACTCTACCGTGGTACGCGATGTTGACGGAACATATTACCGTTTCACGAAGAACGAGAGCCAAACATACATCTATTTGGAAAAATCTGATTCATTGTTGGGCGAGTGGACGATGGTAAATTCTAAGATTGCCAGCGGCGTGGAAGGACCTTGCTGTTTTGCTTTCAATGAAGATGATATAGAAGAAGCAGGTGCAAAATGGTGTCTGCTGCAGGATGCCTTTGGCGCAGGCGGTTACTATCCGATGATTACAGACGATTTGTCCAGTGGAAATTTCACAAAGATTTCAGCAAACTTGCCATCCAGACCGCGCCATGGTACGGTAATGAATATCACAGAGGAAGAGTATATAGCGCTGACCTCTAAATGGGGTAAGCCGTCACTGGCTGCCGACAGCCTTCCCGCAGTAGTGGAGACGGGTTATACGCTTCCGTCAGAAGCTGATGTGGTATATGCCGGAGAGACGAGGAGAGTTCCGGTAACTTGGGATAAGACAGCAGATGATTTCAAAGAGCCAGGGACAGTGACTGTGACAGGAACGTTTACGGTAGACGGCAAGGAGGGAACCTCCACAAGGACAATTGAGGTAATCACCGTATCTGAGGATTTGATTTATTATATCGACTCCGGTGTTGGAAGCTGGAACAAAGATTTATCCCAATCCGCATATTTTGATTTGGTGGCAAAGAAAGCGGACCTTCGTAACGTATTGCCGGATCAGATTTACACAGAGGGAAGCTGGGGAATCAATAACCCTAAAGACAGCAGCAAAGAAGGCTATGCAAATGCAGGAAACCGTACTTCTGCAGAGAATTCTATTTACACCAACGGTTGGTGGGCAAAAGACGGCAAGGCATGTGAGTATATCATTCCTTTAGAGAATGGTACCTATGAGGCGACCGGTTACTTTGCAGAGTGGTGGGGTACTACAAGACCTATTAAATTCTACGCACAATATACGGATGCGTCTGGAAATGCTGTAAAGAGCGATGATGTCAGCATTTCCTTAAGTAAGACAGATTCAAAATTAAGCGGAACAGCCACCATTACAGTCAGCGGTGTGACAGACAAGGTGGAAGTGCATTTCTATGCAGAAAATGCAAATGGAGTAACTTCTACGCCGGCACCGGTTATCGCGGGGCTTGCCATTGAGAAAAAGCTGACAGAGGATGAAAAGACAGAGCTTGAAGCTAATAAGACGGCAGCCAAGGAATCTCTGGAGAATGTTACGGCAGCGCCGACCGGAGATACAAAGGTAGAATTATTTATTGGCGATGATCAGGATATCACGGTAACTTATCCTGCTGACTTGGAGGAAAAGGCAAAAGCGGCGAATCTGGAAGTTGCCACATCCTTTATAAGCAATAATGAAAAAGTGGCAAAAGTGGATACGAACGGCAAGATAACGGCAGTGGCAGCCGGGGAGGCTGAGATAACAACCACGGTTGCTTTGAGCAGCAAGATTAGTAAATCCTTTACGACAAAGGTGCTGGTAAAAGAGATACCGGTGAATAGCGTTACTTTAGATAGGAACACGCTTACCCTGAAAATCGGAGAGACGAGTACACTTACGGCAACTGTTCTGCCCGGCAATGCGACCAATAAGGCTGTTACCTGGACATCTGACAATGAGGCAGTAGCAAGCGTCAACGATGGAAAAGTAACTGCAATTTCAGCAGGAAAAGCAACGATTACAGCGAAAGCCGATGACAAGACAGCGACCTGTGAAGTGACGGTAACAGATCCGTCCTCAACAGGTGATAAGCCGACCGTTGTCCCGGTAAGCGGCGTGACCATGAATCCTAATCAGGCAGCGGCAACGCTCGCTGTAGGCGGCAAGGCTACGTTTAGTGCAGTAGTCGCACCTGCCAATGCAACGGACAAGAAAGTGACCTGGGCGACCAGTGACCCCAAGGTTGCAGCAATTGCCGGACCGGATGGCAGCGGCAAGATTACCGTAACTGGCAAGCAGGCAGGAACGGCAACGATTACGGCAACGGCAGGAGGCAAGACAGCAACCTGCACTGTAACGGTAGTCAGCCTCAACAAGACGAAGCTGACGCTGGGCAAGGGCGAGAAATTCACCCTGAAACTGAACGGCACGAATAAGAAAGCGAGCTGGTCTGCCAGCAGCAAGGCAGTAGTTGTTAAAAATGGCAAGCTTACAGCGAAAAAGACTGGCAAGAAAGCCGTTACCATCACTGCCAAGATAGACGGCGTGACCCTTACCTGCAAGGTGACAGTGAAGAATGCACCCAAGAAGATTAGCCTGAATGCGAAGTCTAAGACCTTGAAGAAAGGCAAGACTTTCAAAATCAAGGTGAAATTCCCCAAGAACACTGCCAGCAACAAACTTACCTACAAGAGCAGCAGTTCTAAGGTGGCAAAAGTAGATGCCAACGGTAAGGTTAAGGCAGTTAAGAAAGGAAAAGCAACGATTACGGTTACGACTTTCAACAAGAAGAAAGCAACGCTTAAGATTACGGTAAAATAAAAGGTTAAGAGCGTATCCCCTGGGTCATAAATTGATTCAGGGGATGCGGTTTTTTGTATTTGATATCTGTATTTAAGTGGCAGGTTTTGGGATGGAAGTTGTCTGAAAATTAAATTTCGTAAAATCTTAGCACAATCTTAGCACAATTTCAAAATAGGTTCTTGAGTTATGGAGATAATTATGCTACAATAATGCTCAAATGGATTTCGGGAATTTTTTTGATATATTTGGCAATTTGGATAGAAAATATCAGTATTTGCCAAAGAGAAAAATATACGGACAAGTATAGATATGTCAAATATCATCGGAGGAAGTTTTCGAAAAACTAAGGAGGAACCTGTGCTCATAATTTTGTTTTGAGCATATAATATTCAATAAAAGCGAGGGGCAGAGATGCAAGAAGAAGTAGCTTATGGAGTGAGAGAGGATACCTTTCTCGCAGATATGCCGATTGAGTCGAGAGAGAGGACAGAAATCTGGCGGACACAGAATTTGAAGGAAGAAAAAGGCATGAAAATGATATATGCGGCTTTAAATCATAAAAAATTGCCGGACTAAGAGATTGCTGTAAATTAGTTTTGTATGTTGAATTTGGTAAGTGTGGGTATTGCATTTATCCTGATATATGAAGTTAATTTACAGCAGTTTTATTTATGAGATTAAAATATGCACAGTTTACAGAGATGAGGTTTATTTTTTCATCTCACGAATGCAGGGATCTCGCTAGCAAGATTCCTGCTTTGTAAATTATACGGAAGAGGGAGGCTGATTATGGGGGAGTACAGAACTTTTGTCTTGGAACTGGTAAAGAATAACGGTATTTTACAGAATAAGAAAATGCCCAGTTCCAGTTTTATGTTATTTGACTACTTTAATGTTTTATATTATAAAGAATTAGAAGGCAGGGAGAAATGTTATGAGAACTATTTTTCTCTGGAAGACCCATTTGAGAATGGCTCCTATTACAAAGTGTCCAGTAAAACTTTAGGTTTATATCAGCATAAGCAAGAGTTGGCAGGGATGAAGAATCCTTTTTTGGTTGAAGAAAAGGGGGAGCAGCTATCGGAAAAGCCGTTTCTGGGGATTGTTCAAATTAGCTTGTGTAGGGAGAGTTTTGCCGGAAAATGGGAGCATATGGAAGATTTTTTGAGATACTGTGAGAGTATTGTCAAGGATATTGCCGAAAAGGTTGGCTCGGATTCTGACAGATGTTTATACCGGAGTTCTAATACAGGGGATTTCTGTCTTGTTGTGCGGACAGGCAGTGTGGAGGAAATATATGAGATAGCCTTATATCTGAATAGGTTTAATGATAATTCGGATGACAAGGCTGATAATCAGATACGGTTTTCCACATATACCAGTGTGGGGATTGAATGTATAACCGCAAAGGATGGAAGTTACTGTACACTGAGCAAGCGGTTTGTCGATAGCCATTCGGAAGTAAGATTTGCCTTGCGGTTTTCGGCAGGTCCATCGCTGGCAAAGGAGTTCAATAATCTTAAACAGATAAAGGTAAATAAAGAGGAATGTACAGTAAGCAAAGGGGTGTTTGGGAGGTATGATTATCTTTTGCATATAGGAATGAAGGAATTTGCGGAAATTTATCCCCTATTGTGTGAGAAGAAATTAGGAAAGGTAGAGGCTGGCGGAGTAAAGGGAAAAAGTGGTGGAGGAGCCGAGGGAAACTGTGGTCAGGTGTTGACGGATTTGCAAAAAATTCTTATGCAGCCCAGTGTGCGTATTATCAATGAACGCATACTGGTGGATTTAAGTTCCATATCTGCCGGGAATAGAACAGAGCCGGATTTTGCCCGAAATATTGCAGCTGTCCAGCAGGAGATAAATGATAAGAATCAAAGTTTGTTTAGGGAAATCAAAGCTTTGAAAAGTTATGACCATGTATTTTTTGAGGAACATCGGGCATTTCTGGATCTGTTCCGTGAAACGAAGGAGTTGTATAAAGCTTTTTCAGCAATTGGGGTGGAAGAAGACGCATACATGAACTGGCTGATTTTCTACCAGGATATGAAAGTGCTGTGCAGTAACCTTAATAAATGGATAGATACAGTGGAGCGGGATATAAAAGACGAGAATGAAAAAAAGAAGTGGCGGATTTCTATTTTGAGGAGTTGGCGCAATAACATCCAGGCAATTAATGAGTATACAAGGTTGGTGCAGAATGTCAATTACCAGAATTACCAATCCCCTTCCTATGAGATACAGACGCAAAGCGATGCTGAAAAGCTTTTGGTGGCATATCGGGAGCTTATGGAGGTCTATTTTGAATCTTGCCATAAATTAATGAAAAAAGAAATGAAAGAGAAAGCTCAAAAGGAGGAGAAAGAAGGAAAGAGATCCATATCAGAGGAAAAGTTGGAGCATATGCATCCTATCATATATCCGGAATTATCTAAAAGTAAAGTGGTGGTAATGGCAAGTTTTCTTCCGATGAAAGAGAACAGAGGCAGTGAGCGGATACTTGTCTGTACAGTGCCTTCGTTTGAATATTTTGGGCGGTTATATGATTTGCTGCCATGGATTATGCATGAAGCATCTCATCACATAAGGATATTGGAGCGGGGGGAAAGAAATGGATTTGTGCTGGAATATAGTATGCGTACCTGCTTCCGTAATGCGATAGCTGATATTTTAATGGGATTGTCGGATGACAGGTTATACGAGGGCGTGGGAACGATAGAGGACTTATTGGTGGAAAGCATGTTAGATGCACTAAAAGAGTTTTATCCTCCGAATGAGTTGAAAACATATAATTTTGAAGAACTTATGCGAAAATTGACAGAGTTGCTCAAGGAACTGTTTGTGACAGATAGATTTACCACCTTACGTGAAAGGATCGTTGATAAAGACAGCATACAGAAAACTGCTGCCACCGCGTTGTTAAACGAATATAGGCAGCGGTGTATCCTTGGTGATAAAATAAGTTCTTTTGAAAAATTATATCAAATACCGTATGATAAACATATTCTTGAGGATTTAATGGAAGAATTGTTGGAAATATACTGGAATGAACTGCCTGGGGATTTGAAAGATGAGTTTTGGGACAAGCGTATCGGAATTGAAGATTTGCAGCTTCTGGTACAGCTTGTGGAAAATAAGCTGACAGATTTGTGGGGGTTTATGAAGGGAAATGGATATGATTATGCAGTGAAGAACTATATCTATTCGGTGAGAAATCTTTCGCGGATTTACCATACATTTCGTGGATTTGGCAAAGGGAAAGAATTTGGCAAACGGAAAAAATTTTTGGAAACAATGTATAAACATTATGTTAAAAATCTACAAAACTTCAGGAGTTATGATAAGGACAGGATTTTGGAAGACCCAACAGTAAACCAGGCATTTCGGCAGATGGGGCTGAAAAACCTGGATGAGCAGGAATTTGTAAACCAGATGGAAGAAAAATTCAGCCGTATTGATGGAAGGATGATATTGGACTACCATGAGTTGGGGATTAGAACATACCGCGAAGCAAACGCCGATTTGCTGATGGCATTGTCTTTGAACATGACGGCATTTGGCTACTGCAGACAGGTGTTTCAGACAATCAGTGAGGCAAAATTGCAGTCGGATCACTATGATTATGGAAATATCAATTATGAGCGATTGCGCACGATTGCAGCAGTGCTCCTGTGGAAAGAAGAATCAGGGAATGAATTGGCATCCAGAGGAAAGAAGGTAAGCGTATGGGGGAAGAGCATTGCCGATGAGGGGAAAATATATTGCTGTAATATTCTGAAATATATCCGTGAGAAAATGTTTAGGGGGCAAGAGGCAAAGGGTAAGGAAGAGGATATAAAGTCATTGCTAGGTGCGGTGAATGATGGGATTGAAGAATATTTGAATTGCCCAGATGAAGACAATTATAAAAGAAAGTTGTTGTTGTATGGGCTAATCAGGCAGGATAAGAGTGTCCTAGACCCACAATTGCTGGAAATATGGGAAAGATACCAGAAGATAGTGTCAATTTGCAGGAAATATCGGCATCTGTTCTGGCGGCTGGAATGTTTTCTGGTAGGGTTGAGTTATGTGCTGGATGGGCAGATGATAGTTGCTGATAGAGAATTATACAGATATATGAAAAAAATATGTTTGAGAGAGGAGGAAAGGGGAGCAAAAGGCAATGGGTGCTCCTGGGAGAAAGATTTGCCGGACTATCTGACAGATACAAAGAGAAGCGTTGGAGATTATTATAATAATCCTGAAACGGTATATACAGAAAAAACGGAACAGAAATTAGATAATACGATTGATTTTATTCAGAATTATTATTATCATAACAGATTTAGGTTATGGGGGGAGAGATATGAAGAAAGTGGAGATACGCTATGCGGAGAGCCTGTCTGAGGTATATGGACAGGTAGAGGAGATTGCAGAAAAAGTGAGAAATAAAAATGGGGTAAAAAGACCGTTATTTTGGTTTCGCGGCGTTTCCAACACAAATCACAATCTGGAACCAAATATCTTCCGGGGTGCAGATTATATTTTTAACGAAAAGAAAACTTACAGCAATAATCATTTGCGTGAGGATTACCGTTTTCAGAGTTTTATGTCCCGCAATTTTGACAATGTGACAGAGCGTCTGCCACAGTCAGTTATCGAATGGCAGGAGATTATGCAGCACCATTTTACCAAAACTAGGTTGATGGACTGGAGCGAATCGCTAACAGTTTCGTTGGGGTTTGCGTTGGATGCTTTTATCACTCCGGATCAAAATATGGAGACGAAGAGGAAGCAGACCCTGACGCCTGCGCTTTGGATTCTGCAGCCGTTTGACTTAAATATGGAAGTTTACCGTTCGTTTTATAAGGGAGGCAGGTTTCTGGTTTCCAATGTGTTTGATGATTTTCCGGGGAAGAGCGATTTTGTGGAGGATATTAGAAAAGAACTGGGAAATAATGAGAGAATTTACGTCAACTTGGATAAAGAGCGGAATATGAACGTCCTTGTCAGTTTATCGGCTTTGGAGCATTTAAGAAACTCATATAGGGGCAGGGAAACAGAGGCAATAAAGAATTTTGAGATTAATCCGTTCTTTTATTTATTGCTGCGCTATTACTCTGACGGCATTCCGGTGGATTTGGGGCAGCTTCCGCCTTTAGCTATCATCCATCCCTACCATAGCCAGAGAATAAAAATGCAAAGGGGGGTGTTTACAGTGTTTCCGTATTATATCCCGGACAAAGAGATGAAAGACATAAAGAAGCTGTTAGGGAAATATCCGCCGATTGCCATGGAATATATGGAGAAATGTATCCCATACCTTTATAAAATACAGATAACAGACCCGCAGAGAGTGGCGGAGGAATTAATAATTACAGGTGCGAAGCGTGGAGGGCTTTATCCCGACATGGAAAACATTTCAAAAGACATAGAGAGCGGAGGTTGATTTTGCGTAAGCTTAGGTTTCTGGGAATGGTCAGTAAAGTAAAATGCTTTGGGGAGTAAACAAAACAAACAGGAGGAGGAAAGAAGACAATGAAAAATGCAACAACCAAACTCATTGCAGCCATCCTTACAGTGGCAATGGCAGTGACTGGGATATTTCCGGGCACTGCAGCCAAAGCCGCGGCAGAGAAGAGCGGGACAGAGAACGAAGTGAAGGCTGGGCCGAACATTTTGGAGGAAGAAGAGGAGTATGCGGGCTATTTGTTTGCCTATTTCACAGGATCCAGCAGGGCAATTCATTTTGCCGTCAGTGCGGACGGCTACCATTACACGGCGCTCAATGGCAATAAGGCAGTCATTGCCCAGACGGTGGGCAGGAAATCCGCGCGCGACCCTTATATTATCAAAGGGCAGAATGGCGATTACTACATGATGGCAACCGATTTGTATGGGGGGAACCAGCAGGAGGAGCTGGACAAGAATGGCACTTATGTGTGGGGAGCCAATACCGGCATTGTTACCTGGCATTCTAC
The DNA here is from genome assembly GCA_910583835.1 of uncultured Lachnospiraceae bacterium. GTDB lineage: Bacteria > Bacillota > Clostridia > Lachnospirales > Lachnospiraceae > Petralouisia. Next base: position 53,018 of record CAJTYM010000019.1, on the reverse strand, counting down.
CGACTTGGTGAACTGGGACAATGAGACGCTGATTACCATCCGCGGCGAGTATGACAGCGCCAGCGCTGACAACCAGCGCATGGTCTGGGCGCCCGAGGCAATCTGGGACGAGGATAAAGGCGAGTATATGATTTACTGGTCCATGGAGGGTGGAGAGCAATATGGGGACAAACTGATGATTTGGTACTCCTATACCGAGGATTTCAAGAGCCTGACGCAGGAGCCGAAGGTTCTCTATAATCCGGGACCTACCGGTCTTAATCTTGCCCCTGTACAAGGTTCCGCAGATACGAACTGCCTGGATGCGGATATCGTGGAGCGGGATGGAAAGTTCTACATGTACTATAAATGGAGCGGCGGCTCCAATGCGGGGACGCAGCTGGCTGTCTCCGATAAGCTGACGGAGGGTTACCTGCCAATAGGCTATGACACTTCTGTGGGGGCGGCGAACCAACAGAGCCCGGGTGAACTGTGCGGACCCAAATATGTGGAGGGCGGCGATGTCTATAAGCTCAATGGGCAGGAGAAATGGGTACTGGTTGCCGATTACAACTGGGCGAAATATTATGGCATGGCAGAATCCGAGGACCTTGTGCATTGGGATATAGTGGCGGAAGATGCATGCACCATCAATTTCTCGGAGGGAGACGGCAATCCCAAGCACGGCGCGGTTATCCCCATCACAGCCGAGCAATATGAGGCGCTTTGGCAGAAATGGGGCAAAACGTCAGCAGACGGAACCGGCAATTCTTCGACCACGATTCCGCATACGGTTACCAGCGCATACCCAGATTTGCCCTATGCGGATGACAACACGATTACGCCGAATGACGGCAGGCCCATATCTGTCTACGATTTCGAGACGGTGGACGGCAATACCATCAAAGACAGCTCCGGCAGGGGCAACGATGCAGTGATGGTTGGCACGAAAGGGAGCGCAAGCGACCAGTGGAGCATCAATAGCGGAACGCTCAAGCTGAACAACAGCGCAACCGTGAGGGTGGACAGCGGCAATGGAAGTTATCTCAAGCTGCCGGATCTCTTCAATTCCGGCATGGATACGATGACGATATCGTTTGATGTGAATACAGGGGCTTCCCAGCACAAGCATTATTTCACCTGGGTAGTAGGAGACGAGTCAGTTGCCTGCAGTTCCGCAACTGGTAAGTATTTCTACGGCAGGGTCCTCAAAGGAAGTATCATGGGGCATATCACAAAGAGCGGATATGGCTCAGAGATAAAGGCGGATACTACCGTGTCCATGGATAATGTAGGCACGATGGTTAACGTGATGTATGTCATCAAGCCGGACCGAATCAGCGTGTTCCGCGATGGAATCCTTGTAGGTGAAGCGGCAACGGCAGTTAAAATCTCTGATTTGGGAACTTCGCTCAAGAGTTATTTTGGAAAATCATTCTATGGCGATAATGGGCTGTTCAACGGTTCTTTCGATAATATAGAAATTTATAACCGTGCATTGACCGATGCAGAGATTTTGGAGAAATACCCGCAGACCGGGAGCAACTCTGTGCTGCAGAAAGTCTCCATCCAGGGCGGGAAGGTCATCCGCGAAGAATTTGATGAGGCAAACCATACCGTGACGCAGTATGTCAGCGTCAATAACAGCACGGTAAAGAACTTAAAGAGCGCGGCAGTGGATTTCACGGTACTGTCCGGCTACACAATCAGCGGATTAAAGGGCACATACAATCTGCTGGACGGCGCGAAAGTGACGATTACCTCGAAGACGGACGCTGCCGACAGCGCAGAATGGACCATCAAGGCGGTTCCCTGCAATAATCCGGCGCTTGGCGGGCTTTATGCTGACCCGGACATTGACGTGTTTGACGGTAAATATTATATATACCCGACAACGGACGGCTTTACCGGCTGGAATACGCAGAAGTTCCATGTATTTTCTTCCGAGGATATGGTGGAATGGAAGGATGAGGGCGTCATCCTCGATTTGTCGAAAGGCGATGTGGCATGGGCGGACACAGCAAACTGTTATGCGTGGGCGCCGGCAATTGAGCGCAAGAACGGCAAATATTATTTCTATTTCTGCGGGCGCGATAAGTCTACCAACCAGCAGGCAATCGGCGTTGCCGTAGCGGACAGCCCAGTTGGCCCATTTGTCGCAGAGGAAAAGCCCCTGATGACGAAAGCTGCCTGTGAGGCGGCAGGCGGGCAATTGTCACAGGCTATCGACCCGGCAATCTACACGGACGAAGACACCGGAGATTCCTACATGCTGTTTGGAAATGGCGGCAACGGTTATAATATCGTGAAGCTGCACGAGGATATGGTAAGCTGGGACGCAGACACCATGTACCATTATCCCAATGGGACGTTCCCAGGTTTCCGCGAGTCCATCCATGTATTTAAGAAGGATGGGAAATATCATTTTACCTGGTCCTGCAACGATACCGGGGAGGACACCTACAGTATCAGCTATGCGGTGGCAGATTCCCTCTATCCGCAGAAGAATGACGACAATAGCTGGGGCAGCTTTACGGCGGAGAGCAAAGGAACCATACTCTACAAAGTACCGGAGGAGGATATTCTGGGAACCGGGCATCACTGTTTTGTGAAGTTGCCGGGAACGGAAGAGTATTATATCGCGTATGCAAGGTTTGGCACGCCGCTCTCTGATTATGTGGGCGACAAAAATGTCAAAGGCTGTCACCGTGAGGTATGCCTGGAAAAAGTCAGCTTTGATGATGATGGCTATATTGCCAGAATTACGCCGACCCACAAGGGCATTCAGGAAGCAGTCACCGCAAATGTGCAGGTAGTCTATCAAGCGGCGGCTGGCGGCAAAGTGCAGGCAGCAAACGGTGCAGCACAGACTGAGGTTGCCGCCTATATCCCATATAAGGGAATGGGTACCATGATCACCGCAGTGCCGGATACCGGAAAAGCATTTGATTGTTGGAGCGATGGCGTGAAAACGGCGAGCCGTACAGATATCGGACAGAAAGATACCACAGTTGTGGCATATTTCAAGAATGAGGAACAGAAGCATGTGCACGCCTATGCAGACAGCGTACAGCCGGCGACTGCGGCGGCGGACGGCAAGATTGTCAGCAGATGTGTCTGCGGCGATGTGAAGTCTACGGCCATAATTCCCAGGATAAAGGATGTAAAATTATCCGCGGAAACATTTACTTACAATAATAAGACGAAGACCCCAACGGTGACTGTGTATGATGGGAATTCCCAGAAGATTTCCACTGCGTTCTACAGTGTAACGATGTCCGCTGCCAGGAAGCAGATTGGAACGTATCAGGTGACGGTTGCTTTCAAGGGCAATTACAGCGGGACTGTGACCAAGAAATTTCAGATTGTCCCGGCGGGTGTTAAACTTACCAAGGTCTCGGCGGCGAACAAAGGCTTTACTGCAAAATGGAAAAAGAAATCCGGCATTAGCGGTTATGAACTGCAGTATTCTACCAGCAAGAAGTTTGCCAAAGCCAAGGTGAAAAAGATAAACAAAGCCAAAACGACCAGCAAGAAAGTGACGAAACTGAAAGCGAAGAAGAAATATTATGTGCGCATCCGCACTTACAAGATGGTGGGCAAGACAAAATATGTCTCATCCTGGAGTAAGTCCAAGATGGTCAAGACGAAATAAAAGCCGCTGATTTAAAGGGGCTGCTGCAGAATGACAGATTCTTATAATGTATGGCGAAATCTTATAAATGCCATAGATTCAGAATGGTCCTGCAGCAGCCCTCTTTATTCGCGGATATGGTCAAGCCCCTGGGCAATGATTGTCAGCACATGGGAATCGAGCAAGGAGTAATAAATCGTCTTGCCTTCCCGGCGGTTCTTGACCAAACGGTTCTGTTTGAGTATACTGAGTTGATGGGAAATGGCACTCTGTGACATATCAAGTTCCTTGGCGATATCATAGACGCATTTTTCTTTGTCAAGCAATGCATATAAAATCTGAAGCCGGGTCGGGGTTCCGAAGATTTTAAATAATTCTGCCAGTTGTTCAAATTCATTTTGATTCATAGTGGGCCCCCTTTTCTAGCTGAACTGCTTTATATAGTAAACGCATTAAATGAATGCGTTTACTATAACCGCTCCGCGAGGATGCGCACGGATGCACATAGGAAACATGCCTCTTGCGGCGTGCATCCGGCGCAGGAAACGAATCAAAACGTAAATGTTTTGTTCGTTTCCTATAAAAATATCACAGAAAGGAAAAACTGTCAAAAGGATTAATAGTAAGGATATGAACATTTTATTGATAGCAATTAACGCCAAATATATCCATTCCAACCTTGCGGTATACAGCCTGAAATCGTATGCGGACGAATATCGGGAGCATGTGCAGCTGCTGGAGTATACGATTAACCACCGCACGGATTACATTCTGCAGGAAATTTATAAACAGCAGCCCGATGTGCTGTGTTTTTCCTGTTATATCTGGAATTTCCGCTATGTGCAGGAATTGGTGACGGAATTCCATAAGATTGCGCCAGAGGTGCCCATCTGGGCAGGAGGACCGGAGGTGTCCTATGAAACAGAAACATTTCTGGCGGCTTATCCCATGGTCCGTGGGGTGATGACCGGGGAAGGGGAGGCAACGTTCCTCGAATTATGCCGCTTTTATGTGGAAGGAGCGGGCGGGAGCGCGGCTGCGGACATTGCTGCCGGAAGCGGCAGGAGTGACAATACCAGCGGGCTGGAAGAGATTGCCGGTCTGGTTTTCCGTGACAGGGAAGGGAAACTTGTGCGCACGCCGGCAAGGGAGCCGCTGCCTATGGATGAACTGCCTTTCTGTTATGAGAATCTTGAAGATTTTGAAAACAGGATTATCTATTATGAGTCCAGCCGCGGATGCCCATTTTCCTGCAGCTACTGTCTTTCTTCCATAGAGAAGGGGCTGCGGCTGCGCTCCCTGGATTTGGTGGAAAAGGAACTGCAGTTTTTCCTCGACCACCGCGTGCCCCAGGTGAAATTTGTGGACAGAACATTCAATTGCAGCCACAGCCATGCGCTGGCTGTCTGGCGGTATCTGCAAGCGCATGACAACGGCGTGACGAATTTCCACTTTGAGATTTCTGCGGATTTGCTGACGGAGGAGGAACTGTCATTGATTGCCGTTATGCGTCCGGGGCTGATTCAGTTGGAAATCGGGGTGCAGTCTGCCAATGGGGCTACGATACGGGAGATTCACCGCACGATGGATTTGCCGCGCCTGAAACAGGCAGTTTCCCGGGTACGGAGTATGGGGAATGTCCATCAGCATCTTGATTTGATAGCAGGACTGCCAGAAGAAGATTATGGGTCCTTTGCCGAATCTTTCCGCCAGGTCTACGCCCTGAAGCCGCAGCAGCTCCAGCTTGGATTCCTCAAGGTGCTGAAAGGCTCCTATCTCTTTGAACATCGGGAGGAATACGGTCTGGCGTATCGGGAGTTCCCTCCCTATGAGGTGCTGCGCACGCGCTGGCTGTCCTATGGGGAGATACTGAAAATTAAACTGGTGGAAGAAATGCTGGAGGTTTATTACAACAGCGGCCAATTTGGCCTGACCATGAAGGTGCTGGAACTGACGGAAGATAATCCGTTTGAGCTGTATCTGAAGATGGGGGAATTCTATGAGCGGCATGGGCTGTTTGCCATGAGCCATTCCAGAATCCGCCGCTGCCAGATTCTTTTGGATTACATTGAGGAACAAGACCCGCTGCACCGTGACCTATATCAGGAAACGCTGACCTTTGATTTATATTGCCGGGAACGCATGAAGAGCAGACCGCCCTGGGCGCCGCCGCTTTCGGAGTTCAAGGAGATGTCCAGGGAATATTGCCCCAAAGGAAAGAATATGCATTTGGAAGCGTTCTGGTATGGCATGGAAAAAATTCTGCAGGCAGAGACATTGGAGACGTATCCAGCCAAAGCAGATACCAGGCAGTTTATCTTATTTTCCTATGAGGAGCGAGACCCATTGACTGGGCAGGCAAAAGCAGAATGCATAAGGAGGGACAATGGACGCATATGTGGTAGTTGACCTGGAAATGACGGGTTTAAATCCCAAGACAGACCGTATCCTGGAAATCGGTGCGGTGAAACTCGAAGAGGGCAAAATCGGCGGAACGTTCCACCGCATGGTAAATCCGAGGATGACATTGACGGAAGAGATTATCAGCCTTACCGGAATCACCAATGAGATGGTGCAGCAAGGGTGTGACTGTGGACAGGCGGCGGAGGAATTCCTGATATTTGCAGAGGGGCTGCCGCTGGCAGGGCATAATCTGATGTATGATTACAGATTTCTCAAACAGGCGGCGGCAAATCAGGGGCTGGAACTGGAAAAAGAGGGCATTGATACGCTCAAATTGGCAAGGAAGCTGCTGCCAATGGCTGAAAAGAAATCCCTTGATTATCTGTGCGACTTTCTTCACATTGCACGTGCCAGAAAACACCGCGCCTTGGAAGACGCCAGGGCAACGGCAGAGTTGCTTCTGTATCTGTATAAGGAGTTTGCCGACAAAGAACCTGAGGAATTTCGAGCAGAACCGCTGCATTATAAAGTAAAAAAACAGCAGCCGGCAAGCAAACGTCAAAAAAGACACTTGAAAGAATTGGCGGAATATCATAAAATTGAACTTGACCGGGAACTTGACAGCCTGACAAGGAGCGAAGCATCCCGGTTGGCGAACAAGATTATCGTAGCCTATGGAAGGATACCCGGCTGACATTTTTACCGGAATATCTGAGGATATGCTCACGGCTGATTTATCTGGCGTTCCGTATAACTGTCCAACATGGAGAGGATGGGATCTCTCATCAGGGAATTGAGTTGGGCAGCAGAAGATTTCAATTCTTCAATATGCGCCAGGTCATTGTCTGCCGCATAGAGTTCTGCAAGGAGCGTCCATGTTGCCTTGATATCGCTGCCGATGGATGCGGCAAAAGCGAGGACGCTGATGGCTTCTTCGGTATGGGACAGTTCATGCAGACGCTGTCCCCAGGTATTTAATGTGCGTACCAGGAGCGTAAAATTCTGGTCATACTGCGTCAGCAGCGGCAGGTTGGCGGCGCCATACATCATTTTCAGGTCAGTGTTGCTGATGCCGGTGAGGTTTAAGACTCTTTTATCCTTTAAGGTAAGGACCTGCTGTTCGCATTCTTTCAGAAGCGCGTCCTCAAATTGGGCAAACGGAAGGGTGACGCCGGAAAAGTCCACGTAATCCAGCTGGGAGATATCTTGTTTGCGTGTGCTGTTGGCAGCGCGTTCCCGCTTCCAGAAACTTTCTTCGGCGTTCTCGTTCTGGCGGTTTGCCTTGAAACGTTTGTAGGAGACAACAGCGATGAATATGGCGGTCCAACCGAGGAGGACATAATAAAAAGTATGAAACATCATATGCTTATAATCCTTTCTGAAATATTAGGGAAACGCTGGTTCAATCAGTATTTCCTTAAATAATTATATCATAATAGCCGCAGGTGGCAAGATGAAGACTGAATAATACACGGAAATCAATTTTCAAAATATCCGTACGGAATATAAAGATATCTACATACTGCCGGAGCTGCATATACCCAAAGCGAACGATTCAAGGACGTTTTTAGCGAAGGCAAAATCCACTGCTTACGAAGATCTGACACGAAGGTTCTCCTGAGGGGCTTGGTCGCAGTTAGCAGTTAGTTTGCCAAAGCGTTGTCCTGTTCGTGTGGGTATATGTAGCATACGGCAGAATAAATATATGTTGATAGATGTAAGGATATTTTGAAAATTGATTTCCATGTGAATCATGAAGGAGGTGAAACTTATGCTGAATTTCAACAATCCCAAGACCAAGAAAACTTTTGCAGCAGTAGTTGCATTGATTCTTGTGGTCTCCATGGTGCTTTCCGTATTCCTCTCCGCATTTGTGTAAACCACGCCAATTAATGGCATAAAATTCGTCTTTACCTGTTCATAATATACAGAAAGAGACGAGTTATGTCAACGAAATTCGTGCTTTGTGTACCTTGAAAAATTGTATCTATGTGTTAAAATGAGATAGGTAAAGTGTAAACGAAGCAGGATAGTAGGAGAATAGATTATGAAGAAGTGGAGAAAATACGTGCCGCTGTTAGGAGTATTCTTAATTCTTGCAGTGGCAGCAATTGTGATGATTCCGGTTAATGCAGAGACTGATGAGACATCTACCATTCCGCAGCGTGTATATTTTGGAGATATCGCCGTAGGAGGAATGACACAGGAGGAAGCCGCGTCAGCTGTGGCGGAATATCTGAATGGACTGCAGAATCAGAAGGTAACCCTGAAGGCTGGAGACAACACTGTGGAAGTGCCTGTATCCCAGATAGGGCTTACATGGGGGAATCCTGAGATTGCCGAAGAAGCAGTCGCGCTCGGTAAGAGCGGCAATCTGATTGTCCGTTATAAGGCAATGAAAGATTTGGAAAATCAAGACAAGGTATATGAACTTGCCTATAAGGCAGACGGCCAGAAAATCAGCCAGATGCTGGAAACGAATGCACAGGCGCTTAACACGGAAGCCAAAGACGGCGGACTTACCCGGGAAGACGGCGGGTTTACTGTAATTCCCGGCAGCCAGGGCGTGAGTGTCAATATAGAGGAATCAGCTAAGATTCTGGAGGAGTATTTTTCCAAGGAATGGAAGGGCGAGGCAGCCACCATCGAGGTTGCGGCGGATGTGGTAGAGCCCAGGGGTTCCGAGGCGGAGCTTTCCAAGGTCAAGGATTTGCTGGGAGGCTTCCATACTTCCTATGGAACTTCCGGGGCAGGACGTGCCAAGAATGTACAGAACGGCGCTTCTAAAATCAACGGTTCTGTGATTTATCCGGGAGATACGTTTTCCGTGTATGAGGCGGTAAGCCCCTTTGATGCGGAGAATGGGTATGAACTTGCCGGTTCCTATGAGAATGGGACTACGGTAGAGACTTATGGCGGAGGGATCTGCCAGGTATCAACTACTTTATACAATGCCGTTATCCGTGCGGAACTGGATGTGGCGGAGCGTTTTAACCATTCGATGATTGTGGGTTATGTAGACCCTTCCGCAGATGCAGCGATTGCAGGAACATATAAGGATTTAAAATTTGTAAATAATACCGATGCGCCGATTTATATTGAGGGATATACCAAGGATATGGTCATATACTTTAATATCTTCGGACAGGAGACCAGGCCGGCGAACCGCGAGGTCATCTTTGAGAGCGAGACGCTGAGCACGACTGACCCCGGTGTGCAGTATCAGGCATCCGGCGACCCCATCGGCTATATCAGCCAGAAGCAGTCTTCCCATGTGGGATACACGGCACAGCTGTGGAAGATTGTCAAGGTTGACGGCGTAGAGCAGAGCCGCGAGGTATTCAATAAGAGCACTTATAAGGCTTCGCCCAGAATTGTCGTGGTAGGGACTGGTTCAGGAAATCCGGAGGCAGTAGCAGCCATGAACGCGGCGGTGGCAAGCCAGGACCAGGGAACGATTGAGGCAGCAGCGGCGCAATGGAACGATGCAGCACAGGCAGCATTGGCAGCGCAGCAGGCAGCAGAGCAGGCGGCACAGCAGCCACCACAGGAACCGGCGCCGACAGAAGGCGGAGATAAGCCGAAAGAGGATGACAATAAGGATAAGAAAGATAAAGACAAAGATAAGGGCGATGAAGGCGAAGACGAAGAAGATGATGAGGACGGCGATGATTCCGAGGAATAGGAATCAGAAGCATTAAGGTTGTATGTAAGGCTGTTTCAATATTGAAACAGCCTTAAGTGTACTTATGCCCAAGGAGATTTTTTCATTATGAAAGTAGGAAAAATACCGGAGAGCGTGTTAAAGCGCTCGGTAATTAAACAAATACAGACGAAACGCAGCGAGGTGGCAGTGGGGGCCGGCGTAGGGGAAGACTGTGCCGCAGTCAGGCTGGCGGACGATGAGATGTTTGTGGTCTCCACGGACCCTATCACCGGAACTGCCACGGATATCGGGCATCTTGCCATCCATATTACGATGAATGACCTGGCAAGCGCCGGGGCGGAGCCGATAGGGGTCATGCTGACGATTCTGCTCCCGGAATATGCGCAGGAAGCGGATTTAAAAGAGATGATGGGCCAGATGGAGCGTGTGTGTGCCGAGGTGGATGTGCAGATTATGGGCGGGCACACGGAAGTGACGAAAGCGGTGAACCAGCCCTTGATTAATGTCTGCGGAATCGGCAAAGCCAAAGCGGGCAAGCTGGTTACCACGGGCGGCGTGAAACCTGGAGATGACATCCTTGCCAGCAAATGGATTGGTCTGGAAGGAACTTCCATTATAGCCAAAGAGAAAGAACGGGAATTGTTACAGCGCTTTCCGGCGGAACTTGTGAGGACAGCCCAGGATTTTGATAAATACCTGTCGGTACTGCCGGAGTCTGCAGTCGCCGTTCGGTCCGGCGTGAGCGCCATGCATGATGTGACCGAGGGCGGCATATTCGGCGCGCTTTGGGAACTGGCAGAGAGCTCTGGCGTTGGACTTGAAATAGACCTTAAGAAAATTCCGGTAAAACAGGAAACGATTGAAATATGTGAATTTTTCAATATCAATCCCTATGAACTGATATCCAGCGGATGTATGCTGATGTCTTCGCCAGATGGAAATACATTGGCGCGGGAACTGGCAAAGTCCGGCATCCATGCAGCGGTTATCGGGAAGGCAGCGACTGGCAATGACCGCGTTCTGCTGAATGGGGAGGAGAAACGTTTTCTGGAACCGCCGAAGACGGATGAACTGTATAAGGTGCTGTAATCAAGTGCGGTCTTCTGCGTATGGTTGGTAAATCTTTGGTGGGTATTTTGTGCAAAATCTTGAAATGGAGGAAAGAAAAGTATGGATTTGAGAGAGAAAATTTTAACTTATATAGAAAAAAACAGCCGCGTGGATTTGAGGGATTTGGCGGTTATGCTGGGAGTGGAGGAGGCTGTGGTGGCAAATGAGATGTCTGCCATGGAGGAAGAGCATATTATCTGCGGTTACCACACGCTGGTGGATTGGGAGAAAACCAGCATTGAGAAAGTCAATGCCCTGATTGAGGTGCGCGTCACGCCGCAGCGCGGCAGAGGGTTCGACAGCGTAGCGGAGCGTGTCTATAACTACCCGGAGGTCAATGCAGTTTATTTGATTTCCGGCGGCTATGATTTGCTGGTGACGCTGGAGGGCAAAACGCTGCGCGAGGTTGCGCAGTTCGTTTCCGATAAACTCTCCACATTGGATTCCGTACTGAGTACGAAGACAAACTTTATCTTAAAAAAATATAAGGACCATGGTACCGTGATTGCCAAGCCGCAGGATGATGAAAGGATGTTGGTGAGCTTATGAGAAATCCATTGTCGGAACGTATCGTAGATATCCCTTTTTCGGGAATCCGCAAATTTTTTGACATTGCGGCGGAGATGAAAGATGTCATTTCCCTGGGCGTGGGCGAGCCGGATTTTGACACGCCCTGGCATATCCGCGACGAGGGTATTTATTCCCTGGAGAAGGGAAGGACGGCATATACGTCCAATGCCGGGTTAAAAGAATTAAAAATGGAGATTGCCAGGTATCTGAAACGCAGATTTGAGGTATCTTATGATTATGATAAGGAAATGATGATTACCGTGGGCGGCAGCGAGGCGATTGATATGGCGTTGCGCGCTATGCTGGACCCCGGGGATGAGGTGCTGATTCCGCAGCCCAGCTATGTGTCTTACGTGCCCTGTACGGTGCTGGCAAATGGCAAACCGGTGATTATCAACCTCAAAGAGGAAAATGATTTCCGCCTGACGGCAGAGGAACTAAAGGCGGCAATCACGCCGAAGACAAAAATCCTCGTGTTGCCGTTCCCCAACAACCCGACCGGCGCGATTATGGAGCGGAGGGATTTGGAGGCGGTTGCCAAAGTGGTCATAGAACATGACCTGTATGTAATCAGTGATGAGATTTATGCGGAACTTACCTATTTGGATGACCATGTAACGATTGCTTCGCTGCCGGGTATGCGTGAGCGGACGGTGCTGATCAATGGATTTTCCAAGGCATACTCTATGACCGGCTGGCGTCTGGGCTATGCCTGTGCCCCGGAGGCGATTTTGGAGCAGATGTTGAAAATCCACCAGTATGCAATTATGTGCGCCCCCACGACCAGCCAGTATGCGGCGGTGGAAGCGGTCAGGAATGGTGATGAAGATGTGGCTGGGATGCGTCAGGAGTACAATGGCAGAAGGCGTTACCTTGTGAAACGTCTGCGTGATATGGGATTGACCTGTTTTGAACCGTATGGTGCATTCTATGCCTTTCCCTGTATTAAGAAATTTAACATGACCTCCGATGAGTTTGCCACGAGAATGCTGCAGGAAGAAAAGGTGGTAGTTGTGCCGGGGACAGCGTTTGGCGATTGTGGGGAAGGGTATCTGCGCATCTCCTATGCGTATTCCCTGCATAAACTGAAAGAGGCTCTCGACAGGATGGAAGGGTTTGTTGAAAAATATGGCGAAGCTTAATATTGTACTTTTTGAGCCGGAGATTCCGGCAAATACCGGAAATATTGGACGGACTTGTGTTGCCACTGGGACAAGGCTTCATCTGATTGAGCCGCTGGGCTTTCAGTTAAATGAAAAAGCAATCCGCCGCGCGGGCATGGATTACTGGCAGGAGCTTGATGTGACCCGCTATATCAACTGGCAGGATTTTCTGGCGAAGAATCCTGGGGCAAAGGTTTATATGGCAACTACCAAGGCGCGCCAGGTGTATACAGAGGTCAGCTATGAAGCGGACTGTTATCTGATGTTTGGCAAAGAAAGCGGCGGAATCCCGGAAGAAATATTGAAGGAATGTCCCGAACGATGTGTGCGCATTCCAATGATTGGCGAGACGCGCTCCTTGAATCTGTCTAATTCTGTGGCAATCCTGCTCTATGAAGCGTTGCGGCAGAATCAGTTTGCGCATATGAAATTGGCAGGGAACCTGCACCGCCTGAGTTGGGACGAAGAGTGAAGAGGAAGCTATGAATTTTATTGAAGCAAGGAAATTGGTACATGAATATATCCGGCGTGACGAAGAGGATAATGTGGAGAGCATCCTCACCGCTTTGGACGGAGTAGACCTTGATGTGAAACAGGGGGAATTTGTGGCGGTCCTGGGACATAACGGTTCCGGGAAATCCACGCTTGCCAAGCATCTGAATGTGCTGCTTGCGCCGGGCGGCGGAACGTTATGGGTGGACGGCAAGGACGCAGAGGATGCGGACAACCTCTGGGCTATCCGTCAGAGCACAGGCATGGTATTCCAGAATCCGGACAACCAGATTATCGCCAGCGTGGTAGAGGAGGATGTTGCATTCGGACCGGAGAACATCGGCGTACCTACGGCGGAAATCTTAAAGCGCGTGGAAAAGAGCCTGAAATCTGTGGGCATGATACAGTATCGGGAACATTCCCCCAACAGGCTCAGCGGCGGACAGAAACAGCGAGTTGCCATTGCCGGGGTGATGGCGATGGAACCCAAATGTATTGTGCTGGACGAGCCTACGGCAATGTTGGACCCCAATGGGCGCCGGGAGGTTTTAGAAGCGGTAGAGCAGCTAAACCGGGAAAAAGGAGTGACCGTGATTCTCATCACGCATTATATGGAAGAGGTGATAAATGCCGACCGTGTCTATGTGATGGACAACGGAAAGGTCGTGATGCAAGGAACGCCCCGGGCGATTTTCTCCCAGGTGGATACCTTGAAATCCTACCGCCTGGATGTGCCCCAGATTACGCTTTTGGCATATGAACTGCGCAAAGCAGGTCTGGCGATTCCCGAGGGAATCCTCACCAGGCAGGAGTTGGTGGAGGCGTTATGTCGATTATACTAGATAAAGTCAATTATGTTTACAGTGAGAAAACAGCATATGAAATCCATGCCCTCAAAGATGTCAGCTTAAAGATTGGCGATGGGGAATTTATCGGTATTATCGGTCATACCGGTTCTGGGAAATCCACGTTTATCCAGCATTTAAACGGTTTGGTCAGGGCAAGTTCCGGCGGGATTTATTATAATGGGCAGGATATTGATGATGATGACTACAACAGAAAGGAACTGCGCAGCAAGGTAGGGCTGGTGTTCCAATACCCGGAACATCAGCTGTTTGAGACTACGGTGTTTGCAGACGTCTGTTTTGGACCTAAGAACCAGGGGCTTTCCCGCAAGCAATCGGAGTTAAAAGCGTTCACAGCATTGCGCAGCGTGGGGCTTCCCGAGGATTACTGGTACCGTTCACCGTTTGAATTGAGCGGCGGGCAGAAACGGCGTGCGGCGATTGCCGGCGTTCTGGCGATGGAGCCAGAAGTATTGGTGTTGGACGAGCCCACGGCGGGTCTTGACCCCAAAGGGCGGGATGAAATCTTGGGCCTGGTAGCGAAGCTGCATAAAGAACGCCATATGACTGTTATTCTAGTGTCCCACAGCATGGAGGACGTGGCGAAGTATGTAGGGCGGCTGATTGTGATGAACCGCGGCAGCGTGATGTATGACGGTACGCCCGCAGAAGTGTTTACCCACTACCAGGAGTTGGAAGCGGTGGGACTTGCAGCCCCGCAGGTAACGTATCTCATGCACGATTTGCGGAGGCGCGGCATACCGGCAAATGGGACTGTTACCACGTTGGAGGAGGCAAAGCAGTCGATTTTGCAGGCTTTTTCTGAAAAATGTAAGTGAAAGAAGCTTGTTTTTGGACAAGAGGTAAAGCAGGAAACGATATGTTGAGAGATATTACGATTGGACAATATTATCCGGCGGATTCCATGCTCCATAAATTGGATCCGCGGACAAAGCTGATGGCGGCATTGATTTATATTCTATCTTTGTTTATGTTTCGCAATGTGGCTGGATTTGCGGCAGTGACGCTTTGGCTGGTACTGGTTATCTGGCTGTCAAAAGTTCCGTTTGGCTATATGGTGAAAGGCTTGAAGGCGATTGTGATAATTTTGCTTATTACAGTGGTCTTTAACCTGTTTCTGACGCCGGGAGAGACGCTTGTATCTTTCTGGAAGCTGAGGATTACCGAAGAAGGGCTTAAGAATGCGGCTTTTATGGCGGTGCGCCTGATTTATCTGATTCTGGGCAGTTCTATATTGACATTGACGACTACGCCCAACCAGCTTACCGATGGGCTGGAGAAATCGCTAAAGCCGCTGAATAAAATCCATGTTCCGGTACATGAGATAGCGATGATGATGTCTATCGCTTTGCGCTTTATTCCTATCCTCATTGAGGAGACAGACAAGATTATGAAAGCGCAGCTTGCCAGGGGCGCAGATTTCGAGAGCGGCAATCTGGTGAAAAAGGCGAAATCCATGGTTCCCTTGCTGGTGCCCCTGTTTATCTCCGCATTCCGCCGTGCCAATGACCTTGCCCTGGCGATGGAGGCGCGCTGTTATCACGGCGGCGAGGGCAGGACGAAGATGAAGCCCCTCAGATATAAGCGTATGGATTTTATTGTATATCTGGCAGTTGCCGGGTATTTTTTGGCAGTTATTTTGCTGCGGAGGTTCTTGTAAAAGCGGTTGCATATCGCGGAACGAACGACAGGGGACACAAAGAGAATTAAGTTAGTGGTGACATATTGTGGCAGGAGATATGAAGAGAATTAAGTTAGTGGTGGCATACGATGGAACAGAATACTGCGGCTGGCAGGTTCAGCCCAGCGGGATTACCGTAGAGGAAGTGCTGAACCGTGAACTGTCGCAGCTTCTCGGCGAGAAAATCCAGGTGGTTGGTGCCAGCCGAACAGATTCCGGCGTGCATTCTCTGGGAAATGTGGCAGTGTTTGACACCAATACCCGCATTCCGCCGGAAAAGCTTTGTTATGCGCTGAACCAGCGGCTGCCGGAGGATATTGTCGTGCAGAGTTCCTGTGAGGTAGAACGTGATTTCCACCCCCGAAAGTGTTACAGTGAAAAAACCTACGAATACCGGATTTTAAACCGCAAAATTCCTTTGCCTACGCTGCGCAGATACACATATTTTTATTACCGTGACCTTGATGTGGCAAAGATGCAGCGGGCAGCCTCTTGTCTGGTGGGAGAGCATGACTTTAAGAGTTTCTGCTCCGTGCGGACCTCGGTGGAAGATACGGTACGCACCATCCTTTCCTGTACCGTGGAGCGGACAGCGGAAGATATGGTCAATATCCGGGTTACCGGAACGGGATTTCTCTATAATATGGTGCGGATTATTGCAGGTACGCTGATTCTGGTGGGAATCGGCGAGTTGGAGCCGGAGGATATGCCGGGGATTTTGCAGCAGCGTGAGCGCAGCGCGGCAGGTCCCACAGCCCCGGCACATGGACTGACGATGATAGGAATTGTGTACGGGGGCATGGGCTGACGATGATAGGAATTGTGTACGAGGGCATGGGCTACAATGATAGAAATTGAATACGAGGAGTGATGCAAATGAAATTTATACGAATGATAAGCGTGGTTCTGACGCTGTGCCTTATGCTGACAATGTTCCCCAGCATTGCATGGGCAAAGGAAACGGACGGCAGGTGTACAAACACCGATGCACAAATGGCAGAACCGCAAGAGGGATGGGGCGCGGCTGATACAGTTTCGCTGGAACACTGCCACCCGGCAGGACCTGTGCCATACGATAATAACGATGATGGGCAGCCGTATTTGTACATTGGAGTTGGGAGTAATCAATTTTGCCCTGCGGTATCAGGGAGCAAGGGACGCATCGTTCCCCTTTTGGACTATACAGAGTATCCGTTGTGCGCTAAATATGTAGATGAAAAGGGAAATACATACGATGTCGAAAAAGAATGCCAGTGGAAGCTGGGTTCAGATGACGTAGAATGTTTGCTGGACGCAATAACCGGGAAACCCGTCATCCGCACTTTATCATCAACATCAAAAGTGATTGAAATTACAGCTTCCTACACAACGCCAGACGGAACAACGATTTCATCGGCGAATCCTTTGCGAATCCAAATTCAGCAGCTAAAACTCGAAGGTAATAAAGAACTGCTCCAATATGCTGCTTTAAGCTATGCGGTTTACACCAATTTTGGAGTAGGCTCTTTTAGCAATCTGACAATAGACAGTCTGCTTGACGGAACTACATTGGCCGATAGCACAAAATATATTTCAACTAAATCAAATTCAGGCGCAAAGTTCATAAATCTTTACAGTGCAGCGATCTCTGGCTGGAAGGTTTGTCATGCAAGGAAACTCAGCGATGGATTCTACGCCGCGTTATTTCAAAGCCCGGAAGGCAGATATGTCCTCGCATTCCGTGGTACAGAACCAATAGAGGATAAATTCGCTGACCTTGCAGCCGATATTTGTTTAGGCACGGGCGGTGATGCGGCTCAATTACAACACGCCCTCATTTATTATGATGATTTGGTAAAATGGGGTTATTCTGATATTACGCTTACAGGTCATTCTTTAGGTGGAGGACTCGCCAATTACGTCTCCGTCCTTCGGGGCGTGAACGCCTGTACGTTCAACGCCCCTTCCACCATGATGAGCGCAGTGTATGGTAACACGGTTAATTTTGGACGTAATTTCGTGGGTTTGAACGACAACCAGCGGACAGATTATGTGAATCCCCGCGATTGGGTTGGAAATACCGGAATTGGCGATAATCCTTTGTCCACGGAAACAGGTAACGTTGTTTTGTGCCTGAATCAGGTGAGGGGCGGTAGACTTGACAGAACGACATTTGTCTCAGACCAATCGGGAATAAACGGAAAGGAATATCCGATTATTGCACCTTACCATTTTTTCCGGCAGATGATTTCATATAATTCCGCAAACCAATCGATATCTATTCTTCGAGACGGCAACACGACGAACCCCACGTGCTACTCATTTTATTCTCACACAGCATTAGGCCTTGTAGGTCCAGAGCCACGCAGGTTTACATTAGGTTCTGTGAATCGGGACTCTCTGTCGTTGAAAAATTCGGGAAACGATTTTATCTTTACCGGTTCTGGAAATGATACCATTGTACTTAATGATGGCAGCAGCCAAGAATCCCAGTATAATACGGTGTGTGCCGGAAAGGGCAATGATATGATAGAGGGCTCTTCCACCACAGATGAGCATTATCTTTATTTTGCTGGGGACGGCTGCGATGAGATACGTGACAAAGGCGGAAATGATACTATCTGCCTGTATGGTTATCAGGACAGCAGTCTAAGCATCAAGCGTGGCAGCGTGGGCACGGATGACGAATTCTATGTAGATATCTATGGTGATGGCACACGAATTCTGAGGTTGTCTATACGTGGAAACGGCAGTTATACGATAAGGAATGAAACAACCAATACAGTGATTGAAACGATAAGCCGTTATGTTCCTTCCTCAATCAGTTCCTACTGTGCGGAATGTCCTGTAAATATGTTGATACGCGACCCCTCAGGAACCATTGTGTGTGAACTGAAGGATGGCGTGGAGATGGAGGAGTACCTTAGCTTTGGCAGCTTTTCTGTTATGGAACGGGATGGAGAGTATGTAAAGACTGCTTCAATTTATGAAGATGGCTACACGGTGGAACTGGTAGGCGTTGGCGAAGGTACAATGTCGTATACCAACACCATCATAGAAAATAGCGGCTCAGTCATTCGTTCCGTGGAAAATGTACCGATTGAATCCGGTGCAGTTTATACGGCGGTAACAGAAGCTGACAACCATACAGTGCTGAACGGAGACAGTGTCCACGATGATATAGTATTTTACGCGCCGGAATCCCTCAGCATAAGTAAAACGCAAGATACGCTTCACTATAGCGAAAGTACGAGTTTGGCTGCGGCAGTGTTCCCGCAAGCGGCTGTGCAGAGTGTGTACTGGAGCAGTTCAGACACCAGCGTAGCAGTCGTTGATGATAACGGGACGGTAACCGCCGTTGGCGCAGGCAGCGCCGTTATCACTGCCACGTCTTCTTTTGACGATGCCATTGCGGATACCTGTACAATCACAGTGTCTGACGAACCGATATCGCTGGAAACGGCGATGGTCTCTGGCATTGAGGAAAACTATGTGTGCACCGGCAGTGCAATTATTCCAGAACTGACGATTTCCCTTGGCGATTACACGCTGCTTGAGGGCGTTGATTATGAACTGACCTGTGAAAATAACGTGGAGGCTGGTACTGCTACAGTTACCATCAACGGCATCGGATATTTCGCAGGAATGCAATCCCGCACCTATGTTATCCGCCCTCTTACAGTAGACGAGAAGGTAGGACAGCTTGTGGAGGAGTGTCTTGCCAGCGGCGCGGAAACTGACCGTGACAAGGCGCTATGGTTCCATGATTGGCTCATTTACAATGCCAACTATGACCACACTTATACGGAATTCGGTCCCGATGGCGTTTTGCTGAAAGGCACGGGGGTATGCCAAAGCTATGCGGATGCCTACAGTGCCTTGCTCACAGCGGCAGGGATTGAAAATATAGTCGTCACAGCGCCTGAAATGAACCATGCATGGAATATCGTTAATATTGATGGCGTATACACTCATATAGACTGCACATGGGATGACCCCAACAGCGGCGGACTTGAGTACGACTATTACTTTGGTTTGGGTGACAGCGAAATGGCGCAAGACCACATATGGGATACGGACAGTTATCCAGCCTGCCAGCGGCTGCCTCTGCAAACGGCTGAACCCAGCCTGCCAGTGGCTTTCGACTTAATTGACCCAGTGCAAGGCGTTGAATTCACGCTGCGGGGTGTAGGCGGCAGCACCATAACAAGGGAAAGCGTAGAAAGTGCGGGCGGAAATGTTCTCCTGGTATTTGGCCGGCCAAATTGTCCCAACACAATGGCGCTTTTGCAAAGCCTCAATGATTGGCATGAAGTCTTGGCAAGGCATAACGTGCAGGTAGTTGCTGTAATGGAGGATGAAGCGCAGACAGAGGAAATATCGGCGCAGTTTGATTTTAACTGCGGGTATAATATGGATGTCTATGAGGCGTGGCAGTTCAACCAGCGCATTGGCCTTACCGGCGGGTATATGTTTCCCCAAGTGGTTTTACAAAATCCCCAAGGATACGCTTTCTACCATTCGACAGGCTATGTGTATGAACCGGAAAAACTCGTGGCTACAGCGATACAGGAGTTACCTGGTTCAGGACAGATTTCCTATTCCCCGGTGAGTTTTTATGCAAACCAGGCAGAGATGAAGCAACTGATCCTCAGCGCCCTTAAAAATCGTACAGATATTATAAAATTATGTCATTCTGCAACATCTGAAATTTCTGACGAAGATTTGAATGTTGCGCTTGACTATATCAATGAAGCCGGATTGCCATATGGTGGTTCTTGCAGATGGTACAGTCCTTGGGGAACCGAGTTGGTTATCGGGTTTGAATATAAGTCATCCGGAGGCACAGAAGCGCCAGCCCCACCAGGCGGCACAGAAACGCCAAGCCCACCGCAAAACAGCATGGGGAATACAGGCAATAAGCCGATTGCAAAGAAGATGACATTATCCAAGGCTAGCTATGTATATAACGGCAGAGCCCAAAAACCGGCAGTTACGGTATTTGATGATAAGGGAAATAAAATTCCCGGTGCTTATTATGTAGTTTCCTATAAAAATAATAAGAAAGTCGGAACAGCTACTGTTACGGTTACGCTCCAAAATGGCTACTCTGGAACTTTAAAGAAGAACTTTACCATCAAGCCAAAGGGAACAAAGCTGACATCGCTTACCGGAGCCCGCAAAAGTATTTCAATTAAGTGGGCGAAACAGAAAACACAGACTACCGGCTATCAGCTTCAGTATTCTGTGAGCAGTAAGTTCTCTAAGAAGGCAACTGTGACCAAAACAGTCAAGAAAAATACAACCACAAAATTGACAGCAAAAAAATTAAAAGTGAAGAAGGCTTACTATGTGCGGATAAGGACTTATAAAACAGTGAATGGAAAAAAATACTATTCCGCTTGGTCGAAAGTCAGAAAAGTAAATACAAAAAAATAAAATTTTCCGAAGAGAATCTCAAAAGAAAATAAATGTTGACAGACCGGGGAACTTATAATAGAATGTAAAAGTATGGCGAGCGGTGACGCAAGCCAAGCCTCGCGGAGCGTTTTTGCTTTGAGGTACAAGGAAAAATGTAAATGGTGTGAAAATGATAGAACGTATGGAATCAAGAATATTACAGGACGGCATACGGATATCAGAGTAACATCGTAAAATTCAAGGAGGTAACATTCAATGAAAACTGTTTTAGTCAATCCGGCAACAATCGAGAGAAAATGGTATGTAGTTGATGCCGAAGGGAAGACCTTAGGCCGTCTGGCATCTGAGATTGCCAAAGTGCTGAGAGGAAAGAACAAACCTATTTTTACCCCTCATTTAGACATGGGTGATTATGTAATCGTTGTCAATGCCGAAAAGGTGAAAGTAACTGGCAAGAAACTGAACCAGAAAATTTATTACCACCATTCTGGATATGTGGGAGGAATGAAAGAGACCACATTAAAAGAGATGTTAGCCAAAAAACCGGAGAGAGTTCTTGAACTTGCTGTTAAGGGAATGCTCCCCAAAGGACCGTTGGGAAGACAGATGTACAAGAAATTATTTGTCTATGCAGGACCGCAGCACAAACATGAAGCTCAGAAACCAGAAGTCTTAACATTTTAATCAGGAGGTAATAAAAGATGGCTAGTGCAAGATATTATGGAACAGGAAGAAGGAAAAAATCTATCGCCAGGGTATATCTGATGCCCGGAACAGGCAAGATTACAATCAATAAAAGAGATATTGACGATTATTTAGGAATGGAGACCCTGAAAGTTATCGTTCGCCAGCCATTGGCTGCAACGGAGACTGTTGATAAATTTGATGTCCTGGTAAATGTCCGCGGAGGCGGATATACTGGCCAGGCCGGAGCAATCCGCCATGGCATTGCCAGAGCGTTGTTGCAGGCAGACCCGGATTATAGGCCGGTACTCAAGGCAGCAGGTTATCTGACACGTGACCCGAGAATGAAGGAGAGAAAGAAATATGGTCTCAAAGCCGCACGTCGTGCTCCTCAGTTCTCCAAGAGATAGGCAAACAGAACAGAAGATTTCAAGAATATTTACTCCGCAGGTTTTTCCTGCGGAGTTTTTTTGAACTATTAACATTTCAGGCTATTTGGGTTATAATATATTTCAAGCTTTTATGGATATCATAATGGAGGTACTGAATTGTGTGAAATATTAGCATGGTTATAAATAATGCAGTCAAGGTCTTTGAATTTTGGAAAAAGATGTTTGTATAGGAGAATATAAGCAAAGGCAGGGCGTTGATTCCTTGCCTTATGTGTATAATATATTAAAGTGCCAACTTGTATAATGCTAATTGATTAAGGCTTACACCCTCTTTTTCTGCTTCAATGGCTAATCTTTGATGCAAAGATTTTGGAAGCCTTACAACAAACTTACCGCTGTAATTGTTTGGTGTTTCTGGAATTGGTATAGAGAGATTGTTTTCTATTTTTGTTTCGATATATCCTTCCATTGCTTCATTAAGGCTTTCATACAATTCTTCAAGTGTATCACTGGTACTTTGGCATCCGTCAAGTTCCAAAATTCTGCCATAGAAATAGTGTCCGCTTTCATCGTTCATTTCCTGTACTAATCTTGTATAGGGCAATTTCATATAATCTTTAACTTCCATGCTTTCCTGCTCCTTTCCGCTTGTTATGCTATGCCAGGATAAGGGGATTATTCCCCTATCCTATTCAGAACATCTACGACATAAGCCTTTTTAATGGATTTTCTTGTTTTATTGTTATCAAATCTCCTGTTTCTTTATTCAGATAATGCTTATGACTTCCTTTTGCCTTGACGGAAGATAGCCATATGCTGCTAAAACTTTGTCTATTTCTTCTGGCCGCATTCCATTTGGCTGTTGTTTCATTTTTTCAATTTAGCTTTTTTACGTTTGGCACTGTGATTATCTCCCTTCTTATGGTATAGTATCACATATAGTACTATATGTCGATGCCAAAATTAAGTATTGTTTCTATATCTGTTAAGTATCAAAAGTTATTGACAACAACAATAAAAAGTAAAATAGAAGTATCAAAACAGATGAACGATAGAAGTGATACTGAAAGAGAGGGCGTTGCTTATGTGTATGGATGGATATTGCCGGATAAGTACAAAACAGCAGAGTATTGACAGGCAGATTAGAAATATTAAGGGCAGTTATGATAAAGCTTGCTTTTGAGCAGTCGGAGAAATAAGTACAGTACTTGCATCAGAGAACGAAAGAGGGAATAGAAACAGCGAGGTTAAATGGGAAGCAGTACAGCATGCGGTGCGAATACCAAGCCAAACAAGGCAGAGAATAGGATGTTACAAGAAAACCGTACAGGAGTTAGAACAGGAATTAGGCAGAGTGCCAACAGACAATGAGGATGATAACAGCTTGACACTTGCGGACACGCTACAAGCCGATTTTACCCTTGAAGATGAAACGATAGATAAATTATGCCGAACACGTTAGAAGTCAATTATGGGGCATTGTGGAGCGTTTTACAAGCGATAGAGAGAAGCGTATAATAAGGGAGATATTCATAAATAATCGGACAATGGCAGCAGTAGCCAGAGAGCAGGGCATAACCATAGAGCGAGTAAGACAGGCAAAAGAAAAAGGACTGCGGCGGCTGCAGATAAGCAAGGTAAAACGTGGGTTATTAAAAAATTTGATATTGTGGAAGCCGGAGCATACAGAAATAGTATGAATAAGTTTAATGAGCATGGGTTTACTTCTACGGTAGAGTATATTGCTTTACGCTGGGCAGCACTACAGACAGAGTATGAAAAGCATAAAAAACAGGTGGAAATTATGCTTCAACAGAGAAAAAGAATGTTTATGTAAGTGTTCAAAACCACCGGGCAGGCTGCGAACGCGTGCGAATGGAAAATCTGGAACAAAAGCGAATGAAAAAGCCAGACAGCACAATTGGCAAACAGACAATCCATGTAAGGGGCTCCGTCCAGCAAATACCAAGATAGCCAACCATTTTCGTGAGGCAAAAAGCCCCTATGAATTTGCCGACAAGTTCTGTCAGGCTTGCAATAAGGGGAAGGATTTTACCGCCCAATGCCTGCAGGCTGTTTCTCATAATTAATAATATGTTCAAAATGAAATAAAATGGAACATTCCAATACAGATACTGCATGGCAATATTTAGTACAGTGGAATCAGAAGAACCGGTAAGGGCATGGATCAGGCTTTTGCCGAAGAAAAGTATAATAAGCAAAACAATAATGCTCCAAATGGTTCCGAGGATTATGCTGGAACGAATTCCCTGTTTGATCCTATCTGCCTTACGTGCGCCGTAATTCTGGCTTACGAAGGTTGCTGTCCCAGTACAGATGGTTCCAAATGGCAGCATACATAAATCATGGAACTTACGCGCAGCGGTATGTCCGGTGATGGTTGACGTGCCAAACGCATTAATGCTTCCCTGCATTGCCACCGTGCCAATATTGGTCAGCACAAGCATCATTGCCATAGATAAACCCGTTGTAGTGAGTTCTGCCAATATCTGCTTTTCCAGCGCAAAATAGCGGGCGTAAAAATGTAAGAGAGGACATGATTTTACGATATATACAGTTAAAAAAACCACAGAGAAAATTTGCGCAGCCACAGTTGCCCAAGCAGCCCCGACAACGCCCATGTGCAGCCCGCCTACCAGTAAAAGGTCAAGAAAGATATTCAATACAGAGGCAATCACGAGGGCATATAACGGAATCCTGCTGTTTCCGATGGCGCGCAGCATGGAGGACAAAAGATTATATGTAACCGTAACAAAGCAAAATACCAAAATAACTGAGATATAACTTTGGGCCAAATCTAAAATGCTTTCCGGTGTATGCAGCAATAACAGCAAAGGCCTTAAAAAAAGCAGAGAGGAAACGGTCAGGGCAATTGCTGCAATGAGCGACAAAGCAACAGAAAGGTGAACGGATTTGCGAAAGCTGTTTTCTTCACCCGCACCGAAGTATCTGGCGACTACAACACAGAAACCATTGGACATTCCATTGATGAATCCAACGACAAGGCTATAGATGGATGTTGTAGAGCCAACTGCCGCAAGCGCTTCATCGCCCAGAATATGTCCAATAACGGTAATGTCCACCACATTATACAATTGCTGAAACAGGTTGCTGATAAAAATAGGGATTGCAAACATCAAAAGCACTCTGGTTACATTGCCCTCTGTCATAATGACTGTCGAATTCTTCTTCATAATCCAGCTCCTAAAATTATTTTGGAAATCGAAACTATGTTTTGTAGTTGCATCGTGAATGTAATTATATACAAAGCAATATGGAAATGATATAATAATTATTGTATCTATACAAAAACTATTAGGTATAATAAGAAAAGGATGTTAAGATTGGAATTATGTTTTCGTACCATTGTTGTACCTTGAATGAGGCGAAAGGGTTGAAAGATGGAAAAGGAATCATATGTAAACCGAAAAAAGCTGAAATATATAGAATATTTAAACCTCGAAAATCAGTTTTCACATCATACGCATCATGAAGATATGGCGCAATATGAATACTTAAAAGAGGGAAATCCCAAAGCATTGGAAGAAATTAAAAAGATGTTTGACCCCAATGTCCAGGGACATCTTTCTGACAATCCGCTGCGCAATGTGAAATATCTTTTTGTGGCATCCACTACTCTTGCCTGTAGGAGTGCGATTAGCGGAGGAATGCCCCAGGAGGAAGCGTATAATGCCAGTGACCTCTATATTCAGAAAATGGACTTGCTGGAATCAGCTGAGGAGGTAAAGGACCTTGTTTATGATATGTTTTCTTTCTACACAGATTATATGGCAAACCTTGACCGTAACAAAGTAATTTCAAAAAATATTGCAGCAGTAGTAGAATACATCCGATACCATCTGCATGAAAAAATACGCTTAAAGGAGCTTGCAGAAATAGTTAATCTGAATCCCAGCTACCTGTCTGTGTTGTTCAAGAAAGAAATGGGGGAGACAGTCAGCGGATACATTATGAGCCAGCGCATTGCAGCCGCACAGAATATGCTGAAATATTCTGACTATGCCTACAGCGAAATAAGCGCAATTTTAGCATTTGCCTCCCAGAGTCACTTTATTTCGGCTTTTTCCCGAAAAACAGGAATGACGCCAAAGGAGTTCCGAATGTCTCATTAGCGCAAGGCATAAAGTGAGAAAAGGGTATTGGGTTAGCATCCGTTTTCTGCTTGGATTCTGCAAATTTATATTGAAATAACTTCATATAATGATATAATTAGTGGAAAAGTGTCCAATAAAAGCAAAAATATGTTGCATGGGATGGAGAGAACAGATGAAGTATTCGGCAACTCAGATAGCAAAAAAATTAGGCATTTCCCGATCGTATTTATATCATCTGAAAGATGTCGGTGCGGTGGAGATGGAGGTTGGTGAAAATGGCAAGACGGAATGGACAGATGATGTATTTCACAGGCTGGAAGAATATCTGAAAAAACAGCATGCAGCAGAGGCGGCAAAGGGAACTGAGCTGCCATATAAGGTATTTAAGATTAACAACAGGCGTTTTCTGGGCAATAAGTACAAGCTCCTGCCGTTTATAACCAGGGTTGTGGAAGCGGAATGTGAGAATGTAAATACGGTAGCGGACGTATTTGCAGGGACGGGGGCAGTTGCCTCGGCCTTTGCCGATAAGAAATTGATTACCAACGATATCATGTATAGCAATTATATCTGCCATTTGGCATGGTTTGGTGCAGAACCATATGAGCAGGAGAAAATCATTGATTTGATTGTGCAATATAATGAAATGAACGCGGAGCAGGACAACTATATGAGCGACAATTTTGCGGATACATATTTTTCGCTTGAGGACTGCAGGAAAATTGGATATATCCGACAGGACATTGAAGATAAGTATGCCAAAGGGGAACTGAATTCCAGGGAAAGGGCGTTATTGATAACCTCTCTCTTGTACGCCATGGACAGGATTGCCAATACCTGCGGACATTATGATGCCTACAGGCGGGGCATCCGGTTTGAGAAGCATCTGGAAATGTCGGTCCCGCAGACAGACAGGGGTTTGAATGAGAACAATATCTGTTACAATATGGATACGAATGAACTGGCAAAAGAAATAGAAGCGGATTTGGTCTATATTGACCCGCCCTATAATTCCAGGCAATATTGCGATGCCTACCATTTGCTGGAAAATGTGGCAAGGTGGGAGAAGCCGGAAGTGTTCGGTGTTGCCAGGAAGATGGACCGCTCTTCATTAAAAAGCGATTATTGTACGCAGAAAGCAGCGCAGGCGTTTGAGGAATTAATAGATACGATTCATGCAAAATATATCCTTTTGTCATACAACAATATGGCGGAAAAAGGGAATGACCGTTCCAATGCGAAAATTAGCGATGGCGATATCATGCGTATCCTGCAGAAGAAAGGCACGGTAAAGGTATTTGCCGAGGATTACAGAACGTTCTCCGCGGGGAAATCCGCGATTCAGGAAAATCAGGAGCGTTTATTTCTGTGTACCTGTGATGGGGCGGGGAAAGATATCATTCCCTCCGCATTGAACTATACCGGGGGGAAATATAAGCTGCTGCCGCAGATTTTACCTCTTTTCCCCCAGGATGTGGACAGGGCGGTGGATATGTTTTGCGGCGGCTGTAATGTTGGCATCAATCTGGGCTGCAGCAGGGTGCAGTTCAATGATAATAACGAATATCTGACTGGTTTGCTGAGGACGTTCCAGAAATTGCCCAAACAGCAAATATTTGCATGGATATTTGATTCCATCAGCCGGTATAACCTTTCGCTTGTGAGTGAACATGGCTATCAATATTATGGCTGTGACAGCAAGAAAGGAGTAGGCTCCTATAACAGGGAAGGATATTACAGGCTGAGGGACGACTTTAACAGCAAGACGGAGCGCGACGATGAATATTATCTGATGCTCTATCTTCTGATAGTATATTCCTTCAATAATCAGCTGCGGTTTAACCAAAGAGGCAGATTCAATCTGCCGGTAGGTAAGCGGGATTTCAATGCCAGGATGCAGAAGAAATTAAATGCTTTCCTTGACCGCATAAAAAGCGGCGATTATCAATTTACAAGCGGCAGTTTCCTCGATATTAATTTGGATGAATTTACGGAGAAGAGCTTTTTCTATGCGGACCCCCCATACCTCATTACTTGTGCAACGTACAATGAGCAGGATGGATGGAATGAGGGTGATGAGTTTCATCTGTTGGCTTACCTGGAAGAGCTGGACCGAAGGGGAATTCGTTTCGCGCTTTCTAACGTATTGGAGAGCAAGGGCAGGAGGAATGAAATTTTGGCGGCTTGGCTTGCCAGAAACGACAGGTTCACGGCAGTGCCTTTGGACTATGATTACTCAAATTCCAATTACCAGACGAAGAAGAGCGAGCTTACAAGAGAGATATTAGTAGTAAATTATAAAATAAAAATGTGAGGTGGAGATTTATGGAATGCCAATGGGGGAGGGATATATGATTTCAGGAAGGTGAAATTTCTGGCTGTTAAACCAGAAAAATTCCTTCCCACAGGTGTTCGCGCATCCCCAACTGAATCCTGGCTGCAATATCAGGGATATCGCAGCGAAGATAGTTTGACAGCGCAGCATCATTGTCATAATAACGTTCCGTCAGCAGACGGACAAGTTTTGTGATAAAACGTTCTATCTCTGCAACTGATTTCTGATAAAAAATATCCTCAATATATGCAATATCATCTGGGGAAAATCCTTTGCAGGTCAGCGGTTTATCCACTATCAAATGCCCGATTATATTCTGGAGGACAATATGGCAGATGTTTTCTAAGAGCAGTTCGTAATCAGTATGGTAGGCGCAGAGAATTTCCCTGATATATGAATCGTCAAATTTCTGCAGGAATTGCTGCTCTAAATCGATGCATTCCAGATATTCTAAAACAGCATCGATGCCGGTTGATGTAACCGACTTCTTAAGAAGCGGGTAGTCCAATGTCAGCAGAGTTTCCTGGGGAGTAAATTTTAAATCATAATTTGCTATAAATGCGGGCATTCCCTTGGCCACCGTGTCCTTTAAACAATTCAGCCCATAATCTTTAAAATCAAAAATAAGCTTGTTATAGATGAGCTGCAGTTTTTGAAATTTATCGGAGACTATTTTCTGCCCGAGCGTGTACGCTTTTTGGGCAGGAAGTTTATCTTCTGCAAGTGCATGGGAATCTTGTCCCATGCATTCCTGAATACAGTACAGTACGCCCTCCATCAGCATTTGGGCTTTCTCGTAGGTAATGGAGGAGTGTTCATAGCCGACATACTTTGGTGTAATTTCTGCTACGATGGCAGCAAGTTCTTCTAACGGATAACCAAAATTTTCCATAATCATTACCTCCATGCTAATTCTTTTAATGTTTCCAGATAAAGTTCCCGATCCCAGCGTGTGACAATATCGAATTGCGCAAATTCCCCCCGTCCCTGCGATGCTTGATAGCCGCTATATCCTGCACGCACGGCCTGGGAGAAAATATCAAGACAGGTGCTTTCTAAATAATCAAAATCTCCATAGCACACAGTCTCAAATTGTTCCTGCATAAATTCTAAAAGTTCATCATCGGTAATCTCGTCCTGCATCTCATTTTTATATAAATAGAAGATTTCCTGGAGGCGGATTAGGGACTCGCAGTAATTTTCCTGCATAATGTAGGGGGAATCACAAAACGTATAGATGATTTTCGGCAGAATGCCTTGCCCGAACTCCACGCGCTGTTCATTTTGCAGAGTATGGACTCGTTCTTCAGCCAATATTTCAGCATCTTCTTTGCTTAATGCCAGACCATATTTTTTGGTGAATTGGTTTGTCTCAAGTACCTGAGTAATCTGCAGCTGCTTCGACATCAGTGCCAGCCAGTTTTTTTCCATAAACCATACCTCCATTCTGAATCAAAACTCTTGGGAAACACAAGTATAAACGATGGGTGAGAGCTTTACAAGGCTTGAATTTTAGCGTTTTTTGTGCTATAATTCTATCGGCAGGAGATAAGAGGGAGCGAGGTTTAGAACCTCTTTTTTTGGGCAATACTATCCCAAAAAGAAATGAGGTTCCATGCGATGAAGACATTCCATCAGTTATATCTGGATATTTTAAAACAGGAAGCAGGAAAGGGTCGTATTTTGGAAGAAGAATACGATCCTTATCATTTGAATTGCCTGCTGTATCCAGAGCAGTATGCGCCGGTCATTTTTGCCGAGCAGTGTGAACAATGCGCCTATGAGCGTGCATGTGAGAACAGCTGTATCTTTGATGCGTTTGAGCGGGATGGGGAAGGCAGGGTGGTGATTAACCCAGAGAAATGCATAGGCTGCGGAGCCTGTGTGGACGCCTGCAAGCTGGAGCGGCTGGCAGCGAACAAGGATGTGGTTCCGGTCCTTACGGCGGTGCGTGAGAAAAAACGTGAGGTCTATGCGCTGATTGCTCCGGCTTTTCTCGGTCAGTTCGGCGAGGACGTAACCGTGGGAAAACTGCGTGCCGCATTTAAGGCGATGGGCTTTAAGGGCATGGTGGAGGTTGCTGTGTTTGCGGACATCCTTACCTTAAAGGAAGCCTTGGAGTTTGATATCAATATTAAAGAAGAGAAGGATTTCCAACTTACAAGCTGCTGCTGCCCGGTGTGGATTGCCATGATAAGAAAAATCTACCATGAACTTCTGCCCCATGTGCCGGGGGCTGTTTCGCCGATGGTGGCAGCCGGGCGGGTGGTGAAGAAGCTGCATCCCGATGCCATGACGGTATTTATTGGACCTTGCATGGCGAAGAAAGCGGAGGCGCGGGAGAAGGATATTGCGGATGCCGTGGATTATGTCTTGACATTCCAGGAAGTTCAGGACATGTTTGAGACAGCGGATATCCATCCGCAGGAGCTAGGAGAGGATGAGAAAGAGCATTCTTCCCGCGCGGGCAGGATTTATGCCCGGACCGGCGGTGTAAGCGAGGCAGTGAAAGAAACAGTGAAACAGCTGAATCCAGACCGCAGGATTGAGGTGAGGGCAGAGCAGGCAGACGGCGTGCCGGCCTGCCG
The DNA here is from genome assembly GCA_910583835.1 of uncultured Lachnospiraceae bacterium. Taxonomy (GTDB): domain Bacteria; phylum Bacillota; class Clostridia; order Lachnospirales; family Lachnospiraceae; genus Petralouisia. Next base: position 21,918 of record CAJTYM010000019.1, on the reverse strand, counting down.
GGAGATGATTGAACGGCTGCAGAAAGGTGAGGTAAATGCCAATTTCTTTGAGGGTATGGGCTGCAACGGCGGCTGCGTGGGCGGACCGAAGCGCATCATTGCGGTGGAAGAGGGGAAGGAGAATGTAAATGCTTACAGTGAGCGGGCAGAGTATAAAACGCCCTTGGAAAATCCTTTTGTACTGGAACTGCTGGAGCGATTGGGATTCCATACGGTGGAAGAGTTTTTGGAAAAGAGCGATTTGCTGGAGAGGGAGTTTTGACAGGTTCCAATGCACTCAACAGGCTTAAGCCCAAAATAAAAAATACCTTGCTGATAATCAGTTAATATTTCTCGAAATCAGCAAGGTATTTTCCATGGCTGTATATTGCCGTTCTGCTTATTTGTCTAACTTCTTTTTTCCATTTTTATCGAAATTCTTCTTCAAGGCTATTTCTGTTGGTAAAACAGAACCCATCAAAGGAATAAGCTGTACGCCGCAGATAATCCCTCCTACAGTTCCCACATAATCCTCATTTTCCCCAAATGCCAAAAGCAGGAATATCACTGTTACTGGCAACATAATCAATCCGCAGAAATACCATATCCTGCCACAATATTTGTGAGCAAAATCCCATGTATCTTTGTTTTTCATAGACATAGACGTTCGATACCCAAATACTGCATTTATTTGTTTTGGAACCCTTTTTATAAAATATCTTCCAAATCCAATCATGGTAAACGGAATAAGCAAATCCATAATTAACATAAAAATCCAAAATCCCATTGGAAACCTCCTTTTCCACCATAGTAATACCTTCACAATTTCCGACCTGTTGTTCTGAGTATAGCACATCATCACATATTTTGCCATATTTATCCTGCTTTCAGTTTCCTCATTTTGCAATTCATAGTACACTTTGCACATAAAAGCGCTATGGAAAGCTGGCATTATCCTACCAAATTACATAAAGTTCTGCCATAGAAATGCTATAGTTAAAATATACAAAAATAAGGGGTGATATGCTCGCTTTTTTAAACAAAATTGTGCTAATCGTACATTTTTTGATTGTTTGCGAAATTTGCTTGTCTTTACATCTATACAAGTTGTAAAATAGAAAAAGATAGCAACAGTATCAATGTGGGAAAGGACATGGGAAAGATGGCGAAGAACGAGGGTCAGAAGTTAAAGTATTATACGCTGTCGGAAGATTTAAAGCGCATGATATTGGACGGTGATATCCAGGCGGGGGACCGGCTTCCCTCAGAGAATGAACTTTCAGAGCGTTACAGTATCAGCCGCCATACCGTGCGCAAGGCGCTTGCCATCCTGCAGAATGAGGGTTACATCTATGCGGAACATGGCAAAGGGACTTTCTGCTCAGAACTTGTACGCCATACCAAGACTTCCCGGAATATTGCGGTGGTGACCACTTACCTGTCGGATTATATTTTCCCCAAGGTCGTCCAGGGGATTGACAGTGTCATGACAGAGAAAGGTTACAGTATCATCCTTAAGAATACCCGTAATTCCCGCAAAGCGGAGGCGAGGTGTTTGGAGGAACTCTTGCAGAAGGATATTGAGGGATTGATTATAGAACCCAGCAAGAGCGAGATTTTCTGCAAGCACATCTCGCTGTACCAGCGGTTGGAACAGTTTGGAATTCCCATTGTGTTTATCCAGGCCTGTCTGGAGCAGATGAAGGATAAGCCCCAGGTGAAGATGGATGACTGCAAGGGCGGCTATCTTGTTACAAATTATCTGATTTCTCTAGGACACCGCAATATCCTTGGCGTTTTCAAAGCGGACGATACCCAGGGAATGGAGCGTCACAGGGGCTATGTCCAGGCGCTGCAGGAAGCGGGCATTCTCTACAATCCGGAAAATATCATCTGGTTCCATACGGAGGACCGCGCCATCAAACCTTTTGCAGCATTGCAGGAGTTGGTACGTCAGGATTATCCGTTTGATTCGGTGGTCTGTTACAATGACCAAATTGCAGTTGAAGTTATTAAAGCGCTGGAGGAATGCCAGCTGGGCGTGCCTGAGCGGATTTCTGTCACCGGATATGATAATTCCTTTATTGCAGAGAACAGCCGCATAAAACTGACAACCATCGCACATCCTCAGGATAAGCTGGGGGAAATGGCGGCCAGGCTGCTGTTGGAGCTGATTCAGAATCCTCATGCGGATATTCCGCAGAACAAGATTCTCATTGAGCCGGAGCTGATTGTCAGGGAGTCCTGCAGGAAGCGATAGTAAATGTCACATTAAACTTTTATACCACAGAAAAAACATCTTGTATTGACGACCATACAAGTAATAAAGTAAAAGTATCAGGACAGACTGGTCGAGATACTGGCATTAAGCCTGTCAACGAGAGCTATCAAAAACTATTATTTCACAGGAGGGTTAAGTATCATGAAATTATCAAAGAATTACAAGTTTTGGTTTTGCACGGGCTCACAGGATTTATATGGGGATGAGTGTCTGAGAAATGTAGCAGAGCATTCCAGAATCATTGTGGAGGAACTCAACAAGTCCGGCGTGCTTCCTTTTGAGGTTGTGTTAAAGCCCACATTGATTACCAATGAGTTAATCAGGAAGACTTTCAATGAAGCAAACATTGATGAGGACTGTGCAGGCGTGATTGTATGGTGCCACACATTCTCACCGGCCAAATCTTGGATTTTAGGACTGCAGGAATTCAGAAAACCGCTTTTGCACTTACATACACAGTTTAACGAAGAGATTCCTTATGACACCATCGATATGGACTTCATGAATGAGAACCAGTCCGCACATGGTGACCGTGAGTGGGGTCACATGGTAACACGTATGGGCATTGAGCGCAAGGTTGTTGTAGGACACTGGACCAGCCAGGCTGTCCGCGAGAAGATTGCTTCCTGGATGCGCACGGCTATCGGTATTGTAGAGAGCAGCCATGTACGTGTAATGCGTGTGGCAGACAACATGAGAAATGTTGCAGTTACAGAGGGCGACAAGGTAGAAGCTCAGCTGAAATTTGGCTGGGAAGTAGATGCTTATCCGGTTAATGAGATTGCAGAGGCTGTAGCAGCAGTATCTGAGTCTGATACCAATGCATTGGTAGATGAATACTATGACAAATATGAGATTCTCTTAGAGGGTAGGGATGCGGACGAGTTCAAGAGGCACGTTGCAGTTCAGGCACAGATTGAGATTGGATTTGAGCGTTTCTTAGAGGAGAAGAACTATCAGGCAATCGTTACCCACTTTGGCGACCTTGGCGCGTTGAAGCAGCTTCCGGGCCTGGCAATCCAGCGTCTGATGGAGAAAGGCTACGGCTTCGGTGCAGAGGGTGACTGGAAGGTTGCAGCTATGGTTCGTATCATGAAGCTGATGTCTGCAGGCATGAAAAATGCGAAGGGAACTTCCATGTTAGAGGATTACACTTACAACTTAGTGCCTGGCAAAGAGGGTATCTTACAGGCCCATATGCTGGAAATCTGCCCGACCATCGCAGAGGGGCCAATCAGCATCAAGTGCCAGCCGCTTTCCATGGGTGACAGGGAAGATCCTGCACGTCTGGTATTTACCTCCAAGGAAGGTCCTGGTATCGCAACATCCCTTATTGATTTGGGCGACCGTTTCCGCCTGATTATCAACAGCGTAGACTGCAAGAAGGTTGAAAAGCCAATGCCGAAGCTTCCGGTAGCAACTGCATTCTGGACACCGCAGCCTGATTTTGCAACAGGATGTGAAGCTTGGATTCTTGCCGGCGGCGCTCACCATACTGCATTCTCTTATGACATAACTGCAGAGCAGATGGGCGACTGGGCAGCAGCGATGGGAATTGAAGCTGTGTACATTGACAATAACACGAATATCCGTGACTTCAAGAAAGACCTGATGTTAGGAAATGTAGTATTTGGGAAATAATAGCTGATTTTCATTGGAAAGAGAGGGAAGAGCATGAAATTATTTATTGATACAGCAAATGTAGACGATATACGCAAAGCGAATGATATGGGAGTTATCTGCGGCGTAACTACGAACCCATCTCTAATTGCCAAAGAAGGAAGAGATTTCAATGAGGTAATCAAAGAAATCACGACAATTGTTGACGGACCAATCAGCGGTGAGGTAAAAGCGACAACCGTGGACGCAGAAGGAATGATCAAAGAGGGACGTGAGATTGCCAAAATCCACCCCAATATGATTGTCAAGATTCCCATGACAGTGGAAGGTCTGAAAGCAGTAAAGGTTCTGGCGGCAGAAGGGATTAAGACGAATGTGACCCTGATTTTTTCCGCAAACCAGGCATTGCTTGCTGCTAGGGCGGGGGCGACCTTTGTATCCCCATTCCTGGGACGTCTGGATGATGTCAACCAGCTTGGGATCAGCCTGATTGAAGATATCGTAACGATTTTCAGCAACTATGATATTCAGACAGAGATTATTGCTGCAAGCATCCGCAGCACGGTGCATGTGACACAGTGTGCGCTTGCCGGAGCGGATATCGCAACAGTTCCTTACGGCGTTATTGAGCAGATGACGAAACATCCAATGACTGACCAGGGAATCGCGAAGTTCCAGAAGGATTACACAGCAGTATTTGGTTAATATTCAGAAACCCGGGGAAATAGCCAGCCAGCCGCTTTGGGCTTGCCGGAAAGTGGCTGACTGGCAGTTTCTGTGAAGGTCTGGATAGCAGTGCAAAATATAATTTAGAAGGAGAATTTACATGGAAAACTTAGAACTTCAGAAAACAGCCAATGAGATCCGCAAAGGAATCGTAACGGCTGTTCATGCTGCAAAGGCAGGGCATCCAGGCGGATCCCTCTCCTCCGCAGACGTGTATACCTATTTGTATTTTGAAGAAATGAACATTGACCCTAAAGACCCTAAGAAAGCGGACCGCGACCGTTTCGTACTGTCCAAAGGACATACGGCTCCGGGCTTATATTCAACCCTTGCCAACCGTGGATATTTCCCGGTGGAAGATTTGAAGACATTGCGTCAGATTGGTTCCCATTTACAGGGACATCCCTGTCTGCAGCACACGCCGGGCGTTGATATGTCAAGCGGCTCTTTGGGACAGGGGATTTCCACAGCAGTGGGAATGGCAATGTCAGCAAAGCTGAGCAATGACAGCTATCGCGTATATACCCTGCTGGGAGATGGCGAGATTCAGGAAGGACAGGTGTGGGAGGCGGCAATGTTTGCCGGACACCGCAAACTGGATAATCTGGTAGTTATCGTGGACAACAATGGTCTGCAGATTGACGGTAGGATTGAAGACGTATGTTCTCCTTATCCGATTGATAAGAAATTTGAAGCATTTAACTTCCATGTGATTAACGTGGCAGACGGAAATGATTTCGATCAGCTTCGTGCGGCGTTCAAGGAAGCAAAAGAGACCAAAGGAATGCCGACGGCAATCGTAATGAAGACTGTCAAAGGAAAAGGCGTTTCCTATATGGAGAATCAGGCCGGATGGCATGGCAAGGCGCCAAATGATGAGCAGTATGCACAGGCAATGGAAGAATTAGAGAAAGCAGGTGAAGCATTATGTCAGAAGTAAAGAAAATTGCAACCAGAGCCAGTTACGGCAACGCACTGGTAGAACTGGGGAAAAAGCATGATAATCTGGTAGTGTTGGATGCGGATCTTGCAGCAGCTACCCAAACCGGTGTATTTAAGAAAGAATTTCCCGAAAGGCATATAGACTGCGGTATCGCAGAGTGTAACATGATGGGCATCGCAGCAGGAATTGCTACGACAGGCAAGGTTCCGTTTGTAAGTTCTTTTGCGATGTTTGCAGCAGGCAGGGCATTTGAGCAGGTAAGGAACTCTGTGGGATATCCCCATCTGAATGTAAAAATTGGCGCGACCCATGCAGGTATTTCAGTAGGAGAGGACGGCGCAACACATCAGTGTAATGAGGACATTGCCCTGATGCGCACTATCCCGGGCATGACCATCATCAATCCTTCCGATGACGTGGAGGCAAAGGCAGCAGTAGAAGCGGCTTATGAGATGGAAGGCCCCGTATACCTGAGGTTTGGCAGGCTTGCAGTTCCGGTTATCAATGACAAGCCGGATTACAAATTTGAAATTGGCAAGGGAGTGCTCCTCAAAGAGGGAACAGACGTTACTATCGTTGCAACCGGACTGTGTGTTGGCGGTGCTTTGGAAGCAGCAGAGAAACTGGCAGCAGACGGAATCAATGCAGAGGTAATCAATATCCATACCATTAAGCCGTTAGATGAGGACATTATTCTCAATTCTGCAAAGAAAACCGGCAAGGTAGTTGTGGCAGAAGAGCATTCCATTATCGGCGGACTTGGCAGCGCGGTATGTGACTGCCTGAGCGCAAAGCTGCCCACTCCGGTGTGCAAGATAGGTGTCAACGATGTATTTGGCGAGTCCGGTCCGGCTGTTAAATTGCTGGAGAAATACGGACTGGATGGCCAGGGCATTTATGAGAAAGTTAAAGCATTTGCAGGAAAATAAAAAGCGTTAATCTTGAGAGCAACCGTTTTCACGGAACAGTGAAAGCGGCTGCTTTTCAGCGCTTTAATAGTATCATAAGGACGAGGAGGTATTTTTAAGATGGACAAGAATCTTATTATTCAGGATATAGAGAGCGGGAAGACTGCCCTTGGCATAGAGTTTGGTTCCACCAGAATTAAGGCCGTGCTGGTGGCAAGCGACAATTCCCCGATTGCATCGGGAGCGCATGACTGGGAGAACCAGTATGTAGACAATATCTGGACATACAGCCTGGATGCAATCTGGAATGGACTGCAGGACTGCTACAGCAAGATGGCAGAGGACGTGAAGAACCAGTACGGCGTTACGCTGACTACGGTTGGGGCAATCGGATTCAGCGCCATGATGCATGGATATATGGCGTTTGACAAGAATGATGAGCTGCTGGTACCGTTCCGTACCTGGAGAAATACGATTACAGAGGAAGCATCCAAGAAGCTGACCGAGGTATTCAATTTCAATATTCCGCAGAGATGGAGCATTGCCCATCTGTACCAGGCAATTTTGAATAAAGAAGCGCATGTAAGTTCCGTGAATTATTTCACCACTTTGGCAGGATATATCCATTGGAAACTGACCGGACAGCAGGTGCTCGGCGTAGGCGAGGCATCCGGTATGTTCCCGATTGACATTTCAACAAAGGACTTTGATAAGAAGATGATAGGTCAGTTCAATGAACTGATTGCAGGAGAAGGATTCTCCTGGAAACTGGAAGACATTATTCCCAAGGTATTGGTTGCAGGCGAGAATGCCGGCACGCTTACCGAAGAGGGTGCGAAATTGTTGGATGTCAGCGGCAACCTGCAAGCTGGGATTCCATTATGTCCGCCGGAGGGCGATGCAGGAACCGGCATGACGGCAACGAAGAGCGTGGAGCAGCGTACCGGTAACGTTTCTGCGGGAACATCTGTATTTGCAATGGCAGTGCTGGAGGATAACCTCAAGAAGGTTCATCCTGAGATTGACTTGGTGACCACCCCGGACGGCAGCCTGGTGGCAATGGTTCACTGCAACAACTGTACTTCTGATCTGAATGCCTGGGTAAATCTGTTCAAAGAATTTGCGGAGAGTTTCGGCGTGGAAGTAGACATGACAAAGCTGTTTTCCGTATTGTACAACAAGGCTATGGAAGGCGATGCAGAATGCGGCGGACTTCTGGCTTACAACTATTTCTCAGGAGAGCATGTGACTGGTTTTGAGGAAGGACGTCCGTTGTTCGTGCGCACACCGAACAGTAAGTTTAACCTTGCCAACTTTATGCGAGTACATCTGTTTACGGCTCTCGGCGCATTGAAGACAGGCCTTGACATCCTTATGAAAGAGGAGAATGTGAAGCTTGACGTATTGATGGGACATGGCGGGCTCTTCAAGACCAAGGGTGTAGGACAGAAGATTATGGCAGCAGCTGTAAATACTCCGGTTTCCGTTATGGCAACTGCAGGAGAGGGCGGCGCATGGGGAATTGCCTTGCTGGCTTCCTATATGGTAAATAAGGGCGCAGACGAGACCTTATCCCAGTACCTGGAGGAGAAAGTATTTGCAGGCCAGGAGAGCGAGACGCTCAGCCCGGATGCCAAGGATGTGGAAGGATTCGATGCTTTCATCAAGCGTTACAGTGAAGGGCTGGCAATTGAGAGGGCAGCAGTAGATTCGTTGAGGTAGGAGGAAAGGAAAAATCATGTTAGAAGAATTAAAGAAAGCAGTGTATGAGGCGAATATGGACTTACCCCGCTATGGACTGGTAACTTTCACTTGGGGAAATGTCAGCGCCATTGACAGAGAAAGCGGTTTATTTGTAATCAAGCCCAGCGGCGTGGATTATGAGAAACTGAAACCGGAAGATATGGTAGTTATGGACCTTGAGGGCAATAAAGTAGAGGGAAGGTACAATCCTTCTTCGGATACGGCAACCCATTTGGAATTGTACAAAGCGTTCCCGGAAATTGGCGGTGTGGTTCACACCCATTCCTCCTATGCTACAAGCTGGGCACAGGCAGGAAGGAGCATTCCTTGCTACGGAACGACACACGCAGATTATATGTATGGGGAAATCCCCTGTGTGCGCTGCCTGACTAAAGAAGAGATTGACGGTGCGTACGAGGAGAATACCGGGCATCTGATTGTCAATTCCTTTAAGGAAATGAATAAAGATGTGATGGCTGTTCCGGCAGTGCTCTGCAAGAACCACGGACCTTTTGCGTGGGGCAAGGATGCACATGAAGCTGTACATAATGCAGTGGTATTGGAAGAGGTAGCTAAGATGGCTTACCGCGCAGAGACCATCAATCCGCGCATCCAGCCGGCGCCTCAGGAACTGCAGGATAAGCATTATTACCGCAAGCACGGCGCGAATGCTTACTATGGGCAGAAAGAGGAGTAGACGCGAAGCGTCGCGTGCCGCTACCTTTGGACTGTAAAGTTCAGTCTATTTGGGAGGCTGAAATTCTACGGAAAATATTTGGGTGGTTCTGCACTTAGCGGCAGAACCGCCTGATTTATATTATAGGAAAGCCATTGTTCCGGTGGAATGTCATGGTTGGTGGTTTTCCCATAATATAAACGAGAGGTTGTGTACTGAATAATGTATGTTTGAAAAGGAGGTCGAAAGTATGAAACGGTTACTGGGTTTGGGGATATTTTTGTTGCTGATATGCTGTGGTCTGCCCACTATGCATGTCCTTGCAAGTGAATGGGGATATCGGCAGCTTGCAGATGGGAGCATAGAAATTATCAGTTATTCAGGAACAGAAAAAGAGATTGAGATTCCGGCTGAAATAGATGGGAAGACGGTAAGTTCTATCGGCAATGACGTGTTTTGTTTCAGTGAAATGACGAGTATCACGATTCCAGATAGAGTTACGCATATAGGGGATACATGCTTCTTTGACTGCAAGGAGCTGACACAAATTGTATTGCCAGAAAGTGTGTCAGAAATAGGCGGATATGCGTTTACAGGCTGCTTAAGCCTGAGGGAAGTGACACTTGCGGATGGAATTACACGTATCGGAGATAGTGCTTTCGCTAACTGTAAGGAATTGACGCATATTGAGATACCGGGGAGTGTATCAGCAATAGGGAACAATGCGTTTACAGGCTGTGTCAGCCTGGTAGAGGTAACGCTTACAGATGGGGTCAGCGGTATTGGAAACCATATATTTGACGGCTGCAGCAGCTTAGAGGAACTCACAATTCCGGGAAGCGTGGGCAAGATAAGCTCAGAGATGTTTTCTGCTTATGACGGTCAGGGTTCGGGGATTAAGAATGTCATAGTGTCTGAGGGCATAAGCAGCATAGAAAGGTATGCATTTTATCAATGCCAGATGCTGGAAAGCATCCAGCTTCCTGCGACCCTTAATACGATAGGCGACAGGGCGTTTTCGGGGTGCAGCAGCCTTGCGGGCATAGAAATACCGGATAGCGTGACAGCGATAGGGGAGTCAGCATTTTCGGGGTGCAGCAGCCTTGCGGGCATAGAAATTCCAGACAGTGTGACAGCGATAGGGAAATCCGCATTTTCGGGGTGCAGTGCTCTTAATGGAATAGTAATTCCTAAGAATGTGCTTACAGTAGAAGACTATTTGTTCCGAAACTGCAGCAGCCTGACAGAGGTGACGCTTTCCGAGGGAATCGGCGGTATCGGGAAGTATGTTTTTTCAGGCTGCACAAGCCTGACAGATTTGACAATACCTGGGAGTGTCAGGACAGTCGGGACCTCGGTGTGTTCTAGTGATAGAAAGGACGAACCGTCTGCATTAAAACATATTACGCTTTCGCGAGGGATTAGCGTTATTTCAGGAGGGGCGTTTTCGGAATGTAAAAATCTGCAAAGCATAGATTTGCCGGATGGGTTGGATTCGATAGGAGAATCTGCATTTTTAAATTGCAGCAGCCTTACAGGACTTACCATCCCGGATAGCGTACGCATGATAGGGAAGTCGTCATTTATGGGCTGCAGCGGTCTGAAAGGATTAGTGATTCCGAAAAATGTAAGCAGTATCGGGGAGTCTGCATTTTCGGACTGCAGCAGCCTGGAGAGCGTCATTGTTTCAGGCAATCTCGATGAGATTGGTTTTCAGGCATTCTATAACAGTGGGCTGAAAAATATTTCATTCGAGGGCAGTGTTTTAAAAATTCAGGCGGATGCATTTTCGGAGTGCAGCGGTCTTGTGCAAATTGCGATTCCAGAGGGCGTTACGGATATCGGCAGCCGTGCGTTCTCTAACTGCAGCAGCCTGGCGCAGGTGACGCTTCCGGGAAGCGTTGAAAATATCGGTTATTCTGCATTTTCCAGATGCAGCAGCCTGACGGAGGTGACAATTCCGGGGAGCGTTGCTTATATTGAATTTGATCTGTTTAAGGACTGCAGTCAGCTGGCAAGCGTTACGTTTCTTGAAGGCGTTGTTTCTGTCAATGAGAGTGCGTTCTCCGGTTGTGGGAATCTGACTAGGCTTACGATTCCTGATAGTTTTGAAAGTATGGGGGGCTTACGAGGCTGCAGCAACCTGACAGATGTTGCAGTAAGCGAAGACAGCGCTCTCTATGCTGCCAAGGATGGGGTTGTGTACAGTAAGGATTTGTCAAATGTGATATTCTGTCCAGTGGGAAAAACCGGCAGGATAGAATTGGCAGCCGAGGCGGTCTCAGTTGGAGAAAGCGCATTTGCGGGCTGCAGTAAGCTGGCGGGTCTCGCTCTTCCAGCGGGTATGGAGACCATAAAGGCAAATGCATTTTCAGAATGCACTGGGCTGACGGAGATTGTTTTCCCAGCGGCGCTTAACACAATTGAAGAGAGTGCATTTTCAGGCTGCAGCGGATTGACGGAGATTACCTTTGCGGAAGGACTAAAGACCATAGGGATAGGTGCTTTTTCAAGATGTACTGAGCTGATGAGGATTGATTTGCCAGAGGGTCTTACGGCAATTGAAGACGGCGCATTTTCAGAATGCAGCAGTCTTATTGGCGTTTCTTTGCCGGCAAGCCTTGAGAAGATAGGAGAGGGAGCGTTTGCTTATTGTGAAAAATTGGCGGATATTGTGATTCCGGCAAGAACCAAAAATATAGGGACAGGTGCATTTGCCTGCTGCCAGAGCCTGGAAAGTATTGCCGTTGATGGGGGCAATGCAAATTTTGTTTCCCAGGATGGGATTCTATATACGAAATCCAGCAGACCGCAGATTGTGTGCTGTCCTTCCGGAAAGTCAGGAAAAATAACGTTGCTTGATGGGCTGACCGCTATTAGCGATGGTGCATTTATGGGCTGTGAAAGCGTGACGGGAGTTGTCATCCCAGAAAGTGTCAGGACGATTGGGGAGAGCGCGTTTGAGGGCTGCAGCGCCTTGGCTGATGTAGCCATCCCAGAAAGCGTCTGGGCAATTGGGGACAGGGCGTTTGCCTATAGTGGTCTGACGGACGTCACCATCCCGGGAACGGTTAAAATCCTTAGCAGTGGTCTGTTTTCAGATTGTGAAAAATTAAAAAGCGTGACGCTTGCGGAGGGCGTAACACAGATTGGAGCTCAGGTATTTATGCATTGCAGCAACCTGGAGGAGGTTGCGCTGCCGGACAGCCTCACTACACTGAAAGCGCAAGCGTTTAGCGAGAGCGGCATTACAAAAGTGGTAATTCCTAAAGGTGTCATCACAATAGAGGATATGGCGTTTACCATGTGCGGGAATCTTAGCGGAATTGAGGTGGTCCAAGAGAATGCAAATTTTGCTTCGTTGGACGGCATCCTTTATTACAAGAACTTGTCAAAACTGATATGCTGTCCCGGGGGAAAGGCTGGATATCTGAGGCTGCCGGAAGAGACGGCTGTGTTGGGCGAAGGTTCTTTCTGGGGCTGCAGACAACTGAAAAGTGTGATTATCCCTGAGGCTGTGCGGGTTATCCAAGGAGTGTTCATGTATTGCGAAAGCATGACCAGCATAACAATTCCGGCATCTGTTACTACAATCGGTCCTGGAGAATTTACAAATAGTGAAAACATCATGCTTTGGGTAAAGCAAGGCAGTTACGCAGAATCTTATGCGGCTAATAAATATCTTTCGTATAAGCATATCGGGACCTGCACTCACGCTTACGAGGAAGTAGTAACCAAGGAATCTACTTGTGTATCTACCGGGGAGAAAATCCGTAACTGCACGGAATGCGGAGATATTGTTTTGGTGGAAATTCCCATATCAGAACATAGCTATGAGGAGGAGATAACGAAAGAGGCAAGCTGCACGCAAGAAGGGGAGAAGACATTGACCTGCACCGTATGCGGAGACGTGCAGACGGAAAAAATAGGGAAGCTATCATCGGATGGGAAGCACAGCTATGAGGAGGAGATAACGAAAGAGGCAAGCTGCACGCAAGAAGGGGAGAAGA
>CAJTYM010000019.1:0-8932 GCA_910583835.1 uncultured Lachnospiraceae bacterium | reverse complement strand
ATCGGATGGGAAGCACAGCTATGAGGAGGAGATAACGAAAGAGGCAAGCTGCACGGAGGCAGGTAAGAAAAAGTTTGTTTGTGCAGTATGTAAGGAGGAAAAGTCAGAAGAGATTCCGGCATTGGGGCATCACTACAAGATAACCACTGAGCAGGCCACGCTGAATAAGAGCGGGAGCGTGAAAGAAATCTGTGAAACCTGTGGAGAACAAGGACATGTAACGGCAATTGCCTTTCCTAAGACGATAAAGCTTTCCAAGACGGCATATGTTTATAATGGAAAAGTATGTAAGCCCTCCGTAGCAGTACAGGATAGCGCGGGCAAAAAACTGGCAAGCAAGGATGCCTATACGGTCAGTTATCCGCTGGGGATGAAAGAGGTTGGAGTCTACACAGTGTCGATAACTTTCAAAGGCAATTATAGCGGGACGGTTCAAAAGACATATACTATAAATCCGAAGAAAACCAGTCTGTTAAAGATTTCTGCGAAGACTAAGGGGTTTACCGTTAAATGGAAAAAGCAGAAAAAACAGACGACAGGTTACCAGCTGCAATATTCTACAAGCAAGCGGTTTAAGTCAGGGGTGCGGACTGTTACCGTGAAAAGGAACAAAATAGTATCCAAATCAGTTTCCAATCTGAAAACACAGAAGAAATATTTTGTTCGGATTAGATGTTATAAAAAAGTTAAGGTAAATGGGAAGAATAAAAAAATATATTCAGGCTGGTCTAAAGCGCGGGCAGTTACGACCAAAAAATAAAAGCCCTAGGGGAAAGGAGAAATATGGCAATTTATGCAATAGAAAAAGACAGAATGAATACGATTGCCCCACTTTTTGCCGGCTGGCAGGAATCATTGATTTGGTCCTGCCTGCAGGGGTGCATGGGAGAGGCTTGGGCGGACAGTACTGAGAATCCGCGGGCAGCGCGGATTGTCTTGGCGGATTTCTGTTATTTTGCAGGAAAGGCGAATTCAGAGTTGATAACGGAAGATATCAAGACCCACAGCCAGGATTTCCTGATTATGGTGCCGCCGCTGGACGAGCGTGGAGAGGAATGGGCACAGGAAATTGAGAAGGCATATGGCGAACGCTGTAAGCGTGTGGAACGGTATGCTATTAAGAAAGAACCTGGCATCTTTGATAAGGCTAAGCTGCAGCAAATTGAGAACAGCCTGTCCCCTGAGTATGAGGTAAAGGTGATAGACGAAGATATTTTTCGGCAGACAAGGGAGCATGACTGGGCAAAAGATTTTACTTCCCAGTATGCAGACTATGAGGAGTACCGCAGGCGGGGGCTGGGAGTGGCGGTGACCTATCAAGGCAGGGTTGTCGCGGGCGCTTCCTCCTACACGGTGTACCGCGGAGGCATTGAGGTTGAGATTGGCACACAAGAGAATTACCGCCGGAGAGGCCTTGCCTCTGTCTGCGGGGCAAAGCTGATTTTGGAGTGCATGGAGCGGGGGCTGTACCCCAGTTGGGATGCACAGAATAAATGGTCAGTAGCGCTTGCCGAGAAACTGGGCTACCATTTTGAGCGGGCGTATCCAGCCTATGAGATATATTTGTGAATTATAAAGTATCGGCAGGTGCCGCAGAGCGTCACCTGCCAAATTGTCGGAGGGTATGCAAGAAATGCTGCGCATTTACCCTCCTTCTACAAGAAAATATATTTTGCAATAAACAATAACGTAAGCACATACATAAGGATGCTGATCCTCTTTTCCTTTGCCTTGCCGGTAATCAGGTTCACCAATGTCCAGGAAATGACGCCGATGGCAATTCCCTCAGAAATGCTATAGGCGAGCGGCATAGCGATGATGCACAGGAATGCGGGGATAGCATCGGTCATATCTGTAAAATCAATCTTGGCTACAGAACCCATCATGTAGAAACCAACGATAACCAGCGCCGGGGCAATGGCAAAGCTGGGAATGCTCAAAAACAGCGGTGAAAAGATTACGGATAACAGGAAGAGTACGCCGGTCACAAGAGATGTCAGTCCGGTACGTCCGCCAGCGGTTACGCCGGAAGCGCTCTCCACATAGGTGGTGGTGGTAGAGGTTCCGAAAACAGCGCCCACGCAGGTTGCAATCGCGTCTGATAACAGCGCAGGTTTGATACGAGGCAGTTTGCCATCCTCATCCAGCATGTCCGCCTTGGAGGAAACACCGATTAAAGTTCCCAGCGTATCGAATAAGTCTACGAACAGGAAAGAGAACATAATGACAATGAAATCCCCAATCTTCACAGAGCCAAAATCAACGCCGGTAAATACTGCGCCGAATGTTTCCTGGAACGAAGAAAAGTCCAGGCTGACAATGCCGGCAGGAATTGTGGAATACATGCCTGCTTCAGGATTTGGCACATAGATGCCAATCAGTTCGCAGATAATACCCAATATCCAGGTGGCAAGGATGCCGATGAGGATACCGCCCTTGATGTTCTTAGCCAGCAGGATGGCAGTGACCAGAATTCCAATCAGCGCAAGGATGGCTCCGACACCGATAGATTGGAAAGTCTCGCCCTTGAAGGTCTGGTATGTAACCAGCGTAGAAGGATTTGATACAATGAGTTTGGCATCCTGCAGGCCGATAAATGCGATAAATAGGCCGATGCCCACGCTGACTGCTGCTTTTAAAGTGGCGGGGATGGCATTAAAGATGGCCTCACGTACATTGGTGAGGGACAGTACGATAAAAATGATACCCTCAACGAATACGGCAAGCAAGGCAATCTGCCAGGAATATCCCATGCCGATAACAACGGAATAGGCGAAATATGCGTTTAAGCCCATACCGGGAGCCAGCGCAAAGG
Source organism: uncultured Lachnospiraceae bacterium (assembly GCA_910583835.1). GTDB lineage: Bacteria > Bacillota > Clostridia > Lachnospirales > Lachnospiraceae > Petralouisia. Next base: position 6,117 of record CAJTYM010000019.1, on the reverse strand, counting down.
GATAGTTTGCCAGCATTGCCATTAACAAGGTACCAACAAATGAGGCAAGCGCTGTGGCAATCATGACCGCATTGGGGTTCATGCCGGCCTCACCTAGGATGCTTGGATTTACGGCGAGGATGTAAGCCATCGTCATAAATGTGGTAAATCCGGCAATCACTTCCGTACGGACGGTTGTGTTGTTGTCTTTCAGTTTGAAAAATTTTTCCAACATAAATTTACTCTCCTTTTCATAAGTTTGATAGTAACATGGTTAGTATGTTACAGTTCACTCCCACGCCATTCGCAAAGGCGCTTACAGCGCTTTCTCGCTGCTTTATCTTATTGAGAAACGCCAGGAGACCTCAGGACTCTCCCCAACTTCGTTGGGTCCCCCCTCAGGTCAAATGCTAACTTTGCTCATAAACCGGCGTTCCCTTCGTCAGCACAAATGGAGAAATCATCATGCGAGCATTTGATTATCTCCATATTTGCTGACGAGTGAACTATAACGTAAGTATATTATAGATTGAAATTTTTTTAAAGAGATATAGTAAAAAAAATCAGTTTGTGTTACAATATTGCAACAGCGTTCCGGTCATATGTCAGGGGACATACAGGAAGGGACGCTCTTATTTCATTATAGAAGGGATAACATTGTGGTAGCAATACTGATAAATTTGTTTGTGAAAGAGAAAGATGATATCAACAACCCCAAAGTCCGCCAGGGGTATGGGATGCTCTGTGGGATTGTAGGGATTGTGCTGAATATGCTGCTGTTTCTGGGGAAATTCCTCGCAGGTACGTTGAGCCATTCTATTTCCATCATGGCAGATGCATTTAACAATCTGTCGGATGCAGGTTCCTCAGTGGTAACGCTTGTGGGCTTTAAGATGGCTGGCGCCAAGCCGGATGTAGGACATCCCTATGGGCATGGGCGCATAGAATATATCACAGGATTTATCGTGTCGGGCGCGATTCTGGTCATGGCATTTGAATTGATAAAAAGTTCCATAGATAAAATCATTCATCCATTATTTGTGGAATGCAGCGTACTGTCTGTGGGAATTTTGGTGGTCTCTATTTTGGTAAAATTATATATGGCATTTTATAATTACAGGATTGGGCGCAAATTGGACTCTGCTGCAATGCGGGCTACGGCTACGGACAGCATGAGCGATGCCTGTGCCACATCGGTGGTTTTGATTGGTATAGCTATTGGGGAATTGACCGGGCTTAAGGTGGATGGCTGGTGCGGCGTGATTGTAGGCGTGTTCATCTTCTATGCGGGAATCTCCGCGGCAAAAGAGACGCTGGATCCATTGCTGGGGAAGCCGCCAGAGGCAGAATTTGTGGAACAGATTGAGGAAATTGTGCTTGCCCATGAGGAAATCTGTGGGATGCATGACCTTCTGGTACATGATTATGGTCCCGGCAGATGTATGATTTCCCTTCATGCGGAAGTGCCGGCGGAAGGGGATATTTTGATGTTGCATGATGTGGTGGATGATGCGGAAATGGAATTGCAGAAAGAATTGAATTGTGCTGCAGTCATCCATATGGATCCGGTGGTCACGAAAGATACATATATTTTGAAATTAAGGGGCAAAATAGAAGAACTGATAAAGGAGATTGATGAAATCATCACCATGCACGATTTTCGGGTTGTGCCCAAGCAGATTCATACGAAGCTGCTCTTTGACGTGGTGGTCCCTTATGGTTACAGGCTCAGTGATGAAGAACTGAAAGAACTGATAGAGAGACGGATTGGCGAAGTGTTTGAGGAAGAATATGATGTGTCAGTGCAGGTGGATAAATCATATGCGAAATAAATTCAGACAGCCTATTGCTCGAAAATTCAGAAAAATTGTCACTGATATGCTGAAAAAATGTCCAATTTTTCAGGGATAAATATCATTCTTTCGTATAATTTACCAGTTTTCACAAACACACTTGAAAAAGCAATGTACTTGGGGTATATTTATTAGGGTACGAAATACATGAGAAACAGATTGTATGATAGGATTACATGAGAAAGAGGATAAGATGAGCGAAAAGAAAATTATTGTATCTAATGTAGCGAAAGAGTACAACAATCCTATTGCCGAGTTAGTCCAGGTAGCCTGTCAGTTTGACAGTGAGATTCGGCTGGAAAGCAACGAAGCAAGAATTAATGCGAAGAGCATTATGGGAATCATGGCATTTAATCCGTCGAAAGGAATGACTGTAAATATAGTGGCTGATGGAAGCGATGAAGAAGAAGCTTTATTGGCAATGGAGAAATTCTTAGTATGTCAATAGAAATATTAGGGAGGAAAACCAAAATGGAGAACAAGGACAAGAAAGTAACTTCAACAAAACCAGCAGCCGTAAAAGAGGAAGCTGTTGTAAAACCGGCAGAGAAAGCAGCAGTTGCTGCAAAGGATACAAAGCCGGCAGAGAAAGCAGCAGTTGCTGCAAAGGATACGAAGCCGGCAGAGAAACCGGCAGCTGTTGTGGCAGAGGAGAAGCCGGCAGCTAAGGTTGTAGAAGAGAAGAAAGAAGGAAAGCCGGAAGCTAAGGAAGCTCCTGCAAAGAAAGGCAAGCCCGGCAGGAAACCTGGGAAGACAGCTGCAAAGAAGAAACCGGTTGAGAAGGTAGAAGAAGTTTATGTACAGTTCCAGGAATTGGAAATCACCACTAAGGAGATTGTAGATAAAGCCAAACAGATTTATATCGCTGAAGGACACAGGGAATCTTCTATTAAATCCCTTCGTCTGTACATTAAGCCGGATGAGCATATGGCTTATTATGTAATCAATGAGAAGATGACCGGCAGCATTGGACTGTAAATGATAACATAGAATAAGCGAAAGACTGTTGCAGTACTTATCAGTAAATGCTGATAGGGATTGCAGCAGTTTTTTGCCTTGTAGGAAGTTGATGCGGACTTGTCCGCTTTTTTCTTTTCTGGAGGACATATGGTATGTATAAGTTATTGATTGTTGAAGATGATGCAGTTATTGCGAAGAGCATTCAGCAGCACATGGAGAGTTGGGGATACGAGGTAATTTGTGTGGATGATTTTCAGGGGGTGCTGCAGACATTTGTGGCGCAGAATCCCCAGCTTGTACTGATGGATATTTCCCTGCCTTTTTATAATGGCTACCATTGGTGTGATGAAATCCGCAAGATTTCCAAAGTTCCCATTATCTTTATTTCTTCTGCTTCTGACAATATGAATATTGTCATGGCGGTCAATATGGGTGGCGATGATTTTGTGGCAAAACCTTTTGATTTGAATGTTCTGCAGGCGAAAATACAGGCGCTTCTGCGGCGCACATATGACTTTGCCGGAGACAGTGCGCTGATGGAACATAAGGGGATGATTTTTGATACCGGCAAGGGTCTGGTGACTTTTGCGGACGCCCGCACAGAGTTAACCAAGAATGAGATGGGAATTCTGCGCATGTTGCTGGAACAGAAAGGCAGGATTGTCACCAGAGATAAGCTGATGGAGAAATTATGGGAATCCGACAGTTTTATTGATGATAATACGCTGACAGTCAATGTGGCGAGGCTGAGGAAAAAACTGGAAGGGATTGGCATCCGGGATATGATAAAGACCAGAAAGGGAATCGGTTATGTGGTGGATTAAAGCTTATATCAAACGGCACCGTCTGGGTCTCGCGCTGTATGTGATATATGTGGTGATTTTTACATTAGTGATGTATCTTTACCATCTGCCGATGGAGGCAATGGGATATGCAGCCGGTCTTTGTGCCAGTCTTGGCATGACAGTCTGCCTGGTAGACAGCTTGCGGTACCGCAAAAAGACAAAAAATCTGGCATGGCAGATGGAAGCCGTAAAAAATGGAGTGGAGCGTTTTCCCCAACCGGCAGACGAACAGGAGCGGATTTATCAGGAACTTTTGGAGGTGTCGCGGCATGAGCGTCAGGAGCAGGTGGCAAATCTGCTGAAGGAAAAGAAGGATGTCACAGATTATTTTACCTTGTGGACGCATCAGATTAAGACGCCGTTGGCCGCCATGGGGCTGTTGCTGCAGCAGGAAGTGAGCGGGGAGGAAGCCCATTATAACCAGAAAAGGCAGGTTAAGAACGAACTGTTCCGCATAGAACAGTATGTGGATATGGTATTGCAGTACCTGCGCCTGATGGACAGCATCAATGATTTTGTGCTGCGTGAATATGACTTAGACAACATCATCCGCCAGGCATTGCGCAAATATGCGCCGATGTTTATCCGCAAAAACCTCACGCTATCCTATGAGGGTGTGGAGATGAAAGTGGCAACAGATGAAAAGTGGATGGTGTTCGTAGTAGAGCAGCTTTTGTCCAACGCCATAAAATACACGCCTTCTGGAGAAATTAGGATTTATATGGAAAAAGGCTGCCTGGTGGTGGAGGACAGCGGAATCGGCATTCTGCCGGAGGACCTGCCGAGGATTTTTGACAAAGGCTATACCGGCTATAATGGCAGGAGCGACAAGAAAGCTTCGGGAATAGGGCTCTATCTGGTAAAGGAAATTCTTAGCAGGCTGGGACATAAGATTTATGCAGAGTCGGAGTCTGGGAAGGGAACCCGCATGAAGGTGCTGTTTTAAACGGTAAACTTACAAAACTGTAAGGAAAAGAAAGTTGGAAAACCCTTATTCTATGCACGTTCCACAAGTTATTACTATTAAATTTACACCATTTATACACCAATATTTTGGATTTTTCCGTGAATGCTGATTGAATTAGACAGCGGAAAATGATATATTATAAGCATAGGTCAATGAAGTGGTTACAGTACCAGAGGTTGGGAGGTGTGTTCATTTATGACAGCAATCAGACAGGAAGCAATTAGAATGTTGGAAAAAGTGCCGGAAGATAAATTAGGCTTTGTCATCCAGATTATGCAGGGCGTGAACGGACTTTTGGGAATGCCTGAAACAAAAGTAAAAAGCGGCATAGATCTCGACCAGTTCGTTATGCAAACAACAGAGCGGGGGCAGGATGCAGACAACTATATAAGGGAGCTCAGAGACAATGACAGGATTTAAGCGTGTGTTTGTTGATACCGCACCGATTATTTATTATCTGGAAAACAGTGCCTTATATATGGAGCAGATAAAGGAATTCTTTGAAAAGTGCCTTGAGGGGAATATTCAGATTGTAACATCTGCCATTACCATTGAGGAATATCTTGTGTTCCCATATAACAGCGGTAAGATGGAACTTGCGGATAATTTCAAAAGGTTTATTGAATATATGAATATAATGGTTATAGATATTGATTCCAATATTGCAGAGCAGGGAGCAGAGATAAGAGGTAAGTATAAGAATTTTAAGGCTATGGACGCTTTGCAGATTGCTGCGGCTGTTGTCAGCGGCTGCGATATGTTTTTTACAAATGATAAGCAGCTAAGACAGGAAAAGGAACTTCCATGTATGACTATGGATGATTTATAGCGAGGGATGGCTACGAAAACCCTGTTTATCAGCTAGGCTTGTTAGGTTAGAAAATCAAAATGTTAAAATGAGAAGCATCAACGAAGAATATATTTCTCCTGTCGGTGCTTTTTTTCATGCCTGGATGTTGGTGGGCGGTTATCTTATGGGGTGTGCAGCAGTACGGAATGCCATAAAATGAATAACAATGCAGCAGTATAATTGGCTGAAAAGTTCGGTATCCGTTTCGGCACAATTGATTTTTAAAGATCTGAATACAACGAAGGGCATAAATATGCATATATTATGCGATATATTAGAAAAAATATGCATGGTTAATGGATATATAAGCAGTTCGGTATAAGTGGAGATTTATAGCTGTGCGGGCATTTGAAATGCCTGATTTCGCAGGGATTTTTATTTATCTTGTAGGAAAGACCTTGTCACGCTAAAGCGTGAAAGTATCTTCCTATAAGATAAAAAATAATATGCGCACTCGCACAAGAGGAAAATATTGCTTCGCAATTGTGCTCGGCGCAGCAAATCGTCCAAGGTCTGCGCTTCGCTTCGGTCCGCGCTGAACGGACATCCACCGGATGTCCAGCGCCCTCATGAATGAGGGATTTAGGGAGTTGATGCGGACTTGTCCGCTTTGTTCTATAATAGGAAATTGCGATTTTCGAGGAGAGAAAAAAGAACAAGGGT
>CAJTYM010000018.1 GCA_910583835.1 uncultured Lachnospiraceae bacterium | reverse complement strand
AACTGCCTGAACAAGTCGCTGCTTTTTGTCCCCATTTGTGCAAATCGCCAATATCATATTTAATTCATACCTTTTGACACCCTAACCCTTATAGACAAAAATAATATGCGCACTCCATTTCCGCTTAACAACAGAACAAGTTATATCCTAAGAGCAGGAATAGGAAAATAAGCAGCACGCCCAAGAAATCGCTCGGCAAAAAAAGCATAATCGCCATTCCCACTGCAATCCAAAATAAAATGAAACCTATCAGTCGTTTCACATCATCACCAAAAAAACAGAGTATATATCATTAATAATATATGCCCTGTTTCTTTTGTTCATGCATGGTGTCACTGATGATTTATTGTGAATGTTCAGCATTAAAATATTTTCTACAGTTTTCACAGCAGCTATCTTTGCTAACATCTAAAAAATATTTATGGGATACTTTATGAGTTTAACGAATTTCCCCTTCTTTGCCAACGGCAGACCAAACCGGAATTTCTAGTATCCCTAGCTCCAGGGAGGGGCTGATGATATTAATTTCCCCAATTCAAAACTCGCGTTTTCCCACTGACTTGTAAGATATCGCCATCGGATATGGTTTTTCCGGGGTAGGAAGACTTTCGCCAGTTTTCTTTACCAGTGGCATAAAAACACCAATGGGTATGCCGGGTGAACTGTTTGAGGGACTGCCATGGCAGAATACTCCATATTGCATATTAATCTGGTAGCAGTCCCGAGTTTCAGAGGCATACCCTAATCAAAGGTGCTTGTTGCCACTGTTAGGAAAACAAGAAAGGCTATCCGTGAGGAAAAACCATATCCGTTATGGCGATGTGATATAGGCAGTAGGGAAAACGCTCAAACAGTTGATATTGGGGAAATTAATGTAACCAATTTGCGGAGCAAATTGATTGCCTGCTTGCCCGCCATCTGCGCAGCAGATTTCATTGCGGGCAATTCCCGAAGCCCCTCTCCTGGAGGCAAAGGATACACGAAATCCCTCAAATGTCTGCCTTTTGGCATAGGAGGGGAAATCCTTCAAATCTACAATATAATCCCATAAATATTTGTAATTTATTTGTGTAGATAGCTGCTATGGAAACTGTAATTGAAAATTTTAAGGCTGAACAGTTACCATTGATTTATCAGCCCTCCTCAGATGGAATGTTCAGTTTCTCGGAAAGGTCCTTGGCTGCCGCTGCTTTGGCAGATTCATCCGCCGGAGAACTTTTCTTGGCAGCGTTCTTGCTGGTGAATTTGTCTACCAGTTCCGGAACCATATCAAGAATCTTGGTAATGCTGTCCTGGTTCTTGACATTTACCAGCTTGGCGTTGCCATTCTGGATGACCAAAACGGCGCTCGGTGTAATCTTGCCGCCCATTCCGCCGCCGGCGTTGTTCTTTTTCTCCTGGCTGAATGCCCCGGCGCCCACTCCGAATGTAACCTCAATCAGCGGAAGGATAATCGTGTCGCCGATATGCACAGCCTCCCCGATTACGGTCTTGGTTGTGATGAAGCTGTCCATCCCTTTAAACAGGGATTGGACCGTAGTGTTAAAATTATTTTCCTGCATAGTTATAACCTCCTGTCATGTTCTGATTCTTTCCAGCAATAGCCTTATTTCTTTATCTTTGATCAACCGGATGACTGACACCAGAAGATGCCAGAGCCGGATATGTCCTTTCAGTTTGAGCCAGCCATCCGCAAAAAATGTTTCTGTCTGAAAATCTGGATAAATACTGATTTTGTAGCGGACCCAGAAAGGCAGTACGCTCAGCGCACCCAGAATCTGTCCGGTCTGTGAGGGATCTGCCATACCAAAGGATAATTCCCCCCATGCTTTTCGCGGAGCATAATGGCGTATCAGATATTTCAGTTCCCGCCATATCTTCGCAATTGCGCTTTTATTAGTTTCATCCAAAACCATTTTTTTTATGTTGCGGATTTTCTCTTTTGCCGTTGCAGCCCCTTCTCTGATACCGGAAATCCATTGCCTTACACTCGCCCTCAAACTGCAAAGACGCGCCAAAGGCTGCCAGCCTTTCTTTGTTTCTTTATCTATGTGTTCTTCTGTCCTATTCTTCCCTGTTGGCTCTATATTATTTGCTGTTTCCGCTTCTGTCGCCGTCTCATCATGCCCACTGCCGGCAGCCGCTTCTGTTTTCGCAGCTGGGGGGGCTTTTTTCTTCCTGCGCCGTCTCGGTTTTCTGTCCTTCTTCTCTTGAAGACGAATCGGAATTCCCAGAATCCGCAGTTTAAATGCCATCCCCTCTTCCCCATAAGAGAATCTGAAATCAATGATATGGAACAGCCAGGAAAGGGCAGCGCTGGCTGATATTTTCTTCTGCCGTATCTCGGTGTTTACACGATAACGGACCGGAACCGTTATTGCTGCTGTCAGCAGCAAGAGACAGACGGCAAGCAGACTGCCAAGGAAGATGCCGAGGATTTTGAGAATCAGTATCAAGATTTCCATACAGCTGTTCTCCCCATATTTTTCTGCTGCCCAAAATAATCCCTGACGTTCAGATTTCCGGTCTCCTGATAAACGTCCATAATAATCCTGGCTGCCAGCTCCAGGGCATTGTCGTATCCTTTGTCTACGCCCACAACCAGCATATCCTGTTTGGGATAGGCTTTCTGCATCAGTTCCCTTGCAGAAATGATGTCCAGAAGGTTCTCACGGTTGCTGCTTAGGGCAATCACATAAATATCCAGTTGCCCTGCATTGTGAAGGATTTTCCATTTTACCTTGTCTTTTTTGTGCTCAATGCTTTCTCCTGCATAAAATTCCTTATACCAGGTCATTCCACTCTCCATTAAAGAGAAAAGGCGTCCCCATTGCGAACACCTTTTCTATCCGTACCTTCTGCCTGCATAAGAGGCAAAATCTTAAAAATATTTTCTGCTGCCCCAAAGATTACTCTTTTTCAAATCAAGATATTCATTGTATGCTTTTTCCACTATCTGTTTCTCATTTGCGAAACGCAGTAAATGATATGCTTCGTGAAATTTGTAGTATCCTGAATCAACAAAATATTCTTCCCGTTGTGGTTTGCTGTAATAACTGTCCGCCATCATCAGATACCAATGGACGTCTTTCTCCACAGTATCGTCAGGAACGGTAAAAGTATACTGGCTTTTACCAACATATTTGATAATTTGGGCATTCACCCCAGTCTCTTCCAGCACCTCTCTTGCAGCTGTATCCCGATACTCCTCTCCTGCTTCCACAGTTCCCTTCGGTAGGACCCAGCCTTCGTATTTGTTTCTGTAGTTCTTATACAAAAGCAAAATCTTGCCGCGAAATATTACCACACCACCACAACTCGTTGCTTCTATCATTGCAATACCTCCTGATGTGGTCTTTAAGCCTTACACACAGTATACCCCTTTTTATAATATCTTGCAAGATTTTTTTATTGCGCAAAATACGCATCAAATACCTGTTTGGCAATCGGCACGGCAACGGAACTTCCGGCCCCGCCGTTTTCCACAATCACGGTGATAGCGATGCTTCCTTTCTCCTGTGTGGATGCATATCCGGTAAACCAGGCATGGCTTTCGCCTTTGGTATTGCTGAATTCTGCAGAACCGGTCTTTCCTGCCGCCTGGTAACTCTGTCCGCTCAGCTTAGAGCCGGTGCCCTCACTGACAACCAGGGACATGAATTCCTGCAGTTTTTTGGCTTCGTTTTCACTGAGCAGGGAACTATACGGCGTTGGATGGTATTTTTTCACCGCAACGCCCCGGTAATTTTCCGTATGGTCAATGATATAGGGCCGCATCAATGTGCCGTTATTGGCAATGGCGGATGTTATCAATGCCATATGCAATGGCGTCACTAAAGTCTCTCCCTGCCCGATTGCCATCTGGGTGACCTCGTCTGTGTTGGAATTTTTATTCAGGACGAAGCTGCTCTTATTATAAGGATAGGAAATGGGAAGGTCCGCATCGAACATCAATTCACGGCAGAGACCGGCAAATTTTGTCTTATCCAGTCCCAATCCAATATTGGCGTATGAGGTATTGCAGGATTTGGCAAAGGAGGCCTGCAGATTCTCCTCTCCATGAACCGCATTGTCATAACAATGAATCTGTGTATTTTCCATGGAGATAATTCCCTGGCAATTATAATGGTAATCCTGATAATTGGCATTTTCCCGCAGGTACTCAAGGGTCGTGAGAATCTTGAATGTCGATCCCGGCGGGTAAAGCCCCTGGCTCACGCGGTTCACCAGGACAGAATTCTCACTGTCCGTATTGGCGATGATGCTGTCCCAGTCACTGGCAATGGTGTTGGGGTCGAAATCTGGTTTGGAGACCCAGGCAAGAATTTTGCCGGTGGATGGCTCCAGCGCAACTACTGCCCCCCGGTTGCTCCCCAATGCCTGATAGGCTGTCTCCTGCAGGTTATAATTGAGGGTGGTAACGATATTGTCCCCGGGATTTTTCTTGTTCTGTATGCCGTTGATGACCTGTTCCAAGAAAAATGCATGGGAACGCAGGAGGTTGAAGTTGCCAAAGGATTCGATGCCCGATTTGCCATTGCTGTCGTAACCTACTGCATGGGCAAACATAGGACCGAAGGGATAGTAACGCGTCTCTGTGCCATCCTCCCCCACAACCGTCTGTGCCAGCACCTTTTCATCGGAAGAAAGGATTGCGCCCCGCTCCACATGCTCCGCAAATGTGTTCTGCCTTGTATTATAAGGGCTGTTGATGAAATCCTCGCTCTTAAATATCTGAAAATAGGCAAAGTATCCCATCATCATGATAAACACAGCGACAAACAGATAGGTGATGATAGCAAACTCGCGGTTATTTCCCCGCTTAGTCGAAGTTCTCGACTTTCGTTCCGTGGATGTTTTCTTCATGGGATTTTCTGCCTCCTTTCCGCTTCGGTTTCTTTCCTGTACCCTCTTTCTTCCCCATCCCTTCTTTCTTGCCGCCAGCCTTCTTTGCTGCCGGCTTTGAGGCTGCTTCTTTCTTCTGCGCTTCCCGCTCTGCTTCCGTCCGCTCGCGCAGCAGGTACAGTCCCTGGATAACGGCAAAAATAATCAGCGTGCTCAGCAGCGAGCTTCCGCCATAGCTGACTAAAGGCAGAGTCACCCCCGTGGAAGGGATGAACTTGATGTCCCCGCCGATGGAGAGCAGGACCTGAAAGCCATAGATTGTTCCCAGTCCCAAAGCCACCAGTTTATAGAACGTGTCTTTCATCTGCATGGCAATATTGAGAAACATCAAAAAACAGCTGACGCAGACCAATATCAGGCAGACGGCAAAGATGCCGCCCAGTTCTTCCGAGATTGCCGAGAAAATAAAGTCCTGCTTGACCTCTGGGATCTTGTTGGGCATTCCCTGGTTGAGCCCCATGCCAAACCAGCCGCCCGTCCCAATCGCAAACAGGGAATTGGAAACCTGGTTTCCTTCGTTCTCAAAGACTGCCAGAGGATCCTGCCACGCCACCACGCGCACGCGCACATGGTTAAACAGATGGTAAGCCACCACAGAGGCGGCTGCCCCGCACAGAAGCCCTCCTGCAAAATAATAGAGTTTCCTGGTTGCCACATACAGCATCACCATGTAGGCAATGAAGAAAATCAGCCCGGCGCCCAAATCCTTTGACAACACAAGGATAATCACGTGAAGCCCCGCGACCACGGTGGCTTTTGCCACCTGCATGAAATCTGTGGATTCATAGAACATGGAAGCCACGAAAAACACAAAGATAATCTTGATGAATTCTGAGGGCTGAATCGCAATCCCCGCCACAGAAAAGGACAATTTCGCTCCATGCGAGACTGCCCCCAGCACGGCGACTACGCCCAACATGGTGATGCCGGCAAGCGCATACGCCCAGGTCAGGTTGCGCAAAAACGTCCACTTGCTGATAAAATAAGGGATTAACATAGTCACCGCCATAGAAACAACAGCAATCCAGAACTGCTTCACGGCATGTTCATAGGAGAGCCGCGTCAGCATCACGAACCCGATGCATAAAAGCATACACATATTATTTACCACCAGCTTGGAAACACGCTTATAAAAAATGCCGTAACAAATCTGCACAGCCGCAAAAAATACGACCTGCATGGCATAGAATTTCAAAATATCGGTATTTAAGGTGGAAGCAAATAAGACCGCGTAAGCATTCAGGTGGAACATATACATGTACACAACCTGGCTGCGGTATTTCTCTGCCTGTTCTTCCTTATCCACACTGCGCTTTAAGGAAGAAAAACACTGGTAGGTATACAGTGCAAACAGGATAATCATTGTATATTTCGATATTTCTGTAATCAAATGTACCATTTATTCGACTCCTCGCTTGAAATGCCCATTGGTAAACTCATCCAGATAGCTGTTTTTGTCTAAGTTTCCGGCCAGCGCCTGCCGGTAAAGCCGAAAAACCTCTTCCAGCTCATTGCCATCTTCCACAGTAAAAGATAGGCGTACGCTCCCTGGCTGAATCATCTTAATTTCCCGCAACTGATGGAACAAGGCCAGCGGGCTGATATTGTAAATGATATTGTAACACCCTTCACAATAGTTTTTCACCGAAAATAATTTGCCATAGCGGTCTTTCAGATAGAAAATGTTTTCCTTGTGGCTGCAGCCGTTGATGTTTTTCAGCAGACATTGCGCGCTGAACATCACCGGCTGATAGCCGTAGATAATCATTTCCCCACCACTGCCTAAATCCCTTAATTCCCTGGCATTCAATTCCACGGGCAGCGTGTATTGCTGCAAAGACAATTCTTCCCAGCCCCGGATTGCCTCCCTGGAAAATACATATAAAGGATAATCTCCCTGTATCCTGGCAGGGGGCACGCCCATCTCCTGCAGGAAAGAAAGTTCCTCCAAATTGCGGACGAGATAGCCGTCTGCTGCCTCGGAAATCTGCTGCCAGTTTGTTTCATACCATTTCACCGTCTCCATACGGAAAATATGCGGCAATGCCAGATAACATGTTTTCCCTGCTTTATGCGCTTTGGCTGTCAGGTTTGCTAATTCGCGGCAGAGACGGTTCCGGCTGAGGGCAGACGATTCCAGATAAATGCGCGCTGCCTCCGGCTGTTTTAAGGATACAGCAAACTGTTCTAACGTCTCTGTGAGGACAGACAGGGGCAATGTTGTTTCCAACGGCTGTTCACAGGGCTGTCTCCTCTGCATAGTGACATCCTGATTCTGCTGATTGCAGGACGGAATGTTACCGGAAGCCTTTTGCCCATTTTGTGCTGCCAAAGGATTGTCCGGCAATTGCCTGCGGTATTTTTGCAGTATCAGTTCCGTCAATCTGTCGATACCTGCGCGGCGCAGTTCATTTAAAGCGCCTACCGTAAGGAAGCTGTTTTCTTCCAGTTCTACTTCTAACTGTCCAAACTGAAACGGCGTATTTCCTGTTTTTGCCATCTTCTCCAGCACAGTCTGTCTTGCTAAGGGCTGTTTTTGTGCATTCTGTACGATAGATCCGGTAACTTCTGCCTGTATCCCTTTATATTCTAGCACAAGGCTTGCAGGATTGTTTATAGAAAGTCTTAAAATTCCCTTTATTTTTTCTTTCTCTCTGTGGGCAGCGTTCTTAGGAATTATAAACTGCCCATGTCCTTGGTTTTTCTCGTGGGAGGGCTTGTGAAACGTAACCATGTCTCTGCCGTTATGCTTTTTATAATATCCGTCCGTAAATCCGCAGCGGTTTCCCAAATCCAGCAGCTTCTGGTAATCCTCATCGCTCACCTGATAACGCTGCCTTGGATTGTCCTCATACAAGTCAAGGTATTTGCGGTAAATGCCAGTGACCCCGGCTGCATATTCCGCCTGTTTCATCCGTCCCTCAATCTTCAAGGAATGGACGCCGCTTTCGATAAGTTCAGGAATCAGGGAAATCGCACAGAGGTCTTTCAGACTCAGGGGATAATTCTCCTGCTGCCGCCTGGTCATTGATTTGCCTGGCGTTTCACAAAATTCATAAGGCAGACGGCAAGGCTGCGCACATCTGCCGCGGTTACCGCTCCTGCCGCCAATCATGCTGCTCAAAAGGCATTGGCCGGAATAGCTGTAGCAGAGCGCGCCATGGACAAAGCTTTCAATTTCTGCCCCTGTCATTTGATAAATATGGGATATTTCCGCTAAGGATAACTCTCTGGCAGTGACAATTCGCCGGCAGCCATTCGCCAACAGCAGCTTGGCTCCGTAAGCTCCGGTAACGGTCATCTGGGTGCTGGCATGGATGGGTAAATCGGGAAAGTTGTTGCGGATAAAATGCAGGACGCCCATATCCTGCACAATCACCGCATCCAGGCCAGCCTCGTAAAATGGGCACAGGAAATCATACAGTTCGTGTATTTCCCGCTCCTTCAACAAGGTATTCACTGTAAGGTACAGCTTTTTCCCTTTTAGATGCACGTAATCAATGGCTGCGAGCATCTCTTCCGTTGTGAAGTTTGCGGCATACGCGCGGGCGCCAAACCTGTTGCCCGCAGCATATACGGCATCTGCCCCCGCATGGATTACTGCCTTTAAAATCTCAAAAGAGCCTGCCGGAGCCAAAAGTTCTGTCTTCCTATACAAATTGCCGTACCTCCTGTTTCCTTGCGCAAATGCAGCTTCTTACGCAGTGCTAAGAAGCTGCCGCAAATTTGAAAATCTACAAAACATTTTGTATGCAGACTATCTTTGCAACAGCTTCTGTGATTATTTTTTTCTGTTGGAATTCTGTTTTTTGTTTCCATCCTGTTGGGCAGGGGAAGCTTGGTTCTTTGCAGTGGACAATTCTTCGTGACTGCTGTCTGACGGCCTGTCCTGTTCCGCCAGATTCTTGTTATCTACCCGGTTATGCTCCTGTCCTGCCAACGTCTGCCCTTTTACTTTGCCAAGCAAGGCATCGGCGAGCGAGGTCTCCAGTTTCGCCTTATTCAGCAGGAGCTCTTTGTTCTCCTTTTCCAGATTGGATGCGGTCTCTTCACTGCTCTCGACCTTAATTTTGGCAGAAATCAAATCGTGCTGCAGTTCATAGATTTCCCGCTCTTTCTCACGGACGGTTTTTTCCAATGTCTCCGCCTGCTCTTTTGCTTTAAAATAATCATCGGCAATATTGAGTTCCAAAAGCGTTGCTTTCATATCCGCCGGTATCCGGCGAAATTGCTCTATCTCGTCAAATTCATTGAGCTTATTATTGATATAATTTGCCACTTTCTGCAAATATTCTTCACTCTCATAACCGCTCAAAGTATATATTTTCCCACCAATCAGCACATCCGCGCTGGTTTTCACTGACATATTTATATTTCCTCCCTGAATTATAAATTAATAAAAGGCCTTTGGCGCTTCTGATCCCCACATCCATGAGGGACCTGGCTGCGGAACGGTTACTCCTTGCCGTTCCAGCAATACGTGCACAGCTTACATTTATCAATGCCCACAGAATCCAGCATATCGTCCAGGCGGTTGTACCTCAGGGTAGTAAAATTCTGTTCCTTGCGGATTTCCTCTACCATCTGTTCATACTTCGGCGATTCCGGGTCCGCATATTCCTCTAACACTTCGTCCGTCACATTCCCATGCTCCAAACGGTCGATGACCCTGCGGGCAATCAGGTCCATCTCTGAGGTGGAACGTGAAAAATTCAGATATTTACAGCCAAAAAGGAGCGGCGGACATGCCGGGCGCACATGGACCTCCTTGGCCCCGCTCTCATAGAGGAATTCCGTGGTCTCCCGAAGCTGCGTCCCCCGGACAATGGAATCGTCAATCAGAAGCAGGCTTTTGCCGCGTATCAGCTCCTCCACGGCCAGAAGCTTCATCTTGGCAATCAAATCCCTCTGGCTCTGTATGGTAGGCATAAAGGAGCGCGGCCAGGTCGGCGTATATTTGATAAACGGCCTGGAAAACGGAATCCCGGATTCATTGGCATAGCCAATCGCATGGGCCGTCCCGGAATCCGGCACTCCTGCGACAATATCCGGGCTTACATGGTCCCTCTTCGCCATTCGCTGCCCGCAATCGTAACGCATCTGCTCTACGCTTGTCCCTTCATAGGAGCTTGCCGGGTAGCCATAGTAAACCCACAGGAAGGTGCAGATTTTCATTTCTTTGCCAGGTGCGGATAAGGTCGTGCACTCCTTATCCGTGACTATTGCAATCTCTCCCGGGCCCAGTTCTTTATAATCCTTATAGCCAAGGTTCCTGTATGCAAAATTCTCAAAAGATATGCAGAAAGCATTGTCTTTCCTGCCAATGACGACTGGTGTGCGCCCATATTTATCCCTCGCTGCATAAATGCCCTTTTCATTCATCAGCAGGATGGAGACTGAGCCGTCTACGGATTCCAGTGCGTATTGGATGCCTTCTATGAGGTTCTCTTTCTGGTTAATCAGGCAGGCAATCATCTCCGTGGCATTGATGTCCCCGCCGCTCATTTCCAGGAAATGAGAGTGTCCCCGCTCAAAGAGCATCTCGGTCAGTTCCTTGATATTATTTATCTTGCTTATCGTGGTAATGGCATATGTCCCATGGTGGGAACGTACTAAGAGCGGCTGCGGTTCATAATCAGAAATGCAGCCGATACCCATGTAACCGGACATTTTCTGTATATCTTTATCAAACTTGGTGCGAAACGGCGCGTTTTCTATATTATGGATGGCACGGTCAAATCCGCCTTCTCCATAAACCACCATCCCACCGCGTTTCGTCCCTAAATGGGAATGGTAATCAATTCCGAAAAACAAGTCAAATACACAATCATCAGCAGTTGCCGCTCCAAAAAATCCTCCCATAAATCATCCTCATTTCTTTCTCTAAGTATATACTTTCACTCATTATAGCAGATGCCATGACTTTTTCAAGCCGTTATGCCAAAATGCTTATAAGCAAAATCTGTTGCCACCCGCCCTTTGGGCGTCCGGTTGATGAAGCCGTTTTTTACAAGGTAGGGCTCGTAGACATCCTCTATGGTGCCGGAATCCTCCCCCAAAGCTGCCGCCAGCGTATCAAGCCCCACAGGGCCGCCCTTGAATTTTTCTATCATGGTCATTAAAATGCTGCGGTCGTTCTGGTCCAGCCCAAATTTGTCGACTTCCAGGAGGTCCAGCGCAAAAGCAGCCACATCTTTGGTAATTCTGCCATCATATTTTACCTGGGCAAAATCCCTAACGCGCTTCAGCAGCCGGTTGGCAAGCCGCGGGGTGCCCCGGGAACGCCTGGCCAATTCAAATGCCCCACCCTCGTCAATCTCCACATCCAGCTTGACTGCCGAATGCAGCACAATGGTCTTTAATTCTTCAGTATTATAAAATTCCAGATGGTGTATGACGCCAAATCGGTCCCGCAACGGCGCAGACAAGAGCCCCGCCCTTGTCGTTGCCCCCACCAGCGTAAAATGCGGCAGATCCAGGCGGATGGAACGCGCGGTGGCGCCTTTGCCTATCATAATATCAATCACATAGTCCTCCATGGCAGGATAGAGCACTTCTTCCACCTGCCGGTTCAGGCGGTGGATTTCATCGACAAAGAGGATGTCTCCTTCCTGAAGTCCGCTCAAGATGGCTGCCATCTCCCCCGGCTTGCCGATAGCCGGGCCGGAAGTGATTTTCATATGCACATCCATCTCATTGGCGATGATCCCGGCAAGCGTTGTCTTGCCCAGGCCCGGCGGACCGTAGAACAGCACATGGTCCAATGCTTCCCCCCTCTGCTTTGCCGCTTCTATATAGACCTTTAAGGTCTTTTTGGCTTTCTCCTGTCCGATATACTCCTCCAAACGCTGGGGGCGGAGGCTTGTCTCAATTTTCTGGTCCTCCTCCTGTATCTGGGTGGAGATTACACGTTTTTCCATTGAAGGTAATTCCTTTCCGATTCCGTTCAAAATCTCTGACAATTATAGCTTAGATTATGCAAAAAATCAATAGACCCTCATCGCCAGCACGAAAATGCTGTAATTGAAAATTTTAGGCTGAATAGTTACAAAATAACCTACTTATTAATGCTGGAATTAATAATGATTGTGCCAAATGCAGCCAACGCCCCGGCTATGAGAATCATTGCCGAAAAACCAAACGCATCTACTGCCTTGCCGCCGACTAGGCTTCCCAACGCCGTCCCCAAGGTGAAAGCAGCCACGGCAACAGCCTGTCCCTTTGCCATATCCTCTTTGTCAATTTTCATTTTGGCAAAATAAAATAAGGACGGATAAATAAACCCATAAGTAACCGTCTGCAGGCAGACAATTGCATATACCTGCCAGATGGATGATGCAAAAAACATCAACACTGCTTTCAGTATATAAAAGACGCCCGAAAGGCGCATCAACAGCGTAATATCGATTTTCTTCTGTACTTTTTCAAACAGCAGCAGAAAGGGCGCCGCCGAAAAGCTGGCTATTGCCAAAGCCGCGCCGACATGCTGGCTGCTGCCGCCCATGGGCAAAAACATCTGGAACAGGTAATTTTCTGCCATGGAGTGGCACATGGCAATCGGCATGGCTCCCAGAATAGTGAGCGTAAAAAACTTATATTTGAAGAAAAATGAAACCAAGGACACCCGCTGCCCTTTATCATGCATTTCCGTGGATTGGGCCAGGAAAGATTCCTTGCCTTGAGATATCTTCGGATATCCCAATGTAATGATTATCTGCAGGCTTAAGGACAAAAGGACCACCCATATCATGAAATCCGTGCCCAGATAAGCAATCACATATCCCATCCCGAATGTAGACACTGAATAGGAAAGAGAACCAATGCCGGAACCGATGCCGTAATTAATCGCATATCCGCGCTCACTGTAAAATACGCAGAGCGCGTTGTTTACGGAAACTGTAACCGTTATCAGCAGCCCGCCAACTGCATATAAAGCACCGAAAACGGTCTGCGGCAGATGGCAGAACTGGATTACCGTAAAACTGGCAAAACTTAAGCCCAGGCACAGTATGATTAACTTCGGCAGCCCTATCCAGGGGAAGCGGTCTGCGAACCCTCCCAAAAACGGCTGCAAAATACAGGCAACAAAATAGCTTGCCGCAATAATTGCGCCCACCTGTGCAGCCGTAAATCCATTGGCAACCAGATAGGTTGTGGCAAATCCAAAAATGCCTGCACAGGACAGAAAAAAAGTAAACTGATAGAGACCATAGCGCAACGTTAAGTTATTGGAACGGCTCTGACCCATAAATGTTGTCTCCTCCTTGTGTGCTGCGGGAAGATTTACAGTTCCTTTATCATCTCCATATAGGGGAGTTCCTCATAGCCATGTTTTCTATATACCTCCACCGCCACAGTATTCTCTCGTTCCACTTCCAGTTTTAAGAGCACTGACTGTTCACGGAAACGCTCTTCCACAAAGGAAAGAAACTGTGTGCCAATCCCTCTGCCACGGTATTTTGGTTCTATATATAGGTCTTCCACCCAGATACAGGCCTTGCCGAATTCTGTGGAAAAACTATTGACAATCATGCCATACCCTGCCACCTCATCCTGTTCCCGGAACACATAGCCTTCTATCAGCGGATTGTCGCTGATACACGCCTCAATGTCGCGTTTCATTGTGTCTTCCGCCACATCATGCGAAACGGCAGGCGAACCATAAAATATTTTCATCATTCTCAGCACAGTCTGCGTATCTTCTGTTTTCATTTCTTTGATTGTAACCATGATATCCTCCGTTATAATAACGCCATCTGCTTTAACGCTGCCTTTAAGACCTCTTCCACGGTCATGTTCTCGGCAATTTCTACACCGTTTACTGCTTTCAAGGCTTCCGTGGAGGAATACCCAAGCGCCGTCAATGCCTGCACAGCCTCGCTCTTCGCACCGGAAGCCGGATTCCCTGTGTCCGCAGCAACATGCATGGATTTGGCCTCGAAAGCATCTTCAAGGTTCAGCTTGTCCTTCAACTCTAAGATTAAGCGCTGTGCCGTCTTATTGCCAATTCCCGGGGCCTTGGCAATCGTCTTGGCATCGTCCCCAAGTACGGCAAAACGCAGGTCGTCCGGGGTCATGACCGTCAAAATGGCAAGCGCCCCTTTGGGGCCAATCCCACTGACCCCTAACAGCAGCTTAAAGACATTAAGGTCATCCCTTGTCAGGAATCCATAAAGCTTCATGGCATCTTCTTTCACATGGAAATAAGTATAAATCTTTACCGTCTGCCCGGTTCCGCTAAAACTGTCAATCATACTGGCGGGAATATGGATATTATAGCCGATATTGTTTACTTCAAGTACAATTGCCTCATCCAAAATCTCAACCAGTTCACCTTTCATATAGGAATACATTCTGTCACCTCTCCTGCCCGTCCAATTCTCCATAAAAATAGAAGCCTTTGCACTCTTTCAGCTTAACCTTGACAATCTTTCCAATCAAACCCTTGTCCCCCGGAAAATGGACAATAAAATTATTCCCCATCCTTCCGCTTACCAGGGTATCATCCTGTTCATTCACCTCTTCTACCAGAACTTCCTCTGTCCTTCCAGTTAAAGCTTCCGCCCGCGCTGTAGAGCAGCGCTGCACCTCCTTTAACAGCCTGTCAAAACGGTCTTTGACTACTTCCTCAGGAATCTGTTCCTCCTTAGCTGCCGCCGGGGTCCCGGTCCGCTTGGAATAGATAAAGGTAAAGGCGCTTTCATATCCGACCTTTTTAACCACGTCCATGGTCTCTAAGAAATCTTCTTCTGTTTCCCCGGGAAATCCCACTATGATGTCCGTAGTCAGGGCAATGTCCGGGACAGCTGCGCGGATTTTAGCGACCAGTGCAAGATACTGCTCCTTGTCGTAGCGTCGGTTCATCTCCTTTAAAATGCGGCTGCTGCCAGATTGCAGCGGCAGATGCAGATGATTGCAAATTTTGCGGGATTTGCCCATAACGGCAATCAATTCATCGGAAAGGTCTTTGGGATGGGAGGTCATGAAGCGGATACGCTCGATGCCTTCTATCTTCTCAATTTCTGACAGCAGTTGGGCAAACGTCATGGGCTCGTGCAAATTCTTGCCATAGGAATTGACGTTCTGCCCCAGAAGCATGATTTCCACCACGCCGTCCGCTGCCAATTTCTTAATCTCGCGCAGGATATCCTGTGGCTTGCGGCTTCTCTCCCGTCCCCTGACATAGGGGACGATACAGTAACTGCAGAAATTATTGCAGCCAAACATGATATTTACCCCGGATTTGAACGCGTATTTGCGCTCAACCGGCAAATCTTCGACAATCTTATCGGTATCTTTCCAGATATCAATCACCATATCATTTTGCTGTAAGGCGGTATACAGGAGTTCCGCAAATTTGTAGATATTATGCGTTCCAAAGACAAGGTCCACAAAACGGTAGCTCTTTTTTATTTTCTCTATAACATCCGCTTCCTGCATCATACAGCCGCAGAGGGCAATTTTCATGTGCGGATGTTTCTTCTTATAAACATTCAGGTAGCCCAGCCGCCCCCAGACTTTATTGTTGGCGTTCTCCCGCACAGTGCATGTATTGTAAATCACAAAATCTGCTTCTTCAGAATCGATAAGCCCATACCCCATAGCCTCCAGAATGCCCGCCAGTTTCTCAGAATCGCGGGCATTCATCTGGCAGCCATAGTTCTGTACATGAGCCATGGGGATACGTCCATGCTCCTCCTGAAACTGCTCTGTATATTGGCGGCATTTTGCCATAAAGTAGTACTGTCTGGCTGGCTCTTCTGTAGGAGGGTTTGCATTTATATCTATCTTATCTAAATTAATTTCATTGTACATTTTTCTTGAATTTTCCCTTTCTGCCATATATCATCCCTGTACATGTTTCTGATGTTCCCTTTCTGCCCCCTAATCTTTCAACGTATATTCCAACTGGCAGTCATACAGCATGTATTCCTGCTGGCAGCTGTAGGGCTCTGCCAAGTCCCCATCATATTCGCCCGCCTCCACGCAGCCAAGCATATGGTAAAACGCCTGGGTTTCCTGGGCGGGATGTGCAGAAATGTAGAGTTTTTCTGCCCCCATTTTCTTCGCCCCCAGGCTTGCAAACCGAAACAGTTTTTTCCCTAACCCCTGTCCTCTGCTCTCGCAGGACACATGGATACAGGACAATTGCACATACTGCTTGCTGGAACCGAAATGCCGGCTTTCCACGGAAGCAAACCCTATCATTTTCCCTTGGATAAACGCCCCCAATACCAGCCCGCCTGTAAGGACCGTGTTTCTCAGGCATTTTACCAGAAATTGATACTGTTCTTCACTCCAGTCTTCGACAAATGAAACTTCATTTAACACCCATAACCCCTGCTCACGCTGCCAGCATTTCGACACCTCCTGGCGGCGGTTGAAATGCCTGAACAGCTCCCGCGTAATCTGCGGCTCAGTAAGTATTTGAATGGAACTTTCCATATTACGTTCTCACCTGCCCATTTCCATAAATAATATATTTCGTGCTGGTCAGTTCTTTCAGTCCCATCGGACCCCGGGCATGGAGTTTCTGCGTGCTGATACCAATCTCACCGCCAAAGCCGAACTCAAATCCGTCCGTAAACCGTGTGGACGCATTCACATACACTGCGGCGGCATCGATTTCATCCAGGAATTTTCGGGAGTTGCTGTAATCTTTGGTGATAATCGCCTCGGAATGCCCGGTATTGTATTTGTTGATATGCGCGATGGCCTCTTCTATCGTTGCCACTGTCTTGACCGATAAAATATAATCCAGGTATTCCGTTCCCCAGTCTTCCTCCGTGGCGCTTACGATATCGCTGCAGGCGCTGCAGCTTGCGATATCTCCGCGGACTTCGACATTTTTTTCTTTTAGTTTCTGCACCAGCTTTGGCAGCAGCAAATCCTTCACTTTCTCGTGGACAACCAGCGATTCACAGGCATTGCAGACGCCAATCCGCTGCGTCTTGGCATTGAAAATAATCTCCACAGCCATATCAAGGTCCGCCGTCTCATCTACATAGATATGGCAGTTTCCGGTTCCGGTCTCAATCACAGGCACGGTGGCATGTTCCACAACCGTGCGGATAAGCCCTGCGCCTCCCCGGGGAATCAGTACATCCACATAATCATTCAATCTCATAAATTTTTCTGCCGTCTCATGGCTGGTATCCATGATGAGGCTGATTGCCTCCTGGGGAAGCTGGCATTTGTGCAAGGCATCCTGCAGTGTCCTGGTAATGGCATGATTGGAATGGATGGCATCTTTCCCTCCCCTTAAAATCACCACATTCCCGGCTTTAAAACAAAGCCCGAAAGCATCAGCCGTCACATTGGGACGCGACTCATAGATAATGCCAATGACGCCAAGCGGCACCCGTTTCTGTCCGATAAGCAATCCATTCGGGCGCTGTTTCATCGACAGCACTTCGCCTATGGGGTCTTCCAATTCTGCAATCTGGCGCAGCCCCTCCGCCATCTGCGCAATTCTCGCCTCCGTAAGCAGCAACCTGTCCACCAGCGCAGGCGCCATGTGATTTTCTTTTGCCTGGGCGACGTCTGTGGCATTCGCTTCCAACAGCACTTTCATATTCGCCATCAGGTAATCGGCTGCCGTCGTCAGTACTTTATTTTTCTGGCTGGTAGGCAGTACCCGCAGCACAGCCTCCGCAGTTTTCGCTTTCTGTCCAATTTCTTCCAAAGTAAGGTTTGACATTTTAATTCCTCCATTTTTAATTTTCAGTTCTATGTGCTAGATTATATCATAATTTAAGAAATGTTCCAGTCCACATTCAGTAATCACCATATCCATGGGGATATCAAATTCCCCGCAAGGCGCCTGAGGGATTCTCTGCATTCCATAGCAGACCCCAACCTTCCGGCAGCCTGGATATCTGGCAAAATACCTGTCATAATATCCTTTCCCATATCCCATGCGGTTTCCCTGGCTGTCAAAGGCAAGTCCTGGGACAAAGACCAGGGCAGCTGCATTGTCCATGACATCATCACCGGCAGGTTCCATGATATGAAACGCCCCTTCGGCAAACGCTTGCAGGCTGGATACCCGGTAAAACGCCATCTCATTGCCATTCACCCGGGGAAACGCCGCCTGTTTGCCCAAATCCAATGCCTGCTGCGCCAATGGCAGCAAGTTTACCTCGCTTCCCAGCGGGTAATAGAAATAAACTGTCTCTGCCGCCTGGAAAAAAGGCTGCGCCTGCAAATTTTCACAAATCTTCTCCGACCAGAGCCTAATCTGTGCCTGCGTCAGCGTATCTCTGTTCTGTCTTGCTTCTGACCGTATTTTTCGTTTCTCATCATCAATTTTCTTCTGTTCTGCCAAATTTTTCTCCTAAATTCTCGATGCTCCCATCAGGATTTATTACATCAATGTTATTCAGCTGCCCGCGCAGATTCCTGCGCACAATGGCAATATATTCCTGACGCAGCAGCGCCTGTTCTTTTTTCTCCTCTTCCGTTAAGCCTTCGGCTTTTGCTTTCCTTGCCAAGACATTGATTCTGTCAATCTTTTTCTGTTCCATATAACCCTCTCTCTGTTCTTTGCAACAGTCCGCAGGTAATCTGGCCGCAGGAAACGGCGCCAAGCGCGGACCGAAACATATTTTATAACCATTCTACTCCTTTTGGCTTGAAATTCCAAGCATTTTCGTCTATCATATATCTAGTAATATATTTTTCAAACGAAAGGAGAACAAACATGAAAAATCTTATTGTCGGACAGTCTGGAGGACCTACTGCCGTTATCAACGGAAGCCTGTACGGCGTTGTAACGGAGGGTCTGAAAAGCACAGAACAGATTGGCAAAGTATATGGCATGGTGCACGGAATTGAAGGATTCCTTGGCGGTCAATATATGGACATGGACACCGATATGACAAAGGACGAGCTTGCCGCTTTAAAGACCACGCCAGGCGCTTTCCTCGGTTCCTGCCGCTATAAGCTGCCGGAGGATTTGTCCGATCCCGTTTACCCGGAATTATTCAAGAAATTTGAGGAGTTAAATATCGGATACTTCTTCTACTGCGGCGGCAACGATTCCATGGATACCGTAAGCAAGCTGTCCCGCTATGCAGCTTCTGTAAACAGCGATATCCGCGTGATGGGCGTACCCAAGACCATTGACAACGATCTGGTCCTTACCGACCATACGCCTGGATTCGGCAGCGCTGCCAAATTCGTAGCTTCTTCTGTCCGCGAAATCAACCGGGACTCAGAGGCATATGACAAGCCCAATGTGATGATTATTGAGATTATGGGACGCCACGCCGGATGGCTGGCAGCTTCCTCCATCCTTGCAAGATGTGAGAAAGACCCGAATCCGCTCTTAATTTACTTACCAGAAGTTCCTTTCTCCGAGGAGAAATTCATAAAACAGCTGAAAGCAGCAATTGATGAACATAAACATGTAACTGTCTGCGTTTCCGAAGGGCTGAAAGACGCAGAGGGCAATTTCATCAGCGAGGACTCTGTGGAGACTGCTGTTGACCAGTTCGGACATAAGATTTTAAATGGCTGCGGCTCTTATCTGCAGTCCCTTGTCAAGAAAGAACTCGGCGTAAAGGTGCGTTCCGTGGAATTCAATGTCAGCCAGCGCTGTTCCTCCAACTGCCTTTCCGCTACGGACCTGGAAGAAGCAGTCACAGCCGGTTCTTTTGCCGTACAGGCTGCCCTCAAAGGCGAGACAGGCTACATGATTGCTTTCAAGCGCAAGGATGGAGATTATGGCATGGAATGTGCTCTGGTAGATGTCAATGATGTCTGCAACAAGGAAAAGACCGTTCCCCTTGAATGGATTATCAATGATGGTTCCAGCCTGAGCCAGGAATTCATCGACTATGCAGCTCCCTTAGTAAAAGGTGAATGCCAGCGTCCAATGAAAGACGGACTTCCGGTATTTGCAATCCGCAACCGGTAATATCAGAATCCCCCATCACGATAACCGCTTCGTAATGGGGGATTTGTAACTATTTAAGTTTAAATTTAACATATGGGTTTATGCAGTCAGGATAAAACACATTGACGTTGAGCCGGTAACTGCCTTTCTCCAACTTAGAAATATCATAATAGTCCTCTAGATGAACCGCTCTGCTGACACTTGTTTGGGGTGGAATAACGAACAGCGCACATGCCTCACACGGAAACACAACATCTACCGCCATCGGAACCTCGTTCCATTTGCCGTCTGTGTATTTCTCCAACCGGATGGATTCGCCATAGGAAGCAGGGGAATCTTTCTTTTTATCATATATTGCAGCGCACATCCTGTAGCGGACGATAAGGGAATTTGGGGTCTGTACTACTCTTTCCAGCACGTTCTTTGATTTTCTGCCAGAATATTTTTTGATGATAGTTCCTTTTTTGACCGTTATTTTACAACAATAAGTCTTACCTTTCACCTTAGCCTTTAACGTGCAGCTCCCACTCTTATTCCCTGTTTCTAAGGATACATCCTGGCTATATTTTCCAGAAGTTTTTTCAATTCTGACTATCTTGCTGTTGGAACTTTTCCATGTGACTTTGGAAGCTGCCCTTTCCAAACTGATACAGCTGCTGTCATTTGTCCACATGGTAAGTCTGGTATCGGAAAGCTTTGCTTTTGCAATTGATGTAGTGTCTGTAAATGTAACGCACAGAATGAAAGCCAGCAGAACTGCGGTAATCCGTGTGAAAATAAATCTTGTTTTCATAAAATTCCTCCTTTTTCTATCTTCCGGTTTCTATCTTCCGGTTTCTATCTTCCGGTTATGATAATTTTCATTTAACCTGTTTTTTTAAGTTCTTTTTCAGGTAATTTCCGATATCATCTAAAGTTACTTTTTTACCGCTATGTGGAATCTCATAAATCCTGGTATCATAGAGGACGTTTGTTTTTGTCTTCAAAAAAACATGGGATTCTGCCGTTTCAGACTCGAAGTAATAATCGGACACATCCAAAACTGCAAAGAATTTTCCTTTTTTGTGAATGCCGGTTTTGGCATCTGCAATATATGGCATCACAATCGCTTCACTGCCCTTTGTGAATTTCCCTAAAATACTGCTGTCTGGATGAACGGCATCCTTAGCGGCAGGCAGATAAATCTTGCAGATTTTCCCCTTCTGCGGGCTCCCTTTCCCATCTGCCCGATATGCGTCTTTTACTTTCAGGGAAACTACGGAAAAATAAACATCTATTTGCCCACCCATGGCATGGAAATGCTGAATCTTTTTTACGGTTCCACGGATGATGACCGTATTTTCTGTCAGAATTTTTTTCACGGAAGGTATTTCATCGGGCTGGTTAGGTTCCCCTGGCTGCACATTTGGTTCCGATGAAGGATTTCCTTGGGGGATTTCCTTTACCGTTTCAATCGTTATGCCTTGGGAATACTTCGGCGATACATCGCCTGTCTCATCGGCTTTCGATAGTTTGTCTGCAGTGGGGGGTAAAATATCTGTATCTTCCGAACCCTTCGGCGTGTTATCAACACCGCTGTTCGTGCCAGAAGAAGTATCCGTATCTGGTAAAATGGGGAGAGCGGACTGGTAATCACCGTTCGATAAACCAAATCTGCCTGCTGTTGGTTCCTGATCTGTTTCCTTTAAGGTATCCTCTGCACTGTCACTGGCTGCTCCATTGGAACTGTCCGCCGCTGGAACATTGTCCGCCCCAGCTTTGTCATCTGCCTTGGGCAAACGCTCCGCTTCTTCTGGATGATGGACATTCGATGATACTATGATGCCCTCGGGACCCTTATGCACCAACGTATCGCCCACGCCGGAAAAATTGTACTGCCAGGATGTGATGCCCAGGACAGATATAATCACCAGACCCGCACAGGCGGCAAGGGAAGGATATTTTTTGCTGCACCGACACCACGAGATTTTCTTTTTTCTTTCCATCTGTTCCGTTCTCTGGCAGCGTTCCAAAAGACTTTCGTCCACATATCCGATGGCATCCAGCAAATCTTTTCCTGTCATACAGAATATCCCTCCTTTCGCAGATATTTCTTTAATTTCTTTCGCAGCCGGGAAAGTTTCACCAGCACATTGCTGTCCCGCATTCCATAACGTCTGGCAATCTCAGCCGTATTTTCCAGGAAAAAATAACGGCGCAGGAAGATATCGCAGTCGCGTTCAGGCAAGGTATGCAAAAACAGATTTACATCCTTTTGCAGCACTTTCGCAAAGTAGGCAGATTCCACATCTTCTTTTGAAGATACACATTCATTCAGTTCTTCCATTGCAATTAAGACCATATTTCCGCCACGTTTTTGGGCATTTTGCATATGATAGCGGTTGAGCGCCAGATTGCGGATGATTTTGGCAAAGAACGGCTTTAACGCTAGCGGTCTTTGCGGCGGAATCGCATTCCAGGCTTTCACCCAGGTGTCATTGAGGCATTCTTTGCTGTCCTCTTGGTTCCAAAGTATATTGTTGGCAACGGTATAGCAATATACGCCATATTTTGCGTCCGACTCGCTGATGGCACGTTCATCACGTTCCCAATACAGGTCGACAATCTCTGCATCTTCCAAAATTCCACCTCCCTTAACTGCAAGACCTGCATGAACCTTAAGGACCCCTTCACTTGCATAGACAGGAAAAATGGTAAATTCTATCACATAGTTGCAAAAAAGTTACTAAAAAAACTTTAGTAACTTTTCAGTCCATGCTCTGCTCTATAAAATCTGCAATATAGAAATCCTCATCATAATGCTCTTTAAACAGCGTCCCCTTAAATTTCCCCCCAAAAATCCGGTGCAGAATCCCTACGTCTTCCCCATTGGCAATAATCATGTCTGCCCCGGAACGCGTGGCAATCTCCGCCGCAATCAGCTTCGTTTCCATGCCGCCGGTTCCCACATCGCTGCCGGTCGTGCCCTTTGCCATGGAAATAATGTTCTCGTCTAAATTTTCAACAACACGAATTAATTGGGCATCCGCATTTTGCCGGGGGTCATCGGTGAACAGCCCATCAATGTCGGACAAGAGGATTAGTAAATCTGCCCCCGCCAGCGCTGCCACAATCGCAGACAGGCTGTCGTTGTCTCCAAAGCGCATCTCATAAGTGGAAACGGTGTCATTTTCATTGACAATGGGTATCACGCCCAGGCGAAACAATTCCTCGAACGTATTCTGTGCATTCTTGCGAGAGACATTGTCGAGCATAGTTCCTTTCGTCATCAATACCTGGCCCACGGTCTGATGGTATTCGGCAAACATTTTCTGGTACGTCATCATCAGCCTTGCCTGACCAATTGCCGCACACGCTTGTTTCGTAGCGATATCTTTGGGACGTTCCACAAATCCCAGGACCTGACGCCCTACGGCAATAGCGCCGGAGCTGACAAGGCACACGTCTATGCCCTGGTTGCGGATATCGCACAATTCCCTCACCAGCTTTTCCAGCTTTGTAAAATTCAGTTTTCCCGTCTCCTCATGGTTAATAGAGGAAGAGCCAATCTTGACAACTACCCGCTTTTTCTTCCTGAAATATTCTTTTGCTTCCATATATCATACTCCTGCTTTCTGTCTGTTACCTTTGATTCTGTTTTGGTTTTTTCTGCTGCCTCCGTATCTTTGCACTGGGATAGATCTGTTCCATCCGCTCGTCTGGAAATCTTTCATCTAACCAGAGCGCCACCCCATTATTTGCGGCAATGCCACAGGCGCGCTCACTGTAGCGGTTTAAGGCAAGACCGGACAGTGACACATTTATTATCATGAAAATAAGCGTAATACATGTAAAAAAGTTGCCTGGTTTTTTGGGTATTTTCTCAATCCAATCTGAAACCTTGGGATAGAGCAGTTTCATCCACACCCAGGCAGCAATCCCCCAGAAAAAACAGAACAAGAGGTTGATTCGCCCGCCCAGGTTAAAGGGAATCTTGCTGTAATCCCAGAACACAGTTCCAAAAGCCAGTTCCGTAAATACGCTGCATATGTACTCGTACGCGCCGCCCAGCAAAGTCCCCGCCAGAAAGATATAGCGGTCCTCCCGGTTACGGTAACGGTACAGAAGGATGGTTATTCCTGCCACGCCAAGTCCCCAGACCAGGCTGAACGTGCCATAGACCACACTGCTTCGGCTCATCCACCTTCCCATGGAAAAACGGCAGAACACCGTCTCCGTCAAATCCCCCAGAAATGCTCCCAGCATAAATATCCAGAACACCTTACAGAAACTGCAGCCATAGGCAAACACCGTTTCCCGGCAGATGCGCTCCTGTTCCGCTTCCTCTGCCTGCTGCTCTTTGAGGCTTGGAAATGCCCGGTTTACCCTGCGGTGCACTAATTTCACTATAAACCCTTCCAATGATTTTGATGCTTGGGTGAACCCCTCGGCAATCTCCTGAAACGCCGGGTTCTGGTTTTTTATTTTCAGCAAAGCTGCTGTGGTGGTCACAGTGTCCGCTGCAAGGATTACCAGCGAGACAATCAGCAAAACCATGCCAGGAAGCCCAGGTACCTTGCGGATTACCATTAGGAAAAACGGATTTATGAAATCAACCACGAGCAGCCCCAGCAGCCCCCAGACAAGCGATGCCGTGACGCAGATATACCCCCCTGCCTGAAACTTTTTTTCTGAATAATTCCACAGGCGCAGATGAAAGATTTTCTCCAGCGCCAAGCCCGTGATAAGTTCCGTCACTGTTCCGACAATCGTGCAGCCCAGAAACAGATAGAACCAGTTTCCCTTCAGGGAATCCATAAACACCAACATGAACACCATGGAAAATCCGTAAACCGGACACAGGATTCCGTTGAGGAATCCCCTGTTTACAAATTTCTTCCGTCCCGCCGCTGCATAAATCACTTCCAGGCACCAGCCCAGAAAACTATATATCAAAAACATCCATATTTGTTCATATCCGGTGTATCTCATTTTCTATCTCCTTTATCCCAGAGGGAATACTGATGGTTTCTCACAGAAAGAAAGCGAAAAGTGCTTTTATCGGCATTTTCCGCTTTCTCATTATAAACTGCCTTGCATATTAACTCTTCGATTTACATTATCGTGACCAATACCAGACCTCAGGACTTTCCCCAGGTCAGATACTAATAATTTTCTTAGGACATTTCTCTGCACAAGTGCCGCAGCCGGTGCATTTCTCATAATCAATGTGCGCGATATTATCTGTAACCGTAACTGCACCCTCCGGGCAGTTCTTCTCGCAGAGATGACAGCCAATGCAGCCTACGGAACAAGCTGCCATTACGTCCTTGCCCTTGTCCTTGGAACTGCACTGTACCTTGTTCTTGGCATCGTAAGGAATCAGTTCTATCAGGTTCTTCGGGCAGGCCGCCACACATTTGCCGCAGGCTTTGCAGGCTTCTTTATCCACCACAGCAATGCCATTGATAATATGTACCGCATCAAAGGGACATGCCTTCACACAGCTGCCATAGCCCAGACAGCCATAATTACAGCCCTTTGGTCCGCCATTGGGGATGAATGCCATCGCTGCGCAATCTTCCACACCGGTATATTTATAGTCCTGTTTTGATTTTTCACAGTCACCGGCACATTTGACAAATGCCACTTTCCTTGCGCCCTCCTCGGCTGCCACCCCCATAATCTCACCTATCTGTGCAGCTATGGGAGCCCCGCCTACGGGACATTGGTTCACCGGCGCTTCGCCCTTTACAATAGCTGCCGCCAGACCGGAACATCCGGCATATCCGCAGCCGCCACAGTTGTTGCCGGGAAGGACGCCCATGATGGCTTCTTCCCTCTCATCTACCTCTACTTTAAACTTTTCCCCGAAAATTCCCAGGAACAAGCCAAGCAGAATACCGCTTCCGCCCACTACCAGGGCGGCAATGATAATTGCTCCTATATTCATGTTTTCCTCCTTTTTCCTTCTTTAGGTCAAATCATCCCTGAGAATCCCATGAAGGCGATTGACATTAAGCTGGCCGTAATCAGCACGATTGCCGTTCCCTGAAAACGTTTCGGTATATCATTGTACTCAATTTTCTCACGCAGGCCCGCCATTATCACGATGGCAATGAAGAATCCCACGGAGGTAGCCAGACCGTTTACCACACCTTGCAGTAAATTATAGCCCTTAGTTACATTAGTCAGCGCCACGCCCAATACTGCACAGTTGGTGGTAATCAGCGGAAGGTATACGCCCAAAGATTCATACAGTGGGGGCATATTCTTCTTTAAGAACATTTCCACAAACTGCACCAGGGATGCAATCACCAGGATGAACACGATGGTCTGCAGATACTCCACATGGAACGGCGTGAGGATAAATTGGTAAATCAAACCGGTAACAAAGGATGCCAGCGTAATGACGAAGATAACGGCGCCTCCCATGCCGGCCGCGGTATTCGTCTTCTTGGAAACTCCCAGAAAGGGGCAGATTCCAAGGAACTGGCTTAACACTACATTATTTACAATGGCAGAGCCGATTGCAATCATCAATAATTCTTTCATCTATTCTGCCTCCTATTCTTGCGAGTTTTTCGCGGATGATGATAATTTCCCGGTGCACATTGCAGACTGCGTACAGCTTGCACAGTCCCCGGTAAGGCATCCGGAAGGAGCTGCCAGCGGCTTGCCCTTCTTTTCCATTTTGTCTCTGACAATGTTCATGCCCGCAACTAAAAATGCAAGGACTAAAAATGCTCCAGGAGCCATGATAAATACGGTAATTCCAAGGTTCGCCCCCAGAATCTGGCGGATCAGACCGATAAGCGTAAGGCCGACCGTAAACCCAAGCCCCATGCCGATACCATCAAAAATAGACGGCATAATGGGATTCTTTGAAGCATAGCTCTCTGCCCTTCCCAGGATAATACAGTTCACCACAATCAAGGGAATATACACGCCCAAAGATGCGGAGAGCGCCGGCGTATACGCCTGCATGACAAACTGTACGATAGTAACGAGGGATGCCACGACAACTATGTATGCCGGCATACGCACACCGTTCGGAATCACCTTACGAAACATGGAAATCAGCAGATTGGACATTACAAGCACCACGGTTGTGGAAAGTCCCATACCGATACCGTTGATGGCGGAAGAAGTTACCGCCAAGGTGGGACACATACCCAACATCAGCACAAACGTCGGGTTCTCTTTGATAATACCGTTATATAAACGTTCTACATATTTATTCATACTTAGTTACCTCCCTGCAAAGCACTTCTGAAATATTCCAGACATGCATTGACGCCATTCGTGACTGCCCTGGAAGAAATGGTTGCTCCCGTGACTGCCTGAATCTCATTTTCTGCCGATGGGGCGGATTTTACCACCGTATATGTTTCCTCCGACTTTCCTTCAAACTGGGAATAAAACGGCTCTTCCTGCACCAGTACGCCAAGGCCTGGCGTCTCGCTGATGGCTGTGATGGAATACCCATTCAAAACGCCCTCGTTCGTAATGCCCACTGAAAATGAAATGTCTGCCTGGCTTCCCTCATGGGAAGTGACATTGATGACATAGCCCAGCACATTGCCGGAGGCATCGACTGCTTTATTCACTGCCGTAATCTCATCATTGGGGAACTCGCTTGCGGCAATGATTTCTGCTGCCGCTGCTGCATCAAACTCCGTATCCTCCTCGAAAGAATCTGCATCCGCAAACACAACCTTGTACGCTTCATCCAAGGCTGCTTTCTCTGCCGCCGCTATGGGCTCTTTGGTAATCTCATAGACAGCGCCAAGCAAAAATCCCAGTACCAGGGTAAAGGCGGTTAAAATCAACGCGTCATGTACAATCTTCTTATTCATGCCTGACCTCCTTTTTCTGTCCAAATGCCCTTGGAATCGTAAACTTCTCAATAATCGGCACTAAAAGGTTGCCTAAAATGATGGCAAAGGAAACACCCTCTGCGTTAGCGCCAAAGAGACGGAATAATCCCGTAAGGATTCCAAGAAGAATGCCAAATACAATCTTGCCCATGGGGGTAATCGGCGAAGTCACATAGTCTGTCGCCATAAAAAATGCTCCCAGCATCAGGCCGCCGCCGCAAAGCTGTGCAGTCAGATAATTTCCGTCAAGTCCATGCCCGCCAAATAACAGGATGAACACTGCGAAGGAAATAATATAGCTTGCCGGAATCCTCAAATCAATCACGCCGAGCAGAATCAGGATGATTGCGCCAATCAAAATAGCAATCACGCTGGTCTCGCCGATAGTCCCGGCGGTCGTTCCCAGAAACATCTTCATGGTATCTACGCTCTCGCCGTTCTTTAAAAGCGCTAAGGGCGTTGCCCCTGTCACGCCGTCATAAGTATAACTGGTCATTGTACCGGCAAATGACACCAGCAGGAAACATCTTGCGCCCAACGCCGGATTCATGAAGTTCTGCCCGAGGCCGCCAAACAGCATTTTAACGATGACAATCGCAAATACGCTGCCTAACACTGCCTGCCAGATTGGCAAAGTGTGCGGCAGATTCAATGCCAGCAAAAGACCGGTCACCACTGCACTGAAATCGTTGATGGTGCTCTTTTTATGTACCAGCTTCTCAAAAACCCATTCCGAAGCCACACAGACTGCCACACAGACTAAAATCAGCACCAGCGCGCGTACTCCGAAATTGATAACGCCAAAAACAGTCGCCGGCAGTAACGCGATGATTACATAAAGCATGATTCTGGCGGATGTATCTTTGTCACGGACGTGCGATGATGATGATACATTATATAAATCACTCACAATAAGACACCTCTTTCTCTCTTTATTCCCGCGGACAATAGTGCAGATTACTCCTGCCCGCTATGGGGTATTTAAATTGCTTTCGGTTTATTTCTTCTTCCTTCTCTCTGCAAGAATCTGCTTTTTCATCGTTCTGATTGACTGTGCCAGAGGTATTTTGGCCGGACAGATGTAACTGCAGCTTCCGCACTCAATACACTCCATGCCGTTCCACTTCTCGAATCCTTCCATGTCTCCATGGTTCGCCATCTTCGCCAGCCTGGTAGGGATAATCTGTTCCGGGCAGGCAGATACGCAGCGTCCGCAGTTGATACATGCAGTCGTCTCACTTGCTGCAACGTCATCTTTGGCAAGGCATAGCAGGGAGGACGATGTCTTCGTGGTCGGAATATCCAGACCGAACATGGAAAATCCCATCATCGGACCACCGGAAATAACTTTCTCCGGCTGAACCTTGAAGCCGCCCGCCTCTTCGAGCACCTCTGCATAACTCATGCCCAGGCAGATATTAAAGTTCCCAGGTTCTGCAACCGCATCGCCTGTGACAGTAAAGATACGGTTCATAACCGGCTTGCCCAGCTTTACAGCATTATAAACAGAAATCAAGGTCTCTACGTTATCCACAATGCAGCCCGCATCTGCCGGAAGCATGGTAGAATTAATTTCCCTTTTGGTGGTTGCATATATCAGCTGCCGCTCACCGCCTTGCGGATATTTTGTCTTCAGCGGACAGACCTCCATGCGGGGTTCATCTTTGGTAAGCTCCTGCATTTTCTGAATGCAGTCCGGCTTATTGTCCTCAATGCCGAACAAACCCTTGGCATTGTCAAACAATTGCAGGACAATCCGCATACCTTCTATCAGCTCCGTTGGATTCTCCAGCATACGCCGGTAGTCTGCCGTAAGATACGGCTCGCATTCTGCACAGTTGGCAATTATGTACTCTATCTTCTCCGGTTCTTTCGGCGATAACTTCACATGTGTTGGGAAACCAGCGCCTCCCATACCTACAACGCCCGCCTCTTTCACCTTGTTGATGATGTCTTCCCTGGAAAGAGACTTCACATCGCTGACCGGTGAATATTCCACTTCCTTCATCTCTCCATCATTCTCGATAATAATGGAATTCACCATATCGCCAACTGCGCCCCTGCGCGGCTGTATTGCTTTCACTGTACCGGATACGGAAGAATAAATCGGCGAAGATACGAAACCGCCCGCCTCTGCAATTTTCTGCCCTCTCAGCACGGTATCGCCTACAGCGACAACCGGACTTGCCGGCGCCCCGATATGCTGGGAGACAGGAAATACCAGTTCACTCTTGGGTAAAATATCACGTATCGGCTTGTCTTTGGAGAATTCTTTTCCGTCGTGCGGATGAACGCCGCCCTTAAATGTCATGAAACCCATTTCTCGTGCCCCACTTTCTTTTAAATTTTATATAGTAAAGTATACCATATTTTCTCTCTAATTCTACATATTTTTTTATTTTTTCGACAAAAATTCATCAATTGTAACCAATTTAGCCAATGCAACCCAGCATTTTCCACATTATTTCTGAGCTTCATATGCAGCCCGGCAGGCTTTCGCCAGCTGGTCGCCGCAGGAAGTCTGTTTGACCCCGCATTGAAGCCCGGACAGCTTCTCTTCAATCTGCTCTACGGTCCATCCGTCCACAAGGCGCGGTATCGCTTTCAGGTTGCCGTTGCAGCCCCCGGTAAAAGAAACATTCGTCACAATATTCCCTTCGATATTTAATTTAATCTGACTGGAACAAGTACCCTTTGTCTTATAAGTATATTCCATAATCTCCCTACCTTTCCTAAAAAATAGATTATTAAACCGACAATACCAGAATACCATACTTTCATTGCGCGGTAAAGTTACAATTCCTGACATGATTCGCCAAAGCCGCTCCGGCTATAAATTGGCTGACCGCGATTCGTCAAAAAACTCCGGCTGTAAATTGACTGACCACGATTCGTCAAAAAACTCCGGCTATAAGTTAGCCGACATCAAGAATCTCTCTTTAAAAGCTGAATTATCTTATCATAATTCTGCGGCTGATGCGGAAATACGCAGCCGGAACAGTCTTTAATCTGTTCGCCGTCCCTTTCGAAATATCTTGGGTTTCCAGAACAGTCCTTCTTCTGGTACATTGGGCAATAGCAGAACAGGCAGTTAAAATCCTGCAGCCCCTTATGGCACGGAAAATACCGGCACTCCTTATTCTCAAAAAAACGGTGTGAATTTCTCATATGCTGCTCCTGTCTTGGTATTTTATCGCTTTTGCCACAAATGCTTCGGCAAACGCCGGATTGGACGGATAATATAGATGGGGAAAACCAAGCCAATACGTTTCCCCTTCCATAATACACGGATATGTCTCCCCTGTCACCGGTTTTATTGCCAATGCAGCTTCCCCATTGGCAGTGCTGTCATAATAATGGAACTCATGTCCCCTGATTCTGCTGCCTTTTGCCAGGAAATGACCTTGCTTTCCTTGAATTTCCAGATATCCGAAGCGGACGGATCTGCCTGTATAAAAACAAGCGCCGGGAACAATTCCTGCCATAGTATGCTCGTTGCCCTCTTTGTCACACATGGTAGTGTGCAGATACAGAAAGCCGCCGCATTCCGCCACGATTGGCAGTCCACGGTTTACCACCTGACGAATTGCCGCAAGCATCCCTTTGTTTTCACAGAGCCTGGCAGCATAAAGTTCCGGATACCCGCCTCCAAGCAGGAGACCATGGCAGTCTTGGGGCAGCTGCTCATCGTGCAAAGGGGAAAAATATATAAGTTCTGCCCCATATTCCTGCAGCATTTGAAGATTTTCCATATAATAAAAGCAGAACGCCTCATCCCTGGCAACGGCAATTGCGGGCTTCCTTGAGGTTTCTGCTTTTCTTATGGAAGGGCTGTTTCTTCTCGGGGCGCTGTTCCTGCAGGGGCAAGGCTCCGTTTCTATGTCCAGTTCTTCTGCTGCCGCAGCAATTCCCCTGATGTCTTCCACAGAAACAGTCGCAGAGAATGATTTTGCAACTAGCTGCAGTTTTTCCTTGATATGCACGAGTTCATCAGGCAGAATCAGCCCCAAATGCCTGCTTTCCATATGGAACGCTGGCTGTTCGGGGAGATACCCCAGGACAGCCAGGTTCAATTCGTCTTCTATCAGCGGTTTCATGCGCTTAAAATAGTTCTGGGAAATCCGGTTCAGGATTACGCCGCGGATTAATTTTTCCGTATCGTAGGTAAGGAATCCTGCCAGCATGGCAATCATGGAACGTCCCATTCCCTTAACATCGGCTACAAGCACAATGGGTGTTCCGGTTACTTTTGCCAGATGGTAGGAAGAGCCCCTTTCCTGAATTCCTCCCAGTCCGTCAAAAAGTCCCATAACCCCTTCTATAACGGCAAGCCCTCCTTCCGGTACGCTTTGGGCAAAAAGTTTCCTGGTTTCTTTTTCATCGGTAAAAAAAGTATCCAGATTCCTTGCCGGAACGCCGATTGCTTTTTTGTGAAATAACGAATCGATATAGTCAGGCCCGCATTTATAGGAAATTACGTTTTCCCCCTGATTTTTTAACGCCTGTAAAAGCGCGCAGGTAAGTGTTGTCTTTCCGCTGCCGCTTTTGGGGGCAGCTATCATAATTCTGCTGATTTTCATCTCAGTCCTCCAAACAAAAATTAAAGGCAAAAATCCATACCGGGTTTTCTGCCTGCTGAAGATGGTAACGCCCTGTCTCCCGGATTCTATTGGCCCAAATCTGCACAATCTCTGTTCCCCTGATAGGATAGGCGGATAAAAGTTCTTTCAGTTCGCAGATAGTTTCCATGCTGATAGCATTGACGACAATCCGCATGGACGGATTGCAGCGGTACAGTTCCTCCAAGATTTCTTTTAATTTCCCGCCGCTTCCGCCAATAAACGCATGTGTTGCCGCTGGCAGCCCAGACAGTTTCTCCGGTGCAGAACCTTCCATGACTGATATGTTTTCAAGCCCAAATTGCTGGCGGTTTTTTTCAAGTAACAAAAGGGCTTCCTTTTTCCGTTCAATCGCATATACCTGTATATTATCGGACAGTGCGGCAATTTCCACGGCAACCGAGCCGCTGCCGCTGCCAATATCATAGACAATGGCCCCCTCATGCAACTGCAGCTTACAAATGCTCACATCCCGTACTTCTTCCTTCGTCATGGGCGCTTGTCCCCGCACAAACTCCGTATCTTTCCTGCCATGCGTCAATCTCCGTCTCTCCGCTCGCGGATTTCTCACAAAACAGATATACAGCCCCTCCTCTTTTACCTCACGGCACTCCGCAGGCGTTAACGTCCGGATTTGCTGCTCTTTGGCAGATAATTGATATCCTGCCATAACTTCACAATGTTCCATACCTGCATTTGACAAGATTTCCCCCAGGCGGTTCACGTCCTTCACACCGGAAGTCAGCAAAAACGTCTGGCGGTGGTTGCGGATTCTCTGGGCAAGGCTGTACCATGTTTTTCCATGGACGCTGCAGATGTCTGCATCCTGATAACTTTCTCCTATGCGGGCAGCAAAATAGGCGACAGAAGAGATTCCCGGCAGGATGCGCAGGGAAGCATACAGGCGGTGGTTTTCAATTTCCTTTTGCAGCGCCGCATACACCAGGCGGCAGCCACTGTAAAATCCGCTGTCACCGGAAAAAAGGATTACAACCTTCCCCACGCCTGTGAACAGGTTTTTCTGCTGCACTTCCCGCAGATAGGGGACAATCTGTTCTGCCATATAGAGGGGGCGCATTTCCAGCCTCGGATGATGATAACTTATCAGCCTTTTGGCGCCGAGTAAAATATCTGCATCATCGATTGCTTCCTGTACTTCCCTGGTCAGGCAGTCAGGGCTTCCCATACCTGCTCCCGCCAGAACGATATTCAGTTGTCCCGATAAGGGAAACTGCTTTCCGCAATAAGTTTCCAGTTTCCGGCAGATTTCAGGAAAGGAATACCCTTCTTCCCTGGGCGCCCCGATTACAAAGACCTTCGCGCCAGCCCTTGCCGCCGCTTCCAGTTTTTGCGGATAACCGCCGGATACGCCGCTTTCTTTCGTTACCAGGCAGGAAATCCCATATTGCTGCAGAATGGCTTCGTTCAGTTCTGTTGTAAACGGTCCCTGCATGGCAATTACCTGTTTCCCGCAAATGCCATGTTCTTTACATAAGAGAATGCTCTTGTCATCGGGCAATATCCGCACATACAGCCTGGCTTTTAATGATTCCGAGGCGCTGTATACCGATAAGTCTTTGCTGCCGGTCGTCAGGAGAATATTTCCCTTTGTACGTTCCAGCGCTTGGGCGCAGTCCTCATGCGTCTCAAAATATGTAACATCTTTGCCATGGCTTGCCACTTCTCTTTGCAGGCGCAGATAGGGAATCCCGGATTCCTCTGCTGCCTCTCGCACATTTTGGGTGATTATCTCCGCGTAAGGATGGGTGGCGTCGACTGCCACAGCAAAACTCCCTTTCACAAGAAATTCTCTGATTTGCTCCCGGTCCATCCTTTGCCGGTGAACCTTTACCAGTGGATGGGATTTCATCACAAATTCCCCATATTCGGTTGCCACGCAGACAGTATGGCATACCTCAGCCGCTGCCAGATGCTCCGACAGCCTCCTCCCCTCCGTTGTGCCGGAGAAAATTACCACTTCGCCCATTTCACGCACCTTCTTTCTGCTCCGCATTCCGGTCCATGGCATACCCTCGTTTCGTCACCAGCTTTCCGTTGATGATTTCTGTTTGGGAGCTGCCGATAAATACGGTAGTAAACATATTTACTTCTTTCTCGCATAATTCCTCCAAGGTGCAAATCTGGGCATGGCAGCCATCCCTTCCTATATTTTCCACAAATCCGCATACACGTTCTTTTTCTATCTGTGATAACAGGATATTGCATGCCCGAAACAGATAGTCTTTCCGTCTGCGGCTGGACGGATTATAAATCACAATGGCAAAATCGCCGGCAGCGGCGGCGACTAGCCGTTTTTCAATTTTCTCCCAGGGGGTCAGCAAATCACTGAGGCTGATGACACAAAAATCATCGCCGATAGGAGCGCCCAAAATTGCCGCCCCGCTGCTTGCCGCTGTAACCCCGGGAATTACCACAAGTTCTGTCTGGGGATAATCCTTTCCGACTTCATGCATCAATGATGCCATTCCGTAAATCCCGGCATCCCCGCTGCACACAAGCGCCGTGCGCAGTCCCTTTTTAGCCTCCTCAAAACATAAGCGGCAGCGTTCCCTTTCCTGACGCATAGGCGTCCCAAGCTGCTTTTTGGCTTTAAAGCGTTCCCCCAACAGATTCAGATACAGAGGATAGCCGATGATTACGTCCGCCTGTTCCAATGCCTGGACTGCCTCTTTCGTCATCATCTCTTCCCTGCCGGGTCCCATGCCCACAATATAGATTTTATTCTCCATCAAATGTCACCATCCATTTCCGTTTGGCAATTGCAATTGTCATGCCGTCCCTGGCGCATTTTTCTAACACAAGTTTTCCGCCCGGACCACAGAAACGTAAAGCCGCCCGCTCACAGACGTTGTCAACGCCAACCTGTTCTTCTACAAATGCGGAGCAGTGAAATGCTCCCTTGGTCTGCCGCAGTTCTTCGGCAGTATAGGTGATAAAGGGAATCCCCTCTTTTTGGCACCATGATACAATCCCCGGTTCCTGCTGTTTCTGTGATATCGAGGAAAGCGCGGCAATCCTTGCCTTGGAAATCCCTGCTTCGTCTAA
The DNA here is from genome assembly GCA_910583835.1 of uncultured Lachnospiraceae bacterium. Classification (GTDB taxonomy): domain Bacteria; phylum Bacillota; class Clostridia; order Lachnospirales; family Lachnospiraceae; genus Petralouisia. The sequence goes on along the minus strand of CAJTYM010000018.1, from coordinate 33,033 downwards.
TTTCTGCAGAATGAACGCAGCAATCTCCTCCTCTTTTTTCCCTTTTCGGCAGCCAAAACCAAGCACATATTCTTTCGGTTTTAACCAGATTGCCGACTCAGACGAATCCTTTTGGGAAGCCACCAAAACGTCTACCGGTCCTGTGGGAGGATAGGGCACGATATGCACGCCTGGGGGCGCAGTTCCCGCTCCCCGCTGCCGGCAATCATCATGGCCATCCTCTATAGATATGGTAATTTCCTCCCCGCGAAGCACTTTCGCAGATACCCTGGCAATGCCATCTTTATTTGCAATCTGCAGTTGATTTTTGCGGGCAAAAACGTCTACGGCAAATTTGCCATTCAAATCTGTAGCTGTGGTAATCACCGGCTCTGCCCCCAATATTTTGGCGAGGAAACGTGCCAGTTCATTTCCACCGCCCATATGTCCCGACAGGAGAGGAATGATATGCTGTCCCTTTTCGTCCATCACAAGCACCGGCGCATCTTTAAGCTTATCGGTAAGATAAGGGGCCACTGCGCGCACGGCGATTCCACAGGCGCCGATAAACAAGATGGCATTCTTTTCCTGCAGCTGCTTCCTTGCCCATGTGCCGATATTCTTTACATATAGGGGATGCTGCGTTTTCTCCATGCCTTCCTGCATTTTTGCACACGCAGCGCTTCCGGTATACAGAGTGATTTCGATTCCTGTTTCTCCTGACAGCTTCCTCGCAAGATGGAGGGAAAGAGAACTTCCGTTTTCCGTAAAGCTGATGACGCTAAGGCGCTGCCTTTCTTTGGGCTTATGTGCTTGCCCTTTCTGGGGGAAATTATTTGTATCTATGCTTTCTCGCTTTGCCTGTCTGAATCCTGTTGAAAAATCAGGCGCGTAGAGCCGCGATTTCTGATAGTGGCAATGGGCAATCGCCTCGCCCACCAATATGAGGGCCGTCTTGGTAATCCCATGTTTTTGGGCAGTATCGTATAAAGTCCCGATTGTGCAGAGATAAGATTCCTCCTCCGGCCAGGTCGCCTTGTAGACAAGGGCTGCCGGCGTTTTTTCTGGATATCCGCCGATGATAAGCCGCTCCCTTAGTTCCTTTATCATGCCTGCGCTCAGGTAGATTGCCATGGAAGCCTGATGTGCGGCCAGTCTTTCGATACTTTCCTCTTGGGGGACTTCTGTTTTCCCTTCCATTCTGGTGATAATCAGCGATTGCGAAATCCCTGGCAAAGTATATTCAAGATTAAGGGACGCTGCTGCCCCGAAACAGGCGGTGACGCCAGGACAGCTCTCATAAGAAATCCCCAGCTGTTCCAGTTCATCCATCTGTTCCCTGACTGCCCCATAGATGCTCGGTTCCCCGGAATGCAAACGCACAGTTGTCCGTCCCTGGGCTTCGGCGTTCTTCATAATTTCCAATACTTCTTCCAAGGTCAGGGTGGCGCTGTTATAAATGCCACAGCCCTCTTTTACCAACGCAAGCAGCTGCGGATTCACCAGCGAGCCCGCATAGATAACCACATCCGCCTGCCTTAACAGCCGCTCCCCCCTCACCGTAATCAGGTCTGCTGCCCCTGTTCCTGCCCCGACAAAGTAAACCATAATTCTGCCTCCTTGCTCTTTGCCAATTCCCCAAATTCATTGGCATATAAAATACAGTCTGCCCGCAGTCTGCCGCCGGCGCGCTTTTCCATGTAATAGCAGATGCTCTCTGCAATCCGTGCCATAATGGCTGGCAGTTTCTTGCTTTTTGCCAATATGGGAATTGCCTCTTCTGTTGTCGCGCAAGCCAATACCTCTGCGGCAACATGCGCGGCTGCTCCCTCACGGACAGCAAAGGCTGCCAACAATTCCATGCGGCAGTCCGCCTCCTGGGAATGCGTATTCATAATGCCGCCCGATACCTTTATCAGTTTTCCGATATGTCCGGTCAGCAGTATTCTCTGAAAGCCAAGTTCCGCCGCCATATCAATCGTATCCCCTATAAAATTACTGCATTTTACACTCTTGTCCAAATCATAGCTATAGGTCTTCTTCATAAAATCCATGCCGTAGTTTCCCGGTGAAACGGCAAGGAACTGACAGCCTTCCGCCCTTTTCTGATTCAGCTCTGCCTGAATGGTCCCTAAAACCGCCCGGTTGCTCATGGGTTCCACAATGCCGCTTGTTCCGATAATAGATATCCCTCCGACAATGCCAAGCCTGGGGTTGAACGTATGCTGCGCCAGTTCCTCTCCTCCCGGTGCAGAAATAGTCACCTGCAGGCTTCCCCGATAGTCGGCAAACTGACAGACCTCTGTGACTTCTTTCACAATCATTTCCCTGGGGACATGATTGATGGCTGCGCTTCCTACCGGCTGGTCTAACCCCGGCCTGGTAACCCTGCCAATGCCCGCCCCGCCCTCAATGGAAATCTGCGGCGTTTTTCCCTGTCCATAAGATACCGCTGCATATATCAGGATTCCAGTCGTGATATCTGCATCGTCCCCGCCATCTTTTTCTACGGCACAGCTCACCTCCCTTTCTTTGCGTACAATATCGAGGAGCTTGGCGTGATAAGCGATGCCCTTCGGCGTCTCTATCGTGATTTCTTTTTTTTCATTTCCCATCAGAAGCATGTAAGCTGCCGCCTTTGCTGCCGCCGCCGCACAGCTTCCCGTTGTAAATCCATACCGCATCCCATTTCTCCGTTTCAGAAAACCTTTCCCATGCCTGACCAATATTTATAACGCATAGAGGGCAGCATTGCAGATTGCCGCCGCCACGTTGCTGCCGCCTTTCCTGCCAACATTGATGATATAGGGAATGTCTGTTTCCATCATCCGTTCTTTGGCGGCTTCCACGTTGACAAAACCTACCGGGACGCCAATAACGAAGCTGGGCCGGAAATTCCCTTCGCTTGCCAGTTCATAGAGGCGCAGCAAGGCTGTCGGCGCATTGCCGATGGCAAAGATGGTTGGCTTGCCAAGCTTTGCTGCCCTTTCCATGCTGACCGCTGCCCTGGTCACATGTCTCTGTTTTGCTTCCCGGGCAACTTCACCGTCTGCCATAAAGCAATGCGCCGCCCCGCCAAATCCGGCAAGCTTCTTCTTATTGATTCCGGCAAGCGCCATATTGGTATCCGTAACAATATCCGCTCCATTGCGGATAAAATCTTTTAGGATGGGCACGGCATTTTCCGAATAGACAAGCGTCTTTGCATAATCAAAATCCGCGCTGGTGTGTATGACGCGTTTGGTGATATCCGCTTCCTCCGCCGCCAGCCGGATTCCCAGTCTGCCAAGTTCTTCCTCAATAATCTCAAAGCTCCTCTTCTCAATCTCTTCTGGTAACAGATATTCTATATGTTTCATTCCTTTATTTCCTCCGGCAGCAAATTTTTGTGTTCTTCCATCGTTTCCTCTGAGGCAGATATTGCGGTTCTGTCAGCTTTTTACCTCCTGCAGCACACGCAGCAGCTTTGCATTTTCTTCCCTGCTTCTGACCGCAATCCGGTAAAATCCTTCGCACAGCCCCCGGAAATTCCGGCAGTCCCTGATTAAAATGCCTTGCTCCAGCAACCGTTCATAGAGCGGTTCTTTACTATAAATCAATAGAAAATTTGCTTCGGAAGGAAACACCTTATAGCCGTTTTGCTTTAGCCCTTCTGCCAGGAAACATCGTTCTGTCCTCATAAATGCTGCGGTTTTTTTGATATAATCCATTTCTGACGCACAGGCGCAGCCTGCCGCATGTGCAAAGCAGGAAAGATTCCATTCCGGCAAATGCCTGCCGATTTTTCCCACAAGCTGCCGGTTGCTGCAGATGAGATAGCCCAGGCGGATACCGGGAATGGAAAAAATCTTGGTAAAGGCGCGTACCAGGAGAAGGTTGCTAAAATAATTTATTTCTGAGATGACCGAACAATCCCCGCTGCAGAATTCTATGAAGCACTCATCCACCAGCACATAAATCCCATAATCCTTGCAATGGCTTAAAATCTTTATCAAGTCAGTCTTGCCAATGAGATTTCCTGTGGGATTGCCTGGGTTGGCAAGGATAAGCAGGTCCACGTCCTCGCTCAGCGCTGCATACAGATCTTTGCCCAGGCGAAAGTTATCTTCTTCTTTGGCGCTATAGTAGACAATCTCACCGTTTGCGGCTCCTGCTGCATATTCATACCCATAAAAAGACGGAACGGGTATCACCGTTTTCCCAGGCATGATTCCATGGACGGCCGCCATCAGAATTTCCGATGCCCCATTTCCCAACAGCACATTGCCGGTCGGCACGCCGTGCATTCTGCTGACAGCATGGAGCAACCTCTCGGCAGAGATATCGGGATATCTTTCACAATCCCCAATTGCCTCCTGCACGGCCTGTCTCACGGACTGCGGTATGCCAAGCGGATTCACATTGACCGAGAAATCCATGGACACGCGGTTGCGGTAAATATCCCCGCCATGGATATGGGGCATGGCAGCCCCCTGATAAATTTCACACATAACAATTCCTCCATGAAACTTAGGCAAACGCTGATTTTTCAGTATCCTTAGATACCGCAGATTTTCCATAACGACAGCATCACCGACAAGCATATCAGTTCACACAGCCATGCCGCCATGTACATAAGACGGTTCGCCCGCCTGATATCCTCCGCCTCTGCCTTACGCAAGCTATCTCCAATATAAGGTTTCTTCAAGGGTTTTCCAAAATAAACGGCAGGTCCTGCCAGCATAATTCCCAGCGAGCCTGCGCAGACTGCCTCCGTCTGTGCTGAATTGGGGCTGGCATGTTTCTTTCGGTCTCTTTTCCAGACAGCCCATGCCTGTTTTCCTGAAAATTCATGTCCCAAAAGGAACGATGCGGCAATCATCAGCCATGCGCTGAGACGGGCGGGGATAAAGTTTACGCAATCATCCAGCTTGGCGGCAGCTCTCCCAAAATACAGATATTCTTCATTGCGGTAGCCCACCATGGAGTCCATCGTATTAATGGCTTTATAAGAAAGACCAAGTATCGGTCCGCCAAGAGCGGTATACAGCAGCGGCGCTACTACGCCGTCAGAAGTATTCTCTGCCACCGTCTCCACGGCTGCTTTGGCAATCCCCTCCGCATCCAGGCAGGCAGTGTCCCTGCCGACAATCATGGCAACTGCCTTCCTTGCCTCCTCTGTGTTCCCCTGCCGCAGATATTGGCAGACTTTCATGCTCTCTGTCTGTAAACATTTTACTGCCATAATCTGATACGTCATAACCGTCTCTGCCGCCGCTCCCAGCCAGGGATGCAGCCAATATGCTGCCGACAGGGCAAGAGCTGTTGCCGTAACCGTGCCCAACAGCACGAGAATCACCAAGATTACGCCCCCTGACAGTTCTGTCCGCTGTCTGTCCACGCCATTGCACGATATTTTACTGTGTCTGCGCAGCTTTTTTTCCGTCACCGAAATCAGTTTTCCTATCAGCCGGATAGGGTGCGGGAGGAAATAAGGGTCGCCAAACAGCAAATCCAGTAAAAATCCCAGAAAAAACGCCAGTATATGATATCCCATATCCCTACCTGATCCTCTGTCCGATTCCGCAAATCACCCGCTCCACTGCCATTGCCCTTTCTGCCAGCATGATAAGGAGCCTGCCCACCTGTTCCCGGTACTCCCTCTCGAACGCATCTGTGGGCACAATCCCATTGCCTACTTCATCACAGATAATGAACCCATACTGGTAGCGCGCCAGGATAGCATGGATTTCCTGCTCCGGGCATCCACCCTGTGCCATCCGTCTTCTCACCCAACCGTGAAGATGATTGATAATGACGGTATCGCCCAGGGGAAGCCTGTCCTCCGGCAGATTGCCGTCCCAAACCGCAGATTCCTGCAGATGATAATTTTGACACACATAATTTAGTTTCCCCTGCGCATATCCGCCAATGATTAATATCAAATCCAAATTCCCACCACCTATCCACATTCCTGTGCCATCAGGCTTTAATTTCCCACGCCTGCGATTTGCAGGACAGCCGCTGTTATCAGAATACAGATTTCGCATAAAAGCACGAAGTATCCTGAGGTATCGCCAGTAATCCCGCCAAATTCCCTGCGGGCACGGTAAACATAATAGACAGCCGACAAAAGCGCCGCAGCCGCGACCAGCGCCCCAGCTACCTGTAAGCAAAAAATCATGTAGCTAATACAGGCCATTGCCTGCAGATACAACACTGGCCTTACAATGCTTTTTTGCGCGTTTTTTACTACGCCAAACAGCATTCCCTCCTGTTTTGCCAGCGGAAACGTAAGTACGCTGATGCCGCAGAGGCAGCGTGACAGAAAAAATCCGCCGCACACGGTCTTTAACATCCTGCCATCCGCTATTTCCGAAAACGCAGCCAGATAGAGAAGCCCATACATGGCAGACATGATGACTGAAAACGCACCGATATGGGCATCGCTTAATATCTGCAGTTTCCTTTCCCTGGGCTGGTAAGAGTGAAAAGCATCCATCACGTCCAAGAATCCGTCCGCATGGATTCCCCCGGTAATCAGAAGCGGGATTGCCCCCAGGACAGCTGTCCGGCAGAAATTGCCGATACTCCAATGTATGCACAGCATATGCCAGAGATAGATACAGATGCCAATGACTGCACCAATTAAGGGGAAAAAACAGAGCATATATTTCATGTCCTCTTCCTTCCACGCAAATTGCGGGACTGGAATCCGGGAATAGACGGAAAACGCAATCAACAAAGATTTCAGCAAATGCATACTTTTTCCTCCTATGCTGTTATGAGATTCCGGCAGTTTCAAGGTTATTGGAATCCCCACAGCCGCTTTCTATGGCTTCACGGTTATCGGAATCCCCGCAACCACTTCCACTGCCTTGTCCGCCATAGCGGCAATTTCCTGGTTGATACGTCCCATAGCCCGGAGGTAGCTTCTGGTTGGCTCTGGATATAAGATGCCGTCCGCAAACACAAGGTTGCCCACGATTACCAGATGCGTCAGTCCCTGATTCAATAAGGAAATGCTTGCTAAAATCTCCTGCACAACCAGTTCTTCCGGCTTCGGGTTTTCTTCTGAAAACATTTCATTCGCCACCAAATTTGAAAGGCACTCCAGCAATGCCAGTTTTTCCCCACAAACCATCGTTTCCAATGACCTGTGGATTGCCACCGGCTGCTCGATGGTGATAAAACCTTTGCCTCTTCTAAGTTCCCGGTGATGCGCAGCCCTCTGTCGGCTTTCCTCATCGCCAATTTTCATGGTTGCAAGATAATATTTCTTTTGCTGCGTTCTTTGTGCCAATGAGACTGCCAGCTGTTCCGCGTAAGCGGACTTGCCGCTGGCGCTCCCTCCGATTACAAATACCATCATTCCTCTATATTCCTCTTATACGGTTCCAGCTCCATATCCGAAAATTTTGTGCCTTCCTGATAGATACGCAACGCCAAATCCAGAAGCGAAAACATCATCACTGCTCCGGTCCCCTCGCCTAACGCCATCTCTGCGCCTATCACGGGCGTTAGCCCCAGTTCCTCTGCCAGCTTTTCCGCTGCGGGTTCCCGCCCTATATGGGAGGGCAGCAGATATTGCGCTGTCCCCGGCGCTATCCTTTGCGCAAGAAGCGCTGCGGTCATGCTGATGATACCATCCAGCACAATCGGCACGTGAAAGACTGCGCCGCCGATACAGACACCGGTAAGCCCTGCAATATCAAGCCCTCCTACGGTCTCCAGCACCTTAATTGGCTCTGCGCCCCGAAGCTTATAGCGCCCGACGGCGTCCTCAATCACCGCAATCTTATGCTGCAGCTTCACGTCGCTCAGCCCTGCCCCTCGCCCTGTTACCTCCGCTGCATCACATGACAATAACGCTGTCAGGATGGCGCTGCTCGTTGTCGTATTGCCAATTCCCATTTCACCTGTGGCAAGAATATGATACCCCTTCTTTTTGCAGTCTGAGACGAGTTCCATGCCTGTAAAGACTGCACGGACAGCTTCCTGCTCTGTCATGGCAGGTTCTTTTGCAAAATTCCTTGTTCCGCAGCGGATTTTCTTATGCAGTACGCCGGGAATCTCTTCCTTCCCATTGATTCCTATATCTATGGGAATGGTATCCGCCCCGATGGCTGCTGCCATCCTTCCAACTGCGGAGGAGCCCTTTGCCATCTGCCTGGCCACCGCAGCCGTGACCTCCTGCCCGCACTGGCTGATGCCTTCTTCGACAATTCCATTATCCGCACACATGATGATAACTGCTTTCTTGGAAATGTCTATGTTGTCCGTGCCCAAAACAGCCCCTATCTGAGCCGTCAGGCGTTCAAATCTCCCCATACCGTCCAGGGGCTTTGCCGCCAGGTCCCAGTTGCTCCTTACCTTTTGGCAGATTGATTCATCCAGCGGTTCTACAGATAAGTCACTTAAAGTATCTTTTGTATATTTATTCCAGTTTTGCATCCGTGAGCATTTCATAAATTTTCTCCATATCCAGATACTCCTCTAGCGTATCCGCCAGTTTATTGTACTGTTTCTCCTTGAAGCTATCATAGTCTTCCATCTTGCCGCTCTCTACGGCGATGCCTTTTTTTTCTGCCAACGCCCCCACAAGCGCTGCGGCGATGCCGCCCCTGTCAAACACACCGTGGATATACGTGCCATAGATATCTTTCTCCCCGCAGACAAAGGCTGCAGCCTTAGGGGGACAGCTGCCCTCCTCTTCCTTACTGTCTATCCATGCAGTCTGTCCCATATGGATTTCATACCCTTCATAGGTAAGCCCCGAGAGCGCAGACAAGATACCGTCCATCCCAGGGATGGTTCCCTGTACCTGGCGGCATACTTTGTGGGGCTGCAGCTCTGTTGCTATGGGAAGAAACCCCATTCCCTCCACATATCCGCCTCCTTCTGTGCCTTGGGGATCCCAGATTTGTCTGCCCAGCATCTGATAACCGCCGCATATTCCGCAGATTGGTATGTTCCCTGCCAGCGCCTTTACTGCCGTTTCAAAGCCATGGCTGCGCATCCACCTGCAATCCGCTATCGTATTTTTGCTTCCGGGCAGGAACAGCAAATCCGGGCAGCCAAGTTCCGCGGGCGAAGAGACATAACGGACCGATACCTCCTCCATCTGTTCTAACACGTTGAAATCGGTAAAATTGGCAATCCTCGGATAACGGATGACGGCAATGTCAATGTTTCCCCTCCTTCTGTCCTCAAACCGCCTGGTCAGGCTGTCTTCATCCTCCAGGGACAATTCCATATAAGGGATAATGCCGGCAACCGGAACCTTGCCCTTCTGTTCCAATAGCTCAACCCCGGATGTAAGAAGCGACTTATCTCCCCGGAATTTATTGATAACAATGCCTTTTACCCGCTCCTTTTCCTCCTTCTCCAGCAGCATCAGCGTACCCAGAAGCTGGGCAAACACGCCGCCCCTGTCGATATCGCCCACCAGCAGCACCGGCGCATCCACCATATTTGCCAGGCCCATATTGACAATATCATTTTCCTTAAGGTTGATTTCCGCCGGGCTTCCCGCCCCTTCGATGACAATGATGTCTGCCAGCCTTTCCAGCCTGCGGAATGCTTGTTTTATCTCTGGAATCAGCTTCTTCTTATAAGAAAAATATTCCTGCGCGCTCATATCTGCAAATACCCTGCCATTTACAATCACCTGGGAACCTGTATGGTCCGTGGGCTTAAGCAGGATAGGATTCATGCAAGACATTGGCGCAATGCCTGCCGCCTCCGCCTGCATCGCCTGTGCGCGCCCTATCTCAAGCCCTTCTTTGGTGACAAAAGAGTTAAGCGCCATATTCTGCGATTTGAAAGGCGCTGCCTTGTAACCGGCTCTCTTAAAAATCCTGCACAGCCCGGCGGTCAGAAAACTCTTGCCAACTGACGACATTGTGCCCTGAATCATGATAACCTTAGCCATAGCTCCCCACTTTCCTGATATATGCAAGGAATTTCTCATTTGCGGCAAAGCGTTCCTCTGTAATATCAAATAATTGTTCTATAAACTTGCCTTCAAATATCTCCTTTGGCGTACCATACCTCAGAACATATTCGCCTTTTAAGCACATTATCTTGTCAGAAATGATTTTTGCCAGCTCCAGTTCATGCAGCGACATAATCACCGTAAGCCCTTTCTTTTCCCTCATTTCCTCTAATATAGACAGAAAGTCTAATTTATGCCGGATATCAAGATAGGAGATGGGCTCGTCCAATATGAGGATTTCCGGTTCCTGGCAGATGGCTCTTGCAAGCATGACACGCTGCCTTTGCCCATCGCTAATCTTACGGAAATCCACGTCCCGGATTTCGGTGACCCTGATTAAATCCATCGCTTCCCGGACAATCTGCCTGTCTTCCTCCGATAGGATGCTGAAACGCCCGGTGTATGGATAACGCCCGGTCTCCACAACGTCCCCGCATGTCATCAGCTCTGTTTTCAGCCGCTCTGTAAATACCACAGACATCTTCCTGGCAAGCGCTTTCCTGTCCATAGCAGAAAGCGTTTCTTCCTCCAGGCAAACGGTTCCGCCTAACAGGCGAAGCTGTCCTGCGATGCTTTTGAGGACTGTAGACTTCCCTGCCCCATTGGCTCCAATCAGCGTTAAAATTTCTCCTTTGGGCAAAGTAATTTCAATGTCTTTTATCAGAGTCCTGTCCTGATATCCCACACACATTTTCTCCGTAAAAAAATAACAATGATTCATAGCTGCCTCTCACTTTTCTGTCTGACTAACACCCAAAGTACCACGGGAGCCCCGAATACAGCCGTCACCGTACTGATGCTGAGTTCAGTGGGCGCAAACACGGTTCTCGCTATCAAATCGCAGATAAGGCAGAACATACTGCCGCCTAAGAAACAGCACGGAATCATCCACATTGGCTTACTCGTCCCAAGCAATATTTTCACCAGCTGCGGCACGGCGATTCCCACAAACGAAATCGGTCCGGCATAGGCAACGACACAGGCGGAAAGGAGGCTGGAAAGCAGTATCAATGATACGCGCAATTTGCGGACATTTACGCCCATATTCCCAGCGTAATTTTCTCCCAGCTGATACGCGCTGATTGGCTTCGATAAGAGGAAAACAACACATACGGTAACCGCTACCACTGCCGCCATAATGGCAGCATCCTCCCATGATATCCCGGAAAAACTGCCGCGCGACCAGTTATGTAGGTTTATGATATCGGCATCCTCTGCAAATGTTACCACAAAGTCGGTGACTGCCGTGCAGATATAACCTATCATGACGCCACCGACGACCAGCGATGACATGCTCCTCACCTGCCTCGACATCAAAAGCACCAATCCCATCGAGGACAATGCGCCCGCAAAGGCGGCGGCAATCAAAGCCGATGAACTGACAGAGACGGATTTCCCAAGCAGGAATACCATCACCAGAGACACTGCCAGTTTAGAACCGGAAGAGATGCCGAGCACAAAAGGTCCGGCAATCGGGTTATGGAAAAACGTCTGCAGAAGGTAACCGGACAATGCCAACGCCCCGCCAAGCAAAAAGGCGGCAATCGCCCGGGGGAAACGGATATCCATGACAATCCGCTGATAAGCGGTACCTGCTTCCTGCCCCATGAGAATACAGATAACATCCTGCATGGAAACAGATATGCTCCCATATATGAGATTCCCCAAAAGAAAGAGCGTGCTTCCCACAGCCAACAAGAGCAACGCCATCCTGCAGCGGATGCTTCTTTTATTTTCCGGCACCTTATTTCCCATCCCTTCCATTATTGTAACTGATATAAATATTTCATATCTGCCGTATGTCCCAAGAGCATATGGTGGATATCTTCTATCATCTGCCCCATGGACATCGACTGCTGGTATAAGTCCCTGGTCGTACAAAAAACCCTGCCCTCCTGCACTGCCTGAAAATCTTCCAGCAGAGATTCTTTCTGCAGAAGGTCTTCGATGGATACCAGTTCTTTGTCAACCGTACTGTTATAAATCAGGTAATCTGCATCCTTTGCTTTCTGATAGAATTCCTCCATCTGCATGGTCACGGAAGAACGGCGGCTGCCCTCTCTGTCTAATCCGTCAAAAATATATTTCCCTCCGGCAAATTCTATCATTTTCGGCACATAATCTGCCGAGACCCTGACATTTACCATCCCATTCGTTGTGATATAGAAAAAGGCAACGGTTTTCCCGGATGATTCCTTCGCTTCTATCTGCTGAAATTGCTGGGCCTGCGCGGCAAAAGCAGCTTCAGCTTCCGTTTCTTTCCCCAACAGCACACCGTAAAACTTTACCCATTCCACCCTTCCCAGAGGATGGTCCTCATAACTGGAACAGTCAACCAATGACGGTATGCCAAAATCTGCCAATTTTTCCAGGACTTCAGGCGCATGGGTAACCATATTGTTCTCCACTGCCAAAGAACAGCCCTCCGACACAAGCAGTTCATAATCCGGCATGTCATACTTACCGGCATACAAGATTCTCCCCTGTTCCATTGCCTCCCGGGCTTCCTCTATACACCAATTCTCAGCCTCCTGTCCGCAGAAACGTATCTGTTCCACGCCGTCCAGCGCACAGAACATATCCATCACGGCAGATGCCACAAGATAAATCTGCTCCAGCGGGCGTTTTAAGACGTTAATCCCTTCCCGCAAATCTTCTGGCGCTTCCTCCCCCTCAGGGATTACGAGATAGCTTCTGCCATCTGCTACCGAAAGCAGCGTATAGCCGTCTTTATAATAATCCACGGCAAATTGCCCGGCATACTGCAGTTCCATGCTCCTCTCGTAAGAAAGGCTGCTGCTGATGTCCGTATCCCGGTTTTCCAGGGAATTATTTGCACACCCCGCCAGAAAAACCATCCACGAAAAACATAGGAAAAAACATGCCAGAAACCGTACAGATTTCTTTCCTCTAATCATTTTGCACTCTCTTCTTTTGGTTTCGGACAACCACAAGGAGGATAGCCGCAACTACCGCAAACGCACAGATTACGGCAATCATGACCAGATTGCTGCCGGAACCGTTTTCCTTTGCCAGAGTGTCTGCGTGAAAGGTCAGGGTATAGGCAATCTCATGGGGCTTGCTCATGGCAACGGTATCCGCAACTATCTCTATCGGCGCATCCAAAGCCGATAGGGGAATCTCAAACACAGAATTCCCTTCCGTATTCGTGGGCAGATATTTCACGCCGTCCGCAACCATATAATCGTAATCCGGGCTGCTCCACTGGACAGAAGCAACCATTGCCCCCTTTGACACGGTAATCCGTGCCGGTGAAGTGACTGTTGCCCGCCCGCTTCCGCCATCTAACGTAACATCCATGGCATACTCCCCATCGTTCCACAGAAATGCAGCTTCCGGCAAGGAAGAGGCAAGGACAGAAAGCTTCCTGTCATACCATTTTTCTTTCCTTTTACTGTAAGCAGCACAATCAAATTCTTTATTCAGCGCGTGTATGGGAATAGTATAGGTATATGCGCCTTCTTTATCTTCCACAAACGGAATGAAATTTTCCTCTGAAGCTGCCAGCGCTTCTTCTCCCGTACCCATAAATAATTTCAGATAACCGGTCCCGCTCAAGGTAATCACTGCAGTCATATTGCCGCCGGTGACCTGAAGTTCTGCTTTGACAATGCGAAACATCGAGGAACTTGAGGTCATCTCGACCTCATAACTCCCATCTTGGAGACTGTTCCCATAAATGGGGACTGCCGCAGGATTTTCTTCTGCGTGGCAAGGGGTTGGCATAAAAAATATGCCAACCATGAGAGCCGCAAATATTATCTTTTTTACTTGTTTTATCATCTTTTGCACCATCCCTGATATTGTTATTTCAGGCTGTCAAAAGCTGCCTTTGTATGTTCTGCATAAATATCCTGGATAGCTTCCACTTGCCCAAGCCCCTCTAAAAGGCATTCGACTTCATAGCCTTCTCCTTCTAAAATGCTCTTCCAGGAATCATCCTCATCCCCGGCCATATCGTTATTGGCATGGTCTCCCGCAACCACCATCAGCGGCTCTAAAACAACTTTTTTATATGTGCCTTTATCTTTCAATGCTGCCCTGACATCATCCAAGGTCGGCTCTGCTTCCACGGTGCCTATGTAATAATTCTCATATCCCGCGCTTTTCAGTTTCTCCTGCAGTTTTGCATAAACACCGTTAGAATCTGCTTCCGTGCCATGTCCCATAAAGCAGATTGCCGTCTGCCCATCATCATAAGAGGAAGTCTTCTCCGTAATTGCTTTCACAACCGCCTCGAAATCATCCTCGCTGGAAAGCAATGGTTTCCCTAACACCACCTGCTCAAACTTATCCTCATAATCTTTTAAGGCATTTGCTAAATCCGTATACTCATACCCATCCATCAGATGCGTGGGCTGGACGGCAAGAATCTTAATGCCGTCTGCCACTGCCCGGTCCAGGGCTTCCTCCACATTGTCAATTTCCAGCCCATCACGCTCTTTTAACTTATCAATAATTATCTGGCTGGTAAATGCCCTGCGGACTTCATAGTCTGGAAAAGCTTTCTTGACGGATTCCTCTATGGCCCCGATTGTGAGATCTCTGTTTTCATTGTAACTTGTCCCGAAGCTAACTACCAAAATGGCTGTGTTTTCGGCTGTCTTTGGGGCATTACCCTTTCCGCATCCCGCCATGCACAATACTCCTAACAATACCATAATCCATACTGCTGCCAATCTTTTCTTCATGTGTCCTCCTTTGTGCAGATTTTCTGTTCCTTCTGCTTTCGTTGTTTGATAGTCTGATTGAAGATGCCGCGGATAAATTTGGACACACGAAGAACAATATCTTGTGCGAGTGCGCATATTATTTTTTATCTTAGCAGGAAGACACTTTCACGCTTTAGCGTGACAAGGTCTTTCCTATTAAGATAAAAAACCTTTACCGCGTATCTATCCTGACACTGGGTAAAGGTTCCATGCACAAACAACCTTGCAGTCAAAATCGTGCACATCCCCCTGGAAGGATTATAGTAAGGGACAAATTATTTTGTCGCTTACTAGTAAGATGTTTCTGCAAAGCCTAACGTACAACCAGTTACTCGTGGTCTGAAACAAATGTTTCCGTACAATACACAGGCAGGTCTCCCGGCTTAAAAATCATCGCGTCCGCCGCCTTCCCGGTTCCCCAGTGGCTCATTGGCTTCTGCTCCTTAATTACGGTGACGAGTTCGTACAGGATTTGCACCTGTTTCCCTTTTCACCAGGACCAGCATTCTTATACTATGCTATGCTGTCCTGACACCTGTATATCACATATTCAATTCATCAAAAGTATAGCACATTATTCTCTCATGTCAACAAATTTTTTAAACTTAGTCATCGCAAAGATACCGAAAATCCCCCTTTTCCCTTGACAAACCAGGTGACTGACGATAGAATGAAATAAATTTCCAAATATATAAATATTATGAATTTCAGGAGGATAAAAAATGGGTTGTTTCTTAGTTCCGGCAGCGGAGGCTGTGATTACTACCGCTGCAACAAAAGTATTACAGAGAAAGGAATCCACGCCGGAGACTGTACATATCAGCTTAGATGGCGTCACTTCTACGGAAGCCGTAAAGATTCCATTTTCCCAGAAATTAAAATGGCTGAACAAGTTGCTGTGGGGCGGTTCTGCCTTGCTCGCATTTGAACATGTATGGCATGGGGAAGTTACGCCATGGTTTCCATTCTTAACCGCAGCCGGCAATCCCACGGAAGCTGCCGATATGCTCAATGAGATGGCTACCGCCGGCATTTCAATGACAGTGCTTGTGACAGCTGTCTGGGGTGTTATGCTCGTTGCCTCAAATATGCTGGAAAAGAAAGCTGTTAAGTCAGCAGAGTCTTTACCGCCGGCAAAATAGGGGGAATTGACATGACTTTACTTACGACTGTCTATGCGGCAATTATCTGTACCGTACTCTGGTACAGGAACGCCCCTAAGAGCCAGATGAATATCGGCATCTTGTGCTGGATGTACTGGGGAGCTTCCCTTATGTGGTTTATCGATGCCTTATTTGAGTATATAGAAATCCGCGAGGCATATTTTGCTCCCGCCCCGGCAGATATGCTGAATGATTTCTATCTTGGTTTGTCCGTTGTGGCATTGGGACTGATTATCTGGCTTGTGATTCTGCTGATAAAAGACCCCAAGGGGATTGTGAAAGCCGCCTTATTTAAAAGAAACGCCGGATAAAGCCACCTATTAAATACACAATGGCACAAATCATATAAACAAAACACCCACACGGAACTTCATTTCCCAGAGATATGTTCCAGTGTGGGTATCTTTTATTCCCGCGAACAATGAGGATTCAGGACCTACAGGCGTTCTGGGCACAAATATTCTAACCAAGGAATTTTTTAAGCACCTCTATCAGAACCTCCGTGTCAATGGGTTTAGCAATGTGGGCATCCATGCCATGCTTGATGGCTGCCTCCTTATCCTCCTCCAAGGCGTTAGCTGTCATAGCGAGAATCGGCATTGTCTTGACATCTTTCCTTGACATATTGCGGATAGTTCTGGTCGCCTCATAACCGTCCATAATCGGCATCTGGATATCCATCAGGATGGCATCGTAATAATATTCCTCAGATTTATCGACCATGCTTACAGCATCCGTTCCGTCAGGCGCACTCTCCACGATAAAACCGGCTTCGGTCAGAATGACCTCTGCAATTTCACGGTTCATTTCCACATCCTCAACAAGCAGGAGACGCTTGCCGCCAAAATCGGCTAACGTCCAGTTTGCAGCAGATTCTTGCTTCTCCAACAGGTTATTTGCGGACAGCAGCGCCGATTTCAAATCGGACATAAAGAGCGGTTTTGCGCAGAATGCCGTGACTCCCGCTTCCTTTGCCTCCTCCTCAATATCGGTCCAGTCATATGCCGTAAGGATGATAATCGGCACATCCTTCCCCACCGCACTGCGGATTTTCCTCGCCGTCTCTATACCGCTGAGTTCCGGCATCTGCCAGTCGATAATATAGGTATGGTAGGCATCTCCCTCCTCATGGGCAATTTTTGCCCGGTATGCCGCTTCCCTGCCAGAGGTGGTCCACTCAGAGCGCATACCAATCTTCTGAAGCATCTTGCTGACGCTGTTACAAGTGTTGAAATCATCATCGACAACCAAAGTGCGCAGGCCCTCCAACTCCTTAATCTGCTCTGCATTCTTTTCAACATCCTGTAACTGCAAGGTAAGCTCTACCATAAATACGCTTCCCTTTCCAGGTTCGCTGTCCACAGAAATCGTACCATTCATCATTTCCACGATATTCTTGGTGATTGCCATACCGAGGCCTGTGCCCTCAATGCCTGTTTTGGTTGTGCTTGCTTCCCGCTCAAACGGTTCAAAAATATGTTCCACAAATTCCGGCGACATGCCGATTCCGTTGTCCTTAATGATAAAAATATAATCTCCATATCCATGTCGGAACGTAGTCTTTTGCATAATGCGGAAAGTTACGGTTCCGCCTGCCGGCGTGTATTTCACGGCATTGCTCAGCAGATTGATGAATACCTGATTCAGCTTCAGGGAATCTGCTATCACATCTTCATTGACAATCTCAAAGGTATCTATAAATAATTCCAGCTGTTTGGCTTTCACCTGCGGCTGTATAATATTTACCAGGTTATGCATAAGCTCAGAAATATTGCATTCCTGTTCTTTAATCTGCACCTTCCCGCTTTCTATCCTGCTCATATCCAAAATATCATTAATTAAGCTGAGCAGATGGTTGCTGGAGGAAAGAACCTTCTGCAGGCAATCCTTGACCTGGTCCTTGTTGTCAATATGGCTGACAGCTATTGTTGCAAATCCTATAATAGCATTCATCGGCGTGCGGATATCATGGGACATATTGGACAGAAATGTAGATTTTGCCCTATTTGCATGCTGTGCCTGCATCAATGCATCCTGCAATGCCTGTGTCTGTGCCCTCTGCTTCTGTACCTGCTCGGTTATCTCCTTCGACACAACCATCACCATGATGTCGTTCGTCTCATAGTCCCGCGTCATGACAAATGACTGGCGAATACATATGGGGCTGCCAAGAGAAGAGGCACTCCAATAATCCACATTTATCTCCGCTTCGCCTTTGCTGAAACATTCTTTCATGTATTCAATGTTCACTTTGGCGCAATATTCTTCCAAAGATTCTTCCAAAACAAATTCTTTCCATCGCTCGAAACATTGCGAGGCCTTACAGGGCAGCGGCAGCCCGGACTTTTCCAATAAGGATACCCGTTCCCCATCAACCGTGCGCACCACATCGCCTTCAATTAGGTCCTTGCTCAGGTTAAACTCAAAGGTGCAGAACGCATTGGAGGTGATGGCGATGCGGTATTGCCGCTCTTTGCGCTCTGCAAGAGACATTTCAGCCTGGACACGCAGTTCGTTTTCCTTCAGTTCCGATATATTCTGGCGGATAAACAAAACTTTGCAGGCTTTGCCGTCATTCCTGTCCAGACAGATAATATTGACATGTTCCCACTCCGGACCGCTCTTTCTCATTACATGGCACTCGTACAGCAAGTCATCCTGCCCTTGCATCTCTCGGATAATCGTATCTTTATCAATTTCCTGTGCAAATTTCCGGCGCCCTTCCTCCTCTATGACGAGGGAACACAGATATTCTGACAATTCTTTAAAACTGCCATGGGTTGCCACGGTCTTGTCTTCCGGACTTGTCCCTGCCAGATACTGGTAGGTGTCATTCTCAAGGTCTACCATAATAAAACGCGTAAATAATGTATTGACGCCGCTTATGATATATCCCATCTCGCGGTTTTCCTTTTCGAGGATTTTCCTCTCCCGCCTTGCCCGCACAACCAGGGAAATAATGTACAGAACAAAAAGACAAATCAGCGCAGCCTCAAGGCGGATTCCCACCAGGTTCTCATCGCGTATCATTTTCTGGGTAACACTTTTGGGAAATGTCTGTACAAGGACAAAATTATTCTGCGGAAGATAGCTGGCGCAAAGATTGTCTGTCTTGCTGCCGGAATCGCAGATAAAAGCCCCTTCTCCGCCGTTCTCGAACACAGATTTGGTCTTAGCAGCCGTCTCTGAATCAATCATCTCCATTTCCACAAACAAATCCAACAGGTCGCCTTTGTGCCCTTTACTGTCAGAACATGCAATTACCCGTCCGTCCGGCATACACAGATGTACCGATGCTTTCTCGCCAAAATAGGTAGTGTTGAGCATATCTTTCAAATATTCTTCTGCCAGATATGCCCCCCGCAGGACGCCGATAATTTCTCCTTTGAACTGAACAGGTGCATAAAAGCATAACATCGTCTCATTGTAGAACTTAGAATCAAATATTACAGATATCCCATGCTGCCCATTCATTCCCATTGTATAATAATCATGTCCATAAGCTTCCGATGTCCGGCCATCAGAAATGTGATTGATACCGGAACTATCTGTAAACAGCAAAGCATCAAACAACATATTGTCTTCCATTGCTTTCAGCCTCTCTTGCGTTACCTCCGGCTCCTGGAGGCTGTCCCCCAGAAAGTACGCGTATGAATCAATCAGATTCGCTGCATTGTTCAATACCTCATCAATCTGACCCGCAGTCTGCCGTGCCGAATCTGCAGCATAATTCTTGTTCCTTTCCTCTATCCGTTTGCTGTTTTCAACAGTGTACCAATGAAATAAAAAAACAATCGCCAGAAAAAGCAGCACGATATATGCAATTTGTAGAAATGTTTTCTTTTTTCCTTTCATGAACAGACTTCCTTTCTGATACCTCTCGCAGTACAGCCAAATACCCCGCAGCAAGCTATGGGGCATGACCTAGCTTGTTCTTTCCGCTCTAAAGGGTGGGTGTATTGCTCGCGGGAATAAAAAACGCTATATTTAAGAAATATATTTTTTCATCAGGGATTTTATTTCTTCCAAATTTATTGGCTTTGCCGTATGCGCATTCATGCCGCTGTCCAGGCACCGCTTAATGTCCTCAGAAAAGGCATCCGCTGTCATAGCGATAATTGGAATGGTTCCGGCATCCGGACGGTCAAGGCTGCGAATCGCTTCTGTAGCTTCATAGCCATTCATCACAGGCATACGGACATCCATGAAAATCAAATCGTAATAGCCTTGTTCTGAATGCTGGAATTTGTCTACACAGATTTGGCCATTTTCCGCCCACTCCAGTTCCATTCCCATATCAGACAGCAATTCTTTTAAAATCTCCCAGTTGATTTCATTATCCTCTGCAACCAATGCCCTGCAGCCAGCAAAGTCCATATCTGATTCTTTGCCCTCCTGCACCTCATCAAAATCCATATGTTTGCGCAAGCCGTGGAATAACGTGGACTTAAATAACGGTTTGGCAATGAAGCCATTTATCCCTGCACTCCTCGCCTCTTCCTCAAAATCACTCCAATCATACGCCGAAATCAAAATCACTGACATATCGCTGTCTACAACCTGCCGTATCTGTTTCGCAACCTGAAGCCCATCCATGTCAGGAAGTTTCCAATCCAGAAGTACAATTTGGTAATCATCCCTCATTTGGTGATGTGCCGTTACCATTTGTACTGCAGTCTGCCCGCTCAATGTCCAATCTGCCTGTATGCCGATGGAATCTAACATTTCCACCACCGTATGGCACAATGTCTCATCATCGTCAACCACAAGCATCTTCCATGGCGGCAGAACCATGTCGACTTCCTGTAATTCCGCTTTTTCCATATCAAGAATCAGATGGAACCCCGTCCCCTTCTGCAGCTCGCTGCGGACGCTGATAGTTCCCCCCATCGCATCCACGATATATTTGGTGATTGCCATGCCAAGGCCTGCGCCTTCCGTTTTCTGTACCCTCTTGCTGTCTGCGCGGGAATAAGAATCGAAAATATGTTTCAGAAAATCCTCCGTCATGCCGATTCCATTATCTTCCACGACAATATGTGTCCGCACAAACTCCTCTCCCTTCGGAGACGGTTCCTCTTCCTGATACAAAGATAACTGTATCGTGCCGCCCTCCTGCGTATATTTTACAGAATTAGATAATAAATTCAGCAATACCTGATTTAAGCGTACACTGTCGCAATATACATCTTCATACAATATGTTGGAGATATGTATGTTAAAATTCTGTCGCTTGCTTTTGATCTGTGTCTGTACAATACTGACAACCCCTTCCACTACTTCCCGCAGAGAAATCATTTCCGATGTCAGCGTCATCTTACCGCTCTCAATCTTGGACATGTCCAACACATCATTGATCAGCCCCAGCAGATGCCTTCCTGACAGCGTAATCTTCCTCAGACAGTTCTTCACTTGATCCATATCGTCAATATGTGCCGTGGCTATTGCCGTCATGCCCACAATGGCATTCATCGGCGTTCGGATGTCATGGCTCATGTTCGAGAGGAATTCGCTCTTAGCATGATTCGCCTCCAAAGCTTCCTGGCGCGCTTCCTCCAATTCCCTCATCTGCTGTCTGTTCGTACGGAAATAATACCAGAAAATCAAAATCAGCGTCACCAAAATTATGCCAAATACCGTAATCATGGCAAAAGACATTTTTTTGCCTAAATCCGCTACAATTTCATTTAAGTCGCCAAACGGCATCACGGTCACCAGATTCCATTCGGAATAAGGCAGTAGGCTGCAGAAAATCTGCTGCCGGCTGCCGCCCAAATTGAGGATTGCGCTATAACTTTCCTTATTCTCCATTGCTGAGGAAAGTTCTTCTATATAGTTATCTATCTCTTCTGTATCGCTCTCTGGATATCTTTCATACAGGCTGCTGAAATAGTCGTTGTATTCCGTACTCAGCTCGCTTGCTATAAATGTGCCGTCTCTGCGGATAATCTCCGAGAACATCAACGAATTCTCTTCTTCGGTACTGAGCATGGTACTGATATACTCCAGAGGAAGGGCGGTAAGCATTGCCATGCTTCTCTTCCCTCCATGCATAGGATAGTCTGCCGCCACGCCAAAGATAACGATTTCATTGCCGACCTTGTCCTCACCTACGGCAACCTTATTGTCTCCATTCTGCAGTGAGTCAAAAAATGGCTGTGGGTCAGCAAGACGGATTTCCTCTCCAAAAAGCATTTCTATCTGCTGGTCTGCAGAGCATAATGCCAGATAATCAAAATTCCTCACCTGGACCCGGTAAATCAGTTCATCGTAAAATTCATCTATATCCTCATCGTTCTCATAGGTAACGACTTTCTCAACGGTCTCCGCCTGCTCTAATTTCAGTTCCATAAGCGTCTGGAAATGTGAGGTAATCTGCTCATTGGTGCTTGTCATATACAAATCACTTACCAAGGCAATGGATTCCTCACTTATCTTGTTCATATAATACCCTAAATATAAGAACGCCGCTGCACTGACTGCCAGAAGCCATATAAAACTTCCTATTAAAAAGCGTGTTCCCCTGCTTTTATTCTCTTTTTTATTCACCATACACACAGACTCACCTTTCTGTATCATTCATGGACAGTTGTTCTAATTTCCAACGGACTGCCAACCCTTTATGAACCGTCCATTTCTTATGTATATTTGGCTCGGGCATATGAATATAATCCCATAACTATTAATACCTGATTTTTGTCTAAAACACAAGTCTTTTTTTCTCGTCAAATGACATTCCTGAAAAGAATCTGAAAAAGGCATAGGACAAGTCTGACAATTCGGACTCATCTCATTTGTACGCATATCGCGGCGTGATATCTGCCAAAATCATGCTCCGTAAATTCATATTGATGACCATCATAAGTTTGATGAATGGTTATTCTCTGCTCTGTCTCAGACAGTTCAAATTCAAACGAATCCAGCGGCAGCTTCATCCCCATGCCCGTAACCTTCAAAAAGCTCTCTTTGAGCGTCCAGAGACGGCAGAAAGCATAATCCTGGCGTTCCCCTTTCCGTTCTGCAATATACGCATACTCCCGGGGGCAGAAAAACCGTTGTGCCAGTTTAAGGTTCGCAGCCTGCACCTGTTCAATATCGCAGCCAATTTCTGTACCTGCAAAGACTGCCAGTGCCATGTTCCCGGAATGTGACAGGCTGTAATGAATTTGCGGATAATCCGGCAAATAAGGCTTTCCGTTCTCTCCCTGCACAATCCTGACCTCAGCCTCCCTCAGACCGTGTTCCGCTAAGCCCCTGTCCAGAAGAAGCCCGGCTCCCATAGAAAGTTTTCTGTCTGCCGGGAAACGGTAGCTGTCTATCTTCTGCTGCCGACATACAGAAAGGCTGTCATAACATTTCCTATAATATGCCTCATCGGAAAGCTCCTCGGTATTCATTGTATATAGTTTCATGTTCTTATCGTCCATGGCATTTCCTTTCTTATAAGCTGCATGTTCTTATTGTACTATTCTTGCCAATATTTCTGCCAAGAAGTATAATGGGAACAGTTGAAAACACTCAGGGAGGAATTACAAATGGAAATTGAAATCAGGGCATACAGGGAGAATGACATACCGGAAATGATCCGCATATGGAATGAGATTGTGGAAGAAGGAATCGCTTACCCACAGGAGGAGTTTTTAACACCGCAGACAGGAAAAGACTTTTTTGCAGAGCAGACCTACAGCGCTGTTGCCGTTGACAGGGAAACAGAAAATATCTGTGGTTTATATATCCTTCATCCCAATAATATCGGCAGATGCGGCCATATCTGCAATGCAAGCTATGCTGTCAGTCCTGAAAACCGTGGGCTGCATATCGGTGAGAAATTAGTTGCTGACTGTCTGTTTCAGGGGCGGCGGCATGGCTTTAAAATACTGCAGTTTAACGCTGTGGTTGCAACCAATATCCATGCTCGCCACCTCTATGAACGCCTCGGATTCACTCAGCTTGGGACAATCCCTGGCGGATTTCGTCTGAAAAATGGCCAGTATGAGGATATCTGTCCCTATTACCACGTGCTTTAGCATACTTTCCCAGTTAACGGAAGGGCGTTAGGGCTTGTTCAGATTATTATCTGTATGGCTTAGATCACCAATACGCCAACCTGATAAACGACAAAGGTAACCGCCCAGGCAACAATCAGCTGGAATGCGGCGACAAACCCTGTCCAGGTCCAACTCCCCGATTCTTTGTGGACAGTTGCAAGCGCTGCCGCACATGGGATATAGAGCAGGCAGAAAACCATCAGGCAGAAAGCATTCAGCGGTCCGAAACCAATCTCCTGCAGCACAGAGGCAAATTCGTTCATGCCGGAAGGGGAATTGGCATTCACGATACCAAACAGCACGGCACAGCTCGACACCACCACCTCTTTGGCAGAAATGCCCGCAATCAATGCCACCGTAATCTGCCAAAAACCCAACCCAATTGGGGCAAATACCGGAACCATCCATTTGCCTATCATTGCTCCCAGCCCCTCTGACATATCAGGCTCATATCCATGGAGCCCAAAATTAAGCAAAAACCATATCAGCAGCGTTGCCAGGAAAATCGTTGTGCCTGCTTTGCCAAGGTAATCTTTTACTTTTTCCCAGACATAGATTGCCACCGTCCGCGCATCGGGCATTTTATACTCCGGCAACTCAATCAACAGATAATTCTCACTTTTCCTGCGGTCAATAAGATGCAGGAGCAAGGACACCAAAATAGCTACTACAATGCCTATCAGATACATAGAGTAGGCAACCAGCATGGCATTTTTCCCAAAAAACATTTCTGAGAACAGAATATAAATGGTCAGGCGGGCATTGCAGCTCATAAATGGTGTCACGAGCATAACTTTGTAACGGTCCCTCTTATTTTCCAAAGCCCTCGATGCCATAATTGCCGGCACAGTACAGCCAAACCCCAGCAGCATGGGAATGAAAGCCTTGCCCGAAAGCCCCAGCTTACTCATAAGCCCTTCCATGACATAAGCGACACGCGCCATATAGCCGCTGTCCTCCAAGAATGCCAACGCCAAAAAGAGAATAAAAATATTAGGGAGAAACGTGACAATCGTACCCACGCCGCCGATAACGCCCTCCACAACCAGCGATTCGAGAATTTCACCGGCTGAAACTGCCGCTAGCCCCCTGGCAGCAATCTCTGACAGGAAGCTGATTCCCATCTCAAAGTAGCCCTTAATCCAGTCGCCTACCGTGAAAGTCAAAAAAAATACAACTGCCATAATTCCCAGAAATACCGGAATTCCCCAGATTCTGTGCGTCAGCAATCGGTCCACCCGCTCCGTAAATTCATCCTGCCGCTGCTTGTGGAGCAGCACTTCATCAATCACTTCCTGTATAAAATCGTATTTCTCATTGATAAGCTGCGTCTCATAATTTCTATCTGTTATCCCCGGAAGGTCAATCGGATATTTCTCGCAAACCTCCTTGTCCTGCCCTAACAGTTTGATGGCGTGCCAGCGATAATTCTGAAGCGTGGGATATTTGTCTTCCAATGCCATAATAACATGGTCAATCTTATCTTCCATCTCATCGGAATATACCATGGCATATTCCGAGTGGTGGTCGTGGACATGGTGCGCTTCGCTTTTGTGATGGTGTATCAGGCAATCAGGGTCAGCACAGCCCTTGTGATGTGCCGCGGCATGAAGCAGCGAATCCAGCCCAGTCCGTCTCCTTGCGGACACCGGAATCACCGGGATTCCCAGCATCTCAGGCAAACGGTGCAGGTCAATCTCCATTCCCCTCTTTTCCACAATATCCATCATGTTGAGCGCTAAGACAACCGGCTTTCCCAGTTCTAAAAGCTGCAGCGTAAGATAAAGATTCCGCTCAAGCGAGGAGGCGTCCGCCACATTGATAATCACATCTACCTCATCGCTTAAGATAAACTGTCTGGAAACCATTTCCTCCATCGTATAGGAAGTCAGGCTGTATGTTCCTGGCAAATCTACCAGGCGAATATTCAGGTCATGGTCCTTGATTGCTCCCTCAACCTTCTCTACAGTCACTCCCGGCCAGTTGGCAACTTTTAAGTTCGCCCCCGTATAAGCGTTAAAAAGCGTAGTTTTTCCACAATTGGGGTTTCCTATAAAACCAATTGTAAGATTTTCCCTCATAGTGCCTCCCCCGCTTTCTTAACGGCAATATTCTTGGTCATATTATAACCCAATGCCAGGCGGGTTCCCCGAAGCTTTATAATCATAATTCCTTTTCCCTTCCGGTTCAGCACAGAAATTTCCGTATCCTTCGTCATCCCCAGTGCCTGCAGCCGCTGTTCCATCTGGAACGGAAGGTCTATGTCCTCTATGATGCAGTTCTGTCCAGTATTCACGTCTTTTAAAAACATTTCAGACCTCCTCATTTGTGAAAGCGTTAGTGCCCCTGAGAATAATATTCCGCGATATTTCCCGCTTTTTGGGGATGATATTCCCTCAGGTACATCAGGTACTGCAATGCAGTCCCTTCATAAGGATGGATGTCGCCCAAAAGGCTGACTTCATAACAATTGCGAATGGCATTTATGATACAGTCTTCCGTGTGGTCTTCCTTGCAGTCCTTACATTCCCTGAGAATGTGTGCGATTGCCTTTTCCAGTTCCACCTCGTCAAATACTTTAAAGTCAGTAGTGGGGATTGAGCCCATACCGGCTGGAATTTCTTTCTGGGGTTGTTTTTTATATGCCTTGATACATTCTTTGGCAAAACCTATGTTGCAGGATTTGCCCTGGCATTCGCCGCACAATTCCTCACTCCTGCAGCATTTCTCTAAATCTTTTCCTATCAGATCGGCATCCAATCCTTTTTTATTTCCTTCTGTCATATGTAACCTCCTGCTTGATATTTAGGGTTCTTTATTGGTTATGCGCCATCCCTGTCCAGCCTTTCCTCAAAGACTTCTTCCGGCACGGGCTTGGCATAGCGGTATCCTTGCGCCACGTAAGCCCCGATTTCCTGCATAAGCTCCACATCATTATCTGTCTCCACTCCTTCACATACAATCTGCGCTTCCAATTCCTGCGCCAGGTTTACAATGCCTTTCATAATCTTGACCTGGCGGCTTCTGTCCTGTCGGTTCAGCAGGAACGAACGGTCGAGCTTGATGACAGACGCCGGAATCTGCTCAAAAATGCCAAGTGAAGAATAACCAGAGCCGAAATCATCAATAGAAAGCCGCACTCCTTTGCTGCGCAGTTCCTCAATGGTCTGTTTTACTATCTGCTGCTGCAGTTCTTCTACAACAATGGTCTCTGTCATCTCTACTTCAATCAGTTCCTTCGGTACCTGGTATCTGGCAAGAACCTCTTCAAACCGCTCTGGAAAATCCGGCTTAATAAAATGCATCCTGGAAAAATTACAGGAAATGGTAACCACTGGTTTTCCTGCCTGGATTCTTCTCTGGAGCATCCTGCAGACACAGCCCAGCACAAAGAAATCAATATCTGTCACCCTGCCGGTCTGTTCATAATACGGTATGAAGAATCCCGGAGACCTGACCATACCGCCAGCCGTGGGGTCTAAAAAACGCACCAGCGCTTCCGCACCCACAACCTTCTCACTGCGGATGTCTACCTTAGCCTGATAATATGTAACAAAATTCTCTTCTATGTCCACCGACTCTAATAGTTTCTCCCTCTCATGGCGCTGCTTCAACGTCTCTTCCAACGTCTTGTCATAAAGCATCACATCGCTGAGACGGCTGTCCTTCATAAATTCTAATGCCTGTGTGGCATAATTGACTGCCACATGCATATCAGAATTCTCTGCCGGAATCAGGTAAACTCCCATCTGGAGCGTCATATGGTTTTCTGTTTCCCTGTATATTTCCTCATCCATTTTCTGTTCTATCTGACGTAACCTTTCAAGGAACGTCTCTTCTGACTGGTAATTCAGCAGAAGCACAAAGCGGTCGCCCTGATTCCGGGCACAGATTTCATCTTTCTCACTGATAGTATCCTGCAGATTCTTTGCCATTACTTCCAACAGCCTCTGCCCTGCATTCCAGCCATAAATAATATTATAACGGCGGAACTGAGAAATGTTCAGGCAGACTACCGCATACTGATGTGATTTGCGTTCCGGCAGAAGCTTTGCCTCTCCCTGGTATATCAGGTAATTCAGATTCCAGATATCCATCCCAGTGTCCTTATACATCAGCTTTTGGATTTTCCTGCTGCCTTGAATCATGTTGTATGCCACTAATATAATAACCACAATCACTACCATCAGCAGGATAATAATCCCTATGCTGTGGTTGCGCAAAAAGCGTTCAATGCTCACCTGGGAATAGACATTGCTCTTGAGCATATATTCACTGACTGTCCTGGCATCCACAACCTCTATGGTTTTGCTCAGTATGCCTGCCAGCTGTATGCTGTCATTTCTGACAGCAATGGATATGTTATGTTCCTTGCTGAGGACGCTTTTAATCTTCAGCTTGCTGTAGGAGAGTTCCGTCCCCATCAGGTATTCCGACAGGTAACCATCGCATAACACTGCATCTGTCTTGCCCTTTGCCACAGCATCCAGGCAGTCCTGCTGCGTACCATAGAGCGTCAGGCTTACCTCCTGCAAATTAAAGGTTGCTGCAGCTTCTGATTCCAGGTAAGACACTGTTGCCAGATTCTTAACTTCACTGAGCATTTTATCGTCCTTCATGGCGACAACCAGGGGAATCTGCGCATACTCTTTTATCATACGGAACCCATGGCTGCTCAGCTCCTCCTTGGTATCCGTACAGTAAGAAAGGATATCGACTGTCCCGCTCTCTAAGGCTTGCTTTGCCGTTTGCGAATCATCAAACTTCTTGTATCTTAACTTTAATCCCGCGTATCCCAACTCCGCATCCAGCAATTCCCTGGCAAGCCCTTTGCAATCACCGTCCTCCTCATAAGAAAATGGGTAATAGCCGTCAAGATATCCCACAACCAGATGCTCTTTGTTGGCAATGTACTCCTTTTCTTCCGTTGTAAAAACTACCGTCTTATCGAGCCGGCTCTGGTAAAATTTATTCATCAGCTCCGTCTCCAGTTCCGGACGGCTGATTTTCAAATCCGCGATTGCCTGATTCAGTTCCCGCATCACATCGTCATTTCCCTGATATGTAATATAATAAAAAGGCATTGGCGCAAAACGCCCGAGCAGCCGGTGGCCTTCCCTGACTTCCGTGAATGTATGGATATAGGCATCGATTTCTCCTTTTTCCAGTGCCTGCAGAAGATCCGCCGTACTGTCGTACTCTTTCATTTGAGGATTTTTAATGCCATTATCCCTGATATACTGTAAAAACTCATTCTTGCGCACATAAGTTTTGACCATTCCAAAGGTAATATCCTTCATGGCTGCAAAATCCTCATATGCTAATGCGCTGTCACCTTTGGCTGCAATCGCCCCAAATGTATATCCGCTTGGAAGAGAAGCATACTGATAAACCTGCGCCCGCTCCTCTGAAAACTGCGCGGAACCTACCAGGTCTACTTCTTTTCCAGACAACAGCTTAAGCGCCTCATCCCAGCTTTCGCATTCCACATACTCCACATTCCAGTCCACATACTCACACAGCGCACTTAAATACTGGACATCCATACCGTCATAGCTTCCCCCGCCATTTTTAATATGGTATCCATCCATGGGGAAGAATGCTACTTTCACTGTCCTTTTCGTTGCTGCCTGAATCCCCTGTGGCAAAAACATGCCGATATAGCCAAACAGCAATATCATGGCTGCCCAAAATGCCAATCCTTTTTTCCATTTCATTTTCACATTACCTTTGATAAAACCACCGCCCATCCCCTCTATTGCTTTTTCTTCCATTTTATCACTCCAGACAATTTTTGCAAGGGCTTATCCTCTTTTTATTTAGCAAATGGGTGTTCCCTACCCTAATGCCACATCCAATGTCAACATAAGCGTAAATCCCACCGCAAAAAATATTGTCCCCAGATTAGTATGCTGTCCCATCGCCATCTCTGGAATCAGTTCCTCCACAACGACATAAATCATGGCTCCAGCCGCAAAACTCAACAAGTAAGGCAGCGCCGGAACAATAAACCCTGCTGCTAAAATCGTGAGCAATGCAGCTATAGGTTCCACAATTCCTGACAGTACGCCATACAGGAAAGCTGTCCGTCTCTTCACACCCTCCGATTTCAATGGCATGGAAATAATCGCACCTTCCGGGAAGTTCTGTATGGCAATCCCTATGGAGAGCGCCAGCGCACCAGTCATGGTAACTACGCTGTTCTCTGACAGGCAGCCTGCAAATACCACGCCTACCGCCATCCCTTCGGGTATATTATGCAGCGTAACGGCCAAGACCAGCATCGTAGTTTTCCTCAATACCGTCCGTGGCCCTTCCGGCTCACTGCTTCCCCAATGCAGATGGGGGATTACCCTGTCTAAGAACAGTAAAAACAATACGCCCATCCAGAAACCGCACACCGCCGGCACAAATGCCCACTGCCCCATATCTGCTGCCTGTTCCATTGCCGGAACCAACAAACTCCAGATGGAAGCGGCTACCATCACGCCGGCAGCAAATCCCGTCAAGATCCTTTGCAGCAGGGTATTCAGCGTATTTTTCATAAACAACACACAGGCTGCTCCCAAAAATGTTCCCAGAAACGGAATCAAAATCCCCTGTATTACTTCCGTCTGCATTGCATTGTAAGGAATCCCATCCATTCCGTCTATAATTCCCATCCCACAATACCTCCGTTTACAAATTGCTATTCGCTCCAACTATAAATATTCGGTGTATCCGAAGACTTGATGTACTCAAACGCGGAGCCGTTTTCCAGATAATCCCAGGTGGAATCCGTAAAAGTAACCGTAGCCGTTTCCCCCTCAACCGTAATCATCCCGCTAATTGGATTCCCCGCGGCATCTGTGGCTGTAAATGCCATGCCCTCTTCTGTCAGTTCACCGATGCCATCATCGAGAAACGTCAGCCTGTATATGCCTATCTGCACAATATATTTTCCATCATCGCCCTTGGCAATCTCAAGATTAGGTTCTTCTACATATTTGTCCAGATATTCTCCGATATAGGCGCTGTCATCAAATTGCGGTCTCTCCATCTCCTCTTCCTTAGGTTCTTCAGTTTCAGCCATCCCTGTCTCAGTATCTTCTGCCATAGGTTCTGTATCCTTCGTAATCGGCTCTGCTTCTTCCGCTGTGGGCTTTGTTCCTTCCGCTATCGGCTCTGTTTCTTCCGCTGTGGGCTCTGTTCCTTCCGCAATCGGCTCTGTTTCTTCCGCTGTGGGCTCTGTTCCTTCCGCAATCGGCTCTGTTTCTTCTGCTGTAGGCTCTGTACTTACCTCTTCAGACATCTCTGGAATATCCTGCTGCGGCGCACCTGAAGCACACCCACTTAACAGCAACATTCCTGCACACAATAATAATATAACCTTTTGTTTCATTACAAATTCCTCCTTTGTTTCTATTTCCTATTATTTACCACACAATGCAAACTCCCAACTTTCTCGCAAACGAGAAAATTGAGAGTTCCGGGAACAAAAATATTCTTTTATCTAAATTCCAATAACTGTTTAACCCCATCAAGCATAAACTCAACCTCAATTGGATAATCTGTGTCTCTGACCTCCTTCGGGAGCAGCAATGCCAAATGAAATGTCGTTTCCTCCAATGCATCCAACCCATTCCACATGTAAATGTTGTCTATTGATGAAGAATTGGAATAAAAAACATAAAATGAATCATAGTTATATTCAAAATTGTATGTTGCTTTTACAGAAGATACCAGCGAGCCTAACATCTTAACATCATTACTAATGTTTTTAATCCTGAATTTTATATCTAAATATATTTGCGAATCATTTTGGGGACGGAAATATGAATAATAGCCGCTTGTATCGTCCGGCTTAATTTCCCCTGTAAGTTCTGCTCCCAAATAAGTTGCCTGAATATCCTTACTTTCGATTACCTTTCCATCCGTCAGCAAAGCAGCTTCTCTTTCAGCCCGTTCTCTTTCCCTATCCTGTTCCTCTTTTTTTGAGGTATATTGGGCTTTGATATCTTTTAAATCCTGATTATCCGGAATTATTTTTAAAGCTTTATTTATGTCGCCGAGCGCTTTTGTATAGTTATCCTGCTTTGCAAATTCTTCTGCACTCTTTTTGTATTCATCCACTATCGCCTCTTCCATAGCGTTCATTTTACTTTGGGCTTCATCATAATTATCATCGTCTTTTATTACTTTTGCATAATTATTATAAGCGCTGCGGAAATTTTTGTCACTCTCTGCTTCCGCTGCCTCTTTAAATGCTGTCCTGGATAAATCTAACTCTTTCAGCCTTTTCATTGTATCATTATAATTTGTGACATGTTTTGTATCGCTATACTTAATCAATTGCTCTAACTGTTCCGTAGCAGCCTGAAAATCAATCTCTTTTTTAAGATACTTATTCCATATATTCTCAACCTCTTTCTCAAGATATTTAGAAAAGTTATCCGTTTCTTCACTTTTCATCTTAGGCTTAATGGACTGGAACTCTTCTAACTGACCTTCCTGAAAATAACGGATTGCTTTCTTTTCATTGTTATTAAGAAAAAGATTCGCAACGAATATCAGAACGGAAACAAGAATTACCACAACGATAACGCTAACCGCTATAATTATTCTTTTGCCTGCCTTGGATTCTTTCTTTTTCAATGGATAGCCGCAATTAGGGCAATTTGTTACCTGGTCCGAAATCTCTTTGTTACATTCCGGGCAATTAATGAGCGCCATTCGTATATTCCTCCTCCATCATACATGCGGCAATTCATTCCGCAATAATTACAATACTTTTCCAAAACCTTGTTTGAATTATACTATCTCTCTCACCTATTTTCAACAAATATTTACATAAAACGACATTCTCATTTTTCATTCATTATTTTCACACTTACTTGTGATATGGCACTCCAAAAGAACCTTATGTGCGTGAATTGCTTAAAAATGAATCTTTTTAAAACATTGTCATTTCACATCTATTTATTGAATCATCTACATTATAAATTTTAAGGCAAAGCATTTTGAAATGCTTTGCCTGTTTCTTTCTCTCTTAACTAATATGATATTCCTCATAAAGTTCCTGACGGTACTCTTCATCCTGTGACACCCTGTTATGAAGTGACTTTTGTCAAGAGGAAATTCAAACTTTTTTCTTC
>CAJTYM010000017.1 GCA_910583835.1 uncultured Lachnospiraceae bacterium | reverse complement strand
CCTTTTTTCTCAAAATCTTTCAAAAGTTTTTCTTGACATTTAACCAAGTTGCTTAATGTTCTTTTGTTTTCCTGCCGTTCACCCTTCCAACGATTCCAATAAATCTATTGTACGTTCAACTTCACGCAAATCCCACAGGCGTAACATCAATGCCCCAGCAGTCCCTCCTAATTCCGCTACGGTATCTGCCGTACATTCTTGGCTATTCACCATTTGCTTGCATTTGTTCCAAGTATCTGCAATGCCCTTTTCCTCTTCCTGCTTTATTTCTTTCAGTTCCTTCAACTTCTCTTCTTTCTTCATTTCTCTTTCCTCCGTTATGAAGTGTGTTTGCACACTTTATACAATCCCCAAGGCTTGCACTCTATAAAATGTGCACCCGCCTTTCCGTTTCGGTGGTCCCCTTATCATGGAATCCAACCGCCTTTCTGGCATTTGTGATAGGCGTTGCAATTTTTCACATTAAAAAATTACGAAAAACCTGTTGACTGTCTACACACTCTCTAGCTTGGTGTGCCCGCTGCTATTTTTTCACTCTATCCCTGCCGCGGCTATTGGCTTGCCCTCGTCAGAAAACAGGTTGCCGACCTGTCTTGATAGCGGATAAACCGCTATTTCGGCTATTTATGCCTTTTCAAATTCTATAACTGTTTCTCCGTCAATCTTTAGTCTCGGGTTTTTTAAACACTCGTTTTCTCCCCTATCCTCCCAAACCGGGGTATCTGTTTCATGACCCATATCTCTTAATAATCTAGTCCATGCTATCAACTCCCCATAATTTACACGGTTTCTTTTTACGTCTTTATCCTCTGCCGCCCTATTTACGCTCATTGCTGCCATAATCGCCCTTAGTTTCAATTCCTCAAAAAATGTTTTTTCCATATCCGATTACCTCCGTATATTTATTTTCCTTTAATGATTCTATTATATACTTATATAAGTATAAATACAACCCGGAAACATCCATAAATATACTTGTATAGGTATAGCCATTCTTTGTGCATCTTGTATACTTATATAAGTATTTTAGATTTTCTTCGGCTCTTCCCAAACTACATAGCCCGTGTTCTCTATTTCCGTGCTTTCTATCTCTTCATCTTCTGCCGTATGTGCCTTGTCTTTGGCTTCCTCTAAAGAACCCGCTTCTATGACGCATTTTTTAAATAATGCGTATTCAACCTCATATTTTGCCATTGCGCATTACCCCTTTTTTATCTTTCCCTCCAACTGCTGCCGTTTGCCTTTCAGATATTGCAGATATTCCCCGTAGGTCATGCCTTGCGGTACTATCCGCCTTTCCGCTTCCTTTGCCTGCTGCACCCTATCCCTCAATACCTCCGCCTTGGATACCCTCTTAGGCTCTTCCTGCTTCGGCGGCGTCTCCGCCTTTATCCCTAACCGCCTTGCCTGCCTGTTCGGCTTGTATTTGTTGTATGTAACCTTATTGCTTTTCTGGAACTGCTGCCCCTTTTCCCTCCTGCCCTTCTTTGCCAATGCTACCGCTCCTTCCCAAACCCTCCGCAATCTCCAATATGCTTTCCATGCACTCCTTTATGTTCGAGCCGGTCCCTGCCGTAATGCTTAATATGCTGCTAATCTGCTTTAACCGCTTTATCTGTCCGGGGTCAACTGCTGCCCTCCGCAAACATTCCGGGCAGACTTCCACGACCTCCAAGGCAGGCTTACCGCATATATGGCATTTACACATTATCTTTATCACCCCAAACCTGTTTTACTTTTTGCCATGTTATAAGAAATAATGCCGTATATCCCATATTCCAACCAAGAGCGTAATGTACAAAACCGACAGCAAACACAAGCACAAAGGTTGCTGCAAACTGTATCAGTTTTTCTTTTACCCAAAACTTGAATGCTGTTTTATAAAATGCTTTCGTTTTCTCTTTCATCTGATACCTCCGTCAATGCGTCTAAAATCCCCAAATACACCCTTTCCGCGCAAAAGACACATATACTATTGCCTATCGCCCTATAACGTGCCGTATCGGCTATTTCCGTGCCGTCTGCACCGTATTTCGTCCAGTTATCCGGGTATCCCTGCAACCTCTCACACTCTACCGGGGTCAATCGGCGTATGACATAGACAACACGCTGTACCGCCTTTTTCAGAATGTCCTTAATGCTTCTTGGCTTGCCAGGGGTATTCTCCTTTGTCCTGTGGCTCTCGGTTATGATTGTTTCCGACCCTCCGCCGTAATCCCCCCCTGCTGCCCTCAATGTTCCGCTTGCGTCCGTTTCCCTGTATCCTCCGTGCTGGTTCAATTCAAAGACCCTTTTATCCGTGCGGACCACTAAAGGCGTATCGCCCCTTATGGTGCTGTTTTGGTCTGCCGTAAGCGTACCGCTTGTGCTGCTCTCCCTGTATCCGTGGTGCTGATACGCTTCGTAGAAGACGCTGTGTACGTCCGCCGTGGTAAGTGTCGGGCATGGCCCCCCGGCTTCCCCAACGCCTAATCCGTTGCTTGCCTTATTCCGGGTCACTTCATCACGCAAAGGTATAACGCTTTTCTTTACCATGAATACCGCCGACTGGTCCCCTCCGCCGTTACTCATTGCCTGCAATGTCGGATAACTCCCTTTTTCATCATAAATTCTTTTGGATTGAGAATCCCACGGTGTAAGGCATTTAACTTTATCTTCAACAAGCACCGCCCCTCTGCCACCTGTCATAATGGTAGGTGCTTTTTCTTCCTCAAACCCTAACCCCTTGCCCTCTCCGCCTTGGTTATATGTAAATCCTGCCACCGTCCGCTTTTCGTGCATTACGCAAGGTATTTGACCGCCTCGCCCCATATTTTGCAATATCGTAGGGGTCTTATCCTCAAAAATCCTTACTACGCTGTCAGCGTGTGCAAAGTCCAACCCGATTACCTCCCCCCCTGCTCTGCTATTTTCTGCTCTAAGGCTATCCGCAAATTGTCCGGCAATTTCCTGTTTTTGTTCTTTGCTCTTCGGAGTATACCCAAGCAGGCTTTCGGGCTTAAAGAGTATTTCTCCGGCACGTTGTCCTCCAAAATCTCCGACAAGGTAGATTCTCTTTCTACGTTGGGGTACTCCCCAAAATTGGGCGTCAAGCACTCTCCAAGCTGCGTCAGCCTCTCCCCCTCTAACCATTCCTGCGGTTGCCCACCTGCCACTTGCAGGCATTGGAATACTGGTTTTTGTGACTTTTTCAAGCACGGCTCTAAAATCTGCTCCGTCTGCTGATGAAAAAGCACCGGGTACATTCTCCCAAATAATGAAAGTTGGATATTTACCATTTGTTGCTGACCTCATTTCCTCTATGATTCTGATTGCTTCCATGAACAACCCGGAACGGTTGCCCTTTAACCCTTTTCTCTGCCCTGCTATGCTTAAATCCTGGCACGGACTCCCGAAAGTGATTATATCCACGGGCTGTATCTCGTCGCCTTTCAACTCCGTCACGCTACCAACGTGCATAACCTCCGGGAATCGGCAGCGTGTTATGTCAATGCAACTCGGCTCAATCTCTGCCGCCCATATCGGCGTTATCCTGCCTGTCAGCTGTGCCGCATAACAGAAACCGCCGATACCGTCAAATAGGCTGCCTAATGTCAATTCCTGCAATATTACCGCCCCTTTCTTCTATGCCTTAACTTAAACATGAATATAAAAATTTCTAATTTTATTAGTTCTACAAGCCTGTATACAAACGACCTTTCAGCCTTAATTTTCTGTGGTCTTATTTCCTGTATCCGTTTTATTGGCTTGCCATCTATGTATACTGCTGCCTGTACTATCTTTTCAGCGTCCTTTGTTGGCACGATACCGCCTCCCTTGCTTTTCCTCTTCTACTGTCGTTATCAGACAACGGTTATCCGGCACTTTACCGCCAACTTTCCACCCCGGCCCGCCGTCTAATACTGTTTTGTTTTCTCCGCACTCCGCCTTATTAATTTTAATCGCCGTAACATTCAAAGGACACTCACAACAAAACAAAGGTTTTTTGTCTGCAATAATCTTAGTAATCTTCATTCCTGCCAATCCTCCAATTTTTTAACCCTAGCCTGCAAGTTGGCTATGGTTACTTTCATTTCCTTAATCTGATAGGGCAATACGTCCGTATCCTCAAACATACAGAGGACTTCAACCGCCCTTTCCGTGCTTACCCCTGCTTTCAGCCTTGGCTTTTCGGTCTTGGGGTCAGCCTCCGTAAGCCTGCGGTTTTCATATTTCTTTCTGTTCTTCTTTTCCGGTCCAGGCATTGCCGTTTTCATCATGCCGTAGCAGGGAATACAACCGCTCAATATCCTGTCAACTGCTGCCATAGGCTACCTCCTAAGATTCCATTATTTCTCCTATTTGATTTAAGAGGGCTTCCGTTTTACCGACTGATGCCGTCTTACGGAAATATACCTTTCCCTCTTCCTCCTGTATCTTTTTCCAAAGAATCGGTATCAGTATCTTTACAGAAAAAATCACGTGCGATACGGTAGGCACTTGTACGATACGGTCGCACATTTGTATGTAAATCTCTGCTGCCGTTGCGGTGTTTACCCATTCCGGCGTTTCTTTCTTCGCCTGCTCGTATATGGGCGTTTTTCCGTACTTCTCCGCCAAGTCCATAATGATTTCTTTTGCACGGTCGGTAAAATCTACCGTTCCGTCCTCTGCAACCTCCGCAATCCCCAGCAACTCAATAACCATATCCTTATCGCTCATGCCTGCCCCTCCGCAAATATCCCCGTGTCTATGTTCTGTAAGAAATGTACCGCACCGTCAAACCTTACCTTGTATTCCTCTATATCATCTGCTTTCAAATACTGCCGTCCGTACATTTCTTTCATATCACGCCATACATTCCAAGGGATAAAGAAAAAATCATCTTGTATACTGATACAGACACCACACAACGCCCCTAATCGGTTGTGCTTCTCCAATACGTCCATTTGCGTATCCGTAAGGACGTTCCGGGTTATCCTGTCTTTCCCGGTCCTCTTCGCTTCAAACATGATAGAGCGACCGCCGTATAAGGTCCCTTGAAAGTCTGGTTGTGCGTGTGTGCTGAAACGCCCCATAAATTCCCCCGTCCTATGGTTCTTGCTTGTCACACGGAACGGCTCCGGCGTTTTGTCTATCATGGCTATGCCTTTCTGCTCGTACATCCTGCACCCTGCAAGTATTTCACGCTCAAAATGCTGCCCTTGTGCGTTGTTCTGCTTGTTTTTATACTGCTGCCTTATCTTCTCTGCGTCTATTGGCATATCCCTTGCCTGCTGCCATTTCCGCAATTCTCTTTCCGTGTCCGAATCGGTCACAAACCCTTGACTATTCAATATTCTTCCTCCTGCATATCTTCCCATCTTATCAACTCTAACTTTTCTTTTCCGTTCAATTCATAGAGAAATGTTACCGTATCATTTTTAAGGCTATGGGCCGTTATAATGTCTGTTATGGTTGCGTCATCAACTCCTGCCGGATAATTCAATACCGCCTTTCCTCCTATGTACGCAACTGCTATACGGTCGCCCAATTTAAAAGGACACCCTACCATAAATCCTGCTACCTGCATATCAACAACCGCTCCTTTCCGTAATCTCATGTATTTTCAGTGTGTAATACTCTTTCCCCGGCTCTGCTCCCCAATCTTCCCGACCTGTTTTAATATCCAAGGTGCAGCGTGCTACAAATTCCGGCTTATCTTTTCCGTATCCATTCCTAAATTTGATTTCCCTTTTGTCGGTTCCACACGGTATATTTGAATGAGGGAACATATCAAATATTTTCTTGAAACGGCTTGTGTAATACGGCTTTATCTCCCTGTATTCCTCCCCCTTTTCCCCGGACAGAATCATATAAAACCATTTACCTATTGTTGGCAGGGTCAACATTCCTTTTCCCTCCCCTCTTCCATTTTCTTATAGCAATAAAGGGTTGCTTTTGCGTCCTCTAAAGAATCATGTGCTTTAAACTCGTATCCGTAGTAGTCCGCACATTGGCTAAGTTTCTGCCATTTGTACGAATCGTGGCAGCTGTCGTATTCTCCGTAGATTCTCGCAAAGATTACCATAGGGTCAATCCATTTTCCGGGGTCTATGTAGATACCGTAAGCTTTCAAAAATCCGTTTTCAAAATCCGCATTGTAGGCTATTACGTTATCCGCCTTATTCAGAATTTCCGTTACCGCCTGCACATAGCAGGAAAAGGGGCAGCAGGCTTTTACTTTCTGCGGTGTGATTCCGTGTACCCTCTGTGCGTCCTCCCAAGTGTCCATATTGTTCGGTCTGCAATACGCATTAAGCAGGGTATTGAATTCCTCGTCTATGACAGACACCTGTAAAACTTCGTCCTTTCCTGCTCTGAATCCCGTTGTTTCAAAATCAATCGTTACAATCATCTGATACCTCCAATCTTTTCATTTTTTGTCTGATAACTTCTTTCACATCTTTTTTCCTTTCTACCGTTACAATCGTGTCATTGTGGCTTCCCCCATGTGAAACCAAAAGAATTTCTAACATTTCAAACCCTCTCGTTTTCCCTACCCCATTACTATTCCACCCAAAGCACAAAACAACGCCGCCCGGTCTGACTATCCTCTTTATCTCTTCTAAGTGCCTGCTTCTCCATGATGATTTTGTTGTTTCTTGTGTGACTTCAATCCCCGCGCTCTTATAACAATCGGCTGCCTGCCTTGGAGAATACGGCGGGTCATAAAAAACTACGTCCACTGATTTATCCTTAAACTTTTTTAAAAACTCTAAAGCGTCTAAATGGTAATCTGTATTGTATTCCCTGCTCAAATCATTAGTTATTGTTGCGACCTTGCTATTGTTTGCGAATGGGTCTATTGATTTTCCGTATAGATACCTCTGTATCAGCTTCGCTATTGGCGGTATTAGGAATGTATTTTTGTTCGGCATACTCCACGCCCTATTGATTTCCATTCTCCATCACCCCCAATCTCTGCCTTACCCAAGGTCTTTTATTTATGTACTCTTTCCAAGTTTGTTTCCTATACAGATTTCCGTATATGTAGCGGTTGGTAAATTCAAGCTGTGCCTTGTTCGGGCGGATACCCAAACCCTCGTTACGCTCCGCCTGGGCGTATAGGTGTATGCCCTTATGCTTCCTCAACTGCTGCACCCTATAATCCGCTTCGTCTAGGTCTTCCCTCACAAGCAGATAGACAAAGAGCCGATACGGCTTGATTCCCCTTTCCGCCAACAACTCCGCTACCCTGTCAATGTGCTTTACTTGGCTTACGGTATCGCAGGAAAAACGAATATACTTTATCCATTGCAGGCTTGCCAATACGTCCGCTATTTCCTCCGTTACCAACCGTGCGTCCATTCCTTGATTGAGGTCGATTCTCCACCCCTTGCCTGCCATATCCTTTAGCTGCCCTACGCCGTATTCGCTTGCCAATATGTTGTTATCCATTAAGATTAAATCCGGCGTATCGTACCGTACTAATTCCGTCCAACGTCTGTAAGGCTTTATATCCCCCTCTTTGCTCGGAACGTAGCACCATGGGCATTTATTGGGGCAGCCCCTGGTAATGTACCCTATCGCATAATCACAATCGGGGTATATGGAATAATCCGGGTACATATCATCTATTTCCTGCAGTAGTTTCTTCTCTATGTCATAGCCTGTACCGCCTTTTATGGTATCCGGCGGCAGGCCTTTGTTTTCCTCCGTAAAATCGAATATCTTTGACGAATAGACCAAATCGTAATCCTTTGCAGGGTCCCACCACTCCACGGAATCCCCTTTTGCCTTGTGGTATGCGGATATTTTCATAAGGGCGTAGTTAGGGAACGTCTTTTTATGCTTGAAATGCTCTTTTTCGCTGTCATGCAACCCTATAATCACTTTGCCCTATCCCTCACTTTCCGCAACCGTAGGTAGACGCTCCACCCTGTATACTCGTTATACTGAAAATCTATCTTGGTAGGCTCATACCCTTTGTACTGCTTACGCCATACCTCTTTATCTTCCGGGGTCTGTGCCAATGTCCGCAGCTTTCGGAAACTGTATTTATGGTCGTTTTTCTTCTCCTTTGGCTTTTTCAGATTCATAGAGGTAGACCACTTTCTGCACCCCTTGTTGATATAGTTTCCTAACCCCTCTATACCGTTCTCGTTTGTCTGCAGCCTGTCGCAATTCACGAACCCTAAATAGTCTACGGTTTTCCTATATTCCGGGTCATTCTGTGCCTTTTTCCAGTTAATCCGGGTCGCGCTCCACATCAATTCCAAATCGTCACGGCTCAACCCTCCGTTCATGATAATATGGTGGTGGATTCTGACCGCCCTTGTCTGCTTCCCCTCCATGCCCTCTAGGACCAGCTGCCCCTCTTCCTTTTCCGGCGTATACTCCGTGACAAGCATATATTTCAAGTCCTGTTCCAGTACCCTCTTCATCCTCCTTTTTACCCTGTCAAGATAGTTGTGCACGTTCCTTTCCGCTTCCTCCAAGGTTATAGGCAAATGCTCTTCATCATATGTTGCCGATATATGTAAATCGCCCGCCCCAAAGTTGGTATTGGCTATCTGTACGAACCGCCTTTTGCTCCGCTTGTCATTCAGATTCTTTTGAGCCTGTGAGGACTTCCCCTTTTTCGCTTTGCCTGCTTCCGGCATATTGGTAACGGGTACTATGTCAACCTCCAAGTATTCCTCCCCGCAATAAACCCTTTTCTCTCTTATGAATTTTTTTCTTGCCATCCCT
Organism: uncultured Lachnospiraceae bacterium; assembly: GCA_910583835.1. Lineage (GTDB taxonomy): Bacteria > Bacillota > Clostridia > Lachnospirales > Lachnospiraceae > Petralouisia. The sequence goes on along the minus strand of CAJTYM010000017.1, from coordinate 65,725 downwards.
GCACTCTCCTTATACTTTCCAGCCCCTCCCCCATAAATGGCACATCAACCCATCTGCATACTTATATAACCATATATACTTATACAAGTATGCGGTATGGTATTGCCCCTGATGTTAATACCCCATACAAGGTCCGAAACGTGCCATTTCCCACACGTTTTCAGAGGTTGCTTATTGACTTTCCATAAGCCTTATAGTATAATTTGAGTAGGTTTAATTATTTGCTATAAGGCAATGAAAGGCGTTTGCGTATGCCACTATGCAAACGCCTTTTCCTTTTCTTCTTTCCTGTATACTTTCGTTGCAAAATCCATTGTAAAGAATCCGCCACAATCCTTATGCCGTGCCACATAACTGCAGCCAAGCGTAACATGTCCGCATTTTGAACAGGTCATTTTCAGAAACGGCAACGGCGTAGCAATTACGTTTAATGAGGGCAGATACGGCACATTCAGACCGTTTTCAACGTGGTATCTCATGCCCTCTATGAAGTCCGGGCAGTCTACCGTATTGCCGACTATGCTTATATCCCCTGTCTGCAAGCGTCCTAGTGCCACTATTTCGCCCCAAACCACATCAACCGCCGTTTCTCCGTCCTCCACGACAAAGTACCCTATTTCACCCTCTGCTTCGTGTAAAAGAATGTCCTGCGTGTATATCCTGCTGCCCCTGCTGTCAACCGCTGCCGTGCCTTTGCAGAGGGTGGAAATGTCCACGGCGTACACATTTGCACCCGGATAACCGCCCTTGTCTATGTAGTGACCCATGGGGCGTAATGCCCCATTTGGTCGTTTTGGCGGTTCTGTCAGATATTCGCCGTACACCCATATAGGGTAGGGCGTACCGCTACTCTTTGCCCTTGCTTCCATCACCGCCCCTTTCCGCCCTTGTGTGAATATCCCCGACAATCCGCATACGCTCCGTATCGCACACGCCTTTCTCATCCACGCACGGTAGCAGGATATAGGTTTTTCCGTCCTGCTGCCACTCGAAGGCTATTACCCCCTGCAACCTCACTTTCACGGTCTCACCGCCAAATCCGGGCAGGGTGTCATATTCCCGGTCAACCGTAGTTTCGATTGCCGTAAACCGCCGTTTTTCTCCGTCTGCTTCCAACTCCGTAATGTCGCCCGTGAAAATCTCCGTGCCTGTTACATCCGTGTAGCCGGTCCCCCTGCCAAGGGTTGCGGGATTGATTTCCGTAAAACCGCCGTCCGGCGTTCCCATTTCCCCGATTTCTTCCGTATCGAATCCGTAAGAGGGCAGACCGTAAACATAATAAAATCTGTCCTCCGCCTTGTTGTACGCCAACGCCCTATACTTCATTTTCCGCCCTCCTGCTTTTTCTTAGGACACCACGCCGGGGACGTTTTGATAGGCGCTTCTTTTGAAAACGGCTTTCCAAATCCAAGGAAACCGTACATTTTCTTTATTTTGTGCGTCATAAAATAATTTTTGATATAACTTTCGTCTGGATGTTCGCATGAAAATTCATACCTTGTGTTATTCATTTTCCTAACCCCTTTGCAATGCTCGCAATCCGCACATCTGATTTTATCCGCCACGCTTACCGCTCCTTTCTTCTCATGGGGTGCTACCGCACCCCTAAACAGTTATCCAGCAATCAGTTTTCCGTTTACCTCATAAAAAGCGGAGCGGAACCCCAAATTAACGTCAGAACCGGAACGTGGGCGGTCCAGGTCCAGGGCGGACGGTCCCGAATAGCCCTTATTACAGAAGCTCGACCCCCGGGTAGGCAGCCATTCCCCCTCGGTAGCGTCAAACCATACACTGGTATTTTTTTCCTCTTCTACGCCGTCTTCGGGCAGGATTCCCAAGTAACGTAACGCCTGCGGTATCTCCTGCAAGTCAACCTTTAAATCTTTCCAACATACGCCATCATGGTCTGGGGTGTAGCCCTCGTCTGCTGCCTTGTCGGTAATCGTGATTTCCCCACCCTCGGCATTGACCCTCACGGTGCTTTTGCTAAACCTGTCCGTTATAATCCTCTGCCATTTCTTGCTATCCTTTGAAAGGTCGCACCCTGCCAGGGCTGCGTCATTGTTTGGTATGTACTCCAATACGCCGTTTACGATACGCACCCCTGCCAACCATTCCCATACCAAGCCGTTAAGGTCTGATACGCCGTATACAGTGTGGTCGTGATTCCATGTATCCGGGCCGCTCCCTGTAAGCGTCCTGGCGCATTCGCAACCCTTACGCTCTCCCTGCTCTTCCTCGTGGTAATAGTCATTCCCAAAATCCGTATTACCATGGGGCAACGTGCCTTTCTTCCGGCTCTCATTTAACACATATTCCCACTCGGTAGCGGTCATTAAGTGCCACCCCTCGCCCTTTGTCCAGCAAGCTATCAAGGCTTCATCAAAGGTAATTTCCGTTGTCGGGTCTACCATTGGCAGACTGTACGCCCTGCCCTTGATTACCTTATTGGGATACTTGGAAATATAGATAGCGTCTACCTCTTTCCCTCCGATAATGAACATTTCCGGGGTAACTGCTGCCCTCGGATTCTCAAACCGGACCATAATAGAGGGAATCCCCCTATCATCAAAAACCACTACATTGCTGTGCTTGACTGCATCGCTCATTTCCTCTTTTCCTCCTACTTTTTAGAATAAATTGAATGTAACTTTATGCTTCCTCTCCGCCTTATGCTTTCCTCGGTATGCAATCCCGAATCAAAGAACGCACAAAACGTAGTACCGCCGATTATGCTTGTCGCCACGATATGCGACCCGATATTATGAAACTCACACTTTTTCACGTTCCTGTACGCTACCGTGTGCTTTTCCGTTTTGCTTGCCACGCTACCCCTCCTTTCCTGCGGTCATTTTCTCTATTGTCTACTCCTGTAATGCTTCCTCTTCCTTTTTCATACCTATACCGTCCTTTGTGCGACTTCTGCCCGATAGGGTGTACCGCCACGCTTTAACTCGTTGTAGATAGTCGCACGGTGGAATCCGATAGTGTCAGCAATTACACTCACTTTCACCCCCTGCTCTTTCATTTTCTCAATCCGCTTTCTGTCCCTATAGTTCAATCTCCTATTACCTTTTCTCACGCTTTCCACACCTCCTATCGCTCCAAAATAAAAAAGGAATGTACCAAAAGTCCTAAACTCTTGACACATTCCCTATAAAAGCGTGCAAAAAAAGAAATGCGATAGAGTTTATTAACTCTTGTCGCATTTCATTTTACAATGAAGCAAGTTTTTTATTTTTATGCTGCCTCTACTTTGCTCTGTGCTAATTTCGCCAAAGTTGCAAATCCTTCTGCATCGTTCACTGCCATCTCTGCCAGCATCTTACGGTTAACTTCAACACCAGCCAGCTTCAGTCCGTACATGAACTTACTGTAGGAAAGGCCATTCATTCTTGCTGCCGCATTGATACGGGCAATCCACAATCTTCTGAACTGTCTCTTTCTCTGTTTCCTGCCCTCATAAGAACTTGCCAACGCCCTCATGACAGACTGTTTTGCTACCCTATACTGTTTGGAGCGCGCTCCTCTGTATCCTTTTGCCAGCTTTAATACTCTGTTATGTTTCTTCCTAGCGTTTAATCCGCCTTTAATTCTTGCCATGACTTCTATTCCTCCTTAAAATCAATACTCTCGAAAACAGTTCTTACAGATACGGTAAAATCTTCTTCATGTTCTTAACGTTAGACTCATCTGTAATTGCCGGTTTCCTCAGATTCCTCTTTCTCTTCGCGGACTTCTTCGTCAGAATATGGCTCTTGTAAGCTTTATTTCTTTTCAGTTTCCCGGTTCCAGTCTTCTTGAAGCGCTTTGCTGCCGCTCTGCATGTTTTCATTTTTGGCATTTTCAATTCCTCCTTAATAATAAATATCCAGCTATTTCTTCTCCGCCAGCACAATGCTCATGCTGCGTCCTTCCAGCTTGGGTGCTTTCTCCACCATTGCAATATCTGACAGTTCCTCAGCAAAATCATCCAGAATATGCCTGCTGTTCTGCATGTGTGCCATCTCCCTGCCGCGAAAACGTAAAGTTATCTTTACTTTATTGCCTTTTGAAATAAATTTCTTTGCCGCATTGATTTTGGTATTGAGGTCATTGCTCTCGATATTAGGCGACAAACGGATTTCTTTTACTTCAACAGTCTTCTGTTTCTTCTTGGCCTCTTTTTCTTTACGGACAAGTTCATACCTGTACTTGCCATAATCAATAATCTTACATACCGGCGGCTTTGCCATGGGGGCAATCTTCACGAGGTCAAGATCCGCTTCCTGCGCAAGCCTCAGCGCCTCCTTTGCGGGCATAATGCCAAGCTGCTCTCCGCTTTGGCCAATCAGACGAACTTCCTTATCTTTAATTTGTTCATTAATCATTAACTCACTAATGGTCGTACACCTCCAAGATTAATTTAACATTTCATTCTCTTTCCCATTTCCTTCAAAATGGCTGCATTCAAAAAGTGGATAGGCAGACTATCCACTTCACATTTCAAATAGCATCACAATAAATGCTGTCATTAAATATGAACCATTAGTCACTCGCTTGTGCTAAGGTGAGAGCGGATACTCTACTTGTTTCTCACAACGCTGTAACTTTACCACGTTTTCTCCCATTCGTCAAGGACTTTTTTTCTCCGTCACTATATGTTATAATTTTATATGACACTATATGCGTAAATGCGCATGAATTAACTTGCCAGCCAAAGAAACACATGGCAGAAATGGAGGCATTTGAATGAAGAACAAACAACTATGGCAAAAAGCCGGCTCTTTGATTTTGAGCGCGGCGCTGGCGGTATCCTGCCTTTCCGGCGTACCGGCAGCAGACGCAGCTGCTGCAGGCACCGCACCTGCAGGCTGGAAATCGGAACTGTACATTGATTTTGGCACCGGGCTGAATGCCAGCGGCGGCACTGACAGCGATTTGGCGTCAAACCACAAATTCACTGACGACTACCAGATTGAATGTAACGAAGCGGTAGTTGCCGGTTACGGAACCCTGGTATATGGCGGCGCTACAGATGTAGGCACATTATATGGAGGCACATCTAACGGACAGAAAATCGGCTTCGACCGCGTACTGCCGGCGGGCTGCACAACTACTGGCGGTGAATACTTCCGTGATTGGGTATTCAGCCCTGATGGGAAAGAATTCACATTTTCTTCTGACCTTCCTGCCGGACAGTATTCTGTCTACGTCTATACAGGCAACCGAACCGGAAATTTCGGCAATACTTCCAAGGTATCATTCTATGATGACAATTATTCTGCAGTATATGACCAGACCAGTCCTGGAGGATCACAGTATACATTTAAAGATTATGCCTGTGTTTACAATGTAAACGTAGCAGAAGAAACACCTGGTTGCGGTTACGGAACACTTAGGCTTAAGATATTTGATGATACAATTGTAACCAATGACGATGGCAGTTATGACGAAAAATATACCTCTGCAAACACTGTATTCTATGGAACTGATGTGAATACAGCTTTCAATGCCAATGACACTGGCGTAACTGAAGGTAAAATCGTCACCGCCCGCCTGAACGGCATTGAGATTATGCCTGTGGAATCCCCGGTATATGCCGAAAGCGTTGTTGCTTCCGAAGAAAATACTAATATTTCCGTAGAAACCAACCAGACAATCGCATTAGCGGCAAAAGCAACACCCGAAGGGGCGACAGAACGCATAGAATACTTCTCATCCGATGAAAGCATCGCAAAAGTCAACTCCAAAACCGGCGAACTCACTGGTATTACCCCTGGTACAGCAACCATTACTGCAACTACGCCTTCCCTGATTGGAAATACTGCCAAATCTGCTGTTTACAATGTAACAGTTTATGAGGAGACAACTTTAACGCTTGATTCCTCTTCCGTATCCCTGCAGGTAGGCGGCAGCGAGGGCGCTGACACAAAAACAGTCAAGGCAACGTTCAACGCTGCCAGCCTTGAAGAAGCACAGAGCGCGCTTGTCACCTCTGTCACTTCTTCCATTGCAACTATTTCATTCGGCAATGTCACAGAAGTGACCGCACCATCAGAAGAAGCAAAGGGTACATATTCACAGGACATTACCATCACAGCTACCGCTAAGGGCAGCGAAACCATCAACATTGCAAGGGCTACGGGGCGGACCGCCGCGTTACAAATTTCTGTTACCAAACCAGTAACTTCCATCAAATTTTATGACGCTGCTGAGAAAGAGACCGATGAATACACCATGAGCATGGGAACTTCGCTTACTGTCAGCGCAAAAGCCCTGCCAGAGGATGCTTCCAACACCAGTGTGCGGTACAAAATTAAGGAAGGCACAGATTTTGCAACTATTACAAGCACAGGTGGTAAGGTTACTGCCAAGAAAGCCGGTACCGCTATTATCCAGGCTACTTCCAGCTCCAACAGCGATGTAGTTGCAGAGGCTACTTTGACCATCACCCCGGGATTCAGCATTTCCTACAAGACTGCCGCAATCACCATGAATATCGGCGCAACCATGAAAAATGAGCTTACGATTGCCTATGAGGAAGGTGTTGACACAACGAAGCTCAACACAAACGTATCCTACAGTTCTTCCGACCAGGCAGTCGCAGAAGTTGGCAATGACGGCACAGTCAAGGCAAAGAAAACAGGAACTGCTGTCATCACCGCAACTGCAGAGGACGGCGGCCAGAAAGCCACCTATACGGTAACAGTAAAGCAGCCAGCGAAACAGCCGGCAACTTCCCTGACCGTAGACAAAAAATCCATTACCTTAAATATCAATAACAAGAAAACAAAGACGGCTCAGATTAAGGCTACTCTGCTGCCAGCCGGCAGCGCCGATTCCGTCTCCTATACGTCTGATAAGCCCCAGATTGTCAAAGTAGACCAGAGCGGTATCGTTACAGCGCTGAAAACCGGAACGGCAAAAATCACTGTGAAATCGACAAACGGCTTAAGCCAGGTTGTTACCGTTAAAGTAACTTCCCCGGCAACTAAGGTAAAGATTACCGGTAAGAAAACCATCAAATTTAAGAAGGGCAAGAAAAATACCATCAAATTAAAAGCAACCGTCACTCCCAAGAAGAGCACTGACAAGGTAAAATGGTCCACAAGCAATAAAAAAATTGCCACAGTCTCCAAAAAAGGCGTTGTGACGGCGAAGAAAAAAGGCAAGGTTAAAATTACTGCCAAAGCAGGCAAGAAAAAAGCAACTATCAAGATTACCATAAAATAAACAAAATCACCGGCAGCTGCCGGTGATTTTTTCTCTTATAGGAGAAAAAATAATATGCGCACTCGTGCAAGAAGTATTAGTCGCTGTGCGCCGTCCTAAGGAATCCCCCAGGCGAGCCTGTTACCCCTTAGGGCAAATCTTCACTCGGCGCGGCAAAGTGTGCAAGCCCACTTTGTTCTTCATCTACCGTTTGGTTATCTTAAAACGCCGTCTGGCAGTTCCACTGTATATCCCCTTACCGGTGATTATCATGGTAGCCTTGCCTCTCTTTTTGTTATGTTTATAGGATATGGTGTAATCCCTGTTCTTCACCAGCGTCTTGCCATTCAATGTTACTTTGGGGTTCTGCTTCTGCGCCTTTCTGTTATATTTCTTGTTCTTGACATTGGTGATTTTTGCCTTGCGGATATCGATTCCGGTAAGCTTAACTTTAAAACTTATGCTCTTGCCCAGATAGTTTACTTTAATATTCTTTTTGCCGGTGGTATCACGGTCGTAGCCGCTGCACATTTTATCCATCAGGGGCAGATAGCTTACGCCATGCCTGCACGTCACTGTCAGCAGCCGCTCCATCGCCTCTACCGTAGTCCCACGCGGATAAGTCCCAGGTTTGCCAGCCCCATCTATGGAGATAGCAATAGGCATACAATACCCGATGAACATCTGCGACCAGTAATGATGGCTGGCTGCCGCAGCGCCATAATATCCTACGCCCAAATGCGTAAATTTGCTGCTTAATATATTCGCTTTATGCCCCGGGCTGTTCATCCACCCCTCCATTACTTCTGCCGATGAAGAATATCCCGCGGCGATGTTCTCCCCCGCTGAGTTATAACCTATGCCTTGCAAGATTGTGAAACAGCTGCTTCCATCGGGCCTAATATGGGAAAATTCCTTGCTGAGTTCCGCAGCGCGCACATCGCTTACCGCCTGCAGGTTCCCCATGACGCTCAATGGAGCCAGCTTCTTATTAAGCCGCTCCTTGTTTACCAGCTTCAGCACTTCCCATTCCTGGTCGCTGCAGATACCTACTGGAGACCTCGCCTGCACCGCAGCTGCCTCACAAAAAAACAGGCTGAATGCCAACAGCGTGAAACAAACTTTCTTGTAAAATTTATTTTTCATAATAATCTGCTCTTTTCTTATGTTATTATTTTTGATAGACTAAGTATAGTTATAGTGAACGACAAAAATTTTTGTTTTAGTCGTGCGCATCCCTTTGGAAGGATTATAGTAAGGGACAAATTATTTTGTCGCTTACTATATTATCTATGTGGCAACAGAAAGGATTTCCTATGACAGAATTTCTAAGCAGACGTATTGATTTACACACCCATTCCACGGAATCCGATGGCACCATGACCCCGCAGGAATTGATGAAACACGCCAAAGAATCCGGTTTATCCGCCATTGCCCTGACAGACCATGATACTATCCGAGGTCTCGCCAAGGCGCGCCCCATCGCAGACTCCCTGGGGCTGGAGTTAATTCCCGGCGTTGAGCTTTCTACCGACTATAGGGGGAAGGAGGTCCACATCCTCGGATATTATATCGATGAGGAGAACAGAGAATTTCTTGACCGGCTGGGTGATTTCGTAGACGGCAGGGACAGGCGCAATGAAAAAATGGTCGCCCGCCTCAGACAGGAAGGGTTTGACATTACCATGCAGGGACTCTATGACGAGTACCCCGACAGCGTGGTCACCCGGGCGCATTTTGCCCGCTATCTGGTGGAACACGGTTTCGTCAAAGACAGGGAAACCGTGTTTGCCAAATATCTGGGGGATGACTGCCGCTGTTACGTGCCCCGCGAAAAAATCACGCCTTTTGAAGCCATCCAGCTGATTCAATTGGGCGGCGGGCTTGCCTTTTTCGCCCATCCGGTACTGTGCCATATGAACCAGCAAAGGCTTCATGCATTCATCGGAGAATTAAAATCCGCTGGGCTTGCAGGAATGGAAGCTGTCTATTCCATGAACACGCCAGGCGATGAAGCAAACATGCGCAAACTGGCACATGAATACGACTTATTAATCAGCGGCGGCTCTGATTTCCATGGCTCCAACAAACCCCATATCCAGTTGGGAACCGGCAGGGGAAACCTCTGCATTCCCTACGATATCCTTGCTAAGATTAAGGAATTCCATGCGCTCACTGTCCAAGGATAAATTTATCAATTACCTCTGCAATCGCGCCGTGCGCGCTGTCATTTTGGGTAATATAATCTGCTGCTTTTTGGATATCCGGGTGGCCGTTTTTCACCGCCACCCCCACATGCGCAGCCTGTATCATGGGAATATCATTGCGCTCATCCCCCACCGCCACCACATGCTCCTTGGGCACGCCTAAAAATTGGCTGATATAGGTGACGGCGCTGCCCTTATCTGTATTCTTGGGGCAGATTTCCAAATATTCATTCCGCGAAAAGAACAGATTCGTATTCTCGCGAAATTTCTCATGCTTCTCTACAAAATCCGCCAGCCTCTTCTGTCCCTCTAAATCAATCATGATGAGTTTATTGGGTTCACTGTAAAGCCGGCTGTAAATATCGGATACCAGCTGATACTCCATCTTCACCTTACTGAGGTAAAATTCCAGTTCCGCGCCATGCTCCTCTGTCAATATAATATCCTGCTGGTAGCTATGTATATAAATCCCTTCCTTATGCGCTTCGTCAAGAATTTCCTTTGCTATATACAGAGGAATCGTGCGCTGCGCAAGGATGCGCTGCGCTGCACAGTCATAGATGACGGCCCCGTTAAACGCTGCCATATAGCAGCCCGGCATCGTCAGCCCCAGTTCCTTTACCACAATCTTCCCGGTTGCCGTAGGACGTCCCGTAGCAATCACAAAATAATGTCCTTGCTCCAGCATCTGGGCAATTTTTTCCCGGTTCTCGCGGCAAATCCCTTTGTCGTCATCCAACAGTGTATCATCTAAATCCGTAAACAGGATTTTGCTTGTCATAATGTCCTCCTCACTCACTCCACTGGTTCTGCAGGAATGAATACCCGATCCTGGTATACATTCGCTTTTTTGGGCACAGCCGCTTTTGCCTCCTCGCAAAACTGCTCCTGTGAATTGACCAGCCTCTTCCCTCGTTTATCAATCTTCTCATATCTGCCGCCCGGCTGCAGAATATTGGCCTTAGTATTGTCCGCAAGCTGCGTCTCCAGCACGTGGCGCACCTGGTCCATCAGTACCTCGTCCTCCACCGGGAACATAATTTCTACACGTCTGTCCAGATTTCTGGGCATCCAGTCCGCACTTCCCATATAAATCTCTTCCTGCCCATCGTTGTGGAACCAGAAAATACGGCTGTGCTCTAAGAAATTGCCTACAATGGAGCACACCGTAATGTTCTCGCTGACACCTGCTATCCCTGTCTTAAGGCAGCAGATACCGCGCACCACCAAATCAATCTTCACGCCCGCTGTGGAAGCCTCATACAGGGCAGCAATGATGTCACGGTCGCAGAGGGAATTCATTTTTGCCTTGATAAATGCTTCTTTCCCCTCCTGCGCATGTTTTATCTCACGCTTAATCAGCTTCAGGAAACGTTTGCGCAGCCAGATAGGCGCTACCACCAGTTTGTTCCAGGTAAGCGGCTCAGAATAACCGGAGAGCATGTTAAACACTGCCGTGGCATCCTCGCCGATTGCTTCTGAACAGGTAAACATTCCCAGGTCCGTATACAATTTCGCGGTGGAATCATTGTAATTGCCCGTACCAAGATGGACATACCGGCGAATCCCATCCTCTTCCCTGCGCACCACCAGGGCAATCTTGCTGTGGGTCTTTAGCCCCACCAGGCCATAAATGACATGGCAGCCTGCTTTTTCCAATTTCTGTGCCCAGACAATATTGTTCTCCTCGTCAAAACGCGCTTTCAGTTCCACCAGCACGGAAACCTGCTTGCCGTTCTCCGCTGCCTGTGCCAGGGACGCGATAATCGGGGAATTGCCGCTGACACGGTACAGAGTCTGCTTAATGGCGAGCACATCGGGGTCTTTAGCTGCCTGGCGTATGAAATCAACCACCGGGTCAAAGGTCTGATAGGGATGATGCAGCAGAATATCTCCTTTGCGGATTGCCGCAAAGATATCTTCCCCTGGCGTAATCTGCGGAACCTGCTGCGGTTTATAAGGCGCATAGCGCAGCTCGTCTTCCCCTTCCATGCCGTACATTTTCATCAGAAACGTCAAATCTATGGGACCTCCGATTTTGTAGATATCTTCCTGGGCAATGTGCAGGTCTTCCTTCAAGATGGAGAGCAGGCGTTTGTCAACCTTTTCCTCCACTTCCAGACGGATGACCTCACCCCACTGGCGCTTTTTCAGCTGTTTCTGGATTTCCTGCAGCAGATCTTCTGCCTCATCCTCGTCAATGCTCAAATCAGCATTGCGCATAATCCGGTAAGGATAGGCACAGAGCACGTTGTAATTCAAAAACAGCTGCTGGATATTGCGCTCAATCATCTGCTCTAACAGCAGGAAGGTCCTGCTCCCTTCTGTACCGGAAGGAATCTGCACAATCCGAGGAAGCACGGAAGGAACCTGCACAGTGGCAAACTCTATCTCCTCTTTCTTGTCTTCCTTCTTCATCAGCAGCGCTGCAATATTCAGAGATTTATTGCGAATCAATGGGAATGGGCGGGAAGCATCCACCGCCATGGGCGTAAGCACCGGGTATACATTTTCCTGAAAATAATGGTCCACATACTCTGCCTGCTGAGGCGTGAGGTCTTCATGGGCATCGATAATCTCAATCCCATGGTTGTGCAGCAGTGGCAGAAGGGAACGGTTATAGGTCGAGTACTGCAGTTCCACCAATGCGCGCGTATCCTTATTGATTGCCGTTAGCTGCTCCTGTGCCGTCATTCCGGCAATATCAGTTTTCTTATATCCTGCATGTACCATATCCTTGAGCGATGCCACGCGCACCATGAAAAATTCATCCAAGTTGGAAGATGTGATGCTCACAAACTTTAAACGCTCCAGCAGAGGAATCGACTTGTCTCTTGCTTCATTCAACACACGCTGATTAAATTTTAACCAGCTAAGCTCCCGGTTCTCGTAATATTCCGGCTTCAGAAAATCCTTTTCTTTGTCCATATGCTACCTCCTGAAATGCTCTTTTCTTTGTCATCTTAAGCCACAGCCTGGTTGACAGGCAAACTGTATAGGAAACGAACAAAACGTTTGCGTTTTGATTCGTTTCCTGCGCCGGATGCACGCCGCAAGCGGCATATTTCCTATGTGCAGCCGTGCGCATCCTTGCGGAGCAGTTATAGTAAACGCATTTATTTCATGCGTTTACTATAACTTAAAATACTCTCTTCTCTTTAATCTTAGGCATAATGCTGAATACCTCCTCGAAAGCTTCCACATATGCGGAAAAAAGCCCTTTCTCCAGCACCGTGTTCTCTTTCGTCTCAATCGTGATAATCAGTTCTTTGCCCCTTAATGCTGCCCTGATATTTTCAAACTTCTGCTTATGGCTGCGGTCCATGGCATTGGCTATCTTTAGGATTGCTGTAAGCTTGGATACAATCACATAACTGTCCTTATCCATCTTATCCCGCAGGCTCTCATAGGGTGGCCGCGGCAGGGAATTATATTTCACCGTGCTTGCCACGATTTCCCGCTCAAGGTCCGTCATGCCGATAATCTCTGACGCCATGATAATCTGATAGGAACAGACGAACTGATTCGTCAGGCTGACATAACGCCCGCAGTCATGGAGGATAGCTGCCACCTGCAGCAGCAGGCGCTCCCTCTTATCCATGCCGTGCACCTTTTTCATGGCGTCAAATATTGCCGTGCTGGTGGAAAGCACAGATTCCGTGTGCCCCGAATAGCTCTGGTAACGTTCCGCAAGATTCTTGGAAGCAGCCAGGATATCCTGGTCAAAATCATGCAGGAAACGTATCATGTGGTTCTTCTGGGCATAATCGCAGACAATCCCATCGTCAATGCTGACGCCGGGCACCCACACAAAATCGGCGTTCATCTCCTCCGTCAGACGTTTATAGAGTACGACAGAGGGAAGGATCAAGGGGTCGTTTTCATTGACAAGGTTAAGCTCAACGGCAATTTCTTCGGGAGATTTCTTATGCCATTTATTCAATAACTTGAGGAAACGTTCTGACTCAATGGTACCGTCCTCCTGCTTTTTGGAGAAGCCTTTCACCATCTCGCCGATATAATCCCCCATCAAAATTACATACTTGATATCCTGCCCCTCCAGGTAGAGCCGTTTAAAGATTTCCAGCTCCTTATCAATCAATTCCTGTATCTGCGTCTCATAGTGGGAGACCATATTGCGGATTTTGGAGAGTTTCTCCCAGATACGCATGATACCCAGTTCAATATGCTGGGTTGTCACGGCTGTCCCCTTTTGAAACAGCGTAATCTGCATACTTCCGCCGCCCACTTCCACCACAACGGCGCCCTGTCCAATCATTTTCTCAAATTCCGGGGATGCCGCCATCGATTCATAACTTAGGAAACGAAGTTCCGAATTGCTTGCCACCGTAACTTCTAATTTGGTGCGTATACGGATCTGTTCCAGAATAAACAGCCCATTACTTACCGTCCGCAGCATGTTGCCGGCATAAGCTTTATATGTATCCACTTTATAGCCGTCCATAATGGAACGGAACTCCTTGAGCACCTGGCAGAGGTCTTCCACCAGTTCATAGCCAAGCACTCCCTTGCTGTAGGCATCCAGTCCCAGTTCCAGGCGGCTGCGCACATAATCCACCTGCCGGATTTTCCTGCCCGGACGAATCTCAAACACTTTCATGCTCACCTCATAGGAGCCGATGTAAATTGCTGCAAATGTCGTAATCTTCATAGCTTCACCTTCCCACTTTATTCTTTTCCCAACAGATAATTGATAAACTGCTGTGCCGTCCTTCCCGAACGCCCGCCATGATTCAGTTCCCAGCGGTCCGCCTCCAAGAGAAGTTCCTGCTCGCTTAACTGGATATGGCTCGTCTCTGCCAGGCTTTTTACGATATTATGGTACTCCTTCTTATCCGGCGCCCCAAAATAAATGGTCACCCCAAACCTTGCCACCAAGGACAATTTCTCCTGCACGGTATCATTCGTATGGAGCTCATCATCCCGCTCCTGCTTATCGCTGAACTTTTCCCGCACAAGATGCCTGCGGTTTGACGTTGCGTAAATCAGCACATTGTCCGGCTTCTTTTCCAATCCGCCTTCAATCACCGCCTTGAGATATTTATACTCAATCTCAAATTCCTCAAAAGACAGGTCATCCATATATATGATAAATTTGTAATTGCGATTCTTAATTTGGGAAATTACAGAGTTTAAATCCTGAAACTGATGCTTATAAACCTCAATCATGCGCAGTCCCTGGTCGTAATATTGATTGATAATCGCTTTGATACTGCTGGACTTACCGGTTCCGGCATCCCCAAACAACAGACAGTTGTTTGCCTGTTTCCCCTGCACGAAAGCCAGGGTATTGTCAACCAATTTCTGCTTGGCAAGTTCATATCCCACCAAATCTGAGAGATGTACATGGGCGATATTGGTGATGGGGACAATCTCTGCCCCCTGCCCTTCATGTTCAATGCGAAACGCCTTATGCAGCCCCAGCTTGCCAACACCGAACTCCCGGTAAAATTCCGTGACCTCCGCCTGGAATTCCTCAACCGTCCCGGTCTGTTCCAAACGGACGCTCAGGGCACAGATACGGTCACGTATCCTGCGGTTGAACACCTTTCCGCTGTGGTCAGAACGTTTGTAGTCTTCCAGCAGACGAAGTTCCGGTATCTCAAGTTTACGGCTGAGCATACCCAAATCAAGAGCGAACAATTCCTTAAATATTGCAAAATCATGCTTCGCCAGCTCATTGATGGTGCCGGAAACTGCCCCCCTGATTTCACATGCCGTACTGTAGGCATTCTCATTATTCACCATCAGATATGTCAGGTAATTATGCCAGAGATTTCCTTCAAACCCATGGCTTGCTGACAATTCCACAAGTTCATGGAAGAACGAATAGCATATGGATTGAAAATCCGGAAACCTGCCGTCCTCAGTGCCGCATTCCTCATCTGCATCACAGCAGCATTTCTCCATAATCCAGGTTATATCATCTAAAATATGTTCCTGCTCCAAATAACGATACAATATCATATTATCCATCTAACTGACCCCCACTTTAATAATTTCCCAGCACTTTCACATAAAGCGCTTCTTCCAACAGCCCTTTCAAAGCGTTCTGCATGGATCCTTCGCCCAAATCACCTTCCAAATCCACAAAAAAACGGTACTCAAAGCTCTTGTCCTTAATGGGTCTGGATTCAATCTTTACCATGTTCAGGTTGTTAAACATGAAGTGCGAGAGCATCCGGTACAGCGAACCGCTTTCATGGGAAACCTCAAAACAGATGCTTACCTTATCCGCCCCTTTAAGCCTGAGCTTCCTGCCACCGACAATGATAAAGCGCGTACTGTTCTCTTCACTGTAATTGATATGGTCTTTAAGTATCTTGAGCCCATAGATGCCGGCTGTCACCTCGCTGGCAATCGCCGCCCCATCCTTCCTCTGTTCCCCTACCACCTGTTTGGCAGCAACGGCAGTATTCTTCACCGGAACCCTCTCCCATTCCTTATGCTCATTGAGGAAATCCACGCTCTGCATCAGCGCCTGGGGATGGGAATAAACCGTTCGGATATCCGAAAGTTCCGCATCGGGAAGCCCCAGCAGGGCATGTTCAATCTTAATCGTCTTCTCCGCCACAATATAATTGTCATATTCCAGCATTAAGTCAAAATTCTCACCCACAATACCGGCAGAAGAATTCTCAATGGGAAGCACTGCATAATCCGCTTCCCCGCTCCGTATCGCTTCCATGGCATCGCGCCAGGTCTCTACGTGATACCCCTCGGTACCGTCCCCGAAATAGGCCTTCATCGCCAGCTGGCTGTATGCCCCTTCCGTTCCCTGGTAGACAATCCGTTTGGTGTAAAAGGGAAGTTCCTCCACTTCCTCAAATCCCAGCTCCTGTGCCTGCCCAGACTGCTGCAGCAGTTGGTATTGGCGCTTTCTGCTCATTGCCATAATCTGTTCAAACAGCTCTCCTACACCAAAACGGTTGTCCTCTTGGGCCTGTCCTTTTACTCTTTGCAGCTTTTCTTGCTCCCTCTGCCTGTCCAGCACCTGTTTGCCCACGGAAATCTTATATTCTGCAACCTCCGTGGTCCGCTGCATCCGTTTCTCGTACAGGCTGACTATCTGGCTGTCTATCTCATCTATCTCCTCGCGGATTTGCTTTAAGTCTTTCATCAGGCACATCCCTTTCCTATTGTATCGTAAACGGCAAATTATCCTGCCATTTGCCATATCTATTCTGGACCCATGGGGTTCTGCGTTGTCGGCATATAGATATAATTGCATTTTTGCACATCGGAACTCATGCCATGTTCATTCACCACAATCAATGACAGGATATTATTTCCCTCTGGTATGGTCAGGGGCTTTGTATACTGGGAAGAACTGGTATTAGGCGTTGTGCCGTCCCATGTATAATATGCCTTGCACCCTTCTGGCACTGTCACCGTGATATCCTGCGCCTCATAGAAACTTCCGCCACATGGCGACACCCTGGGTTTCTCCGGTTTCTGAAGTTCTACCTGAAATTCTCCCTCAACCTCATCACTGTAAAGTTCATATTCATTTCTGGCAATGGCACGAATCCGCACATTTTCTCCTGGCCCAATGGGAATCGGACCTTGATATTCCTTCCCTTGCCTGGGGTCAGCGCCATCCAACGTATAATAAATGCTGTCTCCTTCCCCGGCTGAGATTCCCACAGAAAATTCCTCTGTGTAAACCCCTTCCTCACTGTCAAATTGCGGAATCTGGGGGAAATACTTTATAAACAGTTCCTGAACATCTTCATCCTCGCTCTTTTCGCTTAGTTTGCGGATACTCTCATAATCCTTCTTATCTGCATAGAGGTCAATCAATTTCTGATACGCCTCCTGATTATCCGTATGTTCACGACACACTTCTTCTAGAAGTGTAACTGCCTTGCCTTCCTCTCCCCGCAGAACATAAATATCTGCCAAAAGAAGCTTTGCTTCCAGGCTGTCCCCTTCTAACTCCAGTGCACGTACCACATATTCCTCCGCCGCCCTGTAATTCTTATCCTCCAGGCAAATCTTTGCCTGTTCCATCTGATAATCATAGGAGTTCTCCCTGCTATGCCTGACCATCAGGACTATCGCCACAATTAAAACAACCAGCAGAACAATGGACGAGACAGCAAAAATAATCCGTTTTTTGACCCTGCGTTTCTGTTTGCCATTTCTGGATTCCTCCTGCCCACGTCTGCCATTTGGGGCTTCCTGTGTGCGCGTCTTTGCACTATGGCCTTCCTCTTTTGTCTCTTTGACGGGGGCCTTCCTGGCAGCTTCCCCACGAATTTTTTCCTCGCGCTCTTTTAACATATCTCGGAGAAAATCATCTTCCAGCAAATTGTAATCGGATACAATCTGTGCCTCTTTTCCACAAACAGAGCAGTAGATACATCCTACTTTAATCTCTGCGCCACAATTTGCACACTTCATTCTTATTCCTCTTCTATACTCTGCACACAGTTATTCATCAGCATTGCAATTGTCATGGGCCCTACGCCCCCCGGAACCGGGGTGATGGCAGAGGCAAGTGATTCCGCTTCGGCAAATTTCACGTCCCCGCACAGTTTGTTATTTTCATCGCGGTGGATTCCCACATCAATGACCACGGCGCCCTCCTTCACATATTCTGCGCCGATAAACTGCGGCTTGCCCATTGCCACAATGAGGATATCTGCCTGCTGGCAGATTTCCTTGAGGTTGCTCGTCTTAGAATGGGTGATTGTCACCGTAGCATTCTCCCTGAGCATCAAAAGAGCCATTGGCTTGCCAACAATATTGCTTCTGCCGATAATCACGCAATGCTTTCCGGCAATCTCCACATCAGAACGTTTGAGAAGCTGGATAATGCCCGCCGGCGTACAGGACAGAAATCCCGGTTCGCCGATTGTCATCGCCCCCACGCTCTGCGGATGGAAGCCGTCTACATCCTTCTTGGGGCTGATTGCCCGGATAACTTTATCCTCACAGATATGCTTTGGCAGCGGAAGCTGAACCAGGATGCCCTTTACCTGCTCTTTCCCATTCAGCTCTGCAATCAGCTTCAGTAATTCTTCCTCGGTTGTCTCCTCAGGCAGTTCATACGCCAGGGATTCAATTCCGATATAGGCACAGGCATTTTTCTTATTCCTCACATAGACGCTGGATGCCGGGTCCTGCCCCACCTGAATCACTGCCAGCGCTCCTGTCTTGCCCTGTTCTTTTAATTTTGCCACCCTTTCTTTCAGCTCATCTTTTATCTGCTGTGAAATCTTTTTCCCATCTATTATCTTCGCCATGGCTCTTCTTCCTTTCTAAACCAATCTCCGTATCTGCGATTATCCTTAGTGCACCCTTCAAATATTCGTAATCTGCGTTATTAAAACAATCCGGTGATCACTCCATTGTCATCCACATCGATCCCATATGCCGCCGGCGTCCTGCCAAGGCCCGGCATCGTCATGATTGCACCGGTAACAGCCACCACGAACCCTGCGCCTGCCGACACATAGACTTCGCGGACATTGACGGTAAATCCCTGCGGGCGTCCGAGCTTCGTCTGGTCATCTGACAGCGAATACTGTGTCTTTGCCATGCAGACTGGGAAATGCCCCATGCCAAGCTCTTCAATTCGTTTCAGCTCCTTCTCGGCAGCCGGGGAATAGCTTACCCCATCTGCTCCATAGATTTCCTTTGCCACAGTCTCAATCTTCTCTGTCAGAGATAAGCCATCCTCATAGATAGGCTTAAAATTGCTCTCCTTGTTGTCCAAGGTCTCAAGCACTTTTTCTGCCAGGGCAATTCCGCCCTCCCCGCCTTTCGCCCATACCTCTGAGAGCGCAAACTCACATCCCCGCTCCTTACAGAAATGTTCAATATAATCTGTCTCTGCCTGCGTATCCGTGATAAAGGAATTCAAGGTAACAACCACCGGAACGCCAAATTTCTGCAGATTCTCAATATGCTTCTCCAGATTGACGATTCCTTTCTGCAACGCCTCCAAATTCTCCTGGGAGAGTTCCGCCTTGGGCACGCCCCCATTATATTTCAACGCCCGTACGGTTGCCACCAGCACCACTGCATCCGGCTTCAGCCCCGCCATGCGGCATTTGATATCAAGAAACTTCTCCGCACCCAAATCCGCGCCGAATCCTGCCTCCGTCACAACATAATCTGCCAGCTTCAATGCTGTCTTTGTTGCGCGGACACTGTTGCAGCCGTGGGCAATATTGGCAAACGGCCCTCCATGGACAATTGCCGGCGTATGCTCCAAGGTCTGGATTAAATTGGGCTTCAGGGCATCCTTTAAGAGCGCCGCCATTGCGCCTGTCGCCTGCAAATCATCAGCCGTCACCGGCTTACCTGCAAAATTATATGCCACAATCATTCTTCCCAGACGTTTTTTCAAATCTGCCATATCATCCGCCAGACAGAGAACTGCCATAATCTCAGACGCTACCGTAATCACAAAATGGTCTTCCCGCACCATGCCGTCCATCTTGCTGCCAAGCCCTACCACAATATTGCGCAGTACCCGGTCGTTCATGTCCAGGCAGCGTTTCCAGACAACCTGCCTGGGGTCAATCTGCAGCTCGTTCCCCTGTTGGATATGGTTGTCCAGCAAGGCGGCAAGCAGGTTATTGGCAGAGGTGATGGCATGGAAGTCCCCGGTAAAATGCAGATTCAAATCCTCCATCGGAACGACCTGCGCATAGCCGCCGCCCGCAGCGCCGCCCTTGATGCCGAAACAGGGTCCCAACGAAGGCTCACGCAGCGCAAGCACCGCTTTCTTGCCCATCTTGCCAAACGCTTCTCCCAGACCGACACTGGTAGTAGTCTTCCCTTCACCTGCCGGCGTGGGGTTGATGGCCGTTACCAGAATCAGTTTGCCGTCTTTGTTATCTTTTACTTTTTCCATCAGTTCATCGGACAGCTTAGCCTTGTATTTTCCATACAGTTCCAGGTCATCTTCTGCAATCTGAAGCTGTGCTGCCACTTCGCGGATGGGGAGCATTTCTGCCTCCTGTGCAATCTGAATGTCTGTTTTCATCGGTTGTCCTCCTAATTTTCATTATTTTGGTTATATTCCTCAAACTCTGCCATGGACATGAGAATCTTCCTCGGTTTCGTACCCTCCTCGGGACCAACGACCCCAGCTTCCTGCAGCTGGTCCATAATCCTCGCTGCACGGTTGAAGCCGATTTTAAACATCCGCTGGAGCATCCCGATAGAGCCTTTCTCTTTCTCGATGACAAATTTTCCTGCCTCAATAAAATAGGCATCCTTCTCATTGCCGCCCCCACCGGAACCGCCGCCAGCAATGGAGACGGTGTTCATCTTCTCTTCAATCTCCGTGTTATATACCACGCTGCTCTGCTTCTTGAGGAAATCAACGACTTCTTCCACTTCCGTATCGGACACGAAAGGCCCCTGTACCCGGAGGGGCTTCTGGTAACCCTGAGGATAGAAGAGCATATCGCCGTTGCCTAACAGCTTCTCTGCCCCCACCATATCAAGAATTGTCCTTGAGTCTACACCGGAAGAGACGGAAAAAGCAATTCTGGAAGGCATATTTGCTTTAATCAGCCCGGTAATGACATCCACAGAGGGACGCTGGGTAGCGATAATCAGATGGATGCCGGCTGCCCTTGCCAGCTGTGCCAGACGGCAGATGGCATCCTCCACATCACCCGGCGCCACCATCATCAAATCTGCCAGCTCGTCCACAATAATCACAATCTGCGGCAGTTTCTTCGGCTTCATTTCATCATCCACATCCTTGATGGCTTCCACTTTCTGGTTATACCCCTTTAAATCGCGCACTTGGTAATCGGCAAATTTCTGATAACGGTCTGTCATCTCCGCCACTGCCCAATGCAGCGCTCCTGCTGCTTTCTTGGGGTCTGTGACCACAGGGATGAACAGATGGGGAATCCCATTGTACACGCTCAGTTCCACCACCTTGGGGTCAATCAGTATCAGCTTGACGTCCTCCGGGTTGGCTTTATACAAAATACTCATGATAATCGTATTGATACAGACGGACTTACCGGAACCGGTAGCTCCGGCAATCAGAAGATGCGGCATCTTGGCAATATCCGCCACAATTACCTGTCCGCCGATATCCTTGCCGGCGGTAAAGCAGATGCTTGATTTGTGGTTCTGGAATTCTTCCGCTTCCACCAATTCCCGGAAACGCACCATCACATTTTTCTTATTCGGCACCTCGATTCCCACTGCCGCTTTCCCTGGAATCGGCGCTTCGATACGGATATCTGCCGCTGCCAGATTCAGCTTGATGTCATCCGCAAGGTTGACAATCTTGCTGACCTTCACGCCCAGTTCCGGCTGCAGTTCATAGCGCGTGACCGTGGGGCCGCAGCTTACATTGGAAATCGTCACTTTGACGCCAAAGTTTTTCAGTATCTGCTGCAGCTGTATGGCCGTCTCCTGTAAGTGCTGGCGGCTGTCCCCCTGTACAGAATCTCCTGGCTTTAACAGGGATATTGGTGGGAACATGTAATCTGCACCCACGGCTGCACTGCCCTGTCCGGAGCCTGGGGCTGCCAGCATCTCCTTTGCCGCATCCGCAAGCGTACTTTCGGTCTGCAGAAGTTCCTCCTCCACTTCCGGGATATTTTCACCTGCTTCCATCTCCGGCTCACTTGTATTTCTGCCACTTGCCATCGCTGCCCCTGACCGGGGAAGATGAGCTTCTTCTGCCACAGGCGCTGCCGGCACGGCGAATTCCGTTCCGTTTGCCATCGCTGCTTCCGGTATAACGAATGGCGCTTCTTCTGCCACCGCCACTTCCGGCACGGCAAATGGCGCTTCCTCTCCCATCACTGCTTCCGGCATAGCAAATTCCGTTCCGTTTGCCATCGCTGCTTCCGGCATGGCGAATTCCCCTTCACTTGCCCCTGATACCCTGGGCATGGAGATTGGTTTCCTATGTACCTTTTCCACTACTATGGGTTCCGCAAACACACTTTGCCCACCTGTTCCAGAAGATTGGCTTCCCAACGCAGCTCCCCGCTGCTTTGCGCCCAATCCCTCCTCAGGCAGTTTCAGCTCGCTGATGTTATCCGAACGTTTCCTGGAAACGGGATAAATCTTGGTATCCAATACCACGCCTTCTACTTTGCGGTCCATACGCCGCTGTTCCTGTTCCCCGTCACGTTGTTCCTGTTCCTTTTTCTGTAATTTCTGTCCTCTCCTGCGGCTTTCCCGCTGTTCCTGACGGTCTTCTTTTTCTGCCCGGCGCATTTCACGCTCTCTCTTGCGCTCCTCTTTCTCTGATTGGCGCAGCTCCCGCAATTCCTGGCGGTCTTCTCTCTCCTCACGGCGCATTTCACGTTCTCCTTTGCGCCGCACGGCATCTTCCCGCGCTGTATCGTATACCTTACGGCTGCCCTTCTTCAGCCCGCCCAAGAAAGAACGTTCCGTCAGGAGTACCAGGGAGATTATCAGCACAATCACATCTAAGACGTACGCGCCGGCCTTACCGATTGCCGGGCACAACAGAAACGCTAACAGCCCTCCCAATGCGCCCCCTCCATTCTTATGTTCCACCGCATATGCAAAGGAATCTTTGACGGAATAACTTCCCTGGCTCCCCACCACCAATTCCACGAACAGGCAGAGAAATGACACGAACAGCGCTCCAGCCACTAATTTAATGATGGCAATGCCATTGTCGCGGTTCGAGATAAAAAAAGCTGCCCCCACAAAAAAGCAGACCGGGACAAGGTAAGACATCATCCCAAAAAGCCCAAAGCTGAGGCTGCTGATCTTCTCTCCCACAAAACCGCCAATTCCAAAATGGCTGATAAACCAAATGATGCATACGGCCAGAATCAGCAGAAGAGCCACCTCGCTCTGGAAAGACACTGCCGCTCCTTTTTTGTTTTTGGTATTCTTAGGCTTTGCTGCCATAACACTTCCTCCTAAACTCCTGGCATAACGAAAATCAAAAACCCCGCTGCAAGCAATGGGGTATCAAGCTTGCTACGCTGCAGAGCAGCGGGGTTTTTGAACCTCGCGGCATTCGTCAAATATCCATGCAAGCATGGCTATTTTCCTCATTGCTCGCGGGAATAAGGATTCAGCAGGACCCGCTTTCCATTACTTGATTTTCGTTATACCAGCCTTTCCTACAGCATGGCGCCTCACCGTGCCAAGCATACTGTCTATAGTTTAGCACAGTTAGAAGAAAATGTCATTACAACTTTTCCCATGTTTTCAGATTTCGTTATTTTGCTTATCTTCGTCAATCATTTGGTGAAGTTTCTTCATCGCTTCGTCAATGCCGCCCACTTCATTGATGATTCCTTCTTCCACCGCCTGGCTCCCCACAAGAATTGTGCCTAAATCCTTGGTCAGCATACTGGTGTTCATCATCATTTCTTCCAAACGTGCCTGCGTGGCAAAACAATGTTTGGCGACAAATCCGGTAATCCGGTCCTGCATCTGCTGGAAATAATCGTATGTCTGGGGCGCGCCAATCACCAGCCCATTCAGGCGCACCGGGTGGATGACCATGGTCCCGGTAGGCACGATATACGAATAATCCGTAGATACCGCCAAGGGAACTCCGATAGAATGGCTTCCTCCCAGTACCAGCGACACTGTCGGTTTGCTCAATGAAGATATCATTTCTGCAATTGCAAGCCCGGATTCAACATCTCCTCCCACAGTGTTCAGCAAGAGCAGCACGCCGTCCACCTTATCGTCATCCTCAATTGCTGCCAGCTTGGGCAGAACATGTTCATATTTTGTCGTCTTGGCATTGGGAGACAAAGTCTCATGGCCTTCAATCTCCCCAATGATAGACATAAGATGGATTTTATGCCCTTCTTCCTGCTCTAACGTCAGCTGTCCCATATCCTTAATCTGTTCATTTTCATTTTTATCTGTTTCCTGCTGCTTTAATTTATCTCCCATAAGAAATCCTCCATTTGTTTTTCGTTGTAACAGTTCAGCCATCGCAAACATTATGGGTGAATCATGCTTGCATGAATGAACACATAATGTTAAGCGATGAGCGGAACGCCATTTTATGAGCAAAGTTAGCTGCAAAGCAGCGAGAAAACGCCGTAGGCGTCTTTGCGAATGGCGTGGGCTGAACTGTTACTTTTCGTTTACTTAGTATGGAAATTTTCATGGAAATTTATGCAATGTTGTGTTATGGTTAATTTACAGTACGCTATCGTTAGGTTCATGTTTGATTTTTTTAGGCCAGAAAGGGGATTCAAGAATTGTGAAGAACATAAAAGCGCTGCTGAAGCAGTACTGGGAAATCATTTCATATCTTTTTTTCGGCGTCTGCACCACGCTTGTAAATATTGCCGCTTATTTCGTGTGCTCAAAACTTGGATGCAGCACCTCTGCCTCTACCATCATAGCCTGGGTGCTTTCCGTCCTTTTTGCATATCTTACTAACCGTTATTTTGTGTTTGAAGACAGGGCACAAAGCCCCGCCGGAATTTTGCGCGAACTTATCTCTTTCTTCTCCTGCCGCCTTGCCACAGGAGTCCTTGATTTGGCAATCATGGTTGTTTTCGTTGACTTTCTGGGCATAAACGGCATGGTAATTAAGATAATTTCCAACATTATCGTAATTGTTCTGAATTATGTGGCGAGCAAACTCCTGATATTCCGTCATCCGTAAGGAGGGGGATGCGCTCATTGGCATCCCCTTCCGTTGCATAATCATTCTGTAATACCGGCTGTTATATAGATTCTGTCATAAGCTAAACAATTCATCAAAATCGGTTCGCAGATTGGGGAACATAACAAGCTGTAATTCCTTCTTGTTATCCTCTGTAACAGTCTTGTACAAGTAAAAATACGTTGTTCCATCTGCAAGACCATCATTCAAATATATTTCAACCTGCCTTTTTCTCCAATCGACAATCCAATATTCGGAAATACCAACTTTTCTGTATATTTCCATCTTCTCATTTCTGTCATATCCTTCGGTAGAATCAGATAAAACTTCCATTACCATTCGCGGTATCCCAGTTAATGAGACATTTTTCCTATCCCTTGTATTACAATTTATGGAAGCATCCGGTAAAACTATCTTGTCATTGTTTTCGTGCCATTGGTATTGTACCCCATCGCCCAACACACGGCACAATGAATCTTTTATCTGTTTCCCAATCATAACAACAAAATTATTTATGATAAAAGAATGTTCAATAAAAGTATTGCTCATATCCTCTTTGGGTAACGCTTCCATGATATCACCTTACTCTCTCATTAGATTTCTATAATTCGCATTATACCAGATTCAATGCTTTTTTCAAGGCTTCAATTGCCGGCAAATTCTTTCCAACCGCCGCGATATCCCTTGTATCTCCGCCTCGCCCAACCCCAATTCCACAAAGTATCTATATGTATTCCCAAACCGCCTCCTGAACAGCCTTAAAAACTCTTCCATATAACGTTCTTTGGGCGTAACGACATCCATATCAATCTCCGGGAAATTATCATGCAGCCTCGCAAAATATTCTTTCCCATATTCCCTTGTCAGCACATAATCCTCAACAATATCCATATCCTTTACCCCGGCATGGCACAAAAGGATTGCCGAGACAACGCCTGTCCTGTCTTTTCCCGCTGTACAATGAAAGAGAACGCCGCCTTTGGCATTGGCAATGCAGCGGAACACGGAGGGCATATTGGCTGCACAGGCAATATCCAGATAGCTGGCGGGAACAGCCTCTGATGATTCCGGTATGCCGCTCCCCTCTTCTATCGGGCAATTGAAATATGCAAATTCCTTGCGGGCTGCAAATATGCTTGGCATTTGGGCAACATTCTTCTCCGTGCGCAAATCAATAACTGTGGCAACTCCCATTTCTTTCAATGATGCAAAGTCTTCCTCACAGGGAAAATCAGGCAAATCACTCCTTATCAAGACGTTTCTCTTGGCAATATTTCCGTTTGGAATCTGGTAACTGCCTAATTCCCGGGTATTGTAGGTAGATTTCAGCAGGCTGCTATATCTTTCGCGGACTGCATATGTCATATTTATTCCTCCTGGCTGCAATAGAACAAATAAGAGAACAAAGTGGGCAAGCCCACTTCAACTCCCCTAACCCCTCAATCATGAGGGGGATGCACACTTTGACGCGCCGAGCACAATTGCGAAGCAATATATACCTATTGTGCGAGTGCGCATATTATTTTTTCTCTTATAGGAAGGCACTTTCACGCTTTAGCGTGACAAGGTCTTTCCTATAAGATAAAAAACGGAGCCGCCCGCCAAATCCAGCAAGGCCGCTCCGTCAAATCTTTCTCGTTCTGTTATTCTGTGCCTATACCTCTCCCATCAGATACTTATACAATCCCTCATAGCGGAACTTAGAAGCATTCCAGGAATAATCATTCGCCATCGCACGGTCAATCATCTGATTCCACTGGCGTTTTTTGTCAAAGAAAATATGCTTGGAATAGTTGATGATATTGAGCATTTCCTCACCATTATAGTTAGTGAAAGAGAAACCATCCCCTACGTTATCATACTCATTGTACGGCTGCACCGTATCTTTCAGACCACCTGTCTCACGGACAATGGGGATTGTTCCGTAACGGAAAGATATCATCTGCGTCAGACCGCACGGTTCAAACCTTGACGGCATGAGGAATGCATCGGCAGCGCCGTAAAGCTTGTGTGCCAAGTCATCGGAATAACAGATATTTGCAGAAATCTTATCCGGGTACTTCCACGCGAAATGGCGGAACATATTTTCATACTGCGGGTCTCCGGTACCGATTACTACCAGCTGCGTATAATCATCGACAATGCGCTCAATCACATAATTGATGAGGTCCAGCCCTTTCTGGTCCGTAAGGCGGGAAATCAATCCAATCATGTAACGTTTCTTGTCCACAGCCAGACCCAATTCTTCCTGCAGCCGCTCCTTGTTCATGAACTTCTTCTTGCGGTGGTTGCCCGCATCATAATTTACATACAGTTTCTCATCTGTCGCTGGATTGTACGCATCGTAATCAATGCCGTTGACAATTCCCTGCATATCCATATGCCTGGCTGCCAGCAAGCCGTTTAAGCCTTCTCCATAGTAATCCGTCTGGATTTCCTGCGCATAAGTATCGCTCACCGTAGTGATATAATCTGCATACACCAGCCCGCCCTTTAACATGTTGGCATCTTTCTTGAACTCCAGCTTATCCGGCACAAACATGTTTGCCGGGAAGCCAGTCAGCCCTTTGACGGTCTTTACATCCCAGATACCCTGGAACTTAAGGTTGTGGATTGTCATAATCGATTTCATGCCCCAGAAGAACATATCCCCCTGGAACTCTGTGTTGAGGTAAACCGGAATAAAGCCGGTTTCCCAGTCATGGCAGTGGATAATCTGCGGCTGGAATTTAATCAGGGGCAGCATGGACAGCACCGCCTTGTCAAAGAATATGAATTTCTCCATGTCAAATCGGATATCCCCATAAGGCAGGAAACAGTCAAAATATTCCTGGTTATCAATAAAATAATAGGTGATGCCATCCATCTTGTACCGTAAAATCCCCACATATTTGTTCTGAATGTAATTTCCGCAGCTCATATAGAAATGGGTCACGTACTCAAACTGATTCCGCCAATGCTCCGGGATACAGCTGTAGTTCGGAATCACCACGCGGATATCCCAGTCATTTTTGTCAAATTCCTTGGGAAGCGCCCCGCACACATCGGCCAGGCCGCCGGTCTTAATAAAAGGTACACACTCAGATGCTGCAAACAGAATTTTTCTCATAATCCATCCTCCATAAAATTTTTTCTATA
The DNA here is from genome assembly GCA_910583835.1 of uncultured Lachnospiraceae bacterium. Classification (GTDB taxonomy): domain Bacteria; phylum Bacillota; class Clostridia; order Lachnospirales; family Lachnospiraceae; genus Petralouisia. Next base: position 37,543 of record CAJTYM010000017.1, on the reverse strand, counting down.
TCGTATCCAATGCCTGAGCCAGGTCACCAATGATGTCCTCGGCATTTTCTATTCCTACTGATAACCGAATCAAGTCCGGCGCTACCCCTGCTTCCGTAAGCTGCTCATCCGTCATCTGACGGTGCGTATGGCTCGCTGGATGGAGCACACAGGTCCTCGCATCTGCCACATGGGTGACGATTGCAATCAGTTTTAACTTATCCATAAAGCCAACCGATACCTCCCTGCCTCCTTTCAGCCCAAAGGAGATAACCCCGCAGGTGCCGTCCGGCATGTATTTCTTAGCCAGTGCATGGTATTTATTATCTTCTAATCCAGCATAATTTACCCATGCAACTTTGTCATGGTTATTTAAGAAGTCCGCCACCTTTCCTGCATTCTCGCAGTGGCGCGCAACCCGAAGATGCAGCGTTTCCAGCCCTACATTCAGCAGAAACGCATTCTGCGGGGATTGGATGGAGCCGAGGTCACGCATAATCTGCGCTGTTGCCTTAGTGATATATGCTCCCTTGCCAAACTTCTGCGTGTAGACAATTCCATGGTAAGTGGGGTCTGGCTGCGTCAGCCCCGGATACTTGTCTGCATATTTTTCCCAGTCAAAATTGCCGCTGTCTACGATACAGCCTCCCACGCACATGGCATGGCCATCCATATATTTCGTGGTGGAATGCGTCACGATATCTGCGCCCCATTCTATCGGGCGACAGTTGATGGGCGTGGGAAATGTGTTGTCCACAATCAGGGGCACACCGTGTTCATGCGCCACCTTGGCAAATTTCTCGATGTCAAGTACCACCAGCGCCGGATTGGCAATCGTCTCTGCAAAAAGCGCCTTGGTATTCGGACGGAATGCTGCGGCAATCTCCTCTGCCGAAGCATCCGGGTCGATAAACGTACATTCAATGCCTTGCTTCTTCACCGTAGCGCTGAAAAGATTGAACGTCCCTCCGTATACCGCTGAGGAACAGACCATATGGTCTCCATTTTCACAGATATTGAAGACGGCATAATAATTGGCTGCCTGCCCGGAAGATGTCAGCATTGCCGCTGCGCCGCCTTCCAGCTCACAGATTTTCTGTGCCACAAAATCATTGGTCGGGTTCTGCAGCCTGGTATAGAAATATCCGCTGTCCTCCAAATCAAAGAGCCTGCCCATCTGGTCGCTTGTATCATATTTAAACGTCGTGCTCTGATAAATCGGCAGCACACGTGGCTCTCCTTTCTTAGGCTGCCAGCCGGACTGGACACATTTTGTCTCTATTTGATATTCGCTCATCTTGTCTCCTCCTGATGTATTATATTACAGGCATGTCGTGGACATTCCTGCACCCTTTCCCTAATTCTAGCACAAGTGCGGCTATATGGCTAGAAAAAAATCCCAGTCAGGGAAAAATTCCGTAACAGTTCAGCCTTTAACTTTTCAATAACAGTTTCCACAGCAGTTCTCTTCGCTAATATGAATGAAAATATTTATGGGATTTTTGTTGAGTTCAACGGATTTCCTCTCCTCTGCCAACGGCGGACTAAACCGGAATTTCTAGTATCCCTAGTTCCAGGGAGGGAGAGGTAACGGCAGGTGTTGCACAGCGTCACCTGCCATGTCGTCGGAAGGCATTAATAGAAATGCTTCGCATTTGCCTTCCTCCTGATATTAATTTCCCCAATTCAAAACTCGCGTTTTCCCACTGTCTTGTAAAATATCGCCATCGGAAATGGTTTTTCCGGGGTAGGAAGTCCTTCGTAAGTTTTCCTTACCAGCGGCATAAAAGCACAAATGGGTATGCCGGGTGAACTGTCTGAGGGACTGCCACAATTTATAATTTGATATAATAGCCATTCAATGTGGCAGTCCCGAGTTTCAGAGGCATACCCTAATCGAAGGTGCTTGTTGCCGCTGTTAGGAAAACAAGAAGGGCTGTCCGTGAGGAAAAACTATTTCCGTTATGGCGATGTAGTATAAGCAGTAGGGAAAACGCTCAGACAGTTGACATTGGGGAAATACATCCCGCCCCTCCCCTGGAAGCAAGGGATACACGAAATTCCTAAAATGCCTGCCTTTTGGCAGAGGATGGGAAATCCATCAAATCCATAAATATTCCCATAAATATTTTTCTATTATATGCGCAGAGAACTGCTGTGGAAACTGTGAAAAATATTAGAAAGCTAAACTGTTACATAATTCCAACCCTTACTTAAATTGTTTTAACAGCCATTTCCCCCAGGGAGTGAGGTCTCTGCTGCTCCAGCCGGAAGTCTTCTTGCAGGAAGGTTTTATCAGGGCGGAGCTCTCCTCCTTGTTGCACAGGCTCCAGCCCATATAGCTTATTTTATTTTTCTTGAGGAATTTCATCCATTTGCCGCCCTCTTCCTTACCTAGGCCGCCATTGCCAGAAGCCTCCGATATGCCAAATTCCGATACAAACAAGGGCAGTCCTTTGTCCAATGCTGTCTGTGCCTTTTCCCTCAAATATTCGCCATGTGTGCCGGCATAGAAGTGAAGGCTGTACATCAGGTTCTTATACCCTTTCAGGGGGCTGTCTGCCGCAATATCCACGTCCTGCGACCAGGTGGGGGTTCCGATGATGATAACTGCTTTCTTATCCTTCGCTCGGATTGTCTTGACGATTTTCTTGGCGTAAGTCCTGATAGTTTCCCAGGAAGTCCCTCCATTTGGCTCATTGCAGATTTCATACAGCACGTTGGTATGGTTTTTATATTTGGACGCCATCTTGCGGAAAAAAGCCGCTGCCTGCTTCTCATAAGTCCTGGGATTCCCATCGCTCAGAATATGCCAGTCTATGATAACATACAGCCCCGCCTTGGTGGCATACTGCACGCCCTGGTCAATCCGTTTTTCCAGCGCTTTGCGGTTGCTCGCATCCCCGGTGCAGTATCCATTATACTCTGACGTATAAACGGCAAGCCTGACGGCATTGATTCCCCATTTCTTTTTCATTTGCGTGAACGCTTTCTGATTCACATACTCTGGATACCAGGACATCCCATGGGTGCTCACGCCTTTTAGCTGTACCTTCTTGCCTCTGGCATTCACCAGCTGCGTTCCTTTCACTTTCAGCGCCGGCAGTTTTGCCGCCTGCACTGGCGCGGCGTCCCATGCCAGCACAAGCAAGATTGCCATTATCCCTATCACGCACATCCGGCTGATTCTGCGGCAGCGCCTAAGATTTTTGCTGATTTTATTACTATTATACAGATGAAACCTGTTGCCATTCATTGGTTTTCCCTCCTTTTGCGCTCAAAGGAGGCTGCCATCTGGCAGCCTCCCGGCCTTTATTTTTTAATTTTGATTTTCTTGCTTGTGCTCCAGCAAGAAACATATTTTGTCTTGCCAGACGTCTTGTAACATCTGACACGGACATAATACGTCTTGCCTTTCTTCAAGCCGGAAAATGTCTTCGTCACTTTCTTAGCTCCGGCAATTTTCTTTGCCTTTGCCCCCTTAAATTTCTTGCTGGTGGAATACTGCACTTCGTATCCGCCGGATTTTTTATTCTTGGACCATTTCACCTGCAGCTTCTTGCCTTTCACATTCTTCACGCTGGTCAGTTTGTTGGCCGTCAGGCGGATAATGGTCTTTGCGCCGGAAGCCTTGCTCTCCAGATTTCCCTTATAAGCGTATACCTGATACTGGTATGTCGTACCGTTCTTGCCCTTGACGCCGCTGTCTGTCCAGGAAGTCGTGGCAGCTTTGTCTATGGTTTTGACTTTCTGGAATTTGCCGTTTCCTGTCTTGCGGTAAATATGATAACCAGAAGCATCGGAAACTTTCTTCCAGCTTACCTTTACACCCTTGCTCTCATTGGTGAGACTGGATAATACCGGGGCGGAGGGCGCTGTTACCGTTACTTGTGAACCGGCTTTCACTGCCTTACATTTTGTGCAGACATTATTGCTGTAAGCATGGTCTTCGACCGTGCTATAGCTGCAGACTTTACAGGTTACGGCATGTTTGCCGTTCCCGCTATCCTTGTAATCAAGGGAATGCGCTTCATTCTGCACATCATCGCCGTCTTTACATATCTTCATATGCGTGCCATCGCCGTTATCCGTTACATGGGCATAGTCATGCTTATGTGAATCTGCATTCTCTTTGACCACTGCCAGCCAGCTGATAACCGGTGCCTCCTTGTTTTGGGCTGTTAAGGTATAAGTCACAAGCTGTTCACTATCCAAGGTAAATGCTGCGCGGTTGACATAATCACTATTGCCGCCTAAATTAAATGTTCCTGCCGCCTGGGACTTGCCAGCAAAATTGATGGTTGCCGCTATATCTCGCCCATTGCCCCACCATTCCCGATGGCCGGAAATCACTTTGTAGGTTCCTGCAGGCAGTGTAAATGCATAGGACAGAGTCTCCCCTACCGCATTTTCATTCGCATAAATTCCGGTAGCCATCATATCGGTCGTAGCATCGTATCCCTTGGTCTGGGCATCATCCACCAGTCCCCAGGTGTTGCTGTCCGTCTTTTTCTGGTCATAAACCTGGTTGAGCAGCGTTGCTCCAACCTTAGACTTGATTTCCTCGTAAGGCTCAGTGGTAGAAACTTTGGAATGATCCGCATCCACACAGTCGATAAAATACATCGTACCGGAGGGGATTGCCTGAGCAACAGGCACAGTGACGGTCAGCGGCTCTCCCAGAGGGGTCATGCCTCCCCACACCGTGCCGGTGATGCTTGAGGACATAAACTCTGTCCCTGAAAACTGTGATTCCATGACATTCCATATCACATCTTTCTTGACAACCTCGCCAGTGGCGGTCCTGACGTCTACCTGTTTCGGCAGATTTTTCACAACATTGCTTACCTCTCCCGTGAGCAATGCGGGTACGGAAGGAATCTCAGTCTGTACAGAGACTACCACATTACTGCCTGCTTTGCGGCGCTCTGCCAGCGCATACAAGGCATCAATCTGCAGCTTCCCTGACTTCACAACCACTTTGATTTCGTGGTCTCCATTCGGCAAATCCGCCAGGCTGTAAACCTCTCCGCGGGCAGGCGCTGCATGGGTCGCTGCGTTTTCCGCCACTCTCACGCCGTCCACATAAATATCAAGTTTTGCCGTGCCATCGTTCGTGCCAAGGATTGAGAATCCGCTGCCCTTAACCGGGAAGCTGAAAGAAGCATTCGCCGCGCTGGTGACAGACATCGTACGATACCAATTATCGGCGCTTCCGCTGCCAGGATTCTCTATTTTCCATTCACCTTCATAAGCAACGCAGTCGTCCTGCCCATCCACCATGCTCAGCGCATAGGGAATACCGCCGTCAATCGCCTCCACCAGAAGGTTGTCATAGTATATGCGGTTCCAGGTGGAACTTAATTTCACACGTCCGGAAAGCATGGGCATAGTGTCCTTGTACATGGCAACTGTATTGTTGTCCACAATCACTTTGACGGTATCTCCGAACGCAGCAACCTGCATATTATATTTGCCCTCCGCATTGGCCTCGACCTTCCCTTCAGCCACTATGTTGCCGATGCGGTACAGTTTCCAGGTCCCTTTTCCGTTCAGTTCCAGCGTATAACCGCTGTTGTTCCAGTTCATGCCGGTCTGGGCGCGCACGGTAAGACGTGCCCACACGCTCTCAGAAGCATTGGGAATCTGCACATCGACGGATGTAACATAATCCATCCAGCGGAAATCTCCGACAATCGTAGAAGGGTCTCCGCCGTTCCACTGCGCAACGCCATTTGCCAATTCCTGCTTCAGTCTGCCGTTTTCTACTACCCAGGCCCCATGGGCATCCAGCATATAGCGCGGCTCATTTCCACGTTCTGCCAGATAATTGGCAGGTTCTTCTTTATATTCAAAATCATCGGCATATAATACGTTGTCTGTGATCACGCCATTTGTCTTCCCTGCCGCATCGGTATCCAATACGGTGCGGTCCTCATTGTGGATATCGTCCTTGGGCGCACGTTCCGGCTTTGTAGCCAAAGTAGTTGCTGTAGATACGCTGTATGCCGGGACCGTCAGTGTCCAGCCATCTGCTTCCTTATCTATCGTTCCTTTATCCTGCAGATACTTGTCGGTCTCCGTAACCCAGAGATTTAACTTTTCCGCAGTTACCTCCATATCCTGCGCAGATATATGGAAAGACTTCTCATTCTGTGTATTATTTACAATCACCACCGAAAAATTCTTCTTATCAGGAGAAGCAAGCGTCATAAAACCAGCGTTTCCATTGATTCCTGCCGTGGCATGTTCATTATCGGAACCTGCGAAAGCCGGTGAAGTGGCCGCCGGGATTGCCCGCCAGATATCGTTGGTGTCAGGTTCGCTGTCCTCCCAGCCCATCTTGGCAAATTTGGCAAAATGCTCCAACATGTAAAGAGCGGGGTCATAGTGGATATAGCCGCTCCATGGATCTCTTGCACTCAGAAGTTCCTTATGCCCATACTGGATTCCCTCATAGAACGAGCCAATTGCCGGCTGGAACATATAATGGGTACGGCGGGAAGAAGCAAATGCCGTGATGAAACTGTCCATCAATGCCAGCGGGCTCTGATATCCGCCAATGGAATCAGCACCATATTCAATCTTCTTATTCTCCTGCAGTTCCGTATAGCCAAAGGTTGCACATCCTTCACTGTACCATACTTCCTTGTCATCCACGTCCGCCATCGTCACGTAATCATCCGTGGCATTGGTGCGGTAATGGAAACCGATGATATCAACGGCATTGTACAAATCACTGTCGCTGCGCATAGCCGGCACAATCTTAAGCCCCTTGTTCTCATCGGAGGCAATGATGCGGATATTCTTATATGCTGCCTGCGCTTCATCATCTATGTAGTCAGGAAACTCCGTCTCCCCCTTGATGCGGTTGGAGAACCACTTGATAAAGGAGGTATCCGGGTTGCCAGTCTCATTCTTATCGGGGTTGATAAAGTCAACCATATAATGGTACTTCTCATAAGCATCAAATACCGTTTCCTTGTACCATTTATATGCAGCTTCATAACCGCCGCCAGTGCTTGACCAAGTCTTGTCTGCCACCCACTTAGGCATCTCCCAGCGCAGGATGCTGACTTTGACATCGGGATTGATTTTCTTGGCATCTGCCGCCATTACAAACCCAGGTGACCGTGAAGCATCCGCCTCCTCATTTTCATAGCGCATCGTGCAGGCTTCTGCTCCGGTGGAATTGTTACCGTCATTGCCCATCTCCATCTTGATATGGGTAAACAGGGGATAATCCCCGCCAAACAGATACTGCATCATCTCCTCATATTTCTCTGGATTCTCATATTTGTAATCCAAGAGCAGGTTGCTGGTGCTGTTGCCGTTAAGCATACCGAACCCTTTGTAGGTCAGCCCATTGATATTCCTCGCTGCGGCCTCAACATCGCTTCCCTTGATAGAAACCTGATAATCCGGGACATCGTCCTTCTGCTGCTTGCGGTAAGCTGTCTCCGCCTTTGCCGTAGCTTCATCCAGCACGGAATTGCCTACCACAAGGTTGTCATACCGCCCTAACTGCAAATAATTGGTGGAAAAGCTGCGGGCCAAGGTTGCCGTCAAATCGCTCATGGTACTGAGCTTGAAGCCAATATCCGCAACCTCAGCGGCTTTCTGTCCATTGACATAGACAATGACATGCCCATTCGCGCCATCTTTCTCCTCATACGTCATGGCAACGGCATTCCAGGCATCTTTCTGCACACCTATCAGTTCTGCCATATTGGCGCTCGCTCCTCCCCCTGTCTTGGATTCCCCATAGCCAAGTTTGCCGGAATACGTCAGCAGGTGGATATTGTTCTCCTCTTTGCCGATAGTCAAAGCGGCACACTTATCTTCAATGTTTTTCTCTGTGGGGCTGTCCTGCCGCACATCCAGCAGTACCGTGAAAGCCGTTGTGGCAAACAGGCTCGGAGCATTGTTGATGGAAGCATGCCCTTTGTTCTGATTATTCCATTGGGTGGTAACGTCAATCGCCGTGCCAAAACCTGCCATCTGCACCGCCGCTGCCAGTTCTGCCACTGTAACTCCGCCATTGTCTTCCAGCGGATTGCCGAAGCCGTTTGGCAATGTCGGTTTGGCAACTTTTGCTCCCATTGCCAATTCTGCCGCCTCATTGGGTTCCTGTGCATGGACTGTATCCATCACAGGGAACGAGGCTGTCATAACCGCCGCCAGGGCAAGGCTTAGAATTTTCTTTCCTTTGATTCTCATAAAAGCATCCCTCCCGGTTTAAAATAATTTTGTGGCATCCAATCGTTGCATACCTTTTGTGGAATTTCCACATATTGATATAATTATAAACTGAAAAGTAGTAAGAAATCAACAGAAAATTTAGATTTTGAGATAAGTATTTTGTATAACGTTACTGTTCATAGATTTAGTAATTCTTTGCCAAAAGCACCTGTCACAAAATGTGACAGGTGACAATTGCATAAGGATTGCATCTGGAAAACATGTTTTCCAGATGCAATCCTTTATTCATCCCAATTATGGTATACCGCCTGCACGTCGTCATCCTCGTCTAAAAGGTCCAGCGTCTTCTGCAGGTTCTTGATGGCAGTCTCATCGGTCAGCTCTACCCAGGTCTGGGGAATCATCGTCACCTCCGCAGACGCCATGGCAATGCCAGCCTCCTCTAACTTCTCACGGACAGCGCTGAAATCATCCGGATCGGTAATCACCTCGTAGCTGTCTTCCTCCTCGCTGAAGTCCTCTGCCCCCGCATCAAGCGCAGTCATCATCAAATCATCCGCATCCATCCCGCACTCTTCTTTGTCAATGATAATCTGACCTTTCTTGTCAAACATGTAGGACACGCAGCCCGGAGTCCCCACATTGCCATATCCCTTGGTAAATGCGCTGCGAACATTAGCAGCCGTCCGGTTCTTATTATCGGTCAGCGCATCAACAATGATTGCCGTCCCATTTGGACCATAGCCCTCATAAGATACGAACTCATAATTAACGGAACTGGCATCCCCGGCAGCTTTCTTGATACCGCGGTCAATCGTATCATTGGGCATATTGTTGGCCTTTGCCTTGGCAATCACGTCGCGCAGCCTGCTGTTATTTGCCGGGTCTGGACCGCCCTCCTTGACGGCAACGGCAATTTCCCTGCCGATTATCGTAAAAATCTTGCCCTTTGCCGCATCGTTTTTCTCTTTTTTATGTTTAATATTTGCAAATTTAGAATGTCCTGACATTTGTTCTCCTCTTTTCTCTTCTTGTTTCATCCTTCGCTGCCGTTCATTTACCGGCAGTTATTCGTTATCGTCCTCTTTTTCTTGCTCTGGAATCTTCGTTACCCTCACGGTATGAATCATTTTATCCCTTACGGCTGATACCTGGAAATTCCAGCCCTGATATTCCAGCTGGAACCGCTCATGGTCCGCAGGAATCTTCCCAATCAGGGAAATCAGAAATCCGTTTAAGGTCTCAAAATCCTGTTCCTCCATGGAAATCTGCAGAAGCTCGCACACCTCATCAAAAGACGCCATCCCACTCATGAGATAGCTACCGTCCTCCTGATGGACAATTACAGTCTCCTCCTCATCGTACTCATCAAAGATATTGCCCACAATTTCTTCCAGAATATCTTCCATTGCCACGATTCCGGCCGTCTGCCCATATTCATCCACCACGATAACCATATGGTTTTTCTGGGACTGCATCATCTTAAATAAATCATTGATGTTCCTCGTCTCAGGGATAAACATCGCCTCCCGCACAAGCCCCGGGATGTCCTGCACCCGCCAGTTGAGGTATTCTTCCTTGCGGCTCTCAATCATCACATCTTTCATATGTATAATGCCTATGATGTTGTCGATATCTTCCCGGAACACCGGGAATCGTGAATTATTGCCATTTAAGACAAACTCCAGTACCTCACTAAGCTGCATGTTCCCATCTATGGCGGCAACATTTTTGCGATGTGTCATAATATCCTTGGCTTCCTTATCGTCAAACTCAAAAATATTGTGAATCATCTCCGCTTCGCTTTCCTGCAGCACCCCTTTTTCATGCCCCTCGTTGACCATGGAGATTATCTCCTCCTCTGTCACGTCATCAAAGCTGGCATGGGGGTCTACCCCTGCAACGCGCACGGCAAGATTGGACACTATCTCTGCAAGAACAGTATACGGTTTTACGGCACAGACCATTGCGCGGACGATACCGGCCACGGCAAACAGCCACGCCTCAGATTTCCTTGCCGCAATTTTCTGCGGGGCAATGATGCCCAGCACGGCAAACAGGAATATACCCAGCACGGCGGCTATCGCATAACACAGAATCCTCAGGGAAACTGCCGACCCTTTTTCCAGAAAACTTGCGACCAACGCATTCCCCAGCAGACGTATCAGATAAATTCCAAAGATACTGCTGACAAATGCCGTCATAATCTGTATCGCATGCCTGACCCTATAAGGGTCATCTTTTACCGCCAGCAGCCAGGAAGCATGTTTGTTCCCTTCCTCCGCTCTCTTCTGTATCTGGCTCTCACCCATCTCTTCCAGAGCCGTGAGAAAACCATATAACAGCCCATTTACAATCGTCAACACCAAAAACACTACTACCCCTATGGCAGGACTCGCGCCATCATCCATACTTTTGACTCCTTTTTCTCTCTGTACTCTTCTGCCGATTCCAGCAAACACTTGAAATATACCATTTTGCCGTATATTAGTCAAGATTTATGTATACAATTCCAGACTGATTTCAAGCGCTCTGTCAACTTTTTTTAGAATTTCACTGTCCAGACGGCAGACTTTGTCCTTCAATCTCTGTTTATCAATGGTCCGCAGCTGCTCCAGCAGCACAACGGAATCCTTCACCAAATCATATTTTCCGGCTTCCAGCTCCACATGGGTGGGAAGCTTCGCTTTATTCATCTTCGATGTGATGGCTGCACAGATTACTGTGGGGCTGTGCCGGTTGCCGACATCATTCTGTATAATCAGGACCGGACGGATACCGCCCTGTTCTGAGCCCACCACCGGGCGCAGGTCTGCATAATAAATATCTCCTCTATGAATAACCACTTGTCTCACACTCCAAAACTTTATAGGCTGTTTCCTATTATTCCCAATTTTTTCGTGTGTATTCTTTGAGTTTCCTCATTTTTTATAATAACTGATAATTTAGTGCCAAAAGGTCTTGCTGCCTTTGGCAGCATAGACATCTTGCACAAAAAGCGTCTGGAAAGCTAGCTTTCCATAGCGCTTTTATGTGCAAAGTGTTTCCATCATTTTATGATGGAAACCTTTTGGCACTATAAATTATAAAATGGGGAAACTCAAAGTGTATTCAGATTTACTCCCCGAAATAATCTTTCGTCTCTGTGACTTTATGATTTTTCACATAAACGCGCGGAATCCGTTTGCCCAAATCACAGGCAAATTCATAGTTAAACCTGCCGGAAAGCTCCCCTATTTCTTCCATGGTAATCGTCTCTTCGCCGTCCCTCCCCACCAGGACTACCGTATCCCCCTCCTTCGCCTTGGGGATGTGGGTAACATCCACCATAAATTGGTCCATGCAGATCCTTCCGCAGATGGGGGCACGTTTTCCATGAATCAATACATAGCCCTTGCCGGAGAGGCTCCTCGGATAACCGTCCCCATAGCCGACCGGTATGGTTGCAATCCGCTGCCTGCCTGTTGTCTTATAATCCGCCCCATAACTGATGGTCCGCCCTGCCTCCAGTTCTTTGAGAAAGACAATCCTGCTCTTTAAAGAAAGTACGGGCTGCAAATCTACATGTTCCTTCTGCACCTCTGCCGAGGGCCACATGCCGTACAGGCTGATTCCGGCGCGCACCATATCCATGCCCGTATCCGGCATATCAATAATTGCCGCACTGTTGGCACAGTGGAGCATAGGCACTGACAGCCCGCGCTGTTCTAACATCTCTCTCATCTCCTGAAACTTGCCCAGCTGTTCCCTCGCCATCGTCTTGTCTTTTTCATCTGATTTGGCAAAATGCGTAAACATTCCCTCCACTACAATATGCGGCATCTTGGCAATTTGTGCTATTTCATCTGCCGCCTCTTTGGTGACCTGAAATCCCAAGCGGCTCATTCCCGTATCAATCTTAATATGGACAAAAATCTTGTGCTCTGATTCCCTGGCATAAGTTTCCATCTGCCGCGCCTGCTGCAAGGAAAATACCGTTGCACGGATACCCTCTTTCGCCAGCGCCCCAAAATGTTCCGAAAAACTCGCGCCCAAAACTAAAACAGGTTTCCTCAGTCCATTCCTGCGTAAAATCTCCGCCTCCTCCACGGTTGCCGTGGCGTATCCCCAGACAACGCCAAGCCTCTCCAGTTCCCGCCCTATCGGCACGGCGCCATGTCCATAAGCATCTGTCTTGATTACCCCCATGATTTTCGTTCCTTCGTTGATATTATTCTGCATCTGCTGTATATTATGGAGGATATTATCAAGATCTATCTGTGCATAGACCCTGCTGTATGTCTTCATTTCAAGACTTCCTTTCTGATAAGATTATACACTGCCGTTTTGGGAAAATTCTGCCAGCACACGCGCTATGCCCTCTAAAATATCCTGCGCCATCAGCCCATAGGCTCCCCTCTCCTTAGCCTGCACATCTCCGGCAAGCCCATGGAGGTACACCCCCATAGAGGCAGCATATTGCGGCTCCATGCCCTGTGCAATCAGCCCGGCAAGCACTCCGGTAAGCACATCCCCGGAACCGGCCGTTGCCATGCCATTATTACCGCTGTCATTCACCCAGGCAAATCCTCCCGGCACGGCCGTGACTGTCCTTGCATCCTTTAACACGCATATCACTTCGTAATCCTCGGCAAACTCTTTTGCCGTCTCCAACAGCCTATTCTGGATAACCGCGATATCTTCACGGATAAGCCTTGCCATCTCACCTAAATGCGGCGTCACAATCACAGTATTCTTTGCTTCTTTCAGCCACTGCGGATTGTCCGCCACGAGATTCAGCCCATCCGCATCCAGGATGACCGGAACTGCCGCAGACTGCAGAACTCTTCGGATGATATCTTTGGCGTGCGCGCCTGTTCCCAGCCCGGGACCAGCCACTACGACAGATGCCCATGACAGGGATTCCTCCAGGTTATCTGCCGCATCCTCATACGTCTCTAAAATCGCCTCCGGCAAAAGCTGCTGTAAGATAATGCGGTTATCTTCCGGCGTCATCACCTTTACCAGCCCTGCCCCTGTAAGGTAGGAGGCTTTTGCGCTTAAATATGAGGCTCCTGCCATATTTTTCTGCCCTGCAATCGTAAGCACCCTCCCATAACTGCCCTTATTAGAGCGCGTCTTGCGGCAAGGGATTTCACATAAATCACCGGAATCAAGGCAAAAAGTATCCGGCTTCGCGGCAAGGAAGCTGCAGCGGTCAATGCCAATTTCCTTGACCACAACCTCCCCCGCATATTCCGCTCCCGGAAACAGCATAAGCCCTAATTTGGCAAATGCAAAGGTCACGGTCATATCAGCATAAAACCCCGCCCCCATCACCGCGCCGGTATCCGCATTGATTCCCGATGGGATATCGACTGCCACCTTCTTCCCATGCAGTTCATTCATCTCCAGCACATACTCCAGGCAGAGCCCGGTAAGATCCCTCGTCAGCCCAATGCCGAACAGGGCATCGACCACCATATCAAATTCCCGGTTCGGGATACGGCTCTCAATGGGAATCTGGTACCGTTCCAAAATGCCCATCTGTACCTTCGTCTCTTCCGTCACCGTCTTTGCCCCCGGCGGCATGACGACCGTGACGGCATGGCCCTTCTGCCAGAGCAGCCTTGCAATGGCAAGCCCATCCCCGCCGTTATTTCCAAAACCGCAGACAATCAATATCTCCTTCACGACAGAAGTCTCTGAGAGAATTTTGTCAATCTCTTCCACAACGCCGAGGGCAGCGCGTTCCATCAATATCAGGGAAGGCACGCCGAAATACTCAATAGTATTTTTATCGCATTGTCTCATCTGTCCGCTGTCAACCAGAATTCTCATTTTTCTCCTCCTAAAAAACAGTTCAGCCGCACCATCGGCAAAGGCACGGGCTGGCTGAACTGTTATTTGTATTCGTCCTCGTATTTCAAATCAAAAAGGTCTACTACCTGAGCGCCAAAAATATCATGCAGATAGGCATAAATTCCCCTGTTTTGCTCCTCAATCGCTTCTCTGCGGTAAATCTTGGTCTTAAGTTCCGTCCGCATCTGGGCAATCCTCACAACAAGCTCCTCACGCTCCGCCTCATTGCTGTTCATAATCCGGTAGCAGTATTCCATCGTCTCCACCATCAGCAGGAGATTGTCTTCTGCCATTTCCTCCTGCAGTTTCTCAAGCTGCAGTTCTTCTGCCTCCAGCTTATCATTGATTTCCGTGATAAGGCGGCGGTCTTCCTGCAGCTTCCTGGTCTCCTGCCCATGCTCGCCGATTTCATCCATATTGACCACAATATTCTTCATGAGCTTCTTTTTTAAGACTTTCATGTCCTTGAGTTCCTGGTTGAGCCTGCCCTGTGTCGCCAGCTGCTTATTTAACTTCTGTTCCAGGCGTTCTATTTCTTTGGGCTTATCATCCAAAAACAGCTGATGCCATTTCTGGTCTAAGACCAGCAGAGGTATCCTTTTCCCATGGAGCATCTGCCCAAACCCAGGCATAACATTTTTCTTTTTTCCCATCATTATCACTTCTTATCTGTTAGTTTTTTATAATTTGCAAAATTATAAGACAGCTGCATCAGGCTCTCCGAAAGATGTACGTTTTCCACCACAACATGCTCCGGCAGCTCCAAATCCAGATGCGCAAAATTCCAAATGGCGTTGATACCCAAATCCACCAGGATATTGGCAGTCTTCTTGGCATGTTCCTTGGGCATGGTAAGCGCGGCAATATCCACTGGCTGCTTCTTCACAAATGCTTCCAGTTCATCCATCATGCGCACTTTAATGTCCCTTACGCAAGTCCCTTCCAAGGCGGGGTTGACATCAAAAAGCCCGATAATCACAAATCCACGCTTCTCAAAATTCACATAATTGGCAAGCGCCTGCCCTAAGTTGCCCGCGCCAATCACAATCATATTGTGCCGCTGGTTGATTCCCAGAATATTGCCGATTTCATCATAGAGGTATTTGACGTTATATCCGTACCCCTGCTGTCCGAAGCCGCCAAAATTATTGAGGTCCTGGCGAATCTGCGATGCCGTCACACGCATCCTCGCGCTCAGATCATTCGATGAAATCCGCTCCACGCCATCGTCCAAAAGTTCTCCCAAATATCTGTAATATCTTGGCATTCTGCGGATGACTGCCTGAGATATTTCCTTCTCCATTGCTTTTCCTCCTACTATGGCATTCCTGCATACATTTTATTATAATGAATCCCGCAATGGATGTCAATGTGTGAAAAATTTAACACTCTACATCAATTCCCCCCATTTTTCATACAGCGATTCCAGTTCCCTCTGCCTCTTTTCATACTCCTGATGGAGTTCCTGCAGCTTTGCCGAATTGGTAGCGATTTCACTGTCGGCAAAAGCTTCTTCAAGCTCGCCTATCCGCTGTTCCGTATCTTCAATGGCAGCTTCTGTTTTCTTGCGGTCATTTTCCAGCTTGCGCTGGCGCGCCTGCTCCTCCTTACGCTGTTTCCAGTCCATTTTGCTGGCGGACTCTTCCTCTGGCTGTGATGCTCCTCGCTGCCCTGGAACATAGATGTCCGTCAGTTCCCTGCATTTCTCCAGATAGTAATCGTAATTGCCGATGTAATTCACCAGCGTCTGCCCGGTAAGGTTTAAAATGCGGGTTGCCGTCTTATTGATAAAATAACGGTCATGGGATACAAACAGCACCGTCCCCTTGTAACGGTTCAAGGCCTGCTCTAAGATTTCCTTGGAGGTAATGTCCAAGTGGTTCGTAGGCTCGTCAAGAATCAGGAAATTCGCCTCTGACAGCATCAATTTGGCAAGGGAGACACGCCCGCGCTCACCGCCGCTCAAGTCCGAGATACGCTTAAACACTTCATCTCCGGTAAACAGGAATGCCGCCAGGACATTGCGTATCTCCGTGTTGGTCAGGCTTGGATACTCGTCTGAAATTTCTTCCACCAGGGTCTTTTCCATGTGCAGCACCTGATGCTCCTGGTCGTAATAGCCAATGTGGACGTTGGTTCCTAGCGTCAATGTCCCGGCGTCCGCCTCTGCCATCTCATTGATTATTTTTAAGATGGTCGTCTTTCCTGTCCCATTGTCACCAATCAATGCCACGCGCTCCCCGCGTTTGATTTCAAATGAAATATCAGAAAACAGCTGCTGCCCAGGATACGATTTCGCCAGCTGCTCCACGCGCAGCACGTCATTGCCGCTGACAATCCGCGGTTCCAGATTCAGGTGGATGTCGGTATTCTCCTCCACAGGCTTCTCCAGACGCTCTATCTTATCCAGCATCTTCTCACGGCTCTCGGCACGTTTGATAGATTTCTCACGGTTAAAAGACTTGAGCTTGGCAATGACTTCCTCCTGATGTTTAATCTCCCGCTGCTGATTGTAATACTGTTTGAGCTGCGCTTCCCGCACCTGGGCCTTTTTCAGGGCATAATCGCTGTAATTGCCGAGAAATACGGACACCTGATGGCGGTCCAGCTCTACTACTTTATGTACCACCCGGTCCAGAAAATACCTGTCATGGCAGACAATGACCACCGCTCCCTTATAATTGAGCAGAAATGTCTCCAGCCAGGTAATGGAGCCGATGTCCAGATGGTTGGTAGGCTCGTCCAATAAAATCACATCAGGCTTCGTCACCAACAGCTTGCCCAGACAGACCCTGGTACGCTGCCCGCCGGACAATTCCCGCAGATGCTTGCCGAATTCCTCTTCTGCAAATCCAAGCCCTTTGAGGACGCCTACAATCTCACTCTTATAGGACAGGCCGCCCTGCCGCTCGAATTCCATGTTCAGGCGGTTGTAACTGTCCAGAAAATCTTCCAATTCACTGCCGTCTAAGCTGCTCATCTTCTTTTCCATGGAAATAAGCTTCTCCTGCATGGATATAAGCTCTTCTTTCGCCGAAAGGACCTCCTCGTAAATCGACCTGTTCCCTTCGATATCTGGATTCTGGGGCAGGTAGCCAATCGTCTTATTCTTGGCCAGGATTACCTCGCCGCCGTCCGCCTCCAGTTCTCCCATAATAATCCGAAGCAGGGTGGTCTTCCCTGCTCCGTTAATTCCTACAATTGCCGCCTTCTCATATTCCTCAATATGGAATGACGCGTGTTGTATGATTTCGTCTGTGCCAAAGGCTTTGCTGATGTTTTGGCAGGCTAAAATCATGGTTTCCTCCTCCTATAACAGGCGTTCCAGTTCTTCACGGATAGCCTTAATAAATCCTTCGCTGTTCAAAACAGTCGGATTCTCAAGTGTTGTAATCAATGCAAGGTCTTTCGTCATCTTGCCGGATTCGATAGTCGACAGGCAAGCCTGTTCCAGCTTATCCGCAAAAACTGACAGTTCGGGAAGATTGTCCAGTTCCCCGCGCTTCCTCAGCGCCCCCGTCCAGGCAAAAATAGTTGCCACGGAATTGGTAGACGTCTCCTCGCCTTTCAGATGCTTATAATAATGGCGCTGTACCGTGCCATGGGCTGCTTCATACTCATAGTAACCCTCCGGGGATACGAGGACCGATGTCATCATGGCAAGGGAACCAAATGCGGAACTCACCATATCGCTCATTACATCGCCGTCATAATTCTTACACGCCCAGATAAATCCGCCCTCGGCTTTCATAATCCTTGCCACCGCATCGTCAATGAGCGTATAGAAATATTCAATGCCTGCCGCCTTGAATTTCTCGTCATACTCCTTGTCATAGATTTCCTGGAAAATATCTTTGAACGTGTGGTCATATTTCTTGGAGATCGTATCCTTGGTGGCAAACCATAAATCCTGTTTCGTGTCCAGCGCATAGTTAAAACAGCTTCTGGCAAAACTCTCAATCGAACCATTGAGGTTATGCTGGCCCTGTATCACGCCCGCGCCCGTAAAGTTATGGATCAGTTCCCTCGTCTCCGTACCGTCTTCGGCCGTATAGACCAGCTCGCATTTGCCGGCGCCCGGTATCTTCATCTCGCTCGCCTTATATACATCGCCATAAGCGTGACGCGCAATCGTAATCGGTTTCTTCCAGTTCTTCACACAGGGCTCAATGCCTTTGACGGTAATCGGCGTACGGAATACCGTACCGTCCAAAATAGCACGGATAGTCCCATTAGGGCTTTTCCACATTTCCTTCAGATCGTACTCTGTCATACGCGCGGCGTTCGGCGTAATAGTCGCGCATTTTACGGCAACACCATATTTCTTAGTGGCATTTGCTGAGTCAAAAGTTACCTGGTCATCGGTTTCATTGCGGTATTGAAGCCCCAAATCATAATACTCCGTCTTCAAATCAATAAATGGCAACAATAATTCATCCTTAATCATCTTCCAGAGAATGCGGGTCATCTCATCTCCGTCCATCTCCACCAAAGGGGTTATCATTTTAATCTTGTCCATCTTTCTGTCCTCCTGTAATGTTTTCCCATCCATAAGAATCTATCAGTTTTATCACATTGGCAATGTGCCTACTGACTGCATGTTCCGCCTTCTCCCCATTCTGCTCCTTGATTGCCTCCAAAATCTGCCAGTGTTCTCTGATGTCCTCCCGGACTTTGCCCGGGATAGTAAAAAGAAACATGCGCACCTGCTCCAGATAGAGATAATAATTCTGCAGGATACGTTTCAGCATCCGGCTGCCGCCCGCCTCATACAAGATATCATGGAACTTGCTGCCCAACTCTGCAACCTGTTTCTTATGCCCTTTCTGCAAATGGTATTCCGCCAGATATAATATCTCCTCCAGCGCTTCTATCTGCTCGGCAGTTGCTATATTGGCAGCCTGCCTGACGCAAAGGCCTTCCAAAGCTGCACGGATGTCATAAATGTCTTTCATGTCCTGCGTGGTGATACCCACAACATAAGTGCCTTTGTTCGGTATAATCGCTACCAGCCCTTCGCGCTCTAACTGACGCAGCGCCTCACGGACAGGCGTCCTGCTGACCCCCATCTCCGAAGCAATCAGCAACTCCTTCAGTTCCTCGTTCCTGCTGTATCTTCCAATGATAATATCCTGCCGGATTTTTTGGAATATCTTCTGCCCTAATAAATAATTTGCCTCACTCAAGGAATATCCGCCTCCCGCCATCTGCCATGATGATAGAAACCATACCAGAAATAATTGTATACAACTGTACTTTTCCTTGTCAAGGGTAAATTTTAATGTATCGCAGATACCAGCCCCTGACCTTACCCCCATCCAGCAAATCCTCTGCTAATTTCTCATACGCCGCAAGGATTTCCTTATATTCCCCCTCTGTAACTCCATGTTCTGAAAATCTTGCTTTCTGGAAGATAAAAAAGATTTCTTCCCAGTCTGTCCCTGGCAATTCCCGTTCCAGGTAATCACCGTACTGCCTATCGTCCATTCCCGGGGGACGCTTCTTTCCCATTTCGCGCAGAATCCTGCCCATCTGGCTGCCGATTTCACAGACCGCACGACTGCGGTCGTTCTGTGAAAATTGCTGCTGCCGTTTTCTGATTGTCAGCTTTCTGCGCCACCACAAAAGCATACATATGAGAACTACCACAAAGACGGTTCCCAAAACTGCCGCTGATATCCGGCAGACTGCTTTGTTTTCCAGAATCCCGGCTATGCCGGAACCATCCTCGGACGCGCTGCCCTGCCCATTTTTCTTTGCCTGTTCTTCTTTTTTCTCCTGCTCCTGTTCCTTTTGCTCCTCCTGCTTTTTCTGCTCTTCCTGTTTCTCTTGCTCTTCTTTGCTTTCCTGGCCTTCGGCTTTCTCCTGACGAGCCCTTTCTTCTTCATTCCTTGCCACGGCATGGACAAGATCCTCGTCCTCCATTACATTTCCCAACATATCCACATAAGTCGGCGGCGTCGCCTCCAGCGGGGTAAAGCCGATATTATCACCGTATATCTCGGTCCAGGCATGTGCGCGCTCATCCGTCACAGAAGCCGTCCACGTACGGTCCCCATTTTCCTTAAAGTCGGAGGGCAGCACCAGATAGCCGCTGGCAAACCGCGCCGGAATGCCAAATGTGCGCAAGAGCAGCGTTGCCGCGGAAGCAAAATGTATGCAGTACCCCTTATGCTGCTCAAACAGAAAATATTCCACGCTGTCCTCCCCTTCGGGAACTTCTTCTAAGTCAAAGCTATAATAGTTATCTTCCCAGAGCAGCTCCTGGATTTCCTTTAACTGATAATCTCTTTCCGTCATCGTAAGCAGCTGCATCTCTTTCTCTGTGAGAATCCTCTGCAATTCTTCATAGGACCAGACATCGCTTTCATGGGATTCAATTTTTTCAGCGACCACCTGCATCTGCTCCTCATACGAGGGATGCGTCTTTCGGTACTCCTCCACATAAGCGCGCAGCTCTTCCAATCCCGCTTCGGGCAGCCTGGTATACATTTTCCTGGCATAATTCCCATATGCGGAAAAAATATTTTTCTTCCCGGCAAACTCCTGAAACATGGAAGACGTATCCATATAAATGCCCAGCGCTATCGAGACATCATAATCGCTCAGATTCATGTAGGTATCCCACTCAAACTGCCGCTCTTTGGTTGGCGGATAAATGCCGTCCGCCAGAAATTCCTGCTCCTTCGGCGCTTTTGTGAAATAAGGCATCAGCGAATACCGTTCCAGCTGCTGCGTAAATTCCAGGGAAACATGTTTCTTCCTGCCAAGCGTTCCATAATTTAAGAGAATCTCATAAGGAAAAGACTGGACAATCTCCGCATAAGTTTCTTCATCACCCCCCATACTTTGCGCCCAGTCAGAAAATTCCTGCCTTGACACCCGCTGCCACCTGCCATTTTCATAGGCTCCCCCGGCAAACCCGCGGATGTACAGGGGGCTGGATATCGGATAATCCACGGTAATTTTAAATACTTCCTTCCCATTAAATTCCGGCTTGGTGTTTTTGAGGGCATACTGCCTCTGCTCCCTGCCTGAGAATAAGGAAATATGGGAAATCCGTTCTGTAAGGGCTATCAATCGGTCTTCCAACGCAAGCTGCCCGGCATACCACTGCTCATGCCATAGCTCTGTCTGTACCCATAATTTTCCACTGCTGGTAACAAGCAGCGAAATGGCAATGCTCACTGCCACCAAAGACCCCAGCAAAAAATTCCCACGTTCCTCCATGTCCAGGGCTTCCAACAGCAGTCCGCCAAAAATCAGCAGAATGCCCACAAAGGAAGCAGCCCAGCCCACGGTAAGCCCCGCTGCAACAAGCAGCACAGGGAGGGCAGCACAGGCCAGGAGATGGCGCCGCCTATCCCTGGTGATCACAACGAGCAGACCCTCCAAAAATCCCAGCACAACAAACAGATACAACAGGGCAACCCGGTCATAACTTTCCTGTGTGTCCAAATACCACAGAAGATACTCGGTCCTGTTATACTCATTCCACAATTCCAACACAATGTTTGCCAACTCTTTCATGCCTGTCAGCAAAACTTCCTGATATCTCACGCCCACTGCACTAAGCCCGCCTGCAAAGAGCAGGACTTCTGCCAATATCCATTTCCATCCCCGCTGCACAGGCTGCAGGATAAATGACAGAACTGCCGCTGCCAGAAAGCTGGTCCGACAGGGAAGCCCTGTTTCCATAATGCTTTCCAGACAGAGAAACATGCCCGACAGAATCAGAAACAGGCAGACCATGCCTTGCACAGCCCTCATCCATGATTTTGTCCTTTTTGCCTTTGTCTCTCTCATAAGCCTTCTCCTGTCATAACAGCAATTCCAATTCCGCCAGCTGCTCTTTCACCTTCTCTGGTTTTATGACGGCTTCCAGTTTATGGTTACAATACAATTCCAGCTTGTGGTTCAGCACTATCTGGGACGCATACGCCTCCCCTGGGAAAGCCTTGCCATACGCCTCAGGGTCTGCCCCTTTTTCCATCTTGCCGGGAAATATCTCACACCAGAAATCCAGCAAATCTTCCGTCCCCCGGACAGCCTTGCGGCACAGCAGTTCCTGATACCGCTTATCCCTCCATGCCAGGTAATGGGCACACTCCTGCGCCAACAGTTCCTGGGAAAGGCTGTGCAGGATTTCCCAATATACGCGCGATTCCTTCTTACCCATAGCGGACGGCTGTGTATCTAAAAAGATTACCACGTTGCAGCCCACCGGCATGCTCATTTCCGCCACAATCAAGGTATCGTTCTTAGCAGAGATTTTCCAGTGGATGCGGCTTGGGCGGTCGCCATTCTGGTACTCGCGCAGCTTTAAGGTCTCCGAGGGGTCATCTCCGCTGATTTGGGGATGGTACTGCTCGCCGTCCGACAAAAACAGGCGTGTGCGTATACCAATCTTAATATTTGTCGCATAAGCAGCCGGGAAAACCATCACCTGCTTTTGGTCCTGCACTTTAGTGCGAAGGTACAAAAACCCCATCCACTCATAACAGCGTACATAGCTGCAGCTTGCCTGCCACAGTCCGAACTCCGGCTCTCCTAACCTGCCAATCAGCTCTGCCGCTTCCCCTGAGGGGACTTTTCCTTTTGCTTTCACCCACTGTTTTTTCCCGGTTGCCATGTTTAATAGTTCCATTTTCACCTGCACACGCGGAAAATAGACAGGGCTTTTATTCTCCACCCTGAGCCCGACCTGATAGTCGGCGGTATTTTCTATCGGATAAGAGCAAAACAACAGCTCGCATTCCAGTCTTTTTCTCATATAAGTCAGCATACAAAGAAAAAACAGCGGCAATAACACAGCGGTAAAGCTCACCGCCATCAATCCCCTGCTTTTATATAAGACTGCCAAATAAAAAATCCCCACTGTGCCCAGCACATACCATATGTTCTTCCACATACCTTACTCCCATCAAAGGCTTTTCGGCGCTGAGACCTGCCGCAGGATTTCCTCTAGCACCTGATTGGCATCCATATGCGCCACCCGCGCTTTCGTGCCAAGGACAATCCTGTGGGCGCAGACTGCAAAAAAAATATCCTTCACGTCCTCCGGAACCACATAGGAACGCTGGCGCAGGAACGATACCGCTTTTGCCATCTGCAGGACGTTCATCGTCCCCCTGGGACTGAGCCCCAAGTCAATCATCGGATGGTTCCTGGTCTTGTCCGCCAAATCCTCCACATACTGATAGATTTCTTCATGGACGAACACATTGTCTGCCGCTTTCTGCATGGAAATCAGTTCTTCCCTGGAGACCACGGGCTGCACCTCTTCCCTGTTCTGCATCCCCTTGAGGATATGGATTTCCTCTTCCCTATCGGGATATCCCAGCTTCAGGCATACCATAAACCGGTCCAGCTGCGCCTCCGGCAACATCCATGTGCCGGCGCTGCCAAAGGGATTTTGCGTTGCAATCACAATAAATGGCGAGGGCACGTCATGGCTGATGCCGTCCACTGTAACCTTCTGCTCTTCCATAACCTCCAGCAGCGCGGACTGCGTCTTGGGCGAAGTCCGGTTAATCTCGTCTGCCAGAAGCAGGTTGCACATCACGCTTCCCGGCTGGTAGACAAAAGAACCGCTGTCTTTCTGGTACATGGAAAAACCGGTCAGGTCTGAGGGCAGGACGTCAGGCGTAAACTGGACTCTGTTCTGCGCCAGGGACATGGAACTTGCCAGTGCCCTGGCAAGCGTAGTCTTGCCCACGCCTGGGATGTCATTGAGCAGGATATGCCCTCCTGCCAGGATTGCCGCTACCGCCTTGGCAATGCAGTCAT
This sequence comes from uncultured Lachnospiraceae bacterium, assembly GCA_910583835.1. Taxonomy (GTDB): domain Bacteria; phylum Bacillota; class Clostridia; order Lachnospirales; family Lachnospiraceae; genus Petralouisia. The sequence goes on along the minus strand of CAJTYM010000017.1, from coordinate 13,732 downwards.
CCTTGCCAATCACTGCCTTTTTCACTTCATTGATGATTTCAAATGCCGGTATCTGTTTGTGGTTATTCTCTGTCTTCATTGCTTAGTTTCCTCTGCTTTGTCTGCTTCTTGCTCTCAGCTTTTATTCTGCCTTTTTCTGTTTCATGCGCTTGATAACTTTCAGCCTGGTAAACTCCTCGCGCTCCTTCTCCTCCAAGGCTCCCTGAATGCTTGCCACGAGGGTCTTATATTTGGGTATCGTGATATTCTGCAGGGCATTGGCGCGCTTCTGTGTCTTCTTGATATTGTAAGCCAGACGGTAGGCGCTGGTCTCAATCTGCGCCAGACGGATAGTCAGCTCTTTCACTTTCTGGAATTTCTCACACGCTTCATCCAAAGACATCTTCGTCCCGAAAAAAGGATAATACGGCTTTAACGTTTCCCCGCTGTATTCCACCTTGGGAATCTCCGTGCCCATCACGCTGCGCCGCTTGATAGTGATGGAGTTTTCCACCGGCACATTCTGGCTCAAGGCTTCCACCTCATGGATTCCCATCTGGATATTTGCTTTCTGCAGCGCCAGGTACGCGCTGGTAAACGTCTCGTCTATCTCCTTTTGGATGTCTGTTGCCTGTTCAATCAATTCCATCAGTTCGCGGATTAAGATGTTGCGCTTCTTATCCATCAAATCATACCCCTGTTCAGACAGGGCAAGGGAATTCTTCGCCAGGATTAAATTTCCTTTTGTGGGAAATGTATTGGGATCCATCCGCTCACCTCACTTTTCACATATTTTGTCTGTTCAATCTGTATCCGCCTGCCCATCAACAGTAATCATGCCGTACCTTCCAGAATACATCTCCGAAAATACATGCTGCAGACAATGCTCCGTTATCTTTCCCTCCCAGCTAAAATGCAGGTGTCCACAGACCACTGCTTTCACGGGGCTGTCATCCGCGTATACCATGTCCAGGAAGACCTGCGTAGTCTCATTTGGCTCATAATAGTCATTCGCTCCCCAAAGAAGTGCGCGATCCTGCCATACTTTCTTTGATTTCTCCGCAAGGCTTGTGTCCAGCCTGGATTCCAGCGGGACATGGGTCAAAAGGATGATTGGCTTCCCAAGAGCCGCAATCTCCTTGAATCTTCTGAGTTGTTTTTTCTTTATCTGTTTTGTGCTGTCATTGAGTCCAACAATGCACAAATCTTCAAATTCCATCAGGGAAACCCCCTCATAGCCATCTATGGATTGATGCAACGTTTTCATATCCTTCTTGTCAAGACCATCGCAATTGTAAGGATTATAATCGTGGTCTGCCCGGACATACAGCACGGGCGCATCCAGTTTCTCAATTCCTTCTTTCATGATGCCTATGTTGGCGGTGGATGCATAATCAATCATATCCCCGCCCAGCAGGATGGCGTCTGCATCCACAGCATTGAAGATTTCCGGCATCTCCTCCCACAGCTGCGCCGAATATATGCCATCCGCTGTCCGAAAGGATTCACGGCGTGTATGTACATTCTCAAGTTTATCTGGTGAGATCTCGTCATTCTCCACAATGACATGCAAATCAGATACAAAAATAAAGCGATAGGAATGCTTCAATCCCGGAATATGCACCGACACGAATTCCTCTTCCAGAGTCGTTTGCCCCATATCCATCCCTGCCCTGTCCGCATCTTCCAAGACATCGGTATCGTGTGCCTCTCCGTCCACGTCCACAGGTGTTTTGTCCATTATATGCCATCCTGATAGGGCAAGCGCACTACAAAAAAGAGCTGCTGCCAATGCCTGCATCATTCTTTTTCTCATTGCCCGCTCTCCTCTGCGTCCGCATATTTCTCGAGAATCTTGGTGTCAATACGGTCAAGTTCTTCCCTGGGCAGGATACGCAAGAGCCGCCAGCCGATATCCAAGGTCTCCTCAATCGTACGGTTCTCGTTTAATCCCTGCGCCACAAATTCCTTCTCGAAGCAGGAGCCGAATTCCAGGTATTTCTTGTCGGTTTCCGACAGCTCATCTTCTCCGATGACGCTTGCCAAATCACGCGCTTCGCCTACCCTGGCATAGGAGGAGAACAGCTGGTTCGCCACGTCCTGGTGGTCCTCCCGCGTATATTCAGCCCCAATGCCGTCTTTCATCAGGCGGGAAAGGGAAGGAAGCACATTGATAGGCGGGTAAACATTCTTCTGGTGCAGGGAACGCTCCAGCACAATCTGCCCCTCCGTAATATAGCCGGTCAAATCCGGAATCGGATGGGTGATATCGTCGTTGGGCATGGTAAGTATGGGAATCTGCGTAACGCTTCCCTCCCTGCCCCCTACAATCCCGGCCCGCTCATACAAAGTTGCCAGCTCGCTGTAGAGATAGCCCGGATAGCCTTTGCGGCTGGGGATTTCCCCTTTGGAAGCAGAAATCTCGCGCATCGCCTCCGCATAGGAAGTCATGTCCGTTAAAATTACCAGGATATGCATGTTCTTCTCAAAAGCAAGGTATTCCGCTGCCGTCAGCGCCATCTTCGGCGTAATCAGCCGCTCTGCCACCGGGTCATTGGACAGGTTGAGGAACATCGTCACATGGGAGCTGACGCCGCTCTCCTCAAACCTCCTGCGGAAGAAATCAGCCACGTCATACTTAAGCCCCATCGCCGCAAAGACAATGCCAAACTCTTCCTCGGAGTCCTCGCCCAGGGAAGCCTGCTCCACAATCTGCGCGGCAAGCTGGTCATGGGGCAGTCCATTCCCCGAGAAAATAGGAAGCTTCTGTCCGCGGATTAAGGTCGTCAGCCCATCAATGGCAGAAATGCCGGTACGAATATAATTTCTCGGGTACTCCCGGGTGCAGGGATTTAAAGGAAGCCCATTCACATCCCGCACAACCTCCGGCTCAATCCTGCCCAGCCCGTCAATGGGCTCTCCCAGTCCGTTGAAGGTGCGTCCGAGGATTTCCAGGGAAAGGCCAATCTCCATGGGATGCCCGCTCAGCCTGGTATGCGTATTCTGCAGGGACATGCCGTCCGTATTGTCAAAGACCTGAATGACTGCCTTATCCTCATCCACGGCAACGATTCTGCCCTTTTTGCGCTGCTTTCCCTCCACCACAAATTCTACCACTTCCTCATAAGAGGCATTTTTTACTCCCTCCAGAACAATCAGGGGACCATTAATGTCGCTTAACCCTAAATACTCAATTGCCATATCTGCCCTCCTATGCATTGCTCTCCATCAGTCCCTGATAGAAATCGTCAATCATCTGACGGTATTCCTCAAATTTGTACATATCCTTATTTGCCACATCGTATTTAATGGCAATGATTTTCTCAAAAATGCGGTCCTCCTTGAGCAGCGCCATCGGCATCCCCAGTTCAATCAATGATTTGCATCTCTCATAGAGATAGAGGATAACCTTCATCATCTCAAGCTGCTTTTCCATGGGGACGAAGGTATCTTCTGCATGGAATGCATTCTGCTGCAGGAATCCTAAGCGGATGACCCTGGCAATCTCCAAAATCAGCTTCTGGTCGTCAGGCAGGACGTCGCTGCCAATCAGCTTTACAATCTCATTCAGGCGGCTCTCCGTGGTCAGGATATTGAGCAGTTCATTCCTGCAGGGAATAAAATCTGCCCCCACGTTCGCCCCATACCAATTCTGCAAATCGCCTAAATATTCGGTATAACTGGTCAGCCAGTTGATTGCCGGATAATGCCTGGCATAGGCGAGCGCCTTATCCAGCGCCAGAAAACAGCGCACGAAACGCTTGGTATTCTGTGTCACCGGCTCAGAGAAATCACCGCCCTGTGGGGAAACTGCGCCGATAATGGTCACGCTGCCATCGGTGCCATTCAGATTCTCCACGTACCCGGCGCGCTCATAAAATGCCGACAGCCTGGAGGCAAGATAAGCCGGAAATCCTTCTTCCGCCGGCATCTCTTCCAGCCTGCCGGAGAGTTCCCGCAGCGCCTCCGCCCAGCGGGAGGTGGAATCTGCCATGATTGCCACATGATACCCCATATCCCGGTAATACTCTGCAAGCGTCAGCCCGGTATATATGCTGGCCTCCCGCGCTGCCACCGGCATATTGGAGGTATTGGCAATCAGCGTAGTCCGGTCCATCAGAAGGTTTCCGGTCTTGGGGTCCGTCAGCTTGGAGAATTCTTCCAGCACATTGGTCATCTCGTTGCCGCGCTCCCCACAGCCGATATAGATGATAATGTCCGCATCCGACCATTTGGCAAGCTGATGCTGCGTCATCGTCTTACCTGTGCCAAAACCGCCGGGAATCGCTGCCGTGCCGCCTTTGGCGATGGGAAACAGCGTATCTAAGATTCGCTGTCCGGTCACCAAGGGGCGGTCTGCCGGATAACGCCTGTGAATCGGCCGCGGAATGCGGATAGGCCATCTCTGCGTCATCGTAAGCTGTTGCTCGTTCCCATCCGGCTTTCGGATTGTAACCAACGGTTCGTCTATCGTATAGCTGCCGTCCTCTGCCGTCCAGATGACCATGCCATCCATATCGGGCGGCACCATAACCTTGTGGAGGATTGCCGGCGTCTCCGGCACCTGGGCGATAACCGTGCCTCCCGATACCACATCGCCACATTTCACACAGACCTTGGTCTCCCACCGGCGGCTCTTGTCCAGCAGATCCACGCTGACGCCGCGGGGTATGTATGCGCCGTTCTCCTGTCCAATCAGCTGCAGCGGCCGCTCTATCCCATCAAAAATATTGGTGATAATCCCCGGCGCAAGCGTCACGCAGATAGCGCTTCCCGCACCCTCTACGACCTCTCCCGGACGCAGCCCCGTGGTCTCTTCAAAAACCTGGATGATGGTCTCCTGCTTATTAAGGGCAATTACTTCCCCCACCAGGCGCTGCTCACCCACGTAAACCATCTCTGACATCTGAAAGCCCAGATTCCCTTTGATGGTGATAATCGGTCCATTGATTCCATATATGTTGCCTGTCACGCTCATAGATAGGTCTCCTCCTGTTCCAGCTTCGTCACAAACGATTCGTCAATGAGGATATTGCGGGAACGTATCACGGCACGGATTCCCCCGCCAAAATCAATCTTGCTGACGGTAAGCGCTGCCTTGGTCCGCTTCTCCAGTTCCGCTTTCTTATCTTCATCGGAAGGATTGATATAGATAATGGCTTCCTCTTCCCCGGCTACCTCCAGGGACATTTTTATCTTGGCGGCAAGATACTCCCAGTAGCTTTCTGTGCGCTGATATTCTTCCAGAAGCGCCCTCACTTCCGTAAACAGCTTCTCCCGCCACGTGCGCTTGCACTCGTCTAAAATCCGCTTCTGGTGCAGCATCTCCCTTGACAGCTTGCTGTTCATCTGCCTGCGGATACGCTGTTCTTCATTGCGGATTTTGTGCTCCATTTCAGCCAGTTTCTGCTGCCGGTACGTTTCTACCTCCTGATGGCAGGAAGCCTCATATTCCGCAATCTGCTGTTCGCTCTCCTTCCTTGCCACCTCTATGGTAAAATTGCGGAATACTTCTAATTTCTCCTCAATCTGCATACCTTCTCCCTTCTGTCAGTAACGGCTTATAACTTTAAACCAATGGCTTCACTGACGTAATCTGTGATAAAGTTCGCATTCCTGCCAGTCCCATGGCGGTCAGGAATCTCTATCAGCAAAGGAAGCCGCCGGTTGAGCTTAACATCATCAATAAGGTCTGGAAATTCCCTGCCAAACTTCTCTGTCAGCAGGACTATGCCGATTTCCTTATCCTGAAACACCTGCTCCAGCGCATCCTTCAGTTCCTGCCGCTCATGGACAATCACACCTTCCACGCCCGCTAAGCGCATCCCGGTATAAGTATCCCTGTTATCGCTAATCAGATACATTTTCATAGGCTTGCCCCTTATTATCCAAGAATGGAGAATGAAATCAGCAGCCCATATAAAGCAATAGATTCTGCCAAGGCCACGAAAATCAGTGCCTTACCCATGATGGAAGAATCCTCGCTCAGAGCCCCCAGCGCCGCGCTTGCCGCACTTGCCACCGCAATGCCTGCACCGATACAGGACATGCCCGTGGACAGCGCCGCTGCCATATACCGCCAGCTCTCCGCGTTAGCCACCGCATTTGCCACTTCGCCTGCCGCATGGACGTTTCCGAACATCAGGATGTCCGCCACCAGCAGCGTACCAAAGAAGAAGAAGATGTTGCACAACAGCGCTGCCTTAAAACCCCCCTCTTTCCGTTTGCCCAGCAAAAACCCGCCTACCGGAATAATCATACTGCAAAGCAGAATCACGACTAATATAATTTTTGTTGCCATTTGCTTTTCCTCCTAATGTTTATTATTAAATGAAATGAATGGTTTCCCGCTGCCTGTATAAAAACGGCTGAACATCTCATAATATTCCAGGCGAAGCACCTGGATGCCGACAATCAGCCCTTCCAGCCCGGCAACCAGCAGATTGCCGAACACGATGACAATCCAGTTCGGACTGCCTTTCTCCAGCCCGGCAAGGGTCATCACAACCCCCATCATGCCGGCATGGCTCAAGGCGAACGCCCCCACACGGACAAAAGAAATCGTGTTCGTGGCATAGCTTAACACCACATCAAACCCTTCCACCAATGCCTCCACAAAGAACATCACCTTGCTCCCTTCCGGGAAAATCTGGCTCTTGCGCTCCACCAGACGGCTTAACGGCTCTTTGAGCAGAATCGCAACCAGGGGCACGCCCACTGCAATCACCATAATGACAGTCGCCGGAAGCCCATTGCCGGTGACGAAGAGCAAGGCACACAGTACCACAAACCCATAACAGACGAGTCCTGCAATCCCGCTCTGGTGGAATAACAGCCTTCCGTAATCTTTCGCCCTTATGGCATTGATAATGTTGAGCGCCATGGCAATCAAAATCAATGCTGCGCCAAAGCCAATCGCCAGCATCAGGGTTGTCATGATATTGTCCATCGGCTTCATCCACACCGCCGGCAGTACCTCCTCAAAGCCAAAAAAGCTGCCATACAGAAATCCAAAAATTACAGACCAGACCCCGGCAACGCCGACAATTCCCGCCAGGCGCAGCCGCTTAAAGCGGTACAGCAGCAGCCCGCCAATCAGCAGACATGCCCCCTGCCCCACATCGCCGAACATGATGCCAAACATCAGCGTATAGGTCAGCGCAATGAACAACGTCGGATCCATCTCATTGTAAGCAGGAAGCCCATACATCTCCACAAACATTTCAAAAGGCTTTAATATCCAAGGGTTCTTAAGCCTGGTCGGAGGGCATATCTTGGCATTGCCCTCTTCCTCCTCCCAGTGGATATTGGGATCCTGCGCAATTTCCTGCTCAAGCTTGTCTGCATCCTGCCTTGCCATCCAGCCATAGAGGATATAATACTCCTCGCTCCCATCATTTGCCTGGGTGCAGGCGGCATACTTGCGGATATCAAAATTCCGGCAATAGCTCTCCAGGCTCTTACATGCCGACAGTATCTCATCCTTCCTGCCCATGGCAATCTCGCTGACCTGCATCTGCAGACGTTCCAGTTCCCGCTCGCATTTCTCCAGTTCTTCCTTGGCATATGTAAACACCTGCCTGGGAGTCTGCTGAAACTTGTCCGACACCTCAATCTCTTCAAAATGGAAGGACGCATACACCGACTTCACATCCATCAGGTAGGTATGGGGAACAAAATACACGCCCCACACATATTTGCTGTCATTGTTGCATTCATAAAACAAGGTGTAGGGATTCTTATAGATATACCGCTCCAGCTTGTGGTAATCCTCCACCTTAATCCTGCCGAACTGATAATCGATAAAATGGAAATCCTTCAGCTTACAGAGTTCAAAATCCAGCCCGATGAAGGGGGCAATCTCCTCCATCCACGCTTTGATTTCCAGGCTCCTCTCCCTCAGTTCCTCCTGTTTGCTGCGCACATCCTTAATCTGCCCATAAATCTCATCGACAATCACCTGCGCCTGTGCCGCCCGCATCTCAATGGTCCCTTCCCCGGAGCTGACAAGGCACTCTTTTAATTCTTCCCCGCGCTGCATGGCCTCCTTATAGAGATTAGTCTCCACAAAAGGACGCACATTTTTCAGGTTCCCCAGGCTTTGCATGGCATTTTCAAAATGGATGTCATACTTATTCAGATAATATTTTACCGCCCTGTCAATATCCCCCTTCGGTCCGGTGATATGCAGCAGCTTCATTTTCTCAATCAAAGCCTCTCCTCCGTTTCTCTATGTAATGTTTATCATTTCACGGATATCTTTGGATGGAAGCTGGTAACGTATCCCCTCCAACGCCGTTGTCAGATATTGGGTCTCCAACTCCTTCTCATAGAAATAATAGTATACCGGCGCTATGGAAAATGGGTATTTGCGGCAAATCCGGCGGTACATCTTCCCCATCACGTGATGGTAGGATATCTCATCTTCTATCCGTACCAGCGCATCTTTGCCGCGGTAATAAGAGGTATGTGCCAGAATCTGCAAAAACTCTTCTTCCTGCTCCGTCTCCAGAAGCTGCCTGTACTCTTCCCGCCCCAGCTTGTAACGGATGGGGATTAACATGCCCGCAGCCGCCTCCGGCTTCTGGTGGAAAAAATGCCTGGCACGGTATATCCACATGATATTCAGCCAGTCAATCTGCGTGCCAAAAATTTCCCGCAAAATGCGCCGCAGCGTTTTGTCCTTATAACTGCCAACCTCCTCCCACGCCCTCACAAAGTAGGATACATCGGCCCGGGCGGACATGTCCTTTTGTTTCAGCTGTTCCAAATACAGCCTCAGGGCGCTGCGCTGGCTCTCATTGCTGAACCGGCAAAGCTTCCGGTAATCCTCCCAGATGGAATCGTGAATCAGCTCCTCCACCTGCCCGCGGTGCTGTATCTCCTCGCGCCCGCCATAAATCTTACCATAGCTCTCCTGCTCCCGCAGAAATGCGATTGTCTCCTGCACCGTCTGGAATTCCGTTATCCGTTCAAAATCTTCCCTTGTCAGCAGCCTGCCTTGCATAGCCCTTGTTTTTGCCACCAGGCCGCTGTACTGAAGCAATCCTTTCGCCATATGCTACACCTCTGTTATCTTCCTTACAATCTCCTGCGCATAGCCGGAAAGATTGTCCCCATAGGATGCATTGAGCTGTTCCATCTGCTGTCGGTTGTTCTCCACCAGCCTGCGGATATCCTCTTTCGCCTGTTCCTCCAACTGCGCCTGCAGGGTGGTCATCCTCCCTTCCAGTTCCGCCGCAAGTCCCATGTTGATTTCCTCCATCTGCCTCTTCTTCTCCTCCTGCAGCTTCTGCTTGGACAATCCGGCATTCTCCATCGTCTCTCTCGCCTGGGTCTCTATATCATACAATTCTTTGATGACCTGGTTCACTGATGTTCCTCCTCCCTGCGAAAATACAGTTTCAGCCTGTGCAGCTTCCCTTCATCCCCCACTTCCATACGGTCTGACAAGGCACGCTGCAGTTCTTCAGTGGCATTTGACAGCAGTTTTAACATACTTGGCTCCATGCTGCTTTTGCTCCCACCATCCCAATCATACCAGATATGCAGCATATACTGGCTGCCTTCCGCCTCCAGCACATTGGCGACGTAGTATTGTTCCAGGCAGGTCTCACACAAAAAACCTGTCAGGAATGCCACATAGGCAATGCGGTTCATGACCGTAATCGGCACTTCCTCGCCAACTTTGCTCTTCATCTCAAAAATACAGGACTTTCCTGCATGGTGGAATCGGTTCTTCAGGTAGCTCAGGTAGAAAATGAGGTTCTTCTTCTCATACATGTAATACTGAAAAAATTCCTGCAGCAGCTCCCGGCAAAAATCTTTGGCAATCTCTTTCCTGTCCGCAGCAAACTCAGCCACCGGAAGGCTCAGATTCCCTTCTATCACACCAAGCATCGCTTTTAAAATCTTCTCGTTCCCCTGCTTCTTCCTGGCAAGCTTCTTCTGCAGTTCTTCTGTCTGCTGATTCAATTCCTCCAGCATCCTCTCTGCTTTCTGCAGCGTCTCGTCTTCACGCGCGCTCCCCCTCTTGTAGTCCAATGCTGCACGGATGGGGACAATCAGCTCCTCCGCCACAAAAAAGGGCTTTAAGATTAACTTATAAATTTTAATCTGGTTGAGAATATCCAGCGTATCTGCCACGTTCCGCACCTGCGTAATACCAATCTTCACGGTTGTGGGGGACAGTAAATCTATCATCTCAAAAAGTTCCCTCCCGGACATTACCGGCATCTCCAGCTCGCTGACCAGCACCGCTGTCGGGTACGCTGACATGTATTCCATGGCTTCCTCAGAGTGCTGGAAATACACACAATGGAATTCTTTCTCAAAAGGCGTCAGCATCCGTTTATAATTGGCAATCCACTTACTGTCACTGTCCACAAATATGATTGTATCCATAATCCGCCTCCTTTCCCGCTGTTTTGGTGATAATTATAAATTTAATTCCAAATTTACCTATACTATTTTACATTATAACAGACTGGGGATTAATTTACAAAAATTTTTTTAACTCTCCGAGAAACACATACAAGCTGCCTACATATGATACATTGTAATCAAAATTATGGAGGATTAGATATGAGTGATTTAGCTGCTACAAACTGTGGATGTGGATGCGAAAGCAATAACAATGGAGGATGCAGTTCTATTATTTGGATTATCATCCTGCTTTGCTGCTGCGGCGGCGGTAACGGCGGATTCTTCGGCGGCGATGGCTGTGGCAACGGCTGTGGCAACAACAGCTGCCTGTGGATCATCTTACTGCTCTTCTGCTGTGGCGGATGGGGCGGCAATGGCTGCGGCAATTCCTTCTGCTAATACCACCAGAAAAGGTTCTAAAAAATCAGGGCTGGCTCTTGCCGGCCCTGATTTTTTAATTGTCAGAAAAAGTTTTGAGGCTTCTTTGGCAAAGGCCTGTCGTTATAACTTAAGCTGCCCTCTGCCTGACCTTCTTCTTTTCGCTGGTTCTCCTCCTTCTCTTTCCTGCGTATGCAGTCTTCGTCTATCTCATATACACTGTTGCCATCTATGACTAATTTTCCCATTTCTTACCTCCTGCTATCGAATGAACATTGCGTTCATTGCAAAAATCGTGCGCATCCCCTGGAGGGGTTATAGTAAACGACAATTATTTTTGTCGTTTACTATAGTATATGCTTTGTCATAATCTTTGGCTCCCAGACATAAATTAAAACAAAAAGGGGTTTACAATGGAATCCATTGACTCACTGATTCAGGACCGGCATTTAGAAATGATCAAAGCCGCCCTGCCCTATCTAGACAACTCCCGGCAGAGCACGATGGCGATGATGGTCAAATTCATGGAACTGCAACGCACGGTCGCACTCTTTAACTCGCCAGGAAACAATCTGCGCATGTGCTCAGAAGAAGAACGCGAAGAAATCGGACCCTTTCAGATGTTAAATGCTATCCGCGATTACTGCACAGACACCGAAAAGGAGATGGTGGACAATATCATGACATTTTTCCAGATGTTCTCCACCTACGAAACATTATTTGCTTAGACAAGAAAGGAATCATATGGACCCACAAGATTTATTGAACAACCCACAGCTGCAGAATATTTCTCCTGAAAAATTAGAACTCTTAATGAAACTGGCACAAAACACCTCCCCCTCTGCTTCCACGCCGAAAGACATGGCATCTTCGCTGAAAAATGCCTCTGAACGCGCCGGCAAAGAAGGATTGGACTTCTCCTCTGGGGAGAGGGACTTAATCATCGAGGTCTTAAAGCAAAACCTTCCGCCCCAGGAACGGCAGAAAGTGGAGCTGATGATGCAGATGATGAAAGGCATGCGCAAGTGAACTCTCCCGCAGCCTGACCATTATACACAAACGGAAACTGCCGCCCCACGATTTTAAATCGCCAAAGCGGCAGTTTCCTTCCAGTATCGTTGCTTACAGTTATATATTTCATCCGCTTGTTATGGAGCGAAATACGCATCCACCCCATTGGCAATTCCCTGCACCATCTTACCCTGGTACGCAGCATCCGACATCAGCCTGTCCTCAGAGGGATTGGACATATATCCCATTTCCAGGATTGTCACCGGCACGCTGCACCAGTTAATGCCGCTCATGGTATCGGTCTCCCAGATTCCCCCATTTCTGCAGCCGCAAGCTGCCGCAAAATGTGTGAGGATTTGTTCGGAAAGCCTTCGGCACTGGCTGTAAAATGCCCCACAGTAGGCATTGGCCGGCGTCTGGCAGATGGTGATGGCTCCGTTAACACCCGCATTGGTAGAACTGTTGGCATGAATACGGATAAATGCATCTGCATGTGCATTGTTGGCAATTGCTGCCCGCGCGCTGTTGCTGATGTTGACATCGTGCGTTGTCCGTATCATTAGGACATCATAGCCTCGCTGTGTAAGCTCCTGCTGCAGCTTTAAGGCAACCTCCAGGGTCAGCTGATACTCTGGCTTACCAGTCGCCGCACCGCTGGTGCCGCTTGCCACCTTAGGTTTTGAAGTTGCAGCTCCTGGTCCGACAGGCTCTAAAGAACTGTCTCCTCTCTGCTGGTGTCCGGCATCGATACAAATAAGCTTGACGTCCATCGTCTGCACCGACTTCTTCTTTGACCATGCGGAATAATAGGTCCTGGTCTTCCCATGTTCCTTCACTTTCTTAAATGACCGCATACGCACATAATAGGTGGTGGAATTCTCCAAATCTCCAACCTTGGTCTGCGAAAGGCCCTGTTTCAAAGTGATTTTCACTGCTCCTGAGAAGCCGGGGTTCTTGGCATACTGCAGCTGATAGCCGCTGCACTGGCGGGACTGTTTTTTGAAGGAAACGGTAAATCCTTTCTTCTCGGCAGTCACCTGTATGTTGCTGACTTTCTTAGGGACAATTTTAAACTTCCTCGTCACGGTTCCCTTGTATCTGCCGCGGAAAGAAATTTTAACCGTATGCGTCCCCACATTTTTTGCCTTGCCATTTTTCACGAGATAATACTTGGCGCTGATTTTCTTGCCCTTAGCGTCCACAACCTTCACCCGCGGAGCGCGCATTTTTCCATTGTATGTGTAGGAAGTCCCAGAAATCGTTATCTTCTTAATCCGCGGAATGACCGTTTGTCTGCTGACCTTTCCGCAGACAGCGCAGCTGTTGACGATTTTCCCTTGTTTTTTCGTTGTCGCCTGGGTAAGCCTGTCCTGATACTGATGTCCCTTTGGCGCAATCTTCTCCGTCTTGGTTGTCCTGCACACCTGACAGGTATAAGTAACGATGCCCTCGCCCTCACAGGAGGCTGCTCTGGTGACTGCCCCATTATCCCATGTATGATTGGACAGTTTTGGTAAGACCAGCGCTGCCTTATCGGTAACCTCCTCTGCCCCTGTCTCATCGGTAAAGATTTTCCCACAGGTTGCGCAGGTCCAAAATTCAATATTGCCTTCCTCTGCACAGGTTGCCTCTGTACGTTCTGTCTTAACCAGGGAATGCCCTTCTGGCTCAGCCTCTCCTGGCCCACCAATCTCAGAGTTGTTTTCCCCTGCCACAGTTTCTCTTAACATGCCGTTTTCAGCGGCTTCTTCCTTATTATTTTCATGAATAATTTCATCCGGCAATTCCGCTGCCCACGCTGCTTCACTATTCCAGGAAAGAAACAGGACCATGCCTAACAGCAAGGCAATGGCAAAATGAAACGTTCCTTTTCTCATCTCATATCCTCCTCGTATAATAAGTTTATAGGCAAGTACAAAACAGCCTATAGACTTATTTC
>CAJTYM010000016.1 GCA_910583835.1 uncultured Lachnospiraceae bacterium | reverse complement strand
ATCATCGTTGAGAAAAATAAAGTGATAAATTGCCAACGATTACTTGACACAAACCACTTTGTTCTTTTGTATTGACTTTCTCTTCCAAATGGTATAGTATCTATATATAAATTACATGGTTTTTAATACTACATATTATATTTTTAATTACTCTGCGCATACTATAATCATTAAGCATTGCCAGATTTGGCATGTTTTAGAATGGAAGGAGATGTTTTTCATGAAATTCAAATTAAAAGACCCAGGAAGTTCCATAACGCATTTTATCGGAATGCTGATGGCATTGTTCGCGGCAACCCCGCTTCTAATCCGCGCTTCCCTGAACCCTGACAAGGTGCACCTAATTTCCCTTGCTGTCTTCATCCTCAGCATGATTCTTCTGTACGGCGCAAGCGCCACCTACCATGCATTGGATTTGTCAGAAAAGACCAACCGTATCCTGCGCAAGCTGGACCACATGATGATATTCATTTTGATTGCCGGGACATACACACCGGTCTGTCTGATTGTCTTAAACGGCAGCGTGGGCTATGGCCTGCTGGCTCTCGTGTGGGGTATCGCCCTGGCGGGAATTCTCGTAAAGGCTTTTTGGATTACCTGCCCGAAATGGTTTTCTTCCTTATTATATATCGCCATGGGCTGGGTATGCGTACTCGCTTTTACGCAAATTATGAATTCCTTGCCGTCACAGGCATTCCACTGGCTCCTCGCCGGCGGAATCATTTACACTATCGGCGGGATTATCTATGCCCTGAAGCTGCCCATTTTCAACACAAAGCACAAAAATTTCGGCTCACACGAGATATTCCATCTCTTTGTGATGGGCGGCAGCGTCTGCCATTTCATCATGATGTACTGTTTCGTGGCAAACATGCCGCTGTTGTAAGACAATATACAATTAAATTGAATTATAAACAAATATCATAGGAGACATGGGATACCCCATGTCTCCTAATCTATAGATTTGAAAATCCTGCTGTTCTATTTGACGGTTACCGTAACCTTCGCTTTCTTGCCATTGAAGGTCTTCGCAGTAATGACCGCCTTGCCTTTCTTAAGCGCCTTAACCTTACCCTTGGAAGACACAGAGACCACTTTTCTCTTGCTGGAAGAATAGGTAATCTTATTGCTTGCCGTATTCTTAGGCAGCTTCACCTTAAGCTGGAATGATTTGCCTTTCTTCAAAGTCTTCTTCTTGGCATTCAGGCTAATCTTCTTGGGCGCAGCTTTCACCGTTATCGTACACTTGGCTGTCTTGCCGTCTGCGCTTGCAGTGATGATTGCCTTGCCCTTCTTTAAACCTTGTACCAAGCCGGATTTTGATACCTTTACAATCTTCGGCTTATCTGATTTCCAGGTTAGCGCCGGGTTAGTGGCATTCTTCGGACTTACGGTTGCCTTCAGGGAGAATTTCTCTTTCACACCCAATGTCAGGCTCTTTTTGTTTAGTGTCACGCTGCTTACCCTCACAGGATTGCCTGGATTCTCTGGATTGGCTGTACCGCCGGAAGCGCTTTTCACCTTCACCACGCAGACCGCCTGGCTGCCATTAGAAGCAGTAACCGAAATATTGGCTGTTCCTGCTGCCTTTGCCGTGACAGTTCCTTTCTGGTCAACCGCTGCAATGTTGGGATTATCGGAACTCCAGGTCAATCCCTCGTTCCATGCGCTGTCACTGCCGCTCAATGATGCGGACAATGTCTCGCTGCCGCCAATTGCCAGTTCCAGAGACGATTTGTTGAGATTCGCTTTCCACATATAGACTGCCCCTGCGCCGTCTAACGTGGGTTCAATCACCATCTCGCCGTTTTCATCAAAGAAGATTTCATCGATACAGGTCTCACGGTGTACGCCAAATGCATCCGTAAAAATATCCAACGGCGTATAGAACCTGTGGTATGCCATGAAATACCGCTGTTTACCCTCTGCGTCCTGTACATGGAGCACAGATTGATGCCCCGTGCCGAGAAGCCCCAGATTCTCATTCTTATATAAGAGGTTTTTCTTCTTCAATGTTACGTTCACCGTTCCATCATCCTGGATAAGTTTATCGCTGACGCCGTAGTTCACGTGGTAATTGGGGCTGTTGGCGTCATCGCAGGTCCATGTCCAGTGATATTTTCCATCCACATTTGTCACAATCACGGATTCACGAAAATCGGTAATTCCATTAATCTGTTTGAGCGTACCCTCTTTGATGCTGACCATATCTTCATTCAGTTCCGCCAAAGCCCCATGTCCATTGCCAAACAGAATATAAGAGGTCCCATCTGTATCCGTGAAGATTGATGGGTCAATCGCCTGACCCATGTCTACGCCAGCCGCCTTGCACATTGCAACCGTCATCAGTGGTTCTCCCTTATCCTTATAAGGCCCTGCCGGTTTGTCTGCAACGGCAACACCGATAGCCGATTCCCCGCCGGACTGCTTTCCACAATAGTAATAATAATATTTGTCATTTTTCTTCTCTATCGTAGGCGCCCATGCGCTGCCATCAACCGCCCAGGGAGAAGCCGCAATCTGTACGCCTTTGTCGTTGAGCCCTGGCGCAGCATTGGCAAGTTCCATTATAATCCCTTCGTCTTCCCAGTTGACCATGTCTACCGAAGAAAATGCATGGAACTTTGTCCCGCTCCAGCCAGGATATCCGTCTGTCGTGGGATAAATCCAGAACTTGCCGTCAAAATAGTCAATATCTGGGTCCGCATACTGTCCCGGCAAGACTGGATTGCCTGCAATCTGCGGCTTTTTCACCGTGTAGGTCTGCGTTCTTCCGGAAAGTTCAACTTTCAGTTCCACATCTTTACGCAAATCTAAATTGCCGCCGGTAAAGGGCTTGCCATCCGCAGTCACCTTCACTCCCTCGTCAAAGAGCGACAAAGCGACCGGAACCTCTGCCAGGTTCGTGTCTTTTCGCACATAGGAAACAATATTTTTCCCTACTATGTGTGAAAAGACGGCTGTATGGTCATCCGTTCCCCGAAGGTCCAGCGGATTATCCGATAATTTGCCGATGACCGCCCCCTTGAGTAAAGACGCCGTCTTCCATGCTTCCTCCTTTATCTCTGTCTCTGAACGAACACTGTTATAGACTTTAAAATTGTCAAATTTTCCAGTAAAATAACCGTCCCCGCTATAGAAAGATTTCCCGAGGTATGCCAGGAGATCTGTTCCCAAATTTGTAATCGTGATACCGGTATTCTCATTCGTAGAGGCCAGCTTGCCGTCTATGTAAAGCTCCATCAAGGTCCCATCTATCACAATCGTGACATTCTGCCACTGGCCGGTGGAAGCTCCGGTGCCTTTGACTTCTTGTTCCGAATTGTAGCTTGTGGTCGTAAGCGCGTTGCGTACCTGTGTGCCGCGTACCCGCAGAAAATCATATTTCTGGTCGTTCTGCCCAAAAGCGAACGTGAAGAAGTTCCCGCTTGACGCATCTGATTTCACATCCATGGAAATCGTCATCGTATCTCGTTTGTCGAAAAATCCCAGCGGAAATTCAGCGTAAGTATGGGCGGAGCCATCCAGCTTCAGCACATTGCTCTCGCGTTCCTCATCATAGACCACCTCTGCATTTCCCCAGAGCCTGCCGTTATCCTCTGTGGCATTACCGGTAGCAGAATCTGTAATGACGCGTTTTCCCGCATCTGCTTCAAAATCATAAGCAAGCACCGGTTCCTGCGAGGAAGTCTCCTGCTCCGATTCCCTATCCGCAAATGCCTCCCGCACCCGCGCGTCCTCTTCTGCCGTCAAACGTATCACCGTGCCATGGCGGAATTTGCCGTCCGGGAAACTCGCTGACGAGGATAAAGTGAATTTGCCGCTCGCCAAATCATCTGTCAGAAATGCTTTGTAGCCGCTGTCATCTCCCATGGCGCACCATTGCCCATCCGGGAGCCGGTACACAGTCAGACCCTCGCACCTTACAAATCCGGCATCGCTGCTGCCGCTCCTGGTCACCAGACGTTTCCAGGAACCCTTGGGCGTACTCTGGGCTTCCCCATTGCGGACGTCCAGAACGTCCTCCGTGTCCAGCGTATCGCTCACATCTACAACCGTATTCCAGTCAGAGGTCGAAAAACGGTAAAATTTGCCATCCTCGCCTTTTACAATCGTAGTATCAATAATGTTTACCTCACTTCCAGAAACTGCATCCTCGCTGAGCCAGACCTTGGGTTCGGTGAACGTGACAAAATCTTTGGTGCGGCAGACATAAACGCGCAATGCATTGTCATCTGTACCTTCCTTAGACTTATCCCTTGCAGACCAGTAAACCACATAATCGCCTGTGGTATCGTCATAAATCGCTTCCGGCGCCCAAATGCAGCCCGCATTGTCAAAACCTGCATGGACCAGGCGCGGCTCGCTCCAATTTACTAAATCATCGGATTCCCAGATAACCAAATTCTGGCTGGCGCTGAGCTGGTTCCAGCCGCTTCCGCCGGTACCGCCGCCCTCCGCGTGAAGGTCTGTGCCCAGAATCCAGTATTTGTCCCCTTGCGGCGAACGGATGATATGCGGGTCGCGCACACCCAAGTCGCTTCCCTTAGCATTGTTTACTAAAACAGACCGCGGCGTACCGTTTACCTTATTAAGCTTCTTCCAGGTCAGCCCATCCTCGCTGTAACCGTAGAAAATCTTCTCATAGCCGCCTTCCGTGCCGAAGTTCAGCCACAGATACCCCCCCATATCGTCTTCTGCAGCCCTTCCGGCATTTTCCGGCACACTTCCCTGTGCCTGTTTCGCTCCTTCTTCCAGCACACTTTCCTGTGGCTGTTTCAGTTCCTCCGACCCTGCTGCTGCCTGTGACGTCAGGGGAACAAGCGGCAGTGCAGATACCGCCATCGCCCCGGCAAGCAGCCAGGCATAACATTTTTGCTGCCATTTTTTGTGCATATTTTACCCTCCTTCACTTTAATCAAGTAAAAAATTAAAACTTTTTACTAAATTTTATCTGACATAAGAGTAACATTACCTTTGGCTATCTGTCAAGCAATTTTACCCTTTGGGAAGGGCTGTCTTTTTACTAAAAAAGGGGATGCCGTTTTGCGGCATCTCCCTTCTTGTAAACCATTATTTAATTTTCACCGTCTTGCTCTGCCCTTTTCCTTTGAATACCTTCTTGTAAGCCTTGCTCTTGCCCTTGGGTACTCTGATTACAGCTTTCTTATGGATACCTTTAAACGCGTTCCTGCCCACTGCTTTCGCTTTCAGCTTCTTGGTTTTGACCGTTATCTTTTTTAGTTTCTTACAGCCTGAGAATGCATTTGCCCCAATCTTTGTGACATTGGCTCCAATCGTAACCTTAGTGAGCTTCTTGTTATTCTTAAAGGCATTCTTGGCAATACTGGTTACCTTGAATGTGTAACCGTTAATCTTGACGGTGGATGGTACGCTGACCGAGGCCATCGTCTTTTTTAAGGGCGCTTTCAGTTCCACCGTTCCGTTTTTCTCCGCAGATTTAGTCACTCTATACTGATACTTCTTATCCTTGTAGACTTTGTTCTTCTCCGGTACTTTCATTTTAATCAGGAACGTCTTCTGAATCGTCCCTGAATAATTGCCCCGAAACAGAATAGTAACAGTGGCCGTGCCGACCTTGACATTATTGCCATAGGACACGGTATAATCCGTGCCGGCTTTATATCCTTCCACCTGCAGGTTCTTCTGGGTGATGGCTTTTCCGGTGTAATACATGTCCTCAATGCCTGTCACTTTGGCATCGGTTACTTTCTTAGGCATAACTTTGACATTTACGTCAATCCCCTCTGCTACCAGATAATTCTTGGTATCCTTGGGTGTATACCTCACTTTGAACGTCCGGTTCCCTGCCGCCCCAACCGGGGTCGTCAGCTTATCCTCGAACTCAAATCCTTCCGGCAGCGTTATGTCCGCAAGCGTATCTCCATATGTAGCGGCCAGCCCCTGCGGCACCGTATAAGACGGCAGCACTTTCTCAAATACCCTAAGCGTAGGCGTCCCATTGGCATTCCTTACATAGAAGCCGGAGGTAACTGTCTGCAGACGGAAGACTGCATGAGTACTGTCCTTATCCTGCAAAAGTTCTTTGATTATGTTTGTGACATCAAAATTCTTCTTGCCCGGATTCGCTGCCGAAATCCACTCATCGCTGAATACTGTAGCCGCCTTAGAATAATCATCGTTCTTCGCCGGATAGGTAGCGTCATCTGTCATTGTGACTTCGCTGAGTTTCTTATTCACTGCAAACAACCCTGCCTTGGTCTTTGAAGCGCCAATCTCATGGTTTGTCCGCGCCACATCGATTGTCACAACTGCCCTGATTTTATCAAGATCCAGATTTCTCCACTCCTCAGACAGTTCAAACACCAGACAGCCAATTCGTGTACTGCCAAGGGAATTGCCGCCCGTTGCCGTCTCATCCTTGATATAAGCCGCTGAATTCTTGTTGCCTTCTGCGGAAGTATCTCCCGTCATGGCAATAAGATAAGTATTATCTTTTTCGGTCTGGCTGCCAGAAGCTCCGAACTGCACCTGTGCCCAGTGGGCATAGACTGTCATGTCAGCTTCTACCACCGTGCCCTGTGCTATCCTTTTACCGCCTTCTTTCTGGGTATACCAGCCCACAAAAGAATATCCGTCTCTGGCTGCTTCCGGCAGCTTGGCAATCTTGCCGCCTTTTGCCACATCAACCAGGGTCTTGACCGTCTTTCCTCCGTTCGCATCCAGCTTCACACTGCAGACTTCCGTTCCCGCCTGCTTAATGTGAACGACATAAGCCTTCTCTGTCTCATGATCCTGGGCCTTGCTGATAATATCCACTGCTTTCGGCAAACTATCCAGCTTCACTGCCCTTGGCTGGGAATTATCGTATAAAATACCGTCTATATAGACAAGGCCGCTCTCCTTCTCACCCTTTGCCGTCATCTTCACGCTTGCCGTTCCTGCCGGAACACTCAGCGTATATTCTGATATATCATCCGACAATGCCGGCGACAATGTCCCTCCTTCAAAACTCAAGGATGACAGATTGGGATTCTTGCTGTATTCCAAGGTATCCGATGTCTGAACGCCATATAACCCGCCTACTACAGCTTTGCCGTTGGAGGCAAATTTGACATTGACGATTGGAATCTTATTTCCTGCGCTGTCCAGTACGTCTGCTCCTGTATCATCTTTCTTATAAGCAGGCGTGCTCCAGTACTTTTGCGGAATCTCAATCGTCTGGGTATAGAATACATCCTTGCCCGCATCCTCCGTTATCGTAATGTCCTGAAGCTTCTCCCCATTGATGTACAAATCAAAATTCCTGCTCTTGTCCCCGGAAAACCAGGTACATTTCAGGTAATTGTGTTCCGCCTGTGGGCTAATCTGCAGATCGTAGCTGAACCATCCCCCATCCTTCTGTGCATGGCGGAACTGGCGGCCGTTATATGTCCCTACCGAAGATTTTTCGCTTTTAAGGTTCTTGGCAAATTCTGAATTGTTCTCATCAAAATTCGTCAGCGTATCAAGCGCCATCTCCTCTTCCCGGAGCGCTTCTTTCTTCTCCAGCACCCGGTTCTGACCAGACTCGGAATCAGGCTCTTCAAAATTCATATACAGGCCATAACGTTCCTTATAGCGCATGAAATGCGGGGTGTAAACCAAATCCGGCGAATCTGTATTTTTCATTTTGAACTGCACCTTGCCGTCCGCGCTGTCCTCTATGCGCACGAAATTGTTCCTGGCATTTGCCAGCCACTCTTCCACCGTCGTATCCTGTACGGTAATCACCGACTGGCAGGTATTATCCTTTGTCCCCACACGAACTAATATTCCATTGGGCTCAGAAGCTTCTATGTTGTTCGTCCCTAATGCTGTACTTAAAACGACAGGCCCATATTTGAATGCTGCGAAATTACGGTTATCCTGGGTCGTATAAGCTTTCACCTCCATGGGAAACGTAAGCTCAACGGTATCTCCTGCTTTTACATTGGCTACCGTCACATATCCGCTCTGCCTATCCGCAGCGGTAAGCCCTTGCTTTGTGCCGTTTACAAGGATTGTCGCCTCTCCTGCCGTCCAGTCAGGAATACGGAATCTCAGGTTTGTGCCCTCCGCCACCTGATTCCCATCTGCCGCCGCCACATTCACAACCACCTTATCCTCATTGGGCATGTTAGCGGTCTGGGTCAGCATGAGGTTTTGTTTTGCGTAAGTAAACGTATTGCTGAAATACATATTCACATACACATCTGTCTTCTCGGTGAAGTACATAGTATCCCCGAGTTTGGAGAAATTCTCCATGCCGGTTCCGGTACAGCACCAGAATTCATCCTCCCGCTTGTTAAATACCTTATTATATCCGGGCGCCATGGGCTGGAAATACATAGTCGTCCCCGTCTCCGGGTTCTGGGAAGAGAGAATCGCATTGATATAGGTATTCTCATAATAGTCCATGTATTTCTTATCCTTGGTCAGCTTATACAGCTCCCTGGACAGCTTGAGCATATTATAGGTATTGCAGGTCTCACAGGTGATGGCCCCCTGGTAATCGTTTACCGTAGCGTCTCCATAGAGAATGTCCGCATCATGGAAATGCTCGCTGCGGCTGTTGCCGCCGGTTACATAAGTATGGTGCGCAATCACAATATCCCAGAAATTAATGGCAGCCGTCTTATATTTCTCCAGTTCATTCTTCTCGGTATCTGTCAGTTTTGCATAATAATCAGGATTGCCGGTAAGCACTGTGTAACGTTTAAGCGCACCGATGAACTTAGGTATGGTTGTATTGGCATGTTTCCCACTGAGCACATCATTCCCTGATGCAAGGTTGTCAAACAATGATATTTCATCAAAATACTGCGCTGCTGCCTTAAAATGGTCGTTGCCGGTGATATCATAAATCTCATACAGCGCTTCATTCATGCCGCCGTACTCCGTGCCGAGCATCTTCTTGTTATCGGTCAGCTTGATACAGCGGTTATACACGTACTCGCTGAATTTCTCTGCAATGGCAAGTGCTTCGCCCGCCAGATTCCCATTGTCTGCGTCATCTGCAAACACATAGATATCAATCAGCCCCGCAAGAACTTTGTGCAGGTTGTACCAGGGCACAATCACGTTCTCATCACTGCTGCCGGTTCCATCCACCCGATTGAGCGCGCTTTCCCGGAAAGCTGAGATATAGCCTGCGCTGCCCGGATTCTTGGCTGCATAAGCGTCCTGGCACTCTTTCAGCCCATTCACAGCATCACGAATCTGCACGAGCAGTTTCTCCTTTGTTGCCTGGTCTGCCGTCCCTTTGTATGCCTGCGCAAGGGCTGACATATAATGCCCAAAGGTATGTCCGCGGAAATTTGAGCCATTGCTGCGCTCCCAGCCCTGATAACGCTCCGTGGTGGGCGGCGTCAGACCGGAAACCACATAGAATTCATATAGAAATTTCTTAGAACTTAAGCTCAGCAGATAATCATTCTCTATATTGGCGGAAGACGTCAGATAACTGTCCGCCAATATAACATTATCCATGCCGCAGTCCTGGATTGCATCCGGGTTGCCTTTGTTTCCTTCTGCGCTCACCATTACGGAAAAAGTTCGTGTCGCCGCAGTCCCCCCGGCAAAAGAAGCGCTGCCCGTCAGTTCTACTATGGTGTCTTCTGCCGGGCGGGTCACCTTGCCGTCTCCTGCAATCACCTGCTCATTCGAGGAAATCCAGCTAATCACAGAACCGGACTTCCCCTTGGTGGGAAGCATAAGGTTTCTCGAGGTAGATTCTGGCAGCGTGACCTTTTCAAGGTCGCCCTCGGCAACTGCTTTCCTATCCAGCAGAACGCCGCCCTCGTCATAGAGATCCACAACATCTTCCAAGGACAATGGCTCCTGGTACAGGCGGTACTCATCCAACGCCCCTTTCAGGTAGGAACCCTTATAACTGGGACCGTTAAAGCCAATCGTCTTGCTGTCATCTGCGCAAGGACCAATGACTCCGGTAGACGTTGCACTGACTGGCTGATTCACCACTGCATTCTGGGGGATGCCGTTGCGGTAAACTGCGGCTTCTTTTGTATCGCTGTCGTAGGTCACCACAATATGCGTCCACTGGTCTGCCGGAAAGAACTCACTCCTGTCGCCGGATACAGCAATCTTATAGGGCTGCTTATTCTCCGCTGCCGGTCCCACCGACAGCGAAAGGGGCATGTTATCGTTTTCCGAAGCCAGATACCAGCCGTCACTAAAGTATTTTGTCTTATTCCAGGTAAAAATCTGTTCCCCGGTCATCTTTCCCTTCGGCTTGAACCAGAAGGAAAGCGTCAGTTTCGCGGGGGAGAGCGCCGTATTCTTCCCCAAATCCAGGTACGTTGCCCCATCTAAGGTAAGGGCTTTTCCCTTGCCATTTACCCCAGCCTCATAAGATACGCTTTTACCATTTCCTGCCACCGCCTGTATCTGGCTGGCAGACGCATCCGTCAGATTGTCTTCAAATTTCAGATTCAGCATGGGAACCGCCGTTTTCTGTGCCCGGGTTTCCACTACAGCCTCTGCTCCGATTTCCGGCTCTGCAGGCAGTTCAGCCGCATGAAGCTGCATGGACGGCAGCGCTGTTATCCCAACGGCTGCCGCCAGCATAATGGCGAGCGCTTTTTTCTTTTTCATAGCAAATCTCCTTTCTTTTCCCCATATTTATGATTAATATAATAATAGAATATTTTAAAAAATGGCTTGTGTTATTCCGAAAAATAGCTTGCAAAAATCCGACATTATATAAATAATGACCATGCATCCTGCCGAAAGAAGGGAAGTCTGAAATAAGAACAGGATGCACGGTCTTTATTTAATGGAAAGGGATAGATACCCTTGTATTATAAAACTATTTCCACTGTATTAACATGGAATATTTTCTATATTTTGGTACTTTTTTTGTTTTTAGCTGCTTTTTTTCTATTTTGTTACTTTACCGTGACTTTTAACTTAGCGCTCTTTCCTTTGCCGTTGTAAGGCTTCACGGTGATGGTTGCCTTGCCCTTCTTCTTAGCGGTTACCTTACCGTTCTTATCCACCTTTACAGCTTTCTTGCCTTTTTTGTCTACAGTATACTTAAATCCGTTGCAGCCGTATTTTTTGCCGGAAATCTTCGCCTTGATCTGGAACGTCTTCTTGCCCTTCAGCTTCAGCGTGACGCTCTTCTTGTTCAGCGACACCTTCGCTTTCTTGTCAGGGGCTGCCTTGACCGTCACCTTGCAGGTCGCTTTCTTGCCGCCAGCCGTAGCCGTGATGGTTGCCGTTCCTTTCTTCTTGGCAACGAGCTTTCCATTCTTTACCGTCACAATTTTCTTATTGCTGGTATTCCAGGTTACGCCCGCTGCATTCTTCGGGCTTACGGTCGCTTGCAGCGTAAACTTCTCACCTACGCCCAGGGTCAGCTTCGACTTATTCAGCTTCACGCTGCTGACGCCAGGTACCGGAGGTTTCGGCTGCTGCCCGGCCGCTTTCACCGTCACCTTGCAGGAGGCAGATATACCATTTGCCGAGGTTGCGGTAACCGTTGCCGTTCCCTCTGCTTTCGCCGTTACATTTCCGTTCTGGTCAACCGCTGCGACCTTCTCATTGTCGGATTTCCAGCTCAGGCTCTTGTTGCTGGCATTTGCCGGAAGCACGGTTGCCGTCAGTCTCTCACTGCGCCCCGGCTCAAGGGTAATGCTGGTCTTACTCAGCGTCACGCTGCTTACCGTCACTGGCGCTGCCTTTTGCCACAGTACATACTTTCCGCCCTTCGTGATGTCAAGCGTTGCTTTGCCGTCTTCGCCAAGCGTATACTCCCCGGCATTTTCCAGCGCCTTGGTCTGCGGGTTGTAATAGCTGAGCGTAACCTTGTCGCCGGCTTTCCAGCCATCCTTGCCATTTACCGTTACCTTTGCTGCCGGAATCTCACCTTCCTGTGCAAAGGAGAGCACCATGCCATCCTGGTCTTCCTTTAATAAATCCAATATCTCTGTATCTTTTGTGCCGTCTGCAGCCAATGCCAGATTCAAATCTGCAATCTGCGCATTTGCCAGATCCTGCGCACGGAACACCCATGTATAGGGGCTGCTGCCGCCTACGGATACCGTAAGGTCCTTCCCGGCATCTTTGGCAGCCTGCAGGATTTCTTTTGCCAGCATAATCTCCGCAACCTGGTCTCCCGGTACGCTTGCCGGAATATTCACCTGGATGGAGGCTTCTGCAGTCGGGCTCTTTTTCACGCTGTCTGCAAAGGAAGCCGGAAGCTGTACTGCAACCTTCTTGCCGCTGCCCGGCACAACTGCCTGGACATCCACTTCCATCCTGCCCTTGCCGTCATCCGCAACCTGCGGCGCTACTTCCACTGCCGATACGCCTTCTAAGGTAGGAGCAATCACCATTTCGCCATTTTCATCGAAAGTAATCTCATCGATACAGGTCTCACGGTGTTTGCCAAGCCCATCCTGTGAAGTAAAGATATTCAGTGGTGTGTAGAACCTATGGTATGCCATGAAGTAACGGTCTTTGCCGCTGGCATCTTTCACCTGCACTACGGACTGGTGGGCGCTGCCCAGAATGTTCTTGCCCTCATCCTTGCTCAGGAGGTTTTTCTTCTTTAATTCTACCTTTACGGTCCCATCATCCTGAATCAATTTATCGCTGACGCCATAATTCACATGGTAATTGGGGCTGTTGGCGTCATCACAGGACCAGGTCCAATAATACTTGCCATCTTTCTTCGTTACAATTACAGACTCACGGAAATCTGTCAGCCCACTAATCCGTTTGATGGTGCCGTCCTTGATGCTCATCATATCATCGTTCAGCTCGGCGATAACCGCGCTGCCATTTCCAAGAAGAATATAGGATTTCCCATTATCATCTGTAAAGATGGAAGGATCGATGGCCTGGCCTACGCCTGCCCCGGCTTTATCAGTCATAGCTTTGGTAACCAACGGCGTTCCTTTATCGGTATAAGGTCCTGCCGGATTATCTGCCACTGCCACTCCTACAGAGGAGGAACCGCTTTCTTCTTTGCCGCAGTAGTAGAAATAATATTTTCCGTTTTTCTTCTCAATTGTCGGCGCCCACGCGCTGCCCTTTACCGCCCATGGGGAGGCTGCAATCTGTACGCCTTTGTCGTTCACGCCCGGATTCGTTTTTGCCAGTTCCATGATAATGCCTTCATCTTCCCAGTTCACCATATCCGGCGAGGAAAATGCATGGAAGACTGTGCCGCTCCAGGACGGATAACCGTCTGTCGTCGGGTAAATCCAGAACTTTCCGTCAAAATAATCAATATCCGGGTCTGCATACTGACCAGGCAATACCGGGTTGTTGCTGAATATCGGTTTCTTTAATTTCCATGTCGTTGTCTTGCTGCCCTTTGTGAGAACAATCGCAACATCTTTGGATAAATCTAATTTAGAGCCATTTGTAAATGCTTTTCCGTCTGCTTTGATGCTGTCAATCGTTTCATTCAAGCTGATATTTACCGGAATCTGCGTCAAATCTGTACCTTTGCGTACATAAGGCTGAATTTCCCTCTTGCCATAATCCACAAGGGACGTAATTGCCGTATGGTCGTCTGTTCCGCGGTATTCGAGGGCGGCTGTCCGGTTGGGGGCTGTTCCCACGGTAGCAGAGGTGATTTCCAAGGGAATCCTGTCTGCAAAATCGCCAACCATCGCCTGTACCTGTGCCTCGGTAAGCGCTTTATTCTCGATGCGGAAGTTGTCAATCCACCCTTTGCAGTATTCTCCGCTTCCCCAGTTCGCCTTACCAATCTGCAGGATACTGGAACCTCCCAGAATATACGCGAGCTTGTATTCACTGTCGGCTGTCGTCACTTTCTCTCCGTTTAAATACATCGTAGTGGACGTCTCCGTCATCACAATATCTACCCTGCTCCAGCCGTTGTCCGTCTGTACACTGGGGTTTGTCGGCCGTTTTCCGCTGTTATTATAGCGTTCCAACGTGGTCTTGCCATTATTTGCCAGAATTCCTAAGTACCGCTCATTGTTATTTGTCGGCGCACTTGTGCCGGGAGCTGCATACATCACCCAATTGGTGCTTGAGCGGTCCGGTTTGAATTCATAGGAAATTGTCATTTCCTTTACACCGGTCAGAAGGCTCTTGCCATTTTTGTCTGTAACCGCCAGGAAATTCGTATCGCTGCCGTCCAGATACAGCGCCTTGCCGGCTTCGCTGTCATAACTGTCCTTTAAGGTGTAATTTCCCACTGCCTTGGCATTCTCACTGGTAAAGCCTTTCTTTCCGTCCCCTAAATCTGTCTCCTCATCAAAGTCAAATTCAGCAAGGACTTTCTGCTCTATGGGCTCATCCCCTACAGGGTAGCCAAACTTATTCATCACTGCCTTGTACTCTGCATCCGTTACCGGAAGAATCGTCCCATGGCGTTTCTTCAAGGAACCGAACTTTATATCTGTTGCCGCTGACCAGCTGTTTGTCGACATATCAGACAAATCAGTCGTACGGAACGGCAGGTAGCCCTTGCCCTCAGCATACTGGTCGCACATCAGCCCCCAGGTGCGGACAGGTTCGCCTTGCTCATTTTTCAGCCAGTCATCTTCACAGTACTCGAAAAACTCCGGTCCTTCCAACTTGCCGCCGCTATAGTTATTATTGTTAAATATATCCTTTAATGTGCCAATAATCTGCCAGCCGTCATAAATGGACTCGCTGGATTCAATTGTAATCTGCCCATCTCCGGAAGCGCGGTAATATTTGCCGTCTTTGTCGTTATAAATCATCGTGGTGTCAATAATGTCATGGTCGCGGTCAATCCACAGCACCGGTTCTGTAAATGTGTAGAAATCCCTGGTCGTGCAGTAGAACATATTTACCGGCGCGCCGATTTCATTTGTCTCCACAGAACGCGTTGCCCAGTAAACGACATAGTTGCCGGTCTCGGAATCATAAAACGCTTCCGGCGCCCATGCCATTCCTGCCCCGGGTATCTTAGAAGCCACATCTGCAAGGCGGGGTTCTCCCCAGTTCACCAAATCTGTGGATTCCCAGATTACGAGTTCTGTGCTGCCGGTTGTTGTTGCCTGTGCATTGCCCCAGCCGCCGCGGTGGAAAATGCTCAGATCGGTAGCTATCAGCCAGAACTTATCACCGTTATGGGAACGGAGCAGGAATGGGTCGCGGACTCCCTCTTCTCCTACCGTGGAAGTCAGCGCAGGATCTCCATTGGCTGTCATATCCAGCCAGTTGCTGCCGTCCTCACTCGTTGCAAAATAAATCTGCTCATCGGTAGCGCGCCCCTCCGTACCTGTAAAGTGCGCAAACAGGTAGGAAGTGTTCTTGCCCATTTCTTTCTTCGCCTTTACGGTAACTTTGATGTCTTTATGATCTGACTGCCCCTGCATAGAAGCGGTGGCTGTCAAGGTTACCTCTGTGTCCTGTGCCGGGCGCGTTACCATGCCGGCCTCCTGGTTTTTATCATTCTTGCTGTCTGTGATGATATCCGTCTTATCAGATTTCCAGGTAACTGTCACCTTTTCCGGCTCACCAGGCACTTGAACCTCAACAGGAAGCGTGATATTGTCGCGGATATCATTGGCATTGGGAATCACAATCGCCTCCAATGCGGCTCTGATGCTTTCTGCAGCATTCGGTTTTTTCAAAACCGTCACCTGAAAGTCCTTCGTCTTCTTCACCTGTCCGATGGAAAGTTCTGCTTTCAGCGTTACTTCCTCATCCTTCTCTTCCGACCTGGTCACGGCTGCCTTGTTATTTTCAATCTTAATGGCAGTGCCTTTTGTAACTGTCCAGCTGATGTCTGAGCCATTCTCACCCTTAACCGGAAGTTCAAAGTCTGCCTTTACCTGCGCAGGAACTGCCAGGGAGCCCGAGTCATCGCTGACCAGCCGCGTCACTTCTTCAACGCTGCAAAGTTCTGTCGGCGTCAGTGCATGGTCATAAATCGTAAAGTTGTCAATCCAGCCTTTGTAATATTCCCCATTTCCCCAGTTTGCCTTTCCAATCTGGAAGATGCTGGCATTGCCAAGGATATCGCCTAGCTTATAGCTGCTGGCTACGCTCCCGGCTCTTATGCCATCCACATAGAGAACCGTTGCAGCCTCCTCAAACACAACATCCACATGGGACCAATCCGTTCCCGTAGGCGCTGATATTGTTGCCGGACGCCCATTGGTATTATTATATCTCTCAATCTTGGTATTTCCGCCGTTTATCAATGCCCCGATATAATGCTCTTTGTTATTTGTCTGGGTCTTATCATCGGGCGCCGCATAGAATCCCCAGTTTGTGCCGGTCCTGTCCGGTTTGGCATCGAAGGAAACGGTAAGTTCCTCAACTCCCGTCAACAGGCTGCCGCCTCCTGCTGCCTGCAGGTTCAGCCATTTTGCAGAACCGTCCAGATACAAAGCCTTTCCATTCTCTGCATCTCTTTCCTGCAATGATGCTCCGGTTCCTGTTCCGGTGATAACAGCCTCCACGCTGCCGGATGTAAATTTGCCGTCCTGGGCATCCGCATTAAAATCAAACGTTGCCCATGCCTCGCCAAATACACGTTTTAACACTTTTACTTTGTATGTTGCTGTATCTGTTGCTGCCCCACGAGAAATAGTTGCTGTCAAGGTCACTTCCTTATCCGCATCCGTGGGTCTTGTCACAACTGCCTTTCCATCCTCAATCTTAATGCAGTCATCGGAAGAAGACCAGGCAATCTTGGTTTTGCATACGCCCTCAAGCGGAAGGGTAAAGTTCCCTCTCGTCTCCTTCGGCACGTTGATATCATTCTTAACCTGCGCTACCACTTCCTCTTCCGTCAGCGTGGTTATGGAAAGCTGTGGGCTTTCATTCGTATTCAGCCTGTGATATATAAAGTAACCCGCAGTCACTGTCTGCAGACGGTAAATGGCATATTTGTCTCCATTCCTCACCGCTTCCTTTACCCAGTCAGTCACATCAAACGTCACCTTCTGCTTCTGGTCTGCATAATTGTGATAGCCAATCCACTCCTTGCTGTATACTGTTTTATCTTTGGCATAGCCGTCTTTTGCCGGGAAAGTCGCCCCCGGCGCATTTGCCGCCGTATCATCCGCCAAACCTGCATATTTTGCAGCATCCACCTGGAAGATGGCTGCCTTGGTCTGAACCCCTCCCTGCAGCTGGTCGTTGCCATCAAATATGGTAATGACCGCTTCCGCATGGCTGATAAGATCCGGGTCTATGCCTCCCTCGCTGTCGCTGACTTTCTTCGCCGGCAGTTCAAACGCCATGGCTGCCACCCTGTTGCCGCCAATATTCTTGCTGGCTGTTGCCGTCTCCTGGTTTACATAGGCAGCCGCCTCCTGATTTCCTGCCGCATTCGTATTCTTAGTTCCTATCAGGATAGAGGCAGCGGTAGCCTCCTTATTCTCTGGCTTTCCGCTGAAAGCCCCGGCGCGCACAAACTTCCCGCAGTTTATTGTCTGCGTAGTGCCAATCGCCTGTTGCTCCTCCCCTGCCGCCTGCACCGGCAATGAAGGGAGCATGGTTGCCATCATGGCAAAGCTTAACACGAATGCCAGACAGCGTTTCACATACTGTTTCATTAATTCTCCTCCTTTTTTATAATATTCTGTTTGAAAAATGTACAAATTGACGATAGGTTTCCCTTCCTATATCGCATTTCACTGCACAAACTCCATAAAAATATTATAAAAAAACGAAATTTATTTCCCATGTAATAAATTTCGTTTTTTGGTACTTTTTTCTGTTTTAAACTATCCCCATCACAGATTCCTTCGGTATACGCTCGGCGAAACCCCCGTCGCTTTCTTAAAGACCCTGATGAAGTAAAAGTAATCCCGATATCCCACCATCTCCGCAATCTGTTCAATGGACAGGCTGTCATCCGCCAACAATTCTTTCGCCCTCTGCACGCGCCTAAAGGTAAGGTATTTTGTAAATGACATGCCCAGTTTCTCCTTCATCCTAATACTGAGACGGCTGACGCTGATATTATACTTTTCGGCAAGGTTGCTTAAAGTAATGTCTTCTGTATAAGAATTCTGGATTTCTCCCAAAATCTGCTTGATAACCGTTGGGTTTTCCAATTCTGCATTATCCCCCGATTCTTGTGCTCCCTCCCTGGATTTTCCGCTTTTCTCAATCACTTTTTTCATTACTTGGTTGAGGTCTTCCTGTTCCACCGGCTTCAGAAGATAGTCACGCACACCATATTGCATAGCTTTCTTTGCATACTCAAATTCTGCATAGCCGCTGAGCACAATAATATCAAGTTCAAGCTCCTTCTTCCTAATTTCTTCTGCCAGCTCCAACCCATTCAGCCCCGGCATACGGATATCAGTTATCAGGATATCCGGTTTCTTCTTCTCAATCTGCTCCAACGCCACAATTCCGTTCTCTGCCTCTCCGATAACCTGAATAGGCAGTCCTGATTTTTCTATTAATTTTTTCAATCCTATCGTTTCCCAGATTTCGTCATCCGCCAAAAAGACCCTATACATCTGTTATCATCCCTTCCTCCGGTCGTTCCGGTATTACGATAATCACTTTCGTTCCCGCATTCCGTTCACTCTCAATCTCAAAAAATGCTTCCTCTCCATAAAATAATTTCAGCCGCTGATAAATATTCGACATGCCGATTCCATTTTGGCTTTCACGGCTCTCCATCCCCCTTCTTAAAGCAGCCAGCTTCTCCGTCTCTATTCCGCAGCCATTGTCCTCAACAACACAGCAAAGCTTACGTTCCCCTTCCATACGAATGGACGCCCGGACCCATCCGCCCTCCACTTTTCCTTCCAGTCCATGGAATACCGCATTTTCTATCAAAGGCTGCAGCAGGAACTTAATAACATGCTTCTCCTTCACATCTTCCGCAACCTCTGTCCGCACCTGAATCCTGCCGTGAAAACGATGTTCTATGATATGGGCGTAATCCTGAATATGGCAGACTTCTTCTTCCACCTTTACCACATTTCCCCCTTTTACGGCAAAACGGAACAACCTGGACAGCGCCAGCGTAATTTCCGCTATCTCTTCCTCCTCATGGTACAACGCCATACCCCGGATACAGTCTAAGGTATTATACAGAAAATGCGGATTAATCTGATTGCGGTAGGCGAGTATCTGCAATTGCTTTTCCGCATTCTCCATCTGATACGCTTTCTCCCTTGCCTCCTGAATCTGCATATTCTTTTCTTCAATGCTGTCCAGCATCCGGTTCAGCCCAAGTTCTACGGTTCCAATCTCATCCTGCCTGCCGACCTGCATACGCGCTCCCGGCTCTTTCTGGACTTCCCTGACAAAACTGTCCATGTTCCGTATGGGCAGTACCAGCCTGCGGTAGCAAAACAGAATCATGCACAGCAAAAGCGCTAAGGCAAGCAAGTATGCCGCCGTATAGAAGCCAAGGCTTCCGTCTGCACCCTGGTAAAGCTCATTCCGGGGTATTCTGCTCACAAGCTGCCAGCCGCCTACTGGCAGTTCACGGCTCTCTACCAGATAATCTGCCGTAGTCCGCAGCAGCTGCGGCTCTAACTCTTCCATATCATCCCCGCCCAAAACAGCCATAACCTGATTCATCCCATCCACAATATAAAGCTGCGTATGCCTTGTTGCCTGCTGTCCACGCAGGGCTTCCTCCAGCTTCCCCATCTCCATAATAAATACGCACATGCCAATCTGTTCCCCATATACCTGGCTGTTTAAATTAAACACCGGGAAATAAAACGCAAAATATGGCGTTCTGGAATCAGACAGGTAAAAGAGGCTGCTGTACTCCTGCTGATCCTTTCTGGTTTTCACCACCTCCGGCGTCCCTTCGTCCTGCGCCCCATTCCCCATGCTGGCAATCATTTCCATCTGACGGTCAAATACACAGATTCCCGCAATATTGTCCTCCAGCAAAATCGTATTGGAAAAAACCGTATTTATATCATCCGTGAGAATCAAACGCTCTATGGAATTCTGAGAAAAATAAGTATACATTGTCGGCGAATACGCCGTTACCGTAGCAATCTGTGTCATCAGTTCCCGGTAACTGTCCACTTCATCTGAAATCTGCGCCATATTCTGCTCGTTTAAAGCCAGTATATTTTTCTGTCTCAGCGACCGCATCTGAATATTTGTAATTGCGAATGCCGCCATAAGAACCAGCATCAATACCACGCCCAAAGCCAAAAGCTGCTTAAAAATACTCTGCCTGCCCGCTTTTTTTCCCGCCAAAACTGCACCTTCCTTTGCTAATTCACCTTGGCAATCCTGTCCTTCTGCTCCTGACAGTTCTTCTGGTACTGTTTATTTTTCTCTGCATCCAGTTCCTCAATTCCACATGATTTTAACCCATCCATGAGAATCTGATACTCCTGTTCAAAACGTTCATCATCCTCTGCCAGAATCACCTTGGGAAGCTGCTTCTCTTTGTAGCTCTGCACTTCCGCCTCAAGCCCCTGGTCCCCTTCACCTAAAGACATCTGCAACAAGGATTTGTTATATTTCCTGCTTTCCTTAGCTTTCCCATAAGCAACCCTCAGCTGCGTATCTGCCGCCTCTGTGCTTCCTTCTTCATATGGGGCGAGCACGCTCCGTTCCCAGGCTGTGTTATGGAACATCCACCAGGCGTCAACCCCGGTATTGCCATAATCCCTCTTTGCCCTCTTCCCTTCTTCCGTCATTTTTACCAATCCATCCTCCATCTCATAATGAACGCCCTCTTCCCCAAATTTCCACAGAAACCGCCCCTTGGGGCTGATCATATAATCCATCCATTCGGCAAGT
The DNA here is from genome assembly GCA_910583835.1 of uncultured Lachnospiraceae bacterium. Taxonomy (GTDB): domain Bacteria; phylum Bacillota; class Clostridia; order Lachnospirales; family Lachnospiraceae; genus Petralouisia. Next base: position 55,788 of record CAJTYM010000016.1, on the reverse strand, counting down.
TCCTGCGGATGTTCGCAGCTTTTGGATATGAACGTATTGATCCAGCCCAGGCTTACCTGCTCTTCCCTTCCATAGACCGGATGCTTGCCGGAGGACGGCAGGATAGGACCGGAAGATACCCAGTCTCTGGTATCCACATCAAGATTTGCCGTATTGCCCACAAAACAAAGTACATTTCCGCCCGCAATCATCTGCCGAATCTGTGCATTGGACAACGCCAGCCTTTCCGGCTGAAAATAGCCCTTTTGCACAATCTGATTGAGATAAGCCAAGGCTTCCTTCGCTTCCGGCTGGAGGATAGGATCTATATAATTCCCCTTGGCATCCACCGGCTCCGCCCCAAACGTACCCAGGAAAAATGCCAGGGAATGGTCCCAGTAATTCTGCCCATCCAGCATAATGGGGATTATCGGATTCTTTCTCCCCTCACTCCCCTGTACGGCTTTTTCAAATGCCGCCAGTACCTGTTCTTCCGTCCGCAGTTCTTCCACTTCAAGCCCCAGTTCCTCAAGCAGTTCCTTCTTCCAGATGATTCCGCTGTTGCATGCATATTTTACCATGTCCTCATAACATTCAGAGCTGGCCTTCCAGATTTCCGTCACTTCACCTACTGCAAGATGGGACGGATAGGAATACCAGCCCCCATCCCGTTTCACCTGCCTCTGTTTCACGTCGTTGGGAAAATTCTTCAGTATCTGGGCATCCGGAAGGTACTTCTGAAAAAACTCTTCCAGGTTCCAGAATTTCCCGGAAGAGACAATCTGGCTGATTGTCGTTTCATTCGTCACGCATACCAAATCCGTAAGGTTGTCATTTGCCAGCATCAGCCGTACCTGGTTGTCCGCATCCTGCGGCGGAACCGTGGTATCAAGCGCCACTCCCGTCTCTTTGGTAATCTTACCGGTAATCGTATCTTCTCTCGTCTCCCATTCCGGCGGTGTCCAGAAATCCACATCGCAAAAGAGGGATATGCGGGTATACTCCCCCAGCTCTCTTTCCTCTCCCTTATTGCCGCAGCCCCAGAGGCCTGCCGCCGCCAAAAAGAGGCATAGCACGACAATTCTGCTAAACTTTCTCACGCTATCCCCTCCTTCTGCCGGTTCTATAAATCCAATTCCGCAAAATCAATCCACAAATCCTCATAAATGCCAACCTGAATCTTATCTTGGAATGTATAAGTAGAAAGACTGAAATTCTCTTTATCCAGATGATAGACGAATACCTGCTCCTTTCTCGGGTCAACAATCCAGTATTCACGAACGCCTGCCGCTTCGTATAAGCTTAATTTTTTGATATAATCATGCCCTGGATTGCTCGGAGAGACTATCTCAACCACCCAGTCCGGAGCCCCTGTGCAGCCGCGGTCTGTCAGCTTATCCCTGTCGCAGATAACGCTGATGTCCGGCTCAACAATTGTTTTCTGCCCCTCCCTAAGCTTCACCGCAAACGGCGCCGGATAGACACGGCAGGGACCGCCTTTTGATTTGATATAATTGTTAATTACTGTGCCCAATTCCATTAATATTGTCTGGTGAAATCTGGAAGGCGATGCCAGATTATAAATCAAATGCCCTTCAATCAGTTCCGCCCTTACATGCTCAGGTATATTATAATAATCTTCTTCGGTGTACGGTCCTTCTTCTACTGCTTCTTCCAAAAACTCCCCTTGTTCTTCCCATACTTGCGCCAATGACATAATATATCCCCCTTTCATGCTACATCAGTAAATTTCCTGTCCGTTTCTTTGGTAACTATAAGCATACCATACTTGTCCTCAAATGAAAAGAGGGAGCGCCCCCGCCATTTTATGGCTCTGAGGGGTGCTCCCGCCTTATCTGAATTACCTTTTCTTTTGTTTCACGCTGCTTATTTTACGGTCACTTTCAGCTTCGCAGCCTTGCCTTTGTCATTGTACGGCTTAACAGTAATTGTTGCCTTGCCTTTCTTCTTGGCGGTAACCTTACCGTTCTTATCCACCTTTACGGCTTTCTTGCCTTTCTTGTCGATGGTGTACTTGAATGTCGCACTGCCGTACTTGGAAGAAACCTTTGCTTTAATCTGGAACGATTTCTTCACTTTCAGGTTCACGCTCTTCTTGTTCAGCGATACTTTGGCTTTTTTGTCCGGCGCTTTCTTCACAGTTACCGTAATGGTTGCTTTCTTTGTCGCATCAGCCGAACTGGTAACGGTAATCTTTGCCTTGCCTGTCTTCTTTGCCGTAAGCTTGCCGTTCTTGACAGCGACAATCTTCGGCTTGTCAGATTTCCAGGTGACTTTCTTGTTGTTCGCATTGCTCGGATTTACCGTTGTTTTTAATGTATATTTCTCTTTCACGCCCAGCGTCAGCTTCTTGACGCTCAGTTTTACGCTCTTGACTGCCACTGTCGCTGCTGCTTTGTCCTTCACAGTTACCGTACAGCTGGCTTTCTTGGTCTTATCTGCCACGCTGGTCGCCGTAATCACTGCCGTTCCGGCTTTCACTGCCGTAACTTTGCCGCCCACAACCGTTGCTGCTGCCGGATTGCTGGTTGCCCATGTCACCGCCTGGTCAGCATCTTGAGGATTTACAGCTGCCGTCAGCGTTGCGCTCTGTCCTGCTGTCAGCGTCAGGCTGCTGCTGCTCAGCGTTACGCCGGCGACTGCCACGGCTGTCTTCGGCTTAAACGCTTCTAACGCCGCTTTCAGCCTGTCATATGCTGCTGCAATCTGTGCCGGCGTTGCCTCTGCGGGCAGACTCTCATATGCCTGGATTGCTGCTGCCAGCTCATCCCATACTGCTGCATCGTAATCTGCTTTGTTTTTGCCCTCCATGGCAGATTTTGCCTCATTTTTGAGGGCTTCTGCCGACTCTTTGTTGATGGGGTTCTTAACATCGCAGACAAAGACAGCCTCTTTTGCCTCCCCGCTGATAGTGATAGCCGCTTTCAGTATAACTGTAACTCCCGCTGAACCAGCCGGCGGAACTGTTACCGCGCCTGTTTCTGGATTGATGACCGCCGTGCTCTCTGTCGTGCCATCGGCCTCAAATGCTTTCCAGGAGATTACCTCTCCCTGGTTCCCTTTCTTCGGCAGCTTCACCTTATCTTCCGTGATTTCCAGCAAATACTTGCCGGCATTATCACCGGAACCAGGCTGTGCTTCCATCGTACTTGCCAGGCTCTCTGCTGAGGCAGCCAGAAGCTCCTGCACCTCATTGTCAAAAATGTCTTTTACCTGTGAAGCCACAAGCGGTGCATTGTAAATGCGCAGGTTCTTAACATTTCCTCTGTAATCCCAGTCACCGTTGTATGCATAGCAGTTATTCCCCAGGAGGATATAGCGTTCCTGTGGGCTTGCATTCCATGCCTCTGTAAGGGTTACTCCAACCGTACCGTTATCTTTCTTTACGCCATCCTGGTAAACAATGACGTTCTTGCCATCCACAACGCATGTGACAAGGCTCCATTTCTGTTTCTCATAGCCGCTGACTGTCACGCCGTCCAGACCGGTTCCCCAGCCGTCAGGTCCGCCGTTTACTGTCAGGTTTGCGCCATCCTGCCCTGCGTAGATGGAGAAATGATGTGCCTTTTGGGTTCCTGCATTGTTGCCAATCTTCTTTCCTGAGCCTAAGCAGAACGTATTGTGCATCTTATGCGTGGCATTTGTCTCTGTGTCAGCATTGTTATTGCAGTATACCCAGAAGGAGAATGTCATCTTATCCGTCACTTTCAGGGTATCCGGAAGGCTGATATAATTGGTCAGCGCACTGCTGCTTCCCGGGAATTTCGCGCCTCCGTCATTGGTAAATTTAATCGTGCCGTTTACCGTTCCGTCCTGCTCCCCAGCCGTGTCCTTCGCCTCTGTGTCCTCACTCAGCGGATAGTATGCTGCCATTGTTTCATTCATGGCTGCGTAATCTTTTGGCGTCAGGGTTACGTCTTCCTTGTCCAGGGCAGCCTGTAAAGCTGCAATTTCATTTTCCACTGCCTCTGTGGAAGCCTCGTTTGCGCCTCCTTCGGTAGCTGCAACCGTTTCGGCTGCTTCAATGGCATCTGCTAAATACTTGAGGGAAGCCGCCGTATAAATCATTGACAATTCATCGTATGCTTTCTGTGCCGCTTCGATTTTCTCATTCAGACCGGCAAAATCTGCCACGCCTTTCAGGTAATATGCTTTGTAGGTGAGCGCTGCTCCAGCCACTGCTTTCTCTGCCACTGCATCGTCTGCAATCTTGTTGCCGTCCTTGTCAAACCAGCCGGAGTCCTTCGTCTGCAGGACACATTTATCCTCGCCCTGCATAATGTTTGCCGCCGGCTTATAATTGTAAGCTGCCTGTTCCTCTTCTGTCATCAGGCTGTACGGAAGCAGCTTAGCGCTCTCGCTTAAATCATCCACTTTTACCGTATCTACATAAGTTTCAATATTCTTTGCCACATAGCCGGACTGCCAGCTCAGCTTATGGTTCGTTACCTTGAAGTCCCCATTTTCTGCCGCTTTATAAGTTCCTACGAAATACTGGCTGATAATGCCGCTCTTGATATAGCGCGAAGTTGCTGCCTCTCCTGCTGTCAGTTCCGTAGTCTTGCCATCCTCATCGGTCATCCAGACACGGAACGCAGCGTTTTTCTTTACTGCAGCTGCACCCTCTTCCACGGCACTGTCAATGTCCGTGGTGTCTATCTGCATACGCACATGGTAGGTACCGGTTCCGTCATATGGTATGGCGTTTGCCGCCTCTTTATTTTCGGGATAATATTTGCCGCCGCTGTCAGCAAAGCTGCCGCCCTTGCCGTTTCCGCCTATCGCGCGGTAGTAACCTTTGGCGTCTTTTCCATCCGCATCAAACTCCAGCGCTGCGGAATTGTTCCACCATGCGCCCGGAGCATCCTTATCAAGCAGGAAGAATGCGCCCTGCTGTGTGGACTTGCTCACATTTACAAGGTCAAATTGCGTCTCAATAATTCCCTTATATTTTCCATTCAAGGATAGGTAGCGCGTAGTAGTATTATTGGTGTAAGTTGCCTCCACGTCTTCCATCTCGGCATCACATTCAAATACCGTCAATTTGACGCTGACATCCCTGCTGCCCACGGTTCCGTTTATCACGTACGGCTCTTTCCTTGCTTTCAGGTTTGCATAATCATCCGTCCAGGTAACGGGAACTTTTATCTGGATGGATGTTCCGTCTCCCGGGTCTGCCGTGGCATCCAATTTAGACGGAAGAAGCGGGACATTGCCCTCAATGGCATATGCATCATCCGGCGAGACGATGCTCTTAATCTCTACTTTCTTGTAGGCAACGTTTACGGTGTCTGTTACCGTACCATTCGTATCGGCCCCGACCTTGATAGTCAGTTTATCCGTATTCTTATTGCCCTCAGCATCATATTTGAAAGCCTCTCCGTCCTTCGAGATTACAATGTCTTCCGGGACATGCACATACTCGGAACCTTCCTCTTCCATACGTTCCGTCTTCTGAATCAGGTCAGCCTCGTTATTTCCGGCTGCCGTCTCCTGGTCCAGGCAGCGTATAATCACTTTGCGCGCTACTTTGACCGGGATATCCACCGTCCACATGAGCCCTGTCTGCGCATCGCTGCAGGCTGCTGTAAGGGTTACTTTATTGCCCCCGCCTGCTGTGACTCTTCCGTCTTTTGTCACTGCAGCGGAATCTTTGTTATCCTCTTTGGCCGTCCAGGTAATGGCAATTCCGTCCTTGCTTGCAGGGAGGTTCAAATCCTCCGTAAGGCAATTCAGGCTCTCATTCTCTCCTTTGATTTCCAGCCAGTCTGCTGTCTGCTCTGCGGAAAGCTGGCTCAGGTACAATGCTCTTACCTGTATGGCATCCAGGGCAGTGTCATAGACGTTGACATCGTCAATCATGCCCTTAAAGCTGCTGTCCCAGTTATTGATGCCAATCGTAATCAGCGCACCTTCCTGATTTAAAATCTCCTCCGCCGCCTTTGTGCTGCCGTTCTCTTTTCCATTAACATAGAACTTCAAATCGTTGCCGCATTGGGAGATTGTCAGCATTGTCCATTTGCCATTGGGGGCTGTAAAAGCGGTATTGGTATAATAGGCATTGAATTCTACAGGAGTGACTGTCTCACCACTCTTCTTCGCCGACCAAACCCTTGCTGTCGTTCCGGTTTTGGTTACGCTGTCTTGCCATACGCCTGATATGCCCACCCAGTTTTGGTCTGTATCGTTTCCTATTCCCATTGACAGGATAGGTGACTGCGTGTAAAATCCTTTTTCTGCATTGACCCACAGGGAAACTGTGTAGTCTGAGCCAAGCTTGCCCTCTTTTAATTTCACGCCATAGCCTGCATCGTCTACCACCGTTTTGGTTGCCTCATTCTCCGTTACGTCTTTAAAGGTTGGGGCTTTTAACTGCAGCGCTTTGCCGTTGTGCCCATTGTCTGCATATTCCGCCTGCCCACTGTAGTTTGCCAGCTTCGTCTGGATGGCTGTAGCATCGCCCAGACTGCCCTCAAATGTATAGCTGCCAACAGGAGCAAAATCCGTTACCGTCACTGCCACCGTACCCAGTGTATAAGTTTTGGCTCCATATCCCCATTTAATGGTCAGATTCGATGTTCCCTTTTTGAGCGCTTTGATGATTCTCTCGCCTATGACTGCTGCCACCGAAGAATCCGAAGACTCAACCTCAACCCTGGAACCTGCGCCTGATGGGGCCTTAATCAGCGAAGCAATGTCCATGGTGCCGCCGACATTCATCTTTAAGGTATTTCTCTTTAATTCCAGCCCAGTCAGGGAAGTCTCCGTTCCCTGGTCATTCTTCGTGCCGTCATACAGATATTTAACCTGTGCCTCATCTAAGGCTCCGTCATAAACAACAAAATTGTCAATGCCTCCTTTAAATACTTCCCCTGCCTTATCTTTATCTTCACTGCTGATTGCTCCGCGTCCCCAGTTGGCTGCGCCGATTTTGAGGACGCTCTTATCTGTCAAAATCTCGGACAGGGCTGCCTGATTCGATGTCATGTCAATCTTGCGCTCTCCATTCACGTATGTCTCTGTGGAATCCTCACCGAATACTACGGTGACATGACGCCACGCACTCGTAAGCGAACTTGCATTTCCGTTACTTCCAGCCGGCCTTCCGCCCACATAGCGTTCCACCGCCACGCTGGCTGGCTGGTCAAGAATTCCAATATAATGCTCATCGCCGCCTCCGAAGAGACCTGCCAGGTTATCCTTTGCCGCGAAAAATGCCCATCCTGGCGCGCCTTCCGACTTGCTCCAATAGGAAATCGTCAGTTCCTTCTTTCCTGCAAGGACGCTTCCATCCAGCGCACGGATAAATGAACCTCCCGTCAGCTTCAGGTAAGGCGTTGCATCATGACCGTCATCCGAAGTTACAATTTGGGCTTTTGCCGTATCACCCACTACCTTGCCCATAATCTCATCCTGCGAGTCAAATGAGAAATGTGCCAGTTCTGCGGGCAAGCCCATGCCATCGTCAGCCGTGGCAATCCTTGCCGCCTCTTCCGGGACACTGCCGCCCTCAGCATATGCCATCTGCATCGGCAGCAAGGTAACCGCCATTGCCAGGCTTAAGACGAGCGACAGGATTCTCTGAAATCTTTTTCTTGTTCCCATACTATCCATTCCTTTCTTTTTCTTGCAGCACATAATAAGCGCCGTTTACTCACCTATGCGGTACGTTCTCGTACCTTTCCTCCCTCCTTTCTTCTCTGCCTACTGAAAATTAATTCCTCCATAATTAAAGGATGGGGGCTCATTCGTGAGCCCCCCTTATGGAAAGAGGAAACTGCTTTTGCAATTTCCTGTGGTGCACATCATAGGCAAAATGCACACCTTTTACTCATGTTACGCCTATGACTTATGTGTAACATGTATAAAAATCGTAAACCTATATTACTTTTTTGACAACTATTTTTTGTTGTATTGCATTTTATTTGTGCATTTTTTACAATACCATTTTTGTGTGGCAGTATCGGAAACTTTCAAAAAAGCCATCATGGAGATTTTTATCCATAATGGCTTTTTCATATATCATATTTTATTTATGTAGCCGGCAATCAGCCGCTCTTTCTGCTTGCGTGTAAGCTGCTTAATCTGCACCTCACGGCTCATTGCCTCCTGTTTCGTCTCATGCGCTTCCAGGTAAACCAGTTCCACCGGCGTACGCACCCTGGTATATTTACTGCCCTTTCCCGCATTGTGAGCCTCCAGGCGTTTCTCAATATTGTTTGTCCACCCTGTATACAGCGTACCATCGCTGCACCGAAGCATATAGGTGACATTCTGTTTTTCCGTCATTCTATTTCCCCAATTCTTCCGTATCGCCATCTATGTAGAGAGACTGCAAGCAGTCTCTTATATGCAAAGCAGCGCCGGATTACAAGTATTTTACTATTCAGGCAACATCAGCCGCTGTGACGTCAGTGCAGCGGGACGACAAATCCCCATTCTCTGTATGAAAAGCAGCGCTGCGGATTGTTACATATGGGTAACAAGGACCCATGAAATCATTGCTTCATGCAATTTCTAATATTTTATGAGGAAAATCCGCTGCTGTGCCTGTTTGTTCCTGTCCATCATCCTATAAAATTCAATCCCGATAGGAAATGGTTTCTTTCTCATATTTTCACCCTTTTTCTTTTTATTCTACCATCCTCCTGCCCAAAAGTAAACGAGCGGACGGCAAGCTGCCATCCGCTCTGTCGCATGATATTATCGTAAAAATTTTTTCCGTTACATTTTACTGCAGATAACCCATGGGGTCTACCGGAGTTCCGTCCTTCTGCAGTTCAAAAAAGAGGTTAGAACCCTCGACCGAATAATATTTTGTGGGTTCGCTGATGTAACCAAGAATTTCCCCATCTTCCACATAATCGCCCGTACTCTTGGGTATTTCTTTCAGCTGCCCATAAATTGCGCTGTAGCCATCACCCATATCCACGGTAATTGTAGACCCGGTTTCCGCCATGGTTTCCACGCTGGTCACCTTACCTGCCGCAACAGCTTTTACCGGAGTGTTGACTTCGGCTTTGATAATCACCGCCGGATTGTATTTATACTGGTCTAAGGTTGCAAAATATACGGTCTGATCCATACTGTAATTCAGCACGACATTTCCCTGCAGCGGCCAGTTCAAATCTGTCTCCGCGTCAAAATGGAGAATCGGCTCCACCGGCGTCTGAACCTCGGCTACAACCTCCGGCGAATCCATAAAATTATCATTTTCTGGAGGGATGATGCCGGAAACTGCTTCCGTCTCCTCTTCCTCTTTCTCCTCAGCTTTCGCCTGTTCCCGTGCCTTTTGGGCTTCTTTCTTTGCCTGTTCTTTTTTCTGCTGCTCTTTCTTTTCCTGTTCTTCCTTCTTTTCCTGCTCTCTTGCTTCGTCCTCTGCTTTTGCCTGCTGAATCTGCTTTTGCTGTTCTTTTGCCAGCTGCTCTTCCTGTTTCTTTTCCTGCTGGGTATAATAAATCCCGGTCATGCCGAATGCTGCAACAACCATGAATACAGCGGCAATCAGATAGGATTTCTTGTTAAAAAATGCTGATACTCTTCTGTTTCTCATCCTGTCACCTTCCATTTCTGTTTGTTTTTCCTTTTTAGTTTTTCCGAAAAAACAAGGTTTATACAGGATGTATGATATTTAAGGGACAAATTATTTTGTCGCTTACGATAACAGTCAGTCCATATCTTTCTGCACAGTCACGTCTTTATAATAATATTTTAAAATTTCTTTATAATCGCTGCCAGCCTTTGCCATCTCATTTGCCCCATACTGGCTGAGGCCGATGCCATGTCCCATGCCTTTGGTGACAATACGCATCTTTCCTTCCACTTCCTTTATGGAAAAACATGATGAATTCAGGCCCAGGCAATCCCGGAAATCCTCACCTGCCATTGCCTGTTTGCCCACAGCTACTTCCAAGGCATATTCACTGGAGTCCCGCTTGGTCACAGTAATCTGTTCTGCCAGCCCATCCTCCGTCAGCGCCGCTTCCGGACATGCCTGATTCAGCTTGTCTGCCAGTTCTTTTTTGCCCATAAAGACCACCTTTAAATAATCATGCGAGGATATGTCCATACTGCTGTCGACACTGCCAAGGTAAGGCAGTTCCGCCCCCAACGCTTCCTTGCCATCCCTCGTTTTCCCCGCGCTGACGGCATGGTAAGCGGCCTGGATTGGCTCATTTTCCCAGGTCATAATTTCTCCCTCGGTGGCTGCCAGCGCTTCCTCCAGCACCTGGTAATTCTTCTCAAATCCATCTTGTCCCCACAGAGACAGCATCTCCTCCCTGGACATGGACTGCGGCATCTCACCTTTGTCTGCCAATGCGCGTTTCAGGGAGGTTCGTGCAACCACCGTCTGTGCCTTTATCGCTTCCGGCTGATACTCCAAGGAAATCTCCTCCGCCACAATGCCCGCAAGATATTCTTCCTCGTCCATATCCTGGCTATCCGCCCTTTCCTGCGGCAAGAGCTTCTCCTCTATGATTGCCTCGGTCTTTTCTGTTTCTGTGCTTGTCTCACTTCCCTGAAACAACAAAGTGACAATATAGGGCGCTGCCAATACCAGGACGCAGACCGCCAAAAATGTTTTTATTTTTTCTTTCAGAAAAACACCCCCTCACGGCTTCCTTTTATTGTCATAAAAATTCCACATAATCCAGATACTAACACTATATTCAAAAAACAACCTGATATGCGCGGATTATTGAAATTTGGGAACTTCTAGTTTGTGTGGGTATATGCAGCATATAGCAATAAGGAAATGCAGATAACTGTAAGGATATTTTTAAAATTGCTTTGTTTTTCCGAACAAAAGTTCTTGTCTTTTACAGCAATCCGTGTTATGATGTTTTTAGAACACCTGTTCTTCAATAATATATTCGAGGACTATAATACCATGAATATGATACAGATGGATATGGATTTATTTGAAAAACTGACAATTTTATCGGATGCTGCGAAATATGACGTTGCCTGCACCTCCAGCGGCGTAGACCGCAAGGGGAATGGCAGGGGCATGGGCAATTCAGTTGCTCCTGGAATCTGCCATACCTTCTCGGCAGACGGCAGATGTATCTCATTGCTGAAGATTCTTTTTACCAACGAATGCATCTTCAACTGTGCTTACTGCCTGAACAACCGGGATTCCGACATTAAACGCGCCTCTTTCACGCCAGACGAAATCTGCACCGTCACGCTGGAGTTTTACCGCCGCAATTACATCGAAGGGCTTTTTCTCAGTTCCGGCATCCTAATCAGCCCCAATTATACGATGGACCTGATTTACCAGACATTGCTCAAACTGCGCACGGTACATCACTTTAACGGCTATATCCATGTCAAGGCGATTCCCGGTGCTGACCCGGCGCTCGTGGAACGTACCGGTTTTCTGGCTGACCGCATGAGCATCAACCTGGAGCTGCCCACTGCAGACAGCCTGCAGAAGCTTGCCCCCTGTAAGTCCCGCAACACCATCCTAAAGCCCATGCGCCAGATTCAGAACCGTATTACAGACAACAAACAGGAACTCACCGTGTACCGCAAGGCTCCCCGGTTTGTCCCCGCCGGGCAGTCGACCCAGATGATTATCGGAGCTACCCCGGAGAACGATTTCCAGGTCATGAGCGTTGCAGAAGGGCTTTACCAGAAGTTCGGGCTGAAACGGGTGTTTTATTCCGCCTTTGTCAACGTCAATGGCAATTCAATGCTGCCTGCCCTTCCCGGAGGACCGCCCCTGTTGCGGGAACACCGCCTGTATCAGGCAGACTGGCTGCTGCGCTACTATCATTTTAAGGTCGCGGAACTGCTGTCGGAGGACCGCCCGGATTTTAATGTATTCCTTGACCCCAAATGCGACTGGGCGCTGCGCCATCTGGATTTTTTTCCGGTGGAAATCAACCGCGCCACATATCAGACATTGCTGCGCGTCCCGGGAATCGGCTATAAATCTGCAGAGCGCATTGTGAAAGCGCGCAGGAAGAATTCCCTGACCTTCGATGATTTGAAGAAAATCGGCGTAGTGCTCAGACGTGCCCTGTATTTCATCACCTGCTCGGGGAAGATGATGTACCGCACCAAGCTCGATGAGAATTATATCTGCGAGAACCTCATGCGGGATAAGACCCAGATTCCCCGGGATATCCGCGAGGGCGGTTACCAGCAAATCAGCTTTTTTGACAAGGAACTGCAGACTGATTTTCAGTTATTGACCTAAGGAGGGACCATATGACCTGAGGGGGGACCCAGCGTAGCTGGGGAGAGTCCTGAGGTTTCTTATTGATACCAACGAAGTAAATGGAAGTTGGGAGGATGCCTTAGGTCTCTGGAAACAGCCAAAAAAGTAAATTGACCTAAGGAGGGACCACCATGCACATTTTTATCTGCGAAGACAGTATTGACGGCATTTTCACCGGCGTCTACGAGGCCTGGGCAAGCCGCTACGGACATGCCAACATTTCCCTCACCACCCATGCACCGGACAATTACTCATTATTTGACGAGTATATCGCTGTCCATACGGACTATGAGAAGAGCGCTAAGGTTGCACGCACCTTGCACAGCCGCATGGGCGAGGAGGCCTATCAGGAATTATGCCAGGCTGCTATGGCGCTGGAACCTGCTTCCCATAAGCAGTCCATAGACAAAGCAGACGCGATTTACAAGACAATTGTCCTCGCCTTGTCCTTGCCGGATGCCGGCAAAGTACTGAATTATCTGGGGGAGCCCTACGTGAACCGCACGTTTCAGCTCTCCCGCGGCACTTTCAATGAAGCCCACCATCTATTAGGTTTTCTGCGCTTTCAGGAATTGGAAAACGGCATTCTATTTGCACAGATTCACCCCAAGAACGATGTCCTGCCATTTCTGGGGGAACATTTTGCAGACCGTCTGCCAGAAGAGAATTTTATGATATACGATGCGACACGGAATCTTGCCGTACTGCATCCCAAGGGGAAAGGTTTTTTTATTACCGATACTGGAGAACTCAATCAGGAAATGCTGCAGCGTCTCTCCCCGCAGGAATTGGAATACCGCAGGCTGTGGCGTGCCTTTTTTGACAGCATCGCCATTGAAGCCCGCATAAATCCCAAGCTGCAGAATCAAAACCTTCCGAAACGTTTCCAGAGAGATATTGTGGAATTTATGGAGTTGCCTAACAAGTGAGACAGAAATCATTTTTCAGTCATTTCATTCATGCAAAGCTGTTATCATAAACGCATCTGTTCCATGCGTTTACGATAACAGGTCGCTCAGCCTTGCAAACTGCTCCAATGACAACGTTTCCCCCCGCACATTGGCGGACAGCCCCATCTTCTCCAGAGCCAGCACAATCTCCTCCTTGCTGTGTGCGATATCCGGCGCATTATTCAGACCATTTACCAGCGTTTTCCGGCGCTGGTTAAAGGAGGCGCGGATAAGGGCAAACATCTGTCTCTCATCTTTTACCTGCACCGGCGCTTCCCTATGCCTGGTCAGGCGTATGACGGCGCTTCCCACCTTTGGGCGGGGCATAAAGCAGTTCGGCGGCACATGCGCGACTATTTCTGGGTTGGCATAAAACTGGACAGCAAGGGACAATGCCCCATATTCTTTGGTTCCCGGACCTACCTGTATCCGCTCTGCCACTTCCCTCTGTACCATTATTGTAATGCTGTCTATCGGCACATGATTTTCAAATAATCCCATGATGATAGGTGTTGTAATATAGTAGGGCAGATTTGCCACCACCTTAATGGGCTTTCCCTGATTTTTTTCCTGTACAAGATGGTTGATGTCCATTTTCAGGATATCCTGCTGAATAATTTGCACATTGTCATATGCGCTGAGCGTATCCTCGAGGATGGGAATCAGATTCCTGTCAATCTCCACTGCTGCAACCCTGCCGGCATGTTCGCAGAGATACTGTGTCATCGTGCCGATTCCCGGACCGATTTCCAGCACAAAATCCTCTTTGGCAATACCTGCCGCACTTATAATTTTCTCCAGTACCCTGGTATCAATAAGAAAATTCTGTCCATATTTTTTCTGGAAATTAAAATTGTATTTCTGCAATACCGCAATCGTATTCTGCGGGATTCCCAATGTCGCCATGCTGTCCTCCTTATGCCATATTATGGCTTTACTTTCCCAAACAGCCGAATCGCATTTTCACGCGTTGCCCTGATTACCTCTTCCTCCGTAATCCCCCGCAGCGCTGCAATCTCCTTTGCCACATAAGGAAGATTGAAAGAGGAATTGCGCTTGCCGCGGTTCGGTTCCGGTGAGAGATAGGGACAGTCTGTCTCCAACAATATCCGTTCCAATGGGATGCGAACCACCGTTTCTTTCAGCTTCCTGGAATTTTTAAAGGTCACCACCCCGCCAATGCCAATGTAATAGCCCATTTTCACATATTCCTCTGCCAATTCCGGGGAATAGGAGAAACAATGGATAACACCCGGTATCTCCTGGGCATGGATCCCTTTCATCAGCTTTAACGTATCCTCCGCTGCCTCCCGGGAATGGATAATCACCGGAAGCGAAAGTTCGCGCGCCAGTTCCATCTGACGACAGAACCAATAACGCTGCCGGCTGCGTACCTCGGGATTTTTCTCCCAGTAATAATCTAAACCGATTTCCCCGATTGCCGCCACTTTCGGCAAAACGGCAGATTCCTTCAGCCATTCGTAGACTTCCTCATTCAAATCTGCAATATCACTGGGATGGATTCCCAATGCCCCATAGAGGAACCCATACTGCTGCGTCAATTCCAACGTATGCTTGCAGGACGCAAAATCCGAACCTACATTGATAATCCTTCCAATGCCATGTTCCTCCATAGAGGAAAGCAATTCTTCCCTGTCTGGGTCGAATTGATTATCATCATAATGGGCATGGCTTTCAAATATCCACTCATTTAACATATCTCTGCCCCTGCCGGCATATTCTTCTCCGGCACAACCAATGCAAGCGCGCCATTCTCATCTTCCGCACAGAGAAGCATCCCCTCTGACAGCACACCTGCCAGCTTCGCCGGCTTCAGATTCACCAGAACCATGACTTTCTTGCCTACCATCTCCTCGGGAGAGTAGTATTTGCGGATTCCCGAGACAATCTGTTTCACCTGGCTTCCCACACGTACCTGGGAACAGAGCAGCTTCTTGGATTTTGCAACTGCCTCGCAGGCGATAACCTCACCTACCTGAAACTGCATCTTCATAAAATCATCATACGAAATCTCTTCCTTAGGCTCAATATCTATTGCCGTATCATCTTCCTGCTGCGGCGCTTCGCCCATAGCACGCTGCTCCTCCTCAAACTCTGCGCGCTGTGCCTCACGGATTGCTTCAACTTTCTCCATGATCTCTTTGACATCCAGACGTGCAAAGAGGATCTCTGGCTGCTCAGTTACCTTATTGCCGCTCTCGTAAAGCCCAAACTGGTTGAGATTATCAAAATCGCGGATAACCGTACCTAACTGTGCAACAATCTTCTCCGCCGTCTCCGGCAGGAAGCTGCTGAGCAAGGAAGCGGCAATCGTAATAGATTCCGTCAGATTATACAGCACCTCACTGAGACGCTCCTTTTGACTTTCCTCTTTTGCCAATACCCAGGGCTCCGTCTCATCAATATATTTGTTGCTGCGGCGCAGCACCGTGAATACCTCAGAAATCGCATCTGCCACACGCAGTTCATCCATTTTGGCTTTTACCTTATCCCTCGCCGCCGTTGCCGTCTCCTTCAATTCCTTATCAACTGCTTCTTCTGCCCCGGTCTTGGACACCACGCCGCCAAAATACTTATTGCACATGGAAACTGTACGGTTGACCAAATTTCCCAGAATGTTGGCAAGGTCAGAGTTCAGGCGTTCCACCACCAATTCCCAGGTAATAATGCCATCATTGTCAAAAGGCATCTCATGGAGCACAAAATAACGGGTGGCATCTACGCCAAATAGCTCTACCATATCATCCGCATAGATGACATTTCCCTTCGACTTGCTCATCTTCTCTCCGCCTTGCAAGAGCCAGGGATGTCCAAAAATCTGCTTTGGCAAAGGCAAATCCAACGCCATCAGGAAAATCGGCCAGTAAATAGTGTGGAAACGGATAATATCTTTGCCTATCAAATGAAGGTCAGCCGGCCAGTTCTTGTAAAACAATTCCGTGGAATTGCCGCCCGCATCATAACCAATCTTAGTAATATAGTTAGACAGCGCATCCAGCCACACATATACCACATGCTTAGGGTCAAAATCTACAACAACGCCCCAGTCAAAGGAGGTCCGGGACACGCACAGATCCTGCAGTCCTGGCAGCAGGAAATTATTCATCATCTCATTTTTCCTGGATACTGGCTGAATAAACTCTGGATGGCTGTTGATGTGTTCAATCAGCCTGTCCGCATATTTGCTCATCTTGAAAAAATACGCTTCCTCCTTAGCCGGCGTTACCTCACGCCCGCAATCCGGGCATTTGCCGTCTACAAGCTGCGACTCGGTCCAGAAAGACTCACAGGGCGTACAGTACATTCCTTCATAAGCTCCCTTATAAATGTCCCCCTGGTCATATAATTTCTTAAATATTTTGGTCACCTGGCGCTCATGGTCCTCATCTGTCGTGCGGACAAAACCATCATAAGACGAGTTCATCATATCCCAGATACGTTTTACCTCGCCCGCTACCTGGTCGACAAATTCCTTGGGCGTCTTCCCCAGTTTTTCTGCTTTCTCCTGAATTTTCTGTCCATGTTCGTCCGTTCCGGTCTGGAAGTACACATCATAACCTTCCTGCCGTTTAAACCTGGCAATGCTGTCTGCCAGCACAACCTCATACGTGTTGCCGATATGCGGCTTGCCTGACGTATAAGCAATGGCAGTTGTCATATAATATTTTCCTTTATTGCATTTTGTACACATAAGTGAGCCTCCTTTTTGCAAATCTATAAAAAAGCCGCCTTCCATTCATTCGTAGAAGGCGGCTGATTTCCGTAATCCTATTATAGGTTGATAAAGCGCTCTGCCTCATCTGTCAGAGTTCCAGCAACCTCTCTGTTATCATCCATTGCCTCCGCAATCTCGCTGATATCCTTCACGAGGTTGGAAGTATTCATCGCCACATTGGTAGCTCCCTTTGCACTCTCACCGACTGCCGTATTGATGCCATTGATAGATTCCGTGATGCTTTCCATCAACCGTTTGAGGTTCACGGACATATCATTAAAGTGGGTAACCGTATCATTCACATGTACGGCATCCTCATTGTACTGTCTGCCGGCATTCACAAATCCCTCATAGTCTGGGAGGATATTTTCATTAATATACTTCACAATAGAATCGGCGCTGTCAATCAGTTCATTTACCGCTTCTATTACCATATTATTGATAGTCTGGATATTATTTGCCGCCTCCCTGCTGGAACTTGCAAGCTGGCTGATTTCGTCTGCAACAACGGCAAATCCTCTGCCGGCTTCCCCAGCCCTTGCTGCCTCAATGGAAGCATTCAGCGACAGGAGATTCGTCTGGCCGGAGATACTCAAAATCTCATCTGTCAAATCGTTGACACGGTCAACGCTCTTACTGCTCTCAATGGCACGTTTCAGCTTATCAATAATCGCGCTGATGATATCGCTCGTATTCTGTTTATTCTCAACTGCATTGTGCTCCAGATGTTCTGCCCGCTCCTGCATTCCTGCCGCATAATCATATAAGCCCTGTGATGCATCTGACAGTTCAATGATATTCTCATCCACTACGCCTACATTTTCCTTGATGTCTGTTATCGTGGAAGAAATCGTCTCCATGGATGCGGATAATTCCTGCATAACAGCTGAGATATCATAAGAATTATTATTCGCGGTAGATACCTTGTCTGATACCAGATTCACAATGGATCCCAGCTGGTCGGAACTCATATTAATCTGGCTCATAATTCCCTGTAAGGTTTCAATAAAGGTATTGATTCCTGCTGCCAAGGTACCAATCTCATCTGTACAGAAACACTGCACACGCTTCGTCAAATCACCCTCGCCGGCCTCAATAGTGGCAATCACGTCACGCAGCTGGGCATTGATATTAATCAGACGCTTGCATACCCATTTCCAACATACCCACACGACAAACAGCAGAACCACGCCGCTGCATACAATCAGAATAATTGTTGTGCGCGTGATGCTGCCATATACGCTCTTCTGCTTGGAAATGGCTTGCGTCATGGCATTCTTATTAATTTCAATCAGAGCATCTAATTCCGCAGTTAAGGCTGTTCCAGCTTCCCTCAAATCATTGCTTGCCAGCTCCGATGCCTCAGCTTTCTGCCTTTTGCTGCTGTGGTCTAAAATCTGGTCGTAAATTACCAGGTAATCCGCATAATCTGTCTTGAATTTCGCAAAGGCTTCTTCCTCCTGTGCGCTGATTCCCTGCTCGTATTGCTGGCACAGCGCCTCAATCTCTGCTTTCAGTTCATCTGCTTCCTGCTCCAATGTCTGTTTGCGTCCGGTTTCATCCTCCACAATATGCGCAAATGCCACACGCCTCAAGGTCTGATAGGCAATAGTGACATCCTGAATCTGTTCAATCCTCACCACATAGTTCCCGGTAATATTATCGCTGGTATTCATAATCTGGGCGGTACTGAAAAAACTCATAACCCCCAGTATGAATATCAGGACGCCCAGCAACGAAACGGGAATCAAAATCTTCAGCCTGATACTCAGATTCTTCAAAAACATTCTCATCTTCCTTCTCCTCCTGCTTCAGTAAATTATGTTTTATCTTCACGAAACTCTCATGTGAACCCTATTATAATATATTTCTGCCCTCAAGTCCAGTTTTTGCACTATTTATTTTTCATCTGTATCCACCCGCTTTGCCACCACCACAAATCTACCGTTTTCCGCAAACCCAGAGCAAGTGGAAAGTGTAAGGAACGTATCTCCAAATTCCGCTGTAAGCCCGGTATCGTAGGCAGACATCTCTTTCACATTCTCATAAAAATCTTCAAATTCCTCCTCCGTATCCGCCTGATAGAATTTATAATACTGGAATCCGCTGTCATCTTCCTTTGCAGATACCTGCGTCAAAAATACTGCCATTACCTCGTACGTGCGCGCCTCATAGAGCGTATCAAAGAAAATCTGCCCATGTTGTCTGTAAAACTCTTCACTCGCATAACGGTCTAAATCCCCAAACATAGAATCGTCTTTCATATGATGTCCATAGATAATCACATTTGTCCCCGGCGTATGGATATCTGCAATGCTTTTCACAAACAGGCAGCCATATTTATCCTCTTCTTTATCAAAGTTATGGTACAGATAATATTCATCGTCACCGCACTGCATAACCGGATAATCAATCTTCGTCCCTTCCACGGTAAGCCAGCCGACTAAATCGTTATTTCTGGCGTAAAGTTCTGCCAACTCAGGCAGTATCACCGCCCCATCTGCCTCTGATCCTGCCATGCCTCCCTTTGCAGAACGCACTCCCTCTTCTGCAGTTTCAGACTCGTTTTCTCTATCTATTATATTTTTGAATTCCCTCTGCTGCTTTTCGTGCTGAACAGACAGACAGCATGACTGTCCCACCGGGAGCAGACATGCTATCGTAATCACCAAAAGCACTGCTTTCAGAAGCCGTAGCTTTTTTCTATCCTTCATAAACCTTCTTCCAATCATCGCCCACGCTCCTGCCTATGCTGTGGTAGTACAACAGGAACAGCAGGATGATGACAAGTGCAGGGTACTTGCGGAATCTGCCCTTGCGCGCCCAGCGCACCAGCCTGGCGATGACCTCCTCCTTCTCGCCTTCTGTGATGCCGCTCTCCCCGCCGGCGAAGTACAGCAGCAGGTAAGTGAACCCCGCCACCATCCCCAGCGTGGCAAATACCTTCACAAACGTGCTCTCCCCTGTAGCCGGCTCGCCTGCCGCGGGCTTCGTCGTCTTTGCCGGTCCTTGTGGGTTAGGCGTAACCGCCGCATTCCTCGTTGAAATCTTCACAGCCGCTTTCCTCGTGGTGCTGTTCCCGGCGTTGTCAGCTGCCGTCACCTCCAGGGTATGCTCCCCTTCGCCCCTGATGTCCACTGCGAAGCGGTAGCTCTCCACCATGGAGTCGGCAAACTCTCCCTTGCCTACAGCCCTCTCTTTGCCGCCGTCAAGGCGGTAGGTCACAAATTTAAGCCCCGCCGTGACATCGCCTCTGGCGCTGTCTTCCACGTCCACATCCACGGTGGCGCTGCTTTTTGCCGTGTCTTCCCCCGCCTTGGAGAATCGGATGCCTGGCGCATTGTCCTCCACGATGACGCCCGCGCCGTCCGCTGTCAGTACCTTCTCCGCTGATATGTTCCCGGCATTGTCCGTGCATGTCAGGGTCACGCTGCCCCTGAACTCCTCCGCTATGGTAATGACCGCCACGCTCTGCCCGGTCCTTGCGTTTCCGCGTACTGTCAGCACTGCCGATAGCCCGCCGCTGCGCGCCCTCAGTTCAGAAGCCACAGACTGATGTCCGCGTATCACCGCCGTACCTGACCTGGGCTTGCCATCTTCCGGCTTAAGGATATAGTCTCCCTGCCTGAGACCGCTGCCCTCTTCCGTCACCGGAACGGTGATGGTCAGCTTCTTCTGCCCGATGGCCCAGTCCATGAAGCTCCCGCTGCCCTCACCGAACTCCGCCTCGCCCATAACTGGCGCCGTCTCGTCCGCCCATTTCGCATAGAGCGTGGCTTTGCAGGTCCTGCTGTTTTCTTCCACTGTCCGGCAGAAATCCCAGTATGCAGGCTCCGTCCCTTCCCGGTCCGTGTACCAGCCCTTGAACGTGTAGCCCCTGCGCTGCGGTTCCGGCACTTCCTGCAGGCAGCCCCCATAGCGCACAGTCTGGGTTTGTGGGGCTGCGCCCTCGCCGCCGTTCAGGTCAAAGCCCACTTCATAGAGGTCCCTGTCGTAGTAGACCTGCAGCACCAGGCTGCCGTCCGCCTCCACGGTCCCTTCCGCCCTTCCGAGTTCCGGGTCCTGACTCCTGCTGAACCCGGCGTAAGGGTTCGCCTCTGCCTCCACCGTGTCGCCTGTCCTGCCGGCTATGTATTCTGTGTCCGCATCCACGCGGGTGTAGCTGTCCCCCTCAAGGTCCTGCCGGTAGTGTTCCACCCGGTAAGGGGTGCAGTCCCCGGGAGCCCACACGGCATAGAGCACCGTATCATGGTCCAGTTCCAGGCTCTCTCCTGCCAGATAGGGCTCTCCCTTGCCGTCCCATCTGGTATTCCACCCGGCAAAAACGTATCCTTCCCGCGGCTGCGGCTCTGCCGCTGTAAATACAGGCAGATCATAGGACACATCTTCCGCACCCACGTTAGCGTTACAGGTCCCCGTCTCGCTGTCCGGGCAGACATCCCCTCCGTTGGCATCGTAAGACAACGTAATTTCTTTCTTATATACGCCATAGTAGGCATCATTTGCGGTCAGCGTAATCTCATCGCCAGCCATTTCCTCTGCATGGTATCCCTCATGGCTCTCGCTCCAGCCCAATGCTTCAAAACCTGCCATCGGCTTAAGCTCCGGCGCTGTGACTGTGCCGCTCACATCCCCTTCCTCCAACAACGCTACCTCACGCTCTTTGCCGCCCGCGCTGCCGGAGTAGAAATCCGCGTAAAAGAACGGCCGCTCCTCAAAGATGGCATACAGTTCCTCGTCCTGGTCAAGTTCCAGCACATCGCCTTGCTGATACATTGTACCGCTGCCATCTGCTTCCGTATTCCAGCCGAGGAACAGCCCTCCCAGCTTGGTGGCCTCCTCCGCTACCGTGAACGCAGGGACATCATAATCTATCTCCTCACCCACATTGGCGCGGCATGTTTTAGTCTCGCCTTCCGGGCAGGCCTCCCCGCCATCGGCATGATAGGACAGCGTAACCTCTTTCTCATACACGCCGTAATAAACAGCTTTTTCTGTCAGCATAAGTTCTGTGCCTTCGGCAATCTCTCCCTCAAACTCCTCGTGGCTTTCCGCCCAGCCTACGGCAGTATAACCTTCCAGCGGCTGAAGTTCCGGCGCCGTAACTATGCCGGTGTTATGTTCAAAATCCATATCTGCGGCAACCGTCTCCTTATGCCCGGCATTACCGGAATAGAAGTCCGCCGTGATGCCCTCTTGGAAAATGGCATACAGGTTCGTGTCACCCTTCAGGTCAAAAGTATCGTTCTCCTGGTACATGACACCACTGCCGTCCGCCTCAGTGTTCCAGCCGATAAACCGCCCTCCGTCATAAGACAGGCCCTCAGCGGATTTTACAGTCACCGGATCGTCCAGTGCATACGCATTGTCGTCTATCACCGCCGTCCCCTGCGCTCCATTCTTGATATAGTAGACGAAATAGGCATATCCCGGATCCTGTTCCGAAATACATACCTGATTATTCTCCTCGTCCAACACCGCATGCCAGGTCTTGTCTGAGCCAGTGACATCCACAAAAGAAATTTTCTTCATATCCCTGGCTTTCAGCTGATAATCATTCACGCCCTGTGCAATCGCATATCCATCTGTCGGCTTCAGGAAAAGTTTTACCGGATAGGTAAGGGTGTCGCTAACCTGAATCTTACACGGCGTCTGCCCTTTTTCGTCCAGATAAATGCCATCCGTACCGGAGCCGTCCGTATTGCCAGCAAACTTTACACTGCCGGAAATCGTCAATGATGTATCTCCCACTTCTTCCGTAGAATTATAGAATGCGCCACTGCCTGCAAACTGTGTGCTGCTGCAGGTATTGCCTGAGAATGTGCCTCCGTATATGTAAGTCTTCGTACCGGCGTAACCGCATTGGGAAATACAGCCTCCTTTGTTAACGCACGAGTTTCCGGTAAAAACACCGCCATTAATAGTCAAAACCGACCTGCAGACGTAAACAAAACCTCCACCCACAAAGCCCGAAGAAGCTCTTGTCGTCCTATTATTTTCATAATGCCCGCCATTGATGGCTACATCTATATCCGGCGCAAATATTCCGCCGCCATTTGTTCCTGCTGAACAATTCCTGATGGTCGCATTATTTAACGTAATTTTACCGCCTTTCGGGGTTTTCGCATTGGCAGCAATTGCACCGCCATTACCGTTTGATGAACAGTTTTCTATCAGTGCGCCATTGACAGTCAGATTTGTATTGCCGAACGGAAAACGAATCGCTGCCCCATCATTCTTGGCTCCGCAATTTCTGATTGTGCAGCCCGCCCCCAAAGTAATCTGATTTGTATTTGTCGCTGTTATCATGGATACCGTGGCTTGTGGAAATACGGAAGAACACCCATCCAATGTGATGTCCTCCAATACCAAATTGCCACCGCCGCCCATGGTAAATCCTGCGCCTACGTCTCCCCGGGCAATCGTTCCGCCGCCCTTGATGGTGACATTTCCACTGATTGCCAAAGGCTGCGTTATCGTTAACGTAACCCCCGGCATAACGACCAATTCCCCATCCGCCAGCGTTCCGGGAATCGTCCAAAGCATATCCTCGCTGATAACTCCGCATTCAGGCCGTGTTGGCGTAGAAGGAATCTCCGGGTCATCCGCAAATACCGCTTCCGTTTCTTCCTCCAGCACCTTCATTTTCTGGATATCTTTCTTCTTGCCGTTGTTTTCCTGCCCCCCGCCGTCTTTGCCCGTTTTCCCATCATCTGATGTTACAGGGACATTTCCCAGTTCCCGACCATGTTTCAACAACTCCTGTCCGCTTCTCTCCCTGGATAAATCAATATTTTCAGAAAATTCCTGCAGCTCTGCTGCCTGAACGGAATAACCTATTTGCGAGACAGGGATTGACACGACTGCCAGGCACAAGCCAAGTAGCACTGCCAGCAGCTGCTGCCTGACAGGATGCCGCCTTGACGCGGATTCCCTTCCCATCTGCTTATAATTCTCTTCTCTCATCTCATATCACTCTCCTTCATACAATATGTCTGCCGAGATTCCGCTGCTGTGCACACGTCCTTGTGCTATAGCGTGCCTGGCATGTATCCTTGTAAATCTTATGTGGGAAACGCTGTCATCAGCCTTTCCTTATAAATCTTTTTCCTCGGTTTCTTCTGTGTCTTTCTGCAGATTCACTGCCACATCCTCTGCTGTCTCCTCCGTGCACGCATCCTCTGCACAGGCAGATTCACACTTTGCACCGCACTTATTGCAGAACGAAGCATCACCATCATTGGGCGCTCCGCATGACGGACAGATTTTCTTGCCTTTGCGCTCGGCAACTTCGCCTCTCAGTTCTTCAATTTTCTGTAAAGTCTCATTGATAAAAGATATTTCCTCAAACAACGGTTCCGCATCATCCTTATGCAATTCATAATACTGCTTTCCAATCTCTGTAAACTGTCTGCGCACAGAATCCTCTTTACTGCGAATATCCATTTTAAGTTTCGTAATCTCTGTGAGGTCCGTAACTTTCTGTGATACGTCCTTTCCTGTTTCCGTAATTGTCTCGCCTAATTTTCCAAAAAAATCCATAGTGTTCCTCCTTAATATGTTTATATTTTATTTTTATAGTTTCCAGCAAAATTTGTTCTATCCCTCATAAACCTTCTTCCATTCATCGCCCACGCTCCTGCCTATGCTGTGGTAGTACAACAGGAACAGCAGGATGATGACAAGTGCAGGGTACTTGCGGAATCTGCCCTTACGCGCCCAGCGCACCAGCCGGGCAATGACCTCCTCCTTCTCGCCTTCCGTGATGCCGCTCTCCCCGCCGGTGAAGTACAGCAGCAGGTAGGTGAACCCCGCCACCATCCCCAAGGTGGCAAATACCTTCACAAACGTGCTCTCCCCTGTAGCCGGCTCGCCTGCCGCAGGCTTCGTCGTCTTTGCCGGTCCTTGTGGGTTAGGCGTAACCGCTGCTCTCCTCCTTGAAATCTCCACGGCCGTCTTCCTCGTGGTGCTGTTCCCGGCATTGTCAGCCGCCGTCACCTCCAGGGTATGCTTCCCTTCGCCCCTGATGTCCACTGCGAAATGGTAGCTCTCCACCATGGAGTCGGCAAACTCTCCCTTGCCTACAGCCCTTTCTTTGCCGCCGTCAAGGCGGTAGGTCACGGATTTAAGCCCCGCCGTGACACTGCCCACGGCGCTGTCCTCCACGTCCACATCCACAGTGGCGCTGCTTTTTGCCTTGTTCTCCCCCGCCTTGGAGAATCGGATGCCTGGCTCATTGTCCTCCACAATGGCGCCCGCGCCGTCCGCTGTCAGTACCTTCTCCGCCGATATGTTCCCGGCATTGTCCGTGCAGGTGAGAGTCACGCTGCCCCTGAATTCCTCCGCTATGGTGATGACCGCCACGCTCTGCCCGGTCCTCGCGTTCCCGCGCACTGTCAGCACTGCCGAGAGCCCGCCGCTGCGCGCCCTCAGTTCAGGCGTCACGAACTGCTGCACGCGTATCGCCGCCGTGCCTGACCTGGGCTTTCCAGTCTCCGGCCTCAGGCTGTAATCCCCCTGCCTGAGCCCGCTGCCCTCTTCCGTCACCGGGACAGTGATGGTCAGCTTCTTCTGCCCGATAGCCCAGTCCATGAAGCTCCCGCTACTCTCCCCGAACTCCGCCTCACCTAAAGCTGGCGCCGTCTCGTCCGCCCATTTCGCGTAGAGCGTGGCTTTCAGGGATTTGCTGTTTTCTTCCACGGTCCGCCAGAAGTCCCAGTATGCAGGCTCCGTCCCTTCCCGGTCCGTGTACCATCCCTTAAACGTGTAGCCCCTGCGCTGCGGTTCCGGCACTTCCTGCAGGCAGCCCCCATAGCGCACAGTCTGAGTTTGCGGGGCTGCGCCCTCGCCGCCGTTCAGGTCAAAACCCACTTCGTAGAGGTCCCTGTCGTAGTAGACCTGCAGCACCAGGCTGCCGTCCGCTTCCACAGTCCCTTCCGCCCTTCCGAGTTCCGGGTCCTGGCTCCTGCTGAAGCCGGCATAGGGGTTCGCCTCTGCCTCCACTGTGTCGCCAGTCCTGCCGGCGATGTATTCCGTGTCCGCATCCACCCTGGTGTAACTGTCCCCCTCAAGGTCCTGCCGGTAGTGCTCCACCCGGTAAGGGGTGCAGTCCCCGGGAGCCCACACGGCATAGAGCACCGTATCATGGTCCAGTTCCAGGCTTTCTCCTGCCAGGCATGGCTCTCCCTTGCCGTCACTTCTGGTGTTCCATCCGGCAAAGACATAGCCTTCCCGCGGCTGCGGCGCTGCTGCTGTGAACGTGGATAGACTATAAGACAAATCTTCACCCACATTGGCATAGCAGGTCCCTGTCTCGCTTCCCGGACAGGTCTCCCCGCCGTTCGCATCATAAGATAAGGTGACTTCTTTTCGATATACGCCATAGTAAGATGTATTCTCTGTCAGCGTAAGCGCTGTGCCTTCCACAATCTCT
The DNA here is from genome assembly GCA_910583835.1 of uncultured Lachnospiraceae bacterium. GTDB lineage: Bacteria > Bacillota > Clostridia > Lachnospirales > Lachnospiraceae > Petralouisia. The sequence continues at coordinate 29,440 of CAJTYM010000016.1, read as the reverse complement.
CCAGTAAATTCATCATGGCTTTCATCCCAGCCCACTTTCTCAAAGCCCATCATGGGCTTAAGCAGCGGCGCTGTGACCGAGCCGCTCACTGCCCCTTCCTCCAGCAACGTGACCTCTCGCTCCTTATTCCCCGCGCTGCCTGAGTAGAAGTCCGCGTAAAGCGCCGGCTTATCTTCAAAGATGGCATACAATTCCTCATCCTGCTCAAGTTCAAGCACATCGCCTTGCTGGTACATCGTGCCATTCCCATCCGCTTGCGTATTCCAGCCGCGGAATATTGCGCCTGTCTTGGTTGCTTCGCCAGCCACCGTAAATGAAGGGATGTCATAACCTATCTCCTCGCCCACATTGGCACGGCAGGTTCCTGTCTCGCTTTCCGGGCAGGTCTCCCCGCCGTTGGCATCATATGAGAGCGTGACCTCTTTCTCATATACGCCGTAATAAGTCGCGTTGCCTGTCAGCGTGAGCGAAACCCCTGCCATCAGGTCCCTGTCATAGCTTTGGTGGCTCTCACTCCAGCCAACCGCGGTAAATCCACCATCCATCGGCTGTGGTTCTGGCGTCATGACGGTTCCCGTATCTGTCTCCCAGTCCATATCTGCCACAATCGTCTGTTTATTCCCGGCGCTGCCCGAATAGAAATCTGCTGCAATACCTTCCCTGAAGATGGCATACAGATTCGTGTCTCCTTCCAAGGCAAAGCTATCGCCCTCCTGATACATCGTTCCGCTGCCGTCCTCCTCGGTGTTCCAGCCAGCAAAAAACCGCCCCTCGTAAGACAATCCCTCAGCGGATTTCACCGTTACCGGATCCTCCAGGTCATACTCTGCATCATCCGTAGGCGCTGTCCCTTTCGCACCGTTCTTGATATAATACACAAAATAGGCATATCCCGGGTCTGTCTCCGACATATAAACCTGGTTCGCCTCCTCGTCCAGCACCGCATACCATTTCTTGCCGGAATTCGTAGCATCCACAAAAGTGATTTTTTTCATGTCCCTCTTTCTCAGCAGCTGATAATCATTCACACCCTGGGCAATCACATATCCCTCCGTTGGCCTGAGGAAAACTTTTACCGGATAGGTAAGGGTGTCGCTAATTTGAATCTTGCGCAGCGTCTGGTCTCTTGCATCCAGGTAAATGCCGTCCGTACCCGAATCATCCGTGTTGCCAACAAACTTTACATCCCCGGAAACCGTCACTGACGTGTCTCCCACTTCTACTGTGGAATTATAGAGCGCGCCGCTGCCTGCATACTGCGCGCTGCTGCAGGTATTCCCAGAAAAAGTCCCTCCATATATGTATGTTCTCGTATTCGGATGGCCGCAGTGAGAAATGCAGCCTCCTTTATTGACACACGAATTTCCGGTAAAAATACCATCATTTATTATCAGGGTCGCGCGGCAGATGAAAATAAATCCTCCTCCCACAAAACTAGTAGCAATCTGTGTCGTCTTATTATTTTCATAATGCCCTCCATTGATAGTCACGTCTATATCCGGCGCATAAATCCCACCGCCAGTCGTCCCGGCTGTACAGTTCCTTATGGTTGCATTATTCAAGGTAATTGTGCCGCTTTTTAATGGCGTCTTGTCAAAAGCGCAAATAGCGCCCCCTATGCCCTTAGTCAGGCAATTTTCTATTACAGCGCCATTGATTGTAATATCTGAATTTCCAACACTGCTCCCCGGAAAGCAAATAGCAGCGCCATTGCTTGTGGAACTGCAATTCCTAATCGTGCAGCCAGACTCCAGCGTTATTGTGTTAATGCCGTTCGCTGTTATCATAGATACCGTTGCCTGAGGAAATAATGACGAACAGCCATCCAGGGTCACATCACCGACTGTCAGATTAGTGCCGCCACCCATCGTAAACCCACCCCTGATACCGCCTCTTGCAATCGTTCCGCCACCCTTGATAACAACGTTTCCCCTAACTGTCAGATTCTCACTGATTGTCAGCGTAACCCCCGGCATGACCACCAGTTCCCCATTTTCCAGAATCCCGGCAGCTGTCCATGTCACATCCTCACTGATAATCCCGCAGCCGGGCTCTGTCAGCACGGCCGGCAGTTCTTCCTCCCCAAACAGCGCTTCTGTCTCCACATACTGCGTCTTCACTTTCTGGCTATCCTTCTTCCTGTTGCCGCTGTCCTGCTTCCCATTCTTTCTGTCTGTTTCCCCATCATCCAATGTCACAAGACCTGCCTCCAGATTCCTGCCACGCGTTGAAACTGCCTGACCGTTCTCCTCCCTGGACAAGCCGATATTTTCCGAAAATTCCTGCTGTTCTGCCGCCTGCACCGAAAGGCTAAACGGCAAAAGCGGAATTGATACCACTATCAGGCATAATCCAAGCGCCACTGCCACCAACTGCTGCCGGATAGGATGCCTTTGCGTCTTAGGCTCCTTCCTTTGCTGATTGTTTTCTCGCTCCCTCATCCGCTACCACGCTCCTTGTCTCCGCAACTTTGCGGCTCCTTGTCTCCGCAACTTTGCGGCTTCTTCTGCCAGTCCATGCAAAAATCATCGTCACGATACTCATTCCATCAAAATTATAGCATCAATACCATTCTCCATCAAGACCTCCATAGGGCTGAATGCCAAAAATAATGCACCCGCCCTTGACAAATCCCCCTTTTTTACCTATAATTTTCATTCAATACGAGGAGGAAAGACAATGACTGTATATGACGAACTGGTTGCCCGGGGACTGATAGCCCAGGTGACAGATGAAGAAGAGATTAAAGAATTGATAAACAACGGCAAGGCGACTTTCTATATCGGCTTCGACCCCACCGCTGACAGCCTCCATGTCGGGCATTTCATGGCACTGTGCCTGATGAAACGCCTGCAGATGGCGGGCAACAAGCCTATCGCCTTAATCGGCGGCGGTACGGGCATGATTGGCGACCCATCCGGGCGCACGGACATGCGCCAGATGATGACGCCGGAGACGATTCAGCACAACTGCGACTGCTTCAAAGAACAGATGAGCAAGTTTATCGACTTTTCCGAGGGGAAAGCATTGATGGTCAACAATGCCGACTGGCTCATGGACCTGAATTATATTGAAGTCCTGCGCGAAGTCGGACCGCATTTTTCCGTGAACCGGATGCTGACCGCAGAATGTTACAAACAGCGTATGGAAAAGGGATTAAGTTTCCTTGAATTCAACTATATGATTATGCAGAGCTATGACTTCTACGCCCTGTTCCAGAAATATGGCTGCAACATGCAGTTCGGCGGCGACGACCAGTGGAGCAATATGTTAGGCGGCACAGAGCTAATCCGCCGCAAGCTCGGTAAAGACGCTTATGCGATGACGATTACGCTGCTCTTGAATTCCGAGGGCAAGAAAATGGGCAAGACCCAGTCCGGCGCTGTCTGGCTTGACCCCAACAAGACCTCGCCTTTCGACTTCTATCAGTACTGGCGCAATGTCGCGGACGCCGACGTCCTCAAATGCATCCGTATGCTGACGTTCCTGCCCTTAGAGGAGATTGACAAGATGGATTCCTGGGAGGGCGCACAGCTCAACCAGGCCAAAGAAATCCTCGCCTACGAGCTGACCAAGTTGGTACATGGGGAAGAGGAGGCTGCCAAGGCGCAGGAATCTGCAAAAGCATTGTTTTCCAGCGGAAACGCCGCTGATATGCCATCCGTGACCTTATCAGAGGAAGACTTTGCAGAGGGAACAATTGATATCCTGTCCCTTCTGGTCAAATCCGGGCTGACCCCCTCCCGCTCCGAAGCGCGCCGCGCCGTAGAACAAGGCGGCGTTTCTGTCGATGGGCAAAAGGTGACAGATATCAAGACTGTTTACGGTGCAGATGCCTTTGCAGACGGCATGGTCCTCAAGAAAGGCAAGAAAAATTTCCGCAAAATATTATAGTAAGCGACAAAATAATTTGTCCCTTACTATAACCCTTCCAGGGGGATGCGCACGATTTTGTAAGGAAGATACTACGTTTCACGCAGCCAAAATCGGCGCAAGCGAACGACAAAAACAAAAATTTTTGTCGTTCACTATAAAATAGCAGCATACTACTTGCGCACAAACAGAATGCCGAACGCCCCTGAACCGCAGTTACAGGAAATGGTGGCGGATGCCTTGTTTACCACAACGGTTTTCCAGGGCATCCGCTCTTTTATTTCCTGCAGGAGAAACTGCCGGTATTCATAAGACACCCCCGCCGTAATCAGAAATGCCATATCTGGCGCAATCTCCCCTTTCCTCCTTAACGCCCAGCGCAGGTAAGCGCGGGCAAATCTCCGCGGGCTGCCGATACACAGGCCTACCGGTTTCATATGGCTGTGGGAAAGCTTTAAGATTGGATGCAGGGATAAGACATCGCAAAGCCTGGCAATATTTTTGCTAATCCTGCCGTTGCGGTAGAGGCATTCCACCGATTCCACAATAAAACTGGTGCAAACCTTCTCTTTCATGCAAGCAAGCTCTTTTAAGATTACTTCATACGGTGCACCGCGCTTTGCCATTTTGGCAGCTTCAAGCACCATCAGCGCCATGCCGCCTGACAAATGTCCGGAGTCTACGACATGAATATCCTCATCCTCACGTGCAGCCTCCTTTGCCGTCTTATAGGCATCGCTGACATACTGCGCCATGCAGATATGGATTATCGGCGCAGATGTATTCTTCCTCTGCCTGGCAAAGAATTCCTGGTATTCCTCCACAGGCGCACAGCTGCTGTACGCCCTTTTCCCATCCTTCTCAATATATTCAATCAAGTCGTCTGAATTCATTTCCCTGGTATCCTGAAACCGCGCTTCCTCCGTCTGCACATAATAGTACATGATAGGAATCTGGTAACGCCCTTGCAGCTCGGCAGTCAAATCGCATACACAGTCTGTGGTGACCAATACGGTATCCTCTATCATGAAAGCTTCTCTCCTTCCTCCTGCTCCTTACAAATCAATTCTTGCGGAAGCCACTGCCGTAGGCTGCGCTCCATAGCGTTCATCTCTATGGGTTTGGTGACAAAATCCTGAAATCCCTCTGACAGAAACATTTCCCGCGCCCCGCTGACGGCATTGGCAGTCAACGCCACAATCGGCAGTTTTTCATAATAATCTCCCTCCAGCGCCCGGATGGCATGCAAAGCTTCCACTCCGTCCATGCCCGGCATCATATGGTCCATGAAAACAAGATGGTAATCCCCGCTCTTTACCATCTCAATCGCCTGAGGACCGCTTTCCGCTGTCATAATTGTCATATGGTAAGGCTTCAAGAGGCCCAAAGCCACTTTCAGATTCATGGAATTGTCATCGACCACGAGAATCTTTGCCCCTGGCGCTGTAAAACGTTTTCCTGCAGTCTCCTTATTGCCGGGATTGAATGACAGCTTCTCCCTGTTGATGACATTTCCAATAGAGAGCACATAAAACGGCTTGTAGACATTGCGCATGTTTTTTGCCAAAGGCTCATGATCCATGCGTTCCTGCACGACCGTAATGTGCATCTGCTCCGAGAGCCTGTCAAAATACTTCTTGGATTGCCGGTATTCCTCCCTGCCCAGAAACAGATGGCCATACTCTCTTCCCGAAGCAAGCTCTCCCTTCATCTCCTCCAATGTAGAACAGATACAGTAACGTATTCCCAGATTGTCTCCGATATGCTCCATCAATCGTGCGTATGTTTCCTTCACAAAGGGATGGCTGAATTTATCTATGCGGATATAGCACAGGCAATCCTGCTTGTCTGCCCCACGCACCTGAATCATCGGCTTTTCCTCCACAATCTTCTGCGGAATTACCACCGTAAATTCTGTTCCCTCGCCGTATTTGCTGGTCACATGGAGCACCCCGCCCATCTTGCGCACAAGCTGCTTGGAAATCGCCAGCCCCAATCCCGTACCCTCTATGCTGCGGTTCTTCTTCGTATCCACCTGGCTGAAACTCTGGAAAATCTTGTCGAGATTCTCCTCCTTGATGCCAATCCCGCTGTCTTTAATGGTAAAAATCAGATTGATGCCATAGCTCTCCTTTCGCGCATGGATGCAAAACAGTACGCCGCCCTGATGGGTAAATTTGATGGCATTTGTCAGCAGATTGATAATGACCTGGCGGATACGGATTTCATCTCCGTACAGCTGGTCGGGAATCCGCGGATCACAGTCCACCATCAGCTCAATCGCCTTGTCGCCCTTGCGCGCCATCGCCATATTGATAATATCATTAAGCATGGAGGAAACCTGATAGGAGTCACAGACAAGGTCCATCTTACCGGATTCAATCTTGGAAAAATCCAGCAGGTCATTGATGATACCCAAAAGATTCCTTCCCGACAAATGAATGTTATTACAATTGTCCCGTACCTCTTCCGACAAATCCTTCTCGTTGAGCACCAGCTCACACATGCCCATAATGGCATTCATGGGCGTACGGATTTCATGGCTCATATTTGCCAGGAAGTCACTTTTAGCATGGCTCGCCTCCTCCGCTTTCAGAAGCAGTTCCTGCTGCTGCCTCTGGTAACACCAGATGCGGTACTGTATCATAATACACATGGCTGTCTCTGCCAGATAGACCAGCGGAAAACGTGTACGGTAAGTATCCGAATAGGCATAGCCCAGTTCATGCAGCGGCGTCCACATATAAACTGCCGACAGCACACCCAAAAGAAGGCTTACCAGCCCGCCATAAAATACATTCAGAAAATACATAACTGCCGGGGGCACCAAAAACAGCCACACCAGGCTAAAGCCATGCTCGCCGCCATTTACTACAAAATAGAGCATCATCACCATCACGGCACAGATGACATTGCATACCACAAAACGAATCTTCTTCCACACTGCCAGCAATACGGCATTTATCAGCATCAATAACCCTGTCCCGCCCGTAATCAGCGCCATGCGCCAAGAACCTGCTGACAGGTTTACAATGCACATTATAACTCCCACTAGTACGAACAGTGTGCAGAAACTCTGCATGTTATGTAAATCCAGTCTCCCTGACTCATTTTTAATCGTCAGCAATAAATTTTTTCTTGTTTCCATATATTTTCCAATCCCAGTCACTGTTAATCCGTTGCTTATGATGCCTTGCCCCTACGCCGCCTCATATTCTGCCATCAGCTGGCGCAGCTCATCCTCTGCTGCCAGAAATACATCCAGAAGCTCCGGTTCAAAGCTTCTGCCCCGCTCGTACTCCATAATGGCAAAAGCCTCTTCCAATGGCATCCCTTTCTTATACTGGCGTTCCGATACCAACGCGTCAAACACATCAGCAATGGCGAGAATCCGTGCCGATAAGGGGATCTCCTGCCCCTTTAACCCTTTGGGGTAACCATTGCCAGCCCATTTCTCATGATGGCAGGCTGCCATGTCGCAGGCAATCTCCACAAATTCCTGCTCCGCAATGCGGCTCATATTTTCCCGGATGAGCCTGCCGCCCTCCTCCGCATGAATCTGTATCATCTCATATTCCTCTTTGGTAAGCTTTCCCGGCTTCTGCAAGACTGCATCGGGAACGGCAATTTTGCCAATATCGTGCAAAGGAGATGCCTTTCTGAGATAATCCACATAATCGCGGGTCAGCATCTCCTCATATAACCCCCGCTCCTGCATCTTCTCGACCAACAGGTTGACATAGCCGCTGGTGCGCTTTACATGCTCGCCCGTAGTACCGTCCCGGCTCTCAATCAGGTTTGCCATGGAAAAGATAATATCCTGCTGCAGCTGGGTAATCCGCTGTAACTGCAGTTCCACCATATGTTCCAGGCTCCTCCTGTAATCTTCAAGCTCTATGGTCCGGTGAATGCGCTGCATCATGATTGCCGGCACAAACGGCTTGCCGATATAATCCACAGCCCCCAGCTTAAAACATTCCTCCTCTGTCTCCGCTGTCCGGTCTGCCGTCAGGAAAATCACCGGAATTTTCCGCCACTGTTCATCCTCCTGTATCTTCCTCATCACCTCAAAACCGTCCATACCAGGCATCTGGATATCCAGCAGCACAAGGTCAGGATTGTTTTTTCCCAGATAACGGAGCGCAAGTTCACCGGAATTCACCGCCGCGACATGGTAATCTTCCGCAAGCAGCTTTTGTGCGACCATCAGATTAAGCCTGTCATCATCTACCACCAATACTGTCCTTTTCATTCCTTACCAACCTCCCATTTCGCCAGCCATTCCTCCAGGCGGCTCTCAGCACGGTCATATTCAAAATCATGCACAAACTGGCGCACCTCCTCCAGCAGTCTCTCCTCACGCATGGACCAAAGCCTGTCTATCTGCTCTAACGCTTCCCCCATCTCATACCCCTGTACCAACTCCAGCAGAAGATGGCAGCCTTCCAGGTATTCCAAAGGCGGTGGCTCTTTTCCGCTTGCAGCCTCTTCCCGCGAACTTTCCTGTTCTTTTACGCCAAGCAGCTGCGCCGCCTCTCCCAGAACATTTGTATAATCATGATAGAACTTCTCCCAATGTGCCCGCAATTCCTCAATATTATTATCCTTCGCCGCAAACTCCTGCTGCTTTGCCTGTTCCGAGAGGTCTGCCGCTCCTATTGTCAGGGATGTGCTTTTTATGGCATGGACGATAATTCCATAATTAGACCAGTCCTTTTCCTCATAGAGCTTGGGCAGCTTCTTATGGTACTCCTGTCCCTGTTCATAATATGCCTGCAGGATTTCCTGGTACATCTCCTCATCATTGCCGCAATAGGGCAATCCCACGCTCTTATCAATCAGCTTTTTCCCGGCAGCCAGATTATCTGTCTTACCTGGCAGTTCTTTGGCAGACAAATTTTCTTTCCGCTCTTCCATTCTTTGCGCGGAATCATCTTCTGCTATCCGCTCTTTTGCTTCCTCTGTATCCGCCACCGCTTGCCCAGGCCCGGGCATATCTTTGAGAATCTCCTCCCAGCCAGTTTCCTCTGAAATTTCTGGGATTTGCTCTTTCTCAAAGAACACTTTCTCTTTGGGCAGGTATTTCTGCAGCATCTGTTCCAGCTTCTCCACGACTATCGGCTTGGACAGGTACTCGTCAAATCCTGCCTGCAAATATTCCTCCCGGCTGCCCGCAACAGCATTGGCCGTCAGCGCAACAACCGGCGTATTTCTATTAGGATTTCCCTCCTCCGCACGGAGACGGTGCAAGGTACTGATGCCGTCCGGCTCCGGCATCATATGGTCCATAAAAATTAAATCGTATTTTATTTTCCTTGTGCAATCCATACATTCTCCGCCATCCAGAACAGTGTCAAGCTGAATGTCCGTCCGTTTCAAAAGCCCCCGTACAACCGCCAGATTCATCTCATTGTCATCGACCGACAATACATGGGCGTCCGGCGCTTTCAAGAACTCGCGGGGTTTCGCCAGTTCCTGCTGCTCCCTCTCATATGCTTGCTGCAAATCCCCGATAGGCTGGGCATCTTTTATTTCCTGCGGAATCCTCACCGTAAATATCGTGCCCGCCCCATATACGCTCTGCACGCGGATATCCCCATGCATCTGCTCCACAAACCGTTTGGCAAGATTCAGCCCCAAACCGGTTCCCTGAACCGTACGGTAGCCATCTTCCTCCAGCTTTACAAAACTATGGTACAATTTCGCCAGTTCTTCCTCGCGGATACCGATTCCAGTATCGGCAACAGAAAAAACCAGGCAAAACGTCCCATCACCATTCCATTCGCCCTGAGTGCTGAACGTAATGCTTCCGTCCTGCGTAAATTTAATACTGTTGCTAAACAGCTGGTTCAGCACTTTACGGATGCGCACCTCGTCCCCCTCGAGAATGGAGGGCAATGCCTCATCCACATTCAGCCTGACCTGCAGATGCTTTTTCTCTGCCCTCGCCTGCAGTACGTGAATGGTATCATTGAGCAGGGAAGACAGATAGTAAGAATTGTTATCTATGTCAAGGCTGCCAGATTCCATTTTGGAAAAGTCCAGCACGTCATTGACCAGGCTCATCAGCGTCTTGCTGGCGCTCTCTATGTTCGCTGCATACTCCCGGATGGCAGAATCTTTGTTTTCTCTGAGAATCATTTCATTCATGCCGATTACCGTATTGATGGGCGTACGGATTTCATGGGACATATTGGCAAGGAATTTGCCCTTGGATTCATTTGCCAAAATCGCACGCTGTTTTTCCCGCTCCATATAAAACAGCTTGCGCACATTCTCAACAATTGCCAGTACCAGCAGGCACATAAGACCTACGCAGAGGAAATCCCCTCCGCTTTCCCACTGCCCGAAACATTCTTCTGCCAGTTCCACTGCTGCCGAGACCACAAGCAGAACCATGCCCACCGCCACAAGGCGATAGCTGCCAAGCTTCTTTTTTTGCAAATCCCTGACCAAAGACCACACGATGTATAAGAATGCCACTGCCGCCAACAGGCAGGTGGAAAAAGCGTTCTCCATAAATTCTGCCTGATTGGTAATCTGCAGAAAGGTACAGACCGCAAAATGCGCTATCACCAAAAGTTCCAGAAATACATAGCCCTTCTGATAACGCTGCCTTTGTACGCTGTCCATGTAAATCAGCAATGGGAACAATGCCAGCATCGCTGCCAGAAACGAAAGTCCGGAAGCCACGGAAATGTTGGGGAATAAAAATTGCCGGAGATGAGAACCTGCCACCAGCCACAGGGACACGAGAAACGTTCCCCATGCCAGATATTCCAGGACAATCTCTTGATGGTAAAATCGGCGCAGGACTATGCTGAGCAGCAGACTGATTCCGCTTAAAACCAGCAGGAACATCGCCAGGAACAGACCGCCGCCATGCTGTTTCATCAGCTGGGTCAAAATCCCCATCCGGTCCCCTATGTAAACGGTATTCAACGTGCCAGAATAGGAAGAGTCGGATACCGAAGTAATGCGAAGCACCTTCCCGGCATCCTCATGGGCCAGTTTCAGAAACACGTAAGCGCTGGGCGTATTCTTTCCAAAAGGCATCGATTCCTCGGCATTGTAACGCCGTCTCACCACCTGGTCCACAAGCAGCTCAAGTTCCTGCCAGGAGCCCCTGACGCACAGCCACTTATCTTCCCCCAAATCCTCCGGCAGCATGGCTTCAATGCTGACGCTTTCCAGCGGGTCTGCCGCACACCTGCCAGGAACCTGGACTGGAATATTGCTGCCATCCGGCAGGACACGGACCCATCCCTCCGAGAGCGTCCGGCAGCTCCCCTCTTCACGGACACCCTCACCGGGCAGACACAGTTGTCCCACAATCCCAAACAGAATGACCCCCAATACCATCAGCACGAAGATTCCCCGGCTCCCCGCTGTGACTTTCCTGCTAAAACCTTTCACTCTCTTCCTCCAAACTCTTCCTTGGCTGAGTCCCAACTCCATTTCAATGATCGATGCTTCTCTGCCAATTCCCAACTAAATTCCGCTGAATCGCTCCTTACCCCTGTGCTAAATCTCATACCAGACAATCTGGTTTGCCTCCAGCTTCACAGAAAAGTTCTCTCCATCCCCTTTATATACAACAGTTTCCTGCGGCTCATAGGTGTTGTTTACCACACAGAACTTCTTATTCTGAGGATAGGCGTGCACTTCCACGTTATAGTTGCTGCTGAACCAGCGATACAGTTCCTCCTCGCCATGCACGCTCCAGAGAATCGCACGGTACAACAGCCGGCTGTTTTCAAAGCTATAAGGGAGCCCGCCCATGTACACCGCGCGCCCTTGCCCGAATCCATTGACGGCAAGCTGCACCTCCTTCTCATGCTGCGAGAGGATTTCTGTTCCTTCCAAGGCATAAATATTTCTCTGGCTCTCACCAAAATCAATGTCCCCGGCGCAGTCTTCGGTGATGAAATGCTTATGCTCCTGCCAATTGTACTTATCATAACCCAGGGTAAATCCACGCTCTTCCTCCACGCCAAACACATTTGCCAGCTGGAAAAACCGCCCATTTGCCTGATGGGCGCTGGGCTCACCCACGCCGATGATACCGCCGCCGTCATAGATAAATTTCTTAATCGCCGTCACGACCGCTTTATCACACCACCATTCCCCGCCGGAATGCGCGGTATCAGCTCCGCCAACATTGATTAAGACGTCAATATCGTCCAATATCTCCGGCTGCTGTTTGATATCCTGGAAACTCAAGAATACCACATCAAAGGGCGCGCCGGACAAGGCTTCAATCACGCCGGCATACGAATAATTCTGTTTCTGGTACAGTGCGTGGTGCACCATATGGCAGCCCCAGGCACGCATCTTGCCCCAGCAGTTTAAGACAGCAACCTTTTTCACGCAATAGGGCACACAGCCTTTGACGTTATCGTAAAGTTCCCGGAATTCGTCGCATACGCTCTGCACATAGTCTATAAATTCAGGAAAATCAAGCGCAAGTTTGAGGTAGCCGCCATAGCCTATCCGGTCAATCGGCTTTCTTAAAATTGCCCGGCGCGCCGTTACCCAATTGACTTTCGCTTCTTTGACCGGGTCCCCGCCCTCGCAGAACGTATCCGGGAAGAAATACGGCAGCAGCCGGCCTTCGGTATATTTCACTCCCTCTATGTCACTGATCAGCCGCAGCGTAGAGCCATTTCCCACGCTTCCGACCACCGCATCCAATCCGATGGAAGCAAACTCCTCCAAAAACGGCTCCGTGCCGATCCAGTGGTCACCCAGAAACATCATGGCTTCCTTGCCGCATTCATGGGTAATGTCCACCATCTCTTTGGCAATCTTTGCCACTTCTTTGCGCTGGAACGCCTGGAAATCCTGGTATTCTTTGGTGGGTATGCGGTACTGCCCATTGTAATAGCCCTGGTCAATGATATACTCCGGGCGGAACTTATAGCCCGCCTCCCGCTCAAACTGCTCCAGGATATATGGGCTGACCGATGCGGAATACCCATACCAATCCACGTATTTTTCGCGTGCCTGCTCATCAAAAATCAAGGTAAACTGGTGGAAAAATGTCGTAAACCGCAACACATTTACATAAGGATGCTCTTCAATAAACCTGCGCAGCCGCTCCATGGTAAACGCATGGGTCTTGGGCTGGCGGACGTCAAACGTAAGCTGGTGCTCCACGTCCTGCCAGTCGTTTGTCACCGCATTGTACATATGCACCGGGTCCCAGATAATATAGGCAAGAAAACTCACGGTATAATCGTGGAAAGATTCTGCCTTGATTACCACCTCCCCGGTTTCCCCATCATAGCTCCACTGCCCGGCGGGCACTGCCTCACCGGTTGTCCTGTCCATGACTTCCCACCAGCGTGTGATGTCATCCCTGGTGTTGGGTTCCAACATGTCCGGGTAAAGCCCGCGCATCAGGGGAATCCGCAATTCATCTGCTGTTGCCGTATAGAAAGGCGTCATCACATACATCTGCTGGATTTCCTCAGGATTTGCCTGCGCCCAGGCATTATCCTTCCTGGTCGTGTAATACGTGGAATAAATCTTTCCGTCCACATCTTTAAGTTCCTGCGGAAAGTCTGTGCCGTCACAGTCACGAACTGCATCTGCACCCCACTGCTTCATCAGTTCCAATGTCTGCGGAATCACATCTAAATCTGTCGGTATTGTTACTCTTCCTCTTCTCCTGTCCATAAAAAACCCTCCTTTTGCTATTTATCGTTAAATGAATTTCTCCCCATAACCATAGTGCTCCACAACATAATCAATGTCCTTATCTCCCCTGCCGCTTAAGTTCACAAGGATGGAGCCCTGTCCCATCTCCTTCGCTTTCCTCATGGCATAGGCAAGCGCATGGGAACTCTCGATTGCCGGGATAATCCCCTCATAGCGTGACAGCTTGAAGAACGCCTCCATCGCCTCCTCATCGCTGGCCGTTTCATACTGCACCCTTCCCAAATCGCGCAGATACGCGTGTTCCGGTCCCACGGAAGGATAATCGAGACCGCTGGCAATGGAATATACCGGCGCCGGCTCGCCATTCTCATCCTTGAGCATGATGCTGTCAAACCCATGCATTACCCCGCGTTCGCCATATTTCATGGAAGCCGCATGGTCTCCCAACTTCTCGCCCCTGCCCAAAGGCTCCACGCCGACAATCTCCACCGGATCGTTCAAAAATGGAATAAACATGCCAATGGAATTGCTGCCTCCGCCCACACAGGCACACACAACATCCGGGTCAATCCCTGTCATTTCCTTAAATTGGTCCCGCGCCTCATAACCCACAACAGACTGGAAATCGCGCACCATCAATGGGAAAGGATGGGGACCCAAGGCAGAGCCGATACAGTAGATGGAATCCTTATAATTCCTGGCATAAGACTCAAATGCAGAATCCACCGCCTCTTTCAATGTCTTCAATCCCGCAGTAACCGGCACTACTTTCGCTCCCAGAATCTTCATGCGCGTTACATTGGGCGCCTGCTTGGCAATGTCCACCTCGCCCATATGGATTTCACATTCCAGCCCAAAATATGCTGCCGCCGTGGCAAGCGCAACGCCGTGCTGTCCGGCGCCCGTCTCTGCAATCAGGCGCTTCTTGCCCATAAACTTTGCCAACAGGCCCTCGCCCATGCAGTGATTCAGCTTATGTGCCCCGGTATGGTTCAGGTCTTCACGTTTGAGATAAATCTGGCAGTTGCCAATCTGCCTTGACAGCCGCTCACAATGGTAGACCGGCGTTGGCCTGCCCTGGAATTCCCGGCGAATTCTCCGAAGCTCACTGATAAACTGAGAAGAATGGCAGATAGTCTGATAAGCCTCCGTAATCTCCTCAAATGCCGGCTTCAATTCATCTGTCAGGTAGGCGCCGCCATACTCTCCGTAACGCCCCTCTTTATCTGGATGATTTTTTAAATATGCTCTGTAATCCATATTATTTCTCCTTTTCCTAAAAATCTATTTCTATTTTATCCGTTATTGCCGTAAATGGCAATTATTTTTCTAATAATAAGTTAAAGCCCCCCCTTTTTCTCGCAATGAGATTGTCTTTCTCTGCCAAATATGCTAGGATACTCATAGTCAGATTAAAACAACGTAGGGATAGTCTGGTGATTGATCTTTTTCGGAAACGGAAAGGAGTACATATGAATACGTTAGAAATTTTGACGTTACTTTTGGTTGTTTTTGCAGCCTTAACATATCTCGACAATCACCGCAAAAAATAACTCGGCTACCTCCTACGTCACTAGGAGATAGCCTGATAAACTTAAATTACCATAATTAAGTTTCCGATGACAATCATCGGACAGTGCGAATATCCTTTGATTGCTTTTAATCTGATTATAAACTATACACTTGGATATTTCAAGTGGCAGTTCAGAAAATGAGGATGTCTCAGAACATCCTCATTTTTACTATCATAATAGATTTCATATAATCATTTTTACCTATTACAAAAATCAATAACAAATCCGCAGCCCCTTAGGATAATGATTCTTCACTATCCCACTGTGCGCCTTCCCCCAGCCCAGGGAAAGCCCATCCACGCACACCAGCGCCCAGCCCTTCAGCTCGCTGTCGCAGGATACCGTCTCCCCATGAAGATACCGCACAGCTTCACTGCTTGCTGCCAAATCTATACATTGCTTTGCCTCCTCCGGCTGCAGGTACATTGCCAACGCATGGGCGGGCTCAAATCGGTTCTTCTTGCAAGTGCCGAGATGAAGCCCGGCACGTACAACCTTCAAGCCTGATAACGCAATCATCTGTTCCGGCAGCAGATAAAGTTCATCTGCGAACAATACATGCCTCCCACAAAGCTTTTCCTGCAAATCAATCCGCAGCGCCTCTTCCTGAAACTTCCGAAATCCGGCAGCTGCCGTCTCCACCCTTACGTTCTCCTTATTTCTGAAAGCCCGGCGTTTCTGCATCTGCTTTCCTGCCATATTATCCTCGGAAACTTTGCCCTCTTCATCGGCTAAAGCATTTTTCTTTAGACGCGCCAGGAAATGTCCCTCCCCACGCAGCTTATGGGGCCACAGCCGGCAAGATTTATCCAGTGAAAATTCCGGGTGCATTTCCAGGAAACGGCAGATATTCTGCTCATTTTCTTCTGGCGCAAACGTGCATGTGGAATAAACGAGCACACCTTTCGGCTTTAACATTTTTGCCGCATGTCCTAAAATATCCTGCTGCCGTCCGGCACATAAAGCAACATTGTCAAGGCTCCACTCCTGCACTGCCTGCGGCTCTTTGCGAAACATCCCTTCCCCGGAGCATGGCGCATCCACAAGGATTCGGTCAAAAAATTGCGGAAAAACCTCTGCCAGATGCCCGGTAGGCTCATTCAGCACCACAGCATTGGCAACGCCCAGCCGCTCCACATTCTGCGCAAGGGCCTTTGCCCTGCTGCTATAAAATTCATTCGACACTAAAAGGCCCTGACCCTGCATCTTTCCTGCAATCTGGGTGGTCTTGCCCCCGGGCGCCGCACACAAATCACAGATAATTTCGCCCGGCATTGCTCCCAGCAATTCCACCGCCGACATCGCGCTCGGCTCCTGAATATAATAAGCGCCTGCCTCATGCCATGGGTGTCTGCCGGGCTGCATTTGCCCATCATAATAGTACCCCTCTGCACACCAAGAAACCGGGGACAATAAGTACCCCAGCTCCTTGTACAGTTTTTCTTCAAATTTTTCTTC
Source organism: uncultured Lachnospiraceae bacterium (assembly GCA_910583835.1). Classification (GTDB taxonomy): domain Bacteria; phylum Bacillota; class Clostridia; order Lachnospirales; family Lachnospiraceae; genus Petralouisia. Next base: position 12,872 of record CAJTYM010000016.1, on the reverse strand, counting down.
AAATTCATGTTTGGTCTTAAATTTTAAGGGATTATAGCGCAGGCCATATGTCCGCTCTTTTGTATAGGAGGCAAAGAATTCCTCTGCTTCATCCCCCAGAAGTCCTCGCATCCTCTGGCAGAACGCTTCCGGCAAGTCCGTTTTCTCCTTAATCATAGATACTTTCCATTTCAAACTTTAAGATTTCGCCCGTCTTGGCATGGATTTTGACTTCATATTCCAGTCCGCCTTTGACAATCTCCACATCATAGACCGGCACTCCATCGTCCTTATCGAATTCAACCTTTATCACAGTGCCGGAGCCAACTTTATCGAGGGCAATGGCTTTGGCTTTCTCCTCCCCTATATAACCCTTGTTCTTGTCTTTCTTCGTGACCAGCTTCCACTCGTATTCCAACACTTTCCCGGTACGTGCATGAAGCTTTAATTCATATTTCTTCTTGCTGGTTTTCATCTTTACCTTGTAGATATCAATGCCATCGCTGTTTTTCCTTGCAATACTGGTGATGGACGCATTCTTTACCTGTTTCTTTGCCAGCTTCCTGGCTTTTCCCTCGCTGATAATGTTTCCGCTGCCATTGGAAATATGCCATGGTTCAATCTCCCATTCATAAGTAACCAGCTTTGAATCGGAGGCACGGTAAGTAAGATTATATTCCTTCTTGCCTTTCCTCAACTCAACATCATAGACAAGTTTGCCATTCTCATGGTCCATGTCCACTTTGACAACTTTGGCGCCTTTGACCTGTTTCTTCGCCAGTTTTTTCACCTGCTTAACAGATGTTATCTCCTTTGCCAGTGCAGTCTGCGGCACAAGGCAGACGCTCGTAACAATAAGGCAAAATGCTAAAATTACTGCTCCCAACATCTTACATTTTCTCATTCATCTTCCTCCTTCTTCTATAAATCCTATATGCCTCCTCATTAGCTGCCAATATGATATTTTCCGTTTTCTCCATGCCGCCGGCTTCTCAGTCATCCCTATCAACCTCAGATTTGATAATCTCACCCGTCTCTGCATTGATTTCATAGTCGTATTCCATGCCGTCTTTATAGAACTCAATCTCATATACCGTCATTCCATGTTCTTTTTCCAGCTTTGTTTTGGAAAAACTCACATCGGAAACAGCAAAACCCGCATGGCTGACGGCAATGTTCTTTGCCTCCTCAACCTCCATATCCGGGGTTCCCGCACCCGGCTGGTTTGACGAACCGCTGCCATATGCAGAAGAATCGTCTTCCATCATCTGTACGCCGTCTTCAACCACCGCCATGTCGTCTTCAATCACCGTTGTGTCGTCTTCGATTACCGGCATCTCCTGTCCTTTCACCCGCCGGCTGTCATCTGCAATTTGCTCTTCCTCAATGGCAGCACTGCCCTTATCGTCCCCCGCCTGCTTGTTGGAAGCCACTATCGCGGTAATTGCAGCCGTCGTGCCTATGATAAATAAAAACAGCACCGCCAATACGCATACAATAAAAATAAATGCTTTCTTCGGCGTCCCAAAAAATGATTTCTGACCGTCCATGCCATCCTCCTTCTGACTCAACACTAATGTCTCATATGATGTTCTTTATTATATCTGCCAAACATTAGAGTAACATTAGAACAGATAAATTATCATTTAAAATCTACAAAAAATACGCTTCCTTTTCCCGGTTCGCTCTCCACGCGTATCTCTCCGCCATGAAATTGTACAATTTCATAAGCCATTGACAATCCCAGCCCCGTACCAATCGCGGAATGCGAATTATCCGCCTGATAAAAACGCCGGAAAATTTTCTGCTGCTCGCCCTCGGCAATGCCAATTCCATTATCCGAGACGGACAATTCCACAGCCTCCCCCAGCCGCTTCAGGCTGACAAAGATTAAACCATCCTCCCTCCCATACCGATAAGCGTTCGTTATCAAATTTACCAGCAGACGGCTGAGAAGCTGCCGGTTTCCATATATCTTTATCCCTGTCTCTGCCTCATATTTCAGTGTGATATCTTTTTCCTTTATCATTGCCATATCAGAACAGATTGTGCGCACAAGTTCCGTCATATCGACCATTTCCCGCACATAACTTTCCGCTCTCATCTCCAGACGCGTAAAATCCAGCATATCATTTATCAGTTTTGACATTTTCCTGCCCTGGCGCTGGATGGTCCGCAGGGCCTGCTCATATTCCTCCACGCTTCTCGTCTCCTCCAGAGACATCTCGCACTGCGCCGTTATGACCGAGACGGGCGTTCTCAGTTCATGGGAAGCATCTGAGGTAAATTGGCGTTCCGCCTCAAAGGCATCCTCCAAACGCCCAAACATCTCATTAAAACCTGCTGCAAGCTGGTGCAGTTCATCTTTCCCCTCACCAATCTCAATCCGTTCCTTTAAGTCACCGCTCCCTCCAATGCGGGCAGCAGACTCAGAAATTCGCTGAATCGGCTTTAACAGCCTCCGTGCAAACAGATACCCGCCGATAATGGAAATCACCACAAAAAGCGGCAAAAACAACAAAAGCAGCCGCGTGATGGCAACCATCTGCGTCATACCCTGGTTTTCCGATACAATTCCGCGCAGCCAAAGTCCTTCCAGCCCCTCCAATACTAATTTTCGGTCAAATACATAATATAACGTACCGTTTATTGTAAGATGCTGTATTTTGGCATCTGCAAATTCCAGGCTTGCCGTATGCTTTGAGATAGGATTTTCCCCATAAAGCAATGTTGCATCCTCACTATATAATGATGTATATACCTCATTTACCTTATCGAGAAAATCATCGTCTACCTCCAGATAACCTTCGCCAAATGCCATATAATAATCTACTTCCTGCGGGTCGGCAACGCCAAGATTTCTGTAATACTCCACCTCATCCACATTGTCTTCCACTGTGCGTATCAGTTCATCACGGATGGTCTTCTGCAGCAATTGGCGGTTGACCGAAAAAACTATCACGTATGTGCAGGAAGTAATAAAAATCAGAATCGCTGTAAACCACAGCGTAATTTTCACCCGAATGGACAAGTTCTTCATTCATCTTCCGCCTCTCGCAGCACATAACCTTTCCCACGGACGGTATGGATCAATTTCCTGTCATGCCCGCCATCAATCTTCTTCCTGAGATAACTGATATAGACATCGACCACATTCGTTCCGCCCTCATAGTCAAAATTCCAAATATGGTCCTCTATCTTCTCCCGGGACAATACAATCCCCTTATTATGCAGCAAATATTCCAACAGCTCATATTCTTTCGCAGACAGGGAAATCTCTTCCCCTCCCCGCTCCACCACATGGGCCGCCATATCCATAGTAAGGTCAGCCGCAGATAGGACGTTGCTGGCAATGCCAAAAGAAGTGCGCAGCAGCACACGCAAGCGCGCCATCAGTTCGTCAAAAGAAAAAGGCTTCACCAGATAATCGTTGGCTCCGCTGTCCAGCCCCTTCACACGGTCAGCTACCGAATCCCGCGCCGTCAGAAACAGCACCGGCGTTGCCTTACCGCTGCTGCGCAGATAACGCAATACCGCAAATCCATCTGCACCGGGCATCATGATATCGCAGATAACTGCGTCATAATCAGCAAAGGTCAGACTCTCGATTGCTTCTTCACCGTCATGGCAGCTATCCACGCTATAGCCCTGAGAAACCAGTTTCTTGGTAATAATTCTATTTAAATCTTCCTCGTCCTCTGCCAGCAAAACCCTCATATCTCACCTCTGCCATTCCTTACAGTTTAAATTTCCCTACCTCCTGATTCAGCTGTCCCGCAATGTCCATATTGGAATTTGCATCCTCGCCAATTCCGCTTACATTGTTAGTCAGGTTAACAGCTTTCTCCGTCACGCTGCTCACTCCCTGTGCGCTTTCACCGACGGCAATCCTGATATCTCCCACCGACGTCTTAACCATATCCATCTGCTCCCGCAGATGCACGCTGTCTTCTGCAAACTCACACATCATCTCATTCATCCTGCCGACGTCGCTCTGGTATGTATCACTGACTTTTAACAGCTTACTATAGCCGTCCATGGCTGTCTCATTCATGAAAAGAACCATTTCTTCTGCTTCCTCTGCAAGTTCATCCACCGTCTGGATGACATCTGCCGTCACCTTCTGGATTTCCGTTGCCGCCTGTGCCGAATTCATCGCCAGTTTGCCAATCTCATCGGCAACCACCACAAATCCCCTTCCGGCTTCTCCCGCTTTGGCAGCTTCAATGCTGGCATTTAATGCCAGAAGGTTTGTCTCCTCCGTAATATTGAGAATATTCTTCGTAAGCTCGCGCACTTCTTCCACTGCCTTGGATTTTTCTATTTTCTGCCGCAGCAGCGTAGCCATGTCTGCCGCCTGTTCTTTGGCATCCTGCTGCGCCTTTACTGCCCTACTGTGCACTTCCCTCGCATGTGTCATAATCTGGTCAGAAGAACTGCTCCCACTCTCCGCCTGGCTGTTTATCTGCTCAATCAAGTCAAATATCTGCGCAATCGCTTCATTTACCTGGTCCAGGGCAGCGCTCGATTCCTGCATTGCCGCACTCATCTGCTCCATGGCAGCGGAAACATCCGCAATGCTCATTTCCGCCTGTGACAGATCCTCCGCAATGCTGGCGGATGTGCCGTTCAGATGCCTAGAGTTCCCCGATATGTTAAGCATAATATTCCTTATATATGCCAGGAGTTCATTGACATTGTTGGCAATCATTTCCATCTCATCGCCCGTATGGACATCAAGTGTCTGGGTCAAATCCCCCTCATTGTTCACCAACTCATATATCTTCCTGTCCACCGTGCGTAAACTCCTGATAATGGCTGTAACAATAATATTGATAATCAGCAATGCAGCCAGCAGACAGGCAATGGCAATCGCCACTATCTGCCACAAGATAGTGTTCAGCCGTCCCACGACGCCGGAAGCATCATAGTCACAGCCTACAATGCCCACAACTCTGCTGCCGCTGCTGTCCATCACCGGCATATAGGCGGAAATCAAATTTCCAACATCCGTGCTGTCGATAAAATCCTGCACATAGCCTTCGCCTGCAAAAACACCCTGCAGTTCCTCATAAGAAACCTCAAATTGCTTTCCCAGTTCAGAATGATTTTCCGTATCATCAGTATCAATGCCATAATAGACCCGGCTTCCATCTGTATATAACGTATATAAATATTTAATCCCGCAATCCTCGCGGATACTGTCCATCGCAGCTGCCAATGCTTGGTATTCTGCGCTCTGCTCGCCTCCCTGTACAGCTTTCTCAAGTTCATCCCCATTGATGACTTTTACAGAAATAACAGCTGCCATCCGCGCCTCTTCCACGCCCATTGCCACCAGGCCATCCTTTGTCCGCATGTAGGCGCTGACCCCCATAACCACACAGAGCAAAACAACCAAAATACTTGTCGGGGCTAAAATCTTCGTGCGAATGCTTATTCCTCGCGTCTTCTCTCTTTTCATCAGTAATACCTAACCTTTCTGCACATGATAGATATGGGCAGATTTCTCTGTCACAGACCTAATTCGCTCATAAATTCTACCGCAAACATTCCAGAAACAGTATAGCACTTTCAAAAAGCAAAAACAATAACCCCGAAAACATCCGTCTTCGGGGTTATTGCCGTAAGAGAGGCGCAGACCGGATTTGAACCGGTGAATCAGGGTGTTGCAGACCCATGCCTTACCACTTGGCTACTGCGCCATATTCAGTTTTCCTCATGTCCTAGGACATTCTACCAAATCATTCCACATTCGTCAAGGCTTAAGTGTAAATTTTTTATAACAATTCCTACGCCACTTCGCTCCTGCCATTCCGTGGACTGTACTGATAATATTATATGCAAAAACTTAAATTTCATGACTCTTATGATCTTTTACACGAAATAATTCAAAATTCTTCTATATCTTACCAAATTGTGCGCAATGTTGCGCATTTATATATTCCACAACAGCAAAAATACTAGTAAAAATAGATAAAAACAGGCAAAAAAGATTAGCGCATCTGTCTATTGTGCCGTGCGTAAATGCGTGTATAATCATAAATATGAACAAGCGATTGCGCTCTTGCCAGTATTTCACGAAAGCACTGCCGGCAGAAATAGACGTATGAGGGGCAATTGCCAACATAAAGCCTTAAAAATAAGGCTTCATCAATTTAAAGGAGGAATAGCAATGAGAACATGGAAACGCACACTCAGCGCAGTCATGAGCATTTGCCTTGTATTTTCCCTGTTTACCGGACTGAACTTTACCAGTAAAGCGGCAGGCACGTATGGGACACTGCAAAATGGCGCGCTGACAGAAAACACCAATGGGTGGACAATTGCCGGAGATTTGCCGCTTGCCGGCGCTGATGCCGAAGCCGGATGCAGTATCCAAAATGGGGATAGGACAGAGAAACATCTGAGCATCTGGAATAACTCAGCAGAAGCGAAAACATTTTCTATGAGCCAGACTATTGAGAACATGGAGGCAGGCTCCTACACCGCCAAGGTTGAGTCCGTAGGAAATGGCGCCACGAAACATAACTTTGTGTTAAAGGCGCATAATGACACGCAGAATACAGAAGTAAAAGTTAATATTGACACGAAGGAATGGAATGTATACGTCAGTTCCAGAACAACAGCGCTGGAAGTTGCAGAAGGCGATACTGTCACCATCAGCATCAGCGGCCCAATGGAAGCAAAAGGAGCCGGGGATGGAGAATGGTACGGTATCCACAATATAGAATTTGAGGCTGCCCCCGCAGTGGAGGCTGACATCAATGTCAAGAAAGTCCCAGGCCTTTCCAAAGACTTCATTCATGGCGTAGACGTATCCACGTATTTGAGCGAAGTACAAAGCGGCGTGAAATACAAGGATGAGAACGGCATAGAGAAAAACATGTTTGAAATCTTTAAGGATGCCGGCGTCAACTATGTAAGGTTTCGCGTCTGGAACTGCCCCTACCGTGTAGATGACGATGGAAAGATTTTCTATGTAGATGAAGCGGGCAATGAACACCACGAAAATGAAGTGACTGCCAGAAAACAATGGATTATATCGCCAGATGACGCCTCCTTCCAAGGCGCCGGATACGATGAATACTTCCTGGCTGACGGAACACAGGTATACCGCGAAGGATATGGCGCTGGAAACTGCGACATCGATGCCGCTACGGAGATGGGCAAAATTGCTACCTATTACGGCATGAAAGTCCTGATTGACTTCCACTACTCTGATTTCTGGGCTGACCCGGCTAAAATGAAATCCCCCAAAGCATGGGAGGGCATGACAATCGAGCAGAAAGCAGCCGCACTCTCCGATTATACGAAAGCATCTCTGAAACAGTTAAAGGATGCCGGCGTTGACGTAGGCATGGTGCAGGTCGGCAATGAGATTAACGGCGGCATGGCTGGTGAGAAAGATTGGGCAAACGTCAGCAAACTTTTAGATGCCGGAACCAAGGCAGTCCGCGCATCTGACCCCAATATCCAGATTGCCATCCATTACGCTGACCCTCATAAAGAGAATTACCAGACGGGCAAAGCAAAAGCTTTAAATGATGCCAATATTGATTATGATATATTTGCATCCTCCTACTACTCTTTCTGGCATGGTTCGCCGGAAAACCTTACAAGCGTATTGAAAACAATCGCTGAGACGTACAACAAGAAAGTTATGGTAGCCGAAGTTTCCTACTGCACAACCACAGAGGACGGAGATGGCGCCGCCAATGTCGTAAACGCGAGCACTTCCCCTCTCAATTATTCGATTGATGCACAGGGTGAAGGCCAGGCAGCAGCTGTCCGCGATGCCATTGCCGCAGTTTCCGCCGTAGGCGAAGCCGGGATCGGCACGTTTTATTGGGAACCGGCATGGGTTCCGGTAAAAAATTACGCCGGGGCAGCAGCAGACAAGAAAGCAGAAGTATTAACCTACAACATTGACAAATGGGAGAAATATGGTTCCGGCTGGGCTTCCAAGTGGTCCGGTCCTGAAGGCGGCGGTTATGACCCTGGAGTAGTTCTGGACAAATCCACACACGGCTCCCAGTGGGATAACCAGGCAATGTTTGACTTCGATGGCAAGGCCCTTCCCTCCATCAACGTATACAAATGGGTATATACCGGCACAGACGGTCCAGTCCGTGTAGCTACCGTAGATACGGCGACATATACCATGAATTACAAAGATACGCCACAGCTTCCGGCAGCAGTAAATGTAAACCTGAATAACGGAGAGGTTGTAGAAAATGTAGCAGTAACTTGGGATACCGCTCAGGTAGAAGCACTAAAGACAGCTGATTTCGGCGAGTACACAGTAAACGGAAGTTTAGCTCAATTCTCTTATACCTCAAAAGGCGAAACGATTACCGTACCGGCAGGCCAGCAAAAGACAACTTGTGCCGTAACAGTTACAGGAACAAACCTCCTGCCAAACGGCGGCTTTGAAGATGGCGAGACTGGATGGACAGCGACCGCAGGAGCAAGATTCAAGACAACCGGAGCTGGCGGTGATGCAAAAGAGGGAACAAACTTCTATGATGCATGGGCAGAAAATGCAGCCACAGATTTCAGAGTAATGCAGACACTCTCTGCAGATGAGTTAACAAGCGGAAAATATACTTTGTTTGGCTATTATCAGGGAACAAATGTCGGTCCACTGTCTGATGCTTCAGGCTTAACCGCACTTGTCACTTATAAAAATGGAAAAACTATGGTATACACTGGCGACATTGAGATTCCTGGAACATGGAAAGTATTTTATCAGGCAAAAGTGCCAAACATTGTAGTTAATCAGAATGTAGCCAGCATTACAGTTATAAGCCGCATCCTCTATAACAGTGGATGGGTTGTTGCAGATGACTTTAACCTGATGCGTACCGATGATTTAACAGCAGCAGAAAATACATCGGAACCATCTTCCTCAACAACCTTCACTGTCACATTCAAGGATGGCGAGACTGAACTGGGAACTAAGACGGTAGACGCAGGTGCAACTGCAGCCTTGGATACGGCCCCAACAAAAGAGGGCTACACGTTTGATGGCTGGGATGCAGCAGTCGATATGGTAGTATCTGACCTGACAGTCAATGCCAAGTGGAAACAAGGTTCTTCCGAAAATCCAAAGACTACCTACACCGTTACCTTCAAGGATGGCGATACCGTATTAAAGGAAGAAACTGTGGAAGAAGGAGCCGCTGCAACTGCTCCCACTGCTCCCACAAAAGAAGGTTATACCTTTGACGGTTGGGATAAGGCATTTGACAACGTAACCTCTGACCTGACTGTTAACGCCAAATGGAAACAGAACCAAAAACCGCCTGTAACGCAGGAAAAGAAATACACCGTTACCTTTGACGTTAATGGCGGAAAAGCACTCACTACCAAAACCAAGACCGTAACCGCTGGCCAGACATATGGCACGCTGCCAGACGCCACGCGCGCAGGCCATGCATTCAACGGCTGGTATACCGCCAAAACAGGCGGACAGCAGATTACCGCTTCCTCCAAAGTGGCGATTACCGCAGATACCACCCTGTACGCACGCTGGACGAAAATTGCCAAACCAGGCAAGGTGAAAAAGCCTACGCTTAAGAATCCTAAGAAAAACACCCTCAAAATCAGCTTCAAGAAAGTAAAAGGTGCAGAGGGCTACGAGATTCGCTATGCAACAAAATCAAACATGAAAGGCGCGAAGAAAATAACTTCCAAAGTAACCTCTATAACAGCAAAAAATAAAAAAATATTCAAAAAAGGCAAAACCTGCTATGTACAGGTACGCGCTTTCAAAAGGGATTCTCTCGGCAAGAAAATATACAGCAAATCTTACAGCCCCAAAGCAAAGATTAAGATTAAAAAATAAAAATCCCTTGATTCTGAACTGACTTACAGACGAAGCCCCGGCAAACCGCAGAAAATGGTTTGCCGGGGGTTCTTGTAACATTGGGTGCTTATATATGGGGAACTCTCCCTGCTCCTTTTCAATCATGCAAAAACATTTTACTTTATCGGCAGTTCCACACCATCCACATATACGCCAGCCACATTACCTGTGTCTATAAATCTGTTGAACGTGCAGTTGAATTGCGTGCTGTAGCCGCTCTTGCTATAACCGTCAAAACCGCCGCCTGAGCCGCCTAACAGGCCAAGGAACTTATCTCCGGTATAGTCCGCCGTATCAGACTTAAATCCTGTGATTTCTCCATCCTCACTCTCTGTCTCCCAATCACCCTCAGGTAGTTCTCCCACTACCACGCAGCTGGTTCCGTCTTTCATTTTCAGTTCTAAAATCCCAAACGGATACTCCTCTTCTCCAAACTGCTTGTCAAAGGACATCCTCATTCCACCGCCAACGATATTGATTCCGGTGCAGTCCTCCAAGGTGCTGCAATCCAACTCCAAACGCTTCATCTTCATTACATCCGTCGGCTCCATCACAAATACACCGATTTCCTTATTATAGGTTGGCTGACCGTCCTCATTAAGCCCCCCATCCTTCGCCTCCAGGGATACAACCAATGCCTCTTCAGAAGCCGGCGCAAACTCCTTAAATTGATACCCATCTCTCTCATCATAGGAAATCATGATATGGTGGTATGTCCTGGCAGAAGTCTTATCCTCACTCATAACCGGCTTTTCACTGCCTACGCTCATGAGACCATGATGCTGAAAATGCGGGTCTACCCAATAGCCCAAATCTTCTGCATTCAGAGGCGAACCGTCCAAGGAATCCGTGCGAATAATAAAATATGCCATGCCTGCATCCGGATCATACCAATATTCCTCCAGGGTATGCCGCAGATTCCCATCCACCAAATCATCTCCTACTTTCTGGAAATTCTGTGAAATCGCCTCTGCTTCCTTGCTGTTGCCCTGGTAAATTGTCTGGAACAAATCCCAGGCATTCATGCCGGTAGCCGCAAAACAAATGCCATTTGCGCTCAAAGCCACCACCATAAGGCTGGCAACAACCGCCACAGTCTGTACTTTCCACCTCTGGCTCCACCGCTCTTTCCTCTTGATGGCATTCTCTAACATCTCCATCCCAGCCTCGTCTGATAATGTAACATCTGATACTGCTTCCCTATACGTGTCATGCTCCAACATCATACCTCTCACTCCTTTCAAGTTCCTGCTTAATTTTTTCCCTTCCGCGCTGAAGCTGCGTCTGCACGGTGCTCTCGTTTTTGTGCAGCAATTTGGCAATCTCCCGCACGGAATATTCCTCATAGTAGTACAGATGGATAGGCAAACGGTATTTCTCCGGCAAATTCAAAACAGCTTCCTTCAATTGCTCAAAGGCATCGCCTGTCCCCCTATGGAACGCCCGCTCCGCATCCCATTCCTGCAGTTGTACCATATCGCTGTTCCATTTGCTTTTCAGCAAATTCTTACAGGCATTGATGGTTGTGCGGATGAACCAAGCTTTCTCATGTTCCGGGTTTTTAAATCTGGGATGGAATTTCAGATATCTGAAAAAAACCTCCTGAAAAACGTCATCTGCCTGATATCTGTCCTTGCAATAGGCCCATGCTAATTTGTAAATCATGTCCTTGTGCTTTTGATAGCATTGCAGCACCTTTTCTTTCTCCTTAGCCTTCATAGTCTGTACCTCCTATATAAAGAAAACAATCTGAGAGGCAAAATAATCTCAATTTCCATAAAATTTTTTTAATTTTATATCCCAATCTAATACAGATAAGGAAGCCGATTCACACCGTCTTCCCTATCTCTGTCAGCCCGCCAATTCACTCTGCCGCTCCATTCCCATCAGTCTGCCCAATTGTTCAACGATTCCGGCATTGCCGTTTACGGATATCTCCCCCACCTTCTCACAAATCCTCTCCAGATACTCAAGTTCTTTCAGCTTATAGAGCGTCCCATTCTCGTCCATCAATTTGGCGGTATTCAGCAGCGACCTGGTGGACGCCACCTCTTCCCTCCTGGAAATCACGTTCGCCTGCGCCGTCTTTTCTGCCACCAGCACAGAATTCATAATCTCCCGGATTTCCCCGGGCAGGATGATATCCTTAATTCCGGCTGTCAGGAAATTCACGCAAAACATCTGCTCCCGCTCCTTGAGGGACTGATAAATCTCCTGAGAAATCTGTTCCTTAAGTTCCAAAATCTCATCCAGTTTATAATTGCCGACAATCTCACGGATTGCCAGCTGCACTGCCGAATAGAGCTGCCCTTTCAAATCCACGATTTTCTCCGCAAATTCCACAGCATCCCTGATTTTGTACATGCAGGCGACATTCAGGCGAATGCCGATTTTATCTTTGGTAAGAATCTCCTGCCCCACAATATCCAGCTCTTTCTGCCGCATATCAAAGATTTTGCCAGTGACATTGTGTGCATAAAGCCAGAAACGGTATGTACCCTTGCCAAGCTGCTGCTGCATGACATTGTCATAATACAGCAGACACGTCTCGCCTTCTCCCACCAATATCTCTTTATAAAATTTAGATGGCAGCATGGAAAGCATCTGTTTCGGGACCTCCGCCCCCATCACGGTCTCTTCCATGGACACCACTTTCATTTCATATTTATCAAACACATTCCAGAATGTATATTCCTTGCGGTTTGCAAAGGAGGTCAGCTTTCCATTTACATAGAGAAAACCTACGGAGCCGTCCGGGATTTCCATATGTACCGTAGACGCAGCAAATGATTTATCTTTGACGAGCACCTGATAAGGAACCTCCAGATAATCGACCTCCCCCATCATCTCCTCCACCATAACCTGATATCCACATATTTTCGGAAAATAATAAGTCCCCGACGTAATCATTTTCTGAAACACCCCATTTTTCAATACAAATCCTGCCTGATTGTCTTTTATCATATATTTCATAGTTATATCCATTCCTTTCGCTTCGCTCAGGCACAAAACGTTATGAAAA
>CAJTYM010000015.1 GCA_910583835.1 uncultured Lachnospiraceae bacterium | reverse complement strand
TAACGGAAACTCTCTTGAATCTTTCAAGGTTATTCCACTGTTCAGTTATCAAGGTTCTCTGTCGTTGTTTCCGCGACAGCTTTTATAGTCTATCACAGCTATTCGCTTCTGTCAAGTACTTTTTCTAATTTTCTAAGTGCTATGCTCAACAACGAGTGTTATAATATCACGTTTATTTTCCAATGTCAACATGTTTTTACAAATTTTTTCATTTTTTTGGTTACCGTTCAGCCATTCCTAATAAGCTAATATTTCATATCCTGTCTCAGTCACTGCCACTGTGACCTCCCATTGGGCAGATAATTTCCTATCCATCGTATACACGGTCCACTTGTTGCTGTCATCTATATAAATCTGATTGCGCCCCTGATTTACCATGGGCTCTATCGTAAATACCATACCCGGTACAAACACAGCTCCGCTACCTGCTTTGGATACAAAGCTGACAAATGGATCTTCATGAAACTCCAGGCCAACCCCATGACCGCCTATCTGCCTTACCACCGTATACCCATTGTTTCTGGCATGGCGGTATACGGCATTTCCCATTGTTCCAAACCGATTGCCCGGAAACACCTGCTTTATCCCCTCCTCCATACACTCCCTTGTCACTGTTACCAGCCTTTCGGCCTCCGGCGAAACCTCACCAATGCAAAACATGCGGGAGGAATCTGAGAAGTAACCTTGATATATAGTAGAAACATCTACATTCACAATGTCTCCCTCCATCAATACAACTTCGTTGGAAGGAATTCCATGACATACCTGATTGTTCACCGATGTACAAACGCTCTTGGGAAATCCTTGAAAATTCAAAGGCGCCGGCATACCCCCCAATGCCCTGGTCTTTCCATAAACAATCTGATTCACCTCTTCCGTAGTCATCCCTGCCCGAATTTGCTCGGCTACCGTATCTAATATCTCAATATTCCGTTTTCCGCTTTCACGAATTCCCTGCAGCTGTTCTTTCGTTTTAATCCTGATATTTTGTCGAACTCTTTTCATTTTCTTCACTCCTATAAAAAAATATCTGTTTTTCCTATTGACATATCGAGGGTAAATATGATTTAATATTCATATGAACAATCATTCATGTGTAAAAATAATAAAAAATTGAAATGATAAAAATAGTGGGAGGAACTATTATGCGTGATACTACACACAACAACCTTACAGAAAAACAACATCCCTACAATCATGGGCACCATCACATCCAGGAACATAATGACCATGAACATAATCATGAGCATGGCTGCTGCGAGCATGAGCAAGAACATGAACATGGCTGCTGCGAGCATGAGCATGAACATGAGCATGGCTGCTGTGGGCATGAACATGAACATGGGCATGAACATGAGCATGGCTGCTGTGGGCATGAACACGGACATGGGCACGATTGCTGCAGCCACGAACATCATCACGAGCACAAGATTCCAGAGCAGCGCCAATGCCCGGATGCATTTGAGGCAGAGGGCGTTAAATTCACCTGCCTGGTAGAAAATCTTGGCTGTGCAAACTGTGCTGCCAAGATGGAAAGCCGTATCAATGAGCTTCCCCAAGTAAATGCTGCTACTTTAACATTTACAACGAAGCAGCTGCGCGTCTCCGTAACGCCGGAAGCTGCCCAGAAAGAGGCAGAACTGATTGCAAAATTTCAGGAAATCTGTTCTTCTATTGAATCTGGTGTAACCGTGACAAAACAGCAAAATTCCAGAAAAGGTAAGAAATCGCTGCAAAGCCAGGAACACATGGAAAAAAAGCGCAGACTCAGCGAACAGCAGATAGACCTGATTTGCATTATTATCGGAGCTTCGCTCTTTGCTGTTGGAGAAATCTTAGAACAGGCCGTCCTTGGCAATCCGCAGATTCCTTCTGTCCTTTTCATTATCGCTTATATTATCCTTGGCGGGCAGATTGTGCTTACCGCCCTCAAAAACCTCACCAAGGGGCAGGTATTCGATGAAAACTTCCTCATGAGCCTTGCCACGCTGGGAGCCTTCGCCATCGGCGACTTTGCGGAAGCTGTGGGCGTCATGCTGTTTTACCGCATTGGCGAATACTTTGAAGAAGTTGCCGTCTCCCGCAGCCGTTCTCAGATTATGGATGCCGTGGACCTGCGCCCGGAGGTAGTAAATCTTGTGACAGAGAATTCTACAAAAGCCATTCCTGCCGAGGAGGCACAGATTAATGACGTACTGCTTGTACGTCCTGGCGACCGCATCCCCTTGGATGGCATTATTCTGGAGGGCGAAAGCCGCCTGGATACTTCACCCATCACCGGAGAACCCGTCCCGGTGAAAGCTGCTGTAGGAGACGCCGTCACCTCCGGCTGCATCAACACTTCCGGGCAATTGAAAATCCGCGTGGAAAAAACGCTGGAAAATTCTATGGTGACAAGAATCCTCGATTCTGTGGAAAATGCCGCCGCAAGCAAGCCGAAGATTGACCGTTTTATCACGCGTTTTTCCAGGGTATATACACCCTTTGTCGTTGTCGTGGCGCTTGCCACTGCCATTCTCCCCTCCCTGTTTACCGGAGATTGGAACCATTGGATTTATACTGCCCTGACCTTCTTAGTCATCAGCTGCCCCTGTGCACTGGTGCTGAGCGTGCCCTTAGCCTTTTTCTCCGGTATCGGCGCAGGCTCCAGAAAAGGAATCCTCTTCAAGGGCGGCGTGTCCATCGAAGCTTTAAAAAATGTTTCTGCCGTTGTCATGGATAAAACTGGAACCATCACAAAAGGGAATTTCGCCGTCCAGCAAATCCTCCCTGTGGGAAAATACAGCCAAGATGAACTGCTGGCATTCTGCGCAAGCTGTGAGCAGCAGTCCACCCACCCGATTGCCGTGAGCATCGCCACGGCGGCAAGGGAACAAAACCTTACACTGGAAACTCCCACAAAACTTGAGGAAATCGCCGGCCACGGCGTTCAGGCAGAACTTTCCATGGGGACAGTGCTTGTCGGCAACCGTAAACTCATGGATAAATACAAGGTAGTCCTTCCCAAAAATATCCAGATTTCCTATGGTACGGAAGTTCTTGCGGCCATCAATGGAAATTTTGCCGGCTGCCTGCTGATTTCCGATACGCTCAAACCAGAATCGAAGAATGCGATTGCTTCCCTCAAACGGCTGCACATCAAAACTGCCATGCTGACCGGAGATTCCACCGAAAGCGCCCAGGCGATAGCAAAAGAAGCCGGCATTGACGAAGTGTTTGCCCGGCTGCTGCCGGAAGAAAAATTAGCAAGGCTCCAGGAAATCCGCAGCAGGAACGGCTCCGTAATGTTCGTTGGCGATGGCATCAACGATGCCCCGGTGCTCGCCGGCGCAGATGTAGGAGCTGCCATGGGAAGCGGCGCAGATGCCGCTATCGAAGCCGCAGACGTTGTGTTTATGACCTCCAATATGCAGGCCGTTCCCCAATCTATCTCCATTGCCAAATCGACCACCAAAATTGCCTGGCAAAATGTGGTGTTTGCCCTGGCAGTCAAAGCGCTCGTCATGGCGCTTGGGCTGACCGGACACGCTTCCATGTGGATGGCCGTTTTCGCTGACAGCGGAGTTGCCATGTTATGTGTGCTGAACTCTGTGCGGGCATTGTATAAGAAATAAAGGTGCCCATCTCCAATTCCTGGCATTTTAAAGAGATTCCTCTTTTGCCAATTTCACAAGCCGGCTGGTTCCCAGCCGGTCCGCCCCCAGGCGGATGAAATCTTCGGCATCTGCAAAGCTGGAAATTCCTCCTGCTGCTTTGATTTTAACTGATTCCCCCACATGCTCCGCAAATAATTTTACATCCGCAAATGTAGCGCCGGACGTGGAAAATCCGGTGGAAGTCTTGATATAATCTGCACCTGCTGCCGTCACTATTTCGCACATCTTTGTCTTTTCTTCCTCAGTCAGCAGGCATGTTTCAATAATTACCTTTAAGATTCTGCCCTGGCAGGCATGTTTCACAGTACGGATTTCTCCCTCTATTTTATCAAATGCTTTCTCTTTCACCCACCCCAAATTAATTACCATGTCAATTTCGTCAGCGCCATTTGCCACCGCATCCCTGGTCTCAAATTCTTTTACCGCCGTGGTGTGATAACCATTGGGAAAACCGATGACTGTGCAGACTCTCACCTTTCCCGAGAGGTATTCCTGCGCCTGTTTTACATGGGCCGGCGGTATACACACCGAGGCGGCGCCATAGTCTGCTGCATCATCGCAAATCTGCTGAATCTCCTGCCATGTCGCCGTCTGTGCCAACAGCGTATGGTCCACTTTTGCAAAGATCTCTGCTCTGTCCATCTGATTCCTCCTCATAATAATAAGAATGAAAGCTATCCAATCCACCCGATTGCTTCACGGATATTGTCTACTCCAATTACCTTAATTCCCTTTGTATCTGTGAGTCCTGCAACACTGACCTTTGGCAGGATGCAGGATGAAAATCCCAATTTTTTCGCCTCGGAGACACGCTGTTGTGCCATATTGACTGCCCGAACCTCGCCGCTCAGCCCTACTTCGCCAAAACAAATCATGCTTTCATCGATGGCTTTTTCCTTAAAGCTGGAAGCAAGCGCCATCACAATCCCCAAATCAATCGCCGGCTCGTTCATGCGGATTCCTCCTGCAATATTGACATAGGCATCGCTGCCTGACAGGGATAGCCCGCCTCTTTTCTCCAGAACTGCCATCAGAAGGTTGACCCTGTTCAAATCCGTTCCCGCCGCCGTCCTTCGCGGTATGCCGAAATTGCTGTGGCAGACTAACGCCTGGATTTCTACGAGAATCGGACGCGTCCCCTCCATGGAACAGGCAACGACCGAACCAGAGGCTCCCTGGGGCTTTCCATTGAGCATAAACTCGGAGGGATTTTCCACCTCCTGCAGCCCTGCCTCCTGCATCTCAAACACCCCAATCTCATTGGTCGAACCGAAGCGGTTCTTCACGCCCCGCAAAATGCGGTAGGAAGCGTGGCGGTCTCCCTCAAAATAAAGCACCGTATCTACCATGTGCTCCAACACCCTCGGACCTGCCACCACGCCTTCCTTTGTCACATGACCCACAATAAACACCGTGATATCCATGCCCTTGGCAATCTGCAGGAGCCGAGCCGTGGTCTCCCGCACCTGGGACACGCTTCCCGGTGCAGAACCTACCTCCTCGCTGTACATCGTCTGGATGGAGTCAATAATTACCACTTGTGGCTTTTCCCTGTTGATAACCTGTTCAATGCGCTCCAAGCTGGTATCACAGAACAGCTGCAGCCTGTCAGAAAACTGCCCAATTCTCTGTGCACGCATTTTTATCTGCTGTAAGGATTCTTCCCCGGAAATATATAGGACTTCTTTGGCGTCCGCCAAATTCCTGCAGACCTGCAGAAGCAACGTGGACTTGCCGATACCCGGGTCTCCGCCCACAAGCACCAGGGAACCTTGCACAATACCGCCGCCCAGCACACGGTCCAATTCCCGGAAACCAGTCTGCAGCCGCTCCTTTGCCTGCATATCAATTTCAGAAATCTTTGTCGTCTTAAGTTCCTCATTTCCGCCCGGAACACTCTTAACTTTTCCGGCAGACTTCTTTTCTACTACCTCTTCCACAAATGAATTCCATTCCCGGCAGCCCGGGCACTGCCCCATCCATTTAGAAGATTCATATCCGCAGGATTGGCAGAAATATACGCTGACCTTCTTAGCTTTCGCCATATATAAAATTCCTTTCAACTCAAAGAAATGGGCATCCCAAAAGCCATGCATTTCTGGCTTCTGGAATACCCTTCTTAGGATTTCGTATGGTTGTTTATCCAATTTTCTCTATTCTGACTGCAACCGGCTTTCCCTCACTCAATTCTACGGAAAGGCTGAGCTTGCCTCCCAGGTTCGTCTTCATCTGGCCGGCATCCACATTATCCACTAAAACCTTATACTCTGTCTGTTCTTCCAGTTCCAGTGTAATCTGTGCATCTTCCGGTCCCTCTACCTCAAATGCCACCCCGCTGTCGGTTACCATAAAACCATTCACAGCAGTTCCCGGTACAGATTCATACACAAACATACCATTGCGCTCAAGTTTGGTAATCTCTTTAAAAGTCTTGACCTTATATAAATCTCCGCCAAATTCAAAATTATCTGCTTTTGACTTTGAACCCAGCTTATAATTTCCAAAACTAAGAGCCTCATTATTATCAGTACGGATCAATTCTTCTACTACAGCCATTTTTCTTTCCTCCTTAGGTCATTTGGTCCTCCTCAGGGCATATTATACCACATCATCCATATGTTCGGCTAGTCCTATTTCCACTTAATTGTGGTATCTTTTTTAATCGCTGTTGAAAAATCAAAATCCCATTTTCCAGACTCCTTGGGCTTTATTATCGGTTTCTCAGCGCACTGTCCGCTCTCCACTGTCTGCGTTGCAAACACCTTGCCCTGATACATGAATTTCACGGTAAACTCTTTGGGCTGCGTGACAACAGGATCATTGCCCAGCGTTGTTCCTGGATTCGTCCCTGGGTTTGTTCCCGGCGCCGTTCCTGGAGTCGTCCCTGGGTTTGTTCCCGGCGTTGTTCCCGGATTCGTCCCTGGGTTTGTTCCCGGCGCCGTTCCTGGGTTTGTTCCCGGTGTAGTCCCTGGATTCGTGCGCGGCGTTGTCCCCGCACTTCCTGGCGTCCCTGTATTTCCTGTACTGCCAGTATTACCGGTGTTGCCTGTGCTGCCTGAATTACTGTTGTTGCCTGTGCTGCCAGAGTTACTGCTGTCAGAGGAATCATCTGTGTCAGAATCCTCGTCCGCAGCATCCTCATACTCACTGCCATCTGATTCGTCTATCTCTTCCTCGTCCGTATCTTCCTCATAGTCCGCAGCCTCAGATTCATCCTCATCTTCCCAAGCTTCCGCTTCCTCAATCAGCCCGCTCAGTTCATCCTGGGAAATCCCAGTAACAGGCGCATCGCGCTGCACAAGTTCCATCAGGAAAGTCAGTGCCTGCAAGGGAAGATTCTCAAAGTCTATCGCTTCTGGTTCCGTCAGGTAGGAACCAGAAGAACTGTCACCGATACAGGAAGCTTCCTCTCCTGCGGCAACATATATTTCCTCGCCTACCGTTCCGTCCTCAAGGAGCGCACCCATAGATACTTTTCCTGAGAAGACAGACACCTTGGTACATGCCTCCCCATCCTCATCAGTTGTTATTTCTACACGGAAAATCGTGCCGCGCACAGCCATGACAGAGTTGGGAGAATTAACTTCGTATGTGGAATCCGTGCTCAGCGGATTCTGAATTTCGTTCGTGATGGCTCCCTGAACCAAATCAATTTTCGTTTTAGAATCCTGGGCATCGCCAGCGCCCTCAATAGCGAGGATACTGTTCTCTTCCACCATCGCATACTTATCATCATCCAATTTCAGACGCATGGAACTTTCATCTGCCACCGTAAGCCTGTCGCCGGACTCCAGATACAAATCTTCTGCGGCACGGATTTCCCCTGCGCCCTCGCGTTCAATATTTGCCGTTCCTTCCAGTTCATAAATCAGAATAGAGCGATAGAACTCTTCTCCTCGAAAGAAATGGCTGACTACCAGCACCATTCCTGTGATAGCCACGATTGCCCCACAAAGGAGTGCAGCTATCTTAATTCCTTTTGATTTCTGCATGATAATCCCCCTGTCCTATTGTTTGCGGAAGTCATAGTCCCCATCCGCCGGTACATAAATCGTCATTCCGCCGCGGTATATAGTATCATCCCCTACGACCTTCCATTTGCCTTTGCCAAGTTTGTAAGCAGTTCCTTTCTGCAGTGAATAAACTCCATTCTTCTCTATTCCATCACGCACCCAGGTCTCATAAACCGATACCGCACAGGAAACTTTATTTCCTGCCAAGTCTGTAGCTGTTATCTTATGTAAATCATTATCCGGTTCAATCGTATATGTGCCATTCTGCAACTGTACCTTTTTGCCGTCTATGGTTACCGTATCAAGGTATGCGTCCTTAACCGTAAACGTGGTCTTCCCATAATACTTACTGCCGTCTGCCACACCGGAAATAACCGGGGCTGTGGTATCAATAATAAGTCCCTGTGAATTTGCGTACGTTATGTTGCCCGCACGGTCACTGGCTTTGACATATAATACATATCTGCCTTCTGCCCTCACATCCACAGCAGCCGCATTATCTTTCCATTTGCCGGCAACTGCAGCCTCAATCTCCTGTGATGTATAATTTCCTTTCCCTGAGAAAAGATCCCTGTCAGCTAGATAATACTTAATTCCGCTCGCATCGATATCATTCTCTGCATCGGTCACTTTCACTTTAAACTGCTTTGCCTGATTAAATATCAGATGGAAAGCTACCTTTCCTGCCGAGGAAGACCATGTCTGGGCATTGCCATCCAAAGAAATCTCAATCTTCGGCGGCTGCGAGGGCTTAACATCTGAAGATTCTTTCTGGAAGCTGACTTCTACCGTAACATCATACTCCGGCATCACAAAACAGCCGTTCCCATCGCCGCCCATCGGTACGGTTACCGATTCCCCAGAACTACCGTCTGTCCTGCGGTATGTGATAATCTTCGTCTTATAACCTGCTGCCGGGTAAGTCTCTACCGTAACTGTCTGTCCCGGGAAAGCTTCATCAATTTCCTTGCCATTGATTTTGGGCGCAAAAGAACCATTGATTTCCGTTCCTTTTGCAACCGCATACACTTTCGTCTCATCTTTGCCCGGCTCATTGCCGCCTGGTTCGTCTCCTCCCGGTTCATCGCCGCCTGGCTCGTCTCCTCCCGGTTCGTTGCCGCCTGGCTCATTTCCGCCCGGCTCATTCCCGCCAGATTCATTTTTCTTGATAGTAACCGAATTCGTCAGAAATGAAATTTGGCTGCCGTCCTTTATATAGCTGATTTTGCAGCAATAAGTTCCGGCATCTCCACTGTATGTCTTCGTGCCTACCTCACCATCTTCCCCCTCATAGCGGCTCACGGTGACAGACACCTGTAGGCTATTATTCAGATTGTTCTGCATATGCAGGCTGCATTCGCCGCCCGCCTTTGAAGTCACATAAAATGTGTCATTATCGTGGTCATACGTCTCAAGGAAAGCCGCGCCATTGGATTCTTTCAGATATCCGCTGAAATAATGCTGTGGATTCGTGCCGCCGCTGATATTTTTCACCGCTACCACATCGCCTCTCTGCAATGAGAACCGCAGCTCCATATATGGCTGTTCATTTCCGGCTATCCATTTTCCACTCTCACTGTTATAGGAAGCATTCACGCTGGCAGATACTTTTACCTGCTCAGATTCATCATGGTAATTTCCGATATCTACTGCCTTGCGCTCGCGAAGCCACTGGTAATAAAAATCTCCTCTGTCCTGTGCGCTTCCATCGCCGATTACCACCGTCGGATTCTCTGCCGTTATGGGCAATGCAGAATATTCCGGTATCCAGTTAGGTACAAGCACAACATTTTCAGGGGCAAAATACCCTGAGATATATGCAGGCCATTCACTTTCATTGTCGCTTATCCATCTGCTGCAGACTGTATAATTAGCTTCATCCACTCTCCACAGCCGATAGCCGTCTTTACGGTAACCGATTGGACAATTCTCATTCACATTCTCCGCGTATGTCCCCGTATCATCGGACACATACATATCTGACGTTACCCTGCCTGCGCCAGTATACAGCTTAAGGTTTGCATATTCACCGTCCGCATTTACTGCTGCCGGCAGGACGGCAAAGCCGAGCAGAAATGCCAGGCATAGAGAAATCCATCCTTTCCATTTCTTTTTCATTTTTGTTCATACCTCCTTTTCAATGCTTCGGACAGCCAGCCCACGACCTGGCTGTCTATCTTTCCTTCCTCTGCCATGCTTCTGAGCATACTCATAGACTTATCGTCTGGAATTGCCGTTTTATAGGGGCGAATTGCCGTCAGGGCATCATAGATATCTGCCACCGTCAGAATCCGTGTCTCCAAATCCAGCTCCTCCGCCGTCAATTGCTTCGGATAGCCGGTTCCATTGAGAAATTCATGGTGGGCTGCCGCCCATTTCGGTACAATCGAAAAATTCTTATTAAACCGGACCTTGCTGAGAATCTTCTCCGTCACCACCACATGGTTCTTCATTACCTCACGTTCTTCCACTGTCAGCGTCCCCTGACGGATACTCAGGCAATTCTTTTCCTTATCTGTTATATATTTCGTCACTTCTCCATTTTCTTTTATATGTTTTTTCATAGAAAGTCTGCAGACCCGCTCATAATTTTCATTATTCAGAAATCCTACCGTGTCAATCTTATGTATAAAGTCGAGGTCAGACCTCAAATCCGCAATCTGCTGTTCATATTCCTCCTCTGTTATCCTGCCCCGAAGCATGTCAACCTCATAGAGCGATTCCAACAGCTTAAAGCGCTCTTCCACCTTACTGAGCTCATCTCCCAGGCGGGTTGCCTTATCCATCACGCTCAGAGGAACTACTATTTTGCCAATATCATGCAGCAATGCCGCAAGCAGAAGCTTCTCTTTCCTTTCCTGGTCAAAGGATTCTTCGCATAACCCTTGCTTGTGCAGTTCGGTAATATAATCTGCGAGAATCCGCGAATATTTGGCAACATTGCGCGTGTGGGAAGCATTGTAGGGCGAACGCTCATCCAGCACAGTCGTCAGCGCCTCCACAAAAGAATAGAGCTGTGCTTTCAATTCTTCCATGTAAGCGAGATTTGTCAGCTCAATCGCCGCCATAGACCCCAGGGAACGGATGATGATATGATACTGCCTGTCAAAAGGAATCACTTTCCCATCCTTATCCATAGCATTAATCAGCTGCAGAACGCCAATCAGCTCATTCTCATTATTCTCCAAAGGGATTACAAGCTGTGATTTTGTGTGGTACCCGGTCAGCGCATCGTACTGCTTCGGACCGGAGAAATCAAACCGATCGCTGTCATACACATCCGGTATATTGACAATCTCCCTGTGAATTGCCGTGTAAGCGCAGACATTTCCCTCTTTCATGGCAACCGGAGGCATATCGGTGATGGCTTCCCCATCCACGCCCCTGCTGATTCCCATAGAGAGCGTTTTCATAATTTTAAATGTCAGCTGGTCATCCTCATACAGATACAAGGTGCTGGCATCGCAATTCGTAATCTCCATTCCGCTTTCCAGAATGGATGCCAGGATTTGATTCCTGTCCCTGCCGGTAGACAGATTGATGCCAATATTCAATATTTTTTGGAAATCTTCATATTCTAATCGCATCTAATCTCTCCTTATCTATCACCTGTGAAACGGATACATTTCATGCTGCCTCATATACTCCAATGACTTCTGCTGACCATCGCAGCCGCTTACTTCCACCAGCACGCCTGCACTTATCTGGCGCTCTTTCATCAGCCTGTCATACTCCTGCCAGTCTATCTTCCCTTCTCCTATGGGCTGATGCAGGTCATTCAGCAAATCGTTGTCATTGAGATGCATATGCAGGACATATGGAGCCAGCGTATTTACCCACTCCTGCTGTGTGCAGCCTGTAAGCGCTGCATGGGCATAATCCAGGCAAACGCCAAAATTCCCGATTTCCCTCATTGCCTCTGCCAATTCTGCCAGCACATCGGGGGCCTCATCGAACATATTCTCCATATAAATCTGCTGCTGGGGATAAGCCTCCGCAAGCTGCGAGAAAAACTGCAGGTTTATCTGATGCCACAATTTTAAGTAACTTTTTGTACGAAACCCAGCCAGCCTTCCGGTATGGAACACCACGCCCTTCAAGCCCATGCGTTTGGCAATCTCCATGGACTGGCGCACCCTCAGGATGGAGGTCTCCCGAATCAAAGGGTCGCTGCTGTGGATTGTCACGTCCAGAAATGCCCCATGCATGGTATCTTGGGAAAAATCACTGCGGTATTTCGCATAAAACTCAATAATTTCTTCCTGCTTTCCCAGATTATCTAAAATCTCCGGCAAATAAAAATCATTATATTCAAACGCACACTCATATTCTCCGGCAAGGCGGACAGACCTTTCTATCTCTGCCCTGTCTGGAATAATATATCCTCTGCTCATTTACTTCTTCACCTCATCCAACTGATATACAAATACCCCCTTGCTCTTCCCCTTCAAAGGAATCTCACCAATCGGCGTTACGCTCACCCGATCTTTCACGGCATTGTAAACTTCCTCGCTAATCAGAATCTGCCCTCTCTTGGCATTGCTCTCCAAACGTGCCGCCGTATTGACGGTATCCCCGATTGCCGTGTAGTCCATACGGAATTCACAGCCAATATTGCCAACGACTGCATTTCCGCAATTCACGCCGATACCAAAAGCAACGCTCTTGCCAAAGCGTTTTTCAAATTTATCGGCAAGTTCGTCCGCGCCTGCCCGCATATCCCACGCCGTACACACGGCGCGGAAAATATAATCGTCCAGTTCAAAAGGCGCGTTGAACACTGCCATCGTGGCATCGCCCACAAATTTATCAAGCGTCCCTCCATTGTCAAAGATAGATTTGGTGGTCAAACTTAAATATTCATTTAATATTTCCACTACTTCCTCTGGCTGCATACTTTCCGACATGGTCGTGAAGCCGCGGATATCCACAAACAACACGGCGACATGGCGGTTTTCCCCGCCAAGCACCAGTTCAAAATCCCTGTCCTTACTGATTTTATCTACAACCTGCGGCGCCACATATTGTTTAAATACATTGACCACACGCCGTCTGCGCATAATTTCCGTAAGGTAACCCTGGATTACCTGCGCCAGGAAAATCAGCGCCAGCACAATCGGCAGCAGGATAACCGGTACGATACTGCCCCGCTGGTACATAATTCTGGCAAATACAACATCCATTGCCGCCAGCAGCACAAACAATATGCCCGTCAGCAGCATTTTTGCTTTGCGCGCCGCCAGAAAGAACAGCCCGCACAAAAGACCTGCCGCGACTGCATAGAAAATCGGAGAGAACGGCGTCTGTGTCTTCCCCTCCAAGAGCGCTTCAATGATGTTGGCATGGATTTCCACCCCATACATCTGGCTGTTATGCGAAATTGCCGGCGTGTACGAGTCCTGCATCCCCACGGCATAGGCTCCTACCAGCACAGCCGCGCCCTGAAAAATGCCGGCATCGATGCTGCCATCCAGCACATCTGCCATGGAAACTACATTGTATCCGCCTGGTTTCCCGGAATATGTAAAATAGAAACGGTTGCTCCTGCCATAAGTAGCCGGGAATACGGCTTCCTTTCCCTGGCTTTGCTGAAACATCTTATAAACCTGGGAAGAGAGGCTAAAGGCCCGCTCTCCCTCATAATCAAGATAGGCCATTGCCTGGCGCACATAGCCGTCTGCATCCACGGTTGTATTGGCATACCCGGTAATTGCACTGTCACGAAGGCTCTCATACGGCTCAATCACATAATCGACATGATATGGATTGTAAGTGACCTTCCCATCCTCATCTGTCTCCGGCATCTCCTTGAAAGAAAAACTCTGCGCCACCACAACATTGCCTGCCATTTTACAGGCATCGGCAAAATGCTTATCGGCTTTCTCATCTGCCTGTTCGCTGTAAATCACATCGAATCCGATGACAGCTGGCCGTTTTGTTGTATCTGCATTTAACATTTCCACCAATTGCGCCGGAATATCTCTGCTCCAGGTATTGACCGGACCATACTTCTCCAGGGTCTTATCGTCAATGCCAATGATATATATTTTCTTATTCGTCACCGATTCCCGCTGGTTCAGCCTGTCTGAGATACCGATATCCCACAGCCCGGCCGCGCCAAAATAGTGGAACACCATAGACGCCAAAATAATCACTATTGTAACTATTGCTATCTTTGCCTTGCCCAAATTTTTCATTCTGACTCTCTCCGCTTCGTATCGCTAACGCCTACACGAGTTTAAACGTCAATTCTTTATTGTTCATCGTGACCTCCACTTCATCCCCGCGCTTCACCTTGCCGGCAAGTACTTCCTCTGCCAGCCCGTCTTCCAGCTCGTTTTGAATCTTCCTGCGCAAGGGGCGCGCACCGTATTTCGGTTCATACGCCGTCTCTACAATATGGCTCTTCACGCTTCCGTTAATATGCAGCGTAATGCCCATCTGTTCCTGGCAGCGGGCAACCAGGCTCTTTGTCAGCAGCGTGACAATTTTCTTCATATCCTCTTTGGTCAGCGCATGGAAGACAATGGTCTCGTCAATACGGTTGAGGAACTCAGGCTTGAAAATCCTGCGTACCTCCTCCATAACACTGCTTTTCATCCGCTCATAATCTTGTTTTGCATCCTCTACCGAGGCAAATCCCAGCGCTTTTGGCTCTATAATCGACTGTGCCCCCGCATTGGACGTCATAATGATAATCGTATTTTTAAAGTCCACTTTCCTGCCCTGGGCATCGGTAATATGCCCGTCATCCAACACCTGCAGCAAAATATTAAACACATCTGGATGGGCTTTCTCAATCTCATCAAATAAGATTACGGAATAGGGATTGCGCCTTACTTTCTCGCTCAATTGCCCGCCCTCATCATAGCCTACATAGCCTGGCGGAGAGCCAATCATCTTCGATACGCTGTGTTTTTCCATATACTCGGACATATCTACACGTATCATGGACTCCTCACTGCCGAACACTGCCTCTGCCAATGCCTTGGAAATCTCCGTCTTGCCCACGCCGGTAGGTCCCAGGAACAGAAAGGAACCAATCGGGCGGTTGGGGTCTTTCAGCCCTACCCTTCCACGGCGCACCGCTTTCGCCACAGCGCTGACTGCTTCCTCCTGGCCGATGACACGCTTGTGCAGTACGCTTTCTAATTTACGAAGCTTAACCGTTTCCTCCTCGGCAAGCTGTTTGACCGGAATTTTGGTCCACTGGGCAATCACTTCCGCAATCTCATTCTCGCCCACTTCCGCTTTCTTCTGCTTTAAAGCTTTTCGGACCTTCTTCTGCAGCTTTGCAGACTCCTCCTGCAATTCCTCTTTTTCCTTGCGCAGTCTCGATGCCAGTTCCAAATCCATTTCCCGGATGGCATCTTCCAGCTCCTCCCCGACACGGTTGATTTCCGCCGCAAGATCCTGCAGCTGCGTGGATGACTTCACGCCTTGCAGCCGCACCCGGGCCGCCGCCTCATCCATCAGGTCGATTGCCTTATCCGGCAGAAAACGGTCCGAGATATAACGCTGCGAAAGCCTTGCCGCTGCCTCTAAACTCTCATCAGTTATCACAACCTGATGATGTTTTTCATAAAATCTGCGCAGCCCTTTTAGTATCTCAATGGTGTCCTCCACGGACGGCTCTTCCACCATCACGGGCTGGAACCTCCGCTCTAAGGCTGCATCCCTTTCTATATATTTCCGGTACTCCTCCACCGTGGTGGCGCCAATCATCTGCAGTTCGCCCCTGGCAAGGTAAGGCTTTAAGATATTGGAAGCATCCATGGCTCCCTCCGCCCCTCCGGCCCCGATGATAGTATGAAGCTCATCCATAAACAGCAGGATATTTCCCGCCCCTGTCACCTCGCGGATGACCTTCTTGATGCGCTCCTCAAATTCTCCACGATATTTAGATCCGGCAATCATACTGGATAAATCCAGGGTAACTACGCGTTTGTCTGCTACCGAATCCGGCACAAGCCCAAGGGAAATCTGCTGCGCCAACCCTTCTGCGATGGCGGTCTTGCCTACGCCGGGCTCTCCAATCAGGCAGGGATTGTTCTTGCCACGGCGGCTTAAAATCTGAATCACGCGACGGATTTCTTCTTTCCTGCCAATGACCGGATCCAGCTTTCCTTCCAGCACCAGGCGTGTCAGATCCCTGGAATATTGGTCTAACACTGGCGTAGCATTGAGGTTCTTCTTCCTAACCTTCGCTGATTTCAGTTCTTCCTTGGAAAAACTGCCCTCCTGGCCCATTGCCACCAGAAGTTCAATGTAGAGTTTCTGCAAATTGATGCCCATTGTATTTAAAAGCCGCACAGATGCCGATTCGTTTTCTTTTAAAAGCGCTAACAGCAAATGCTCCGTGCCAACCTTTTCACTGCCAAAACGTGCCGCCTCTTTCTCGGCGGTATCAAGCACGCGCTGGGTCCTGGGTGAATAGCCATCTATATCCATCAATGATGTTCCCCCGCCCGGCGCAATCAGTTCCTCAATCATTTCTAAAAGCTTCTGTTCCTCGACCTGGTTTTCTATCAGCACCTGCGCTGCCACGCCGCTTTTTTCCTGAATCAGTCCTGCCAGGATATGCTCTGTTCCTATATAATTGTGCTGAAGCTTCTTGGATAATTTTCCTGCCAGCTCCAATGCTTTTTTTGCCTGTTTCGTATATTGTCTATGCACTCTATAAATCCTCCAGATCTATTACCTCAAAATCTTCATCCGGTTCTATAACTGGCTCCGGCTTTCTCTCCGCTTTGGGCTCTGCCTTTCTTTCTGCCTTCGGCTCTGCTTTCCGCTCCAACCGCTGTTCCTGTCTGCGGTCTTTTTTCTCCGTCTTTCTATCTGCTTTTGTCCCATGCTTCGCCTGGGAGGCTTGCTGCTCCTCCATGCTAAGCGCAGGTATCACCTTCGTCTGCTGCTTGAGAATGGCTCTCGGTACGGTATCATCCTCCCACAAATCCTCTTCCCTGTCGCCTTCCTGTCTGCCATGCCCGATTTCTCCGCGGCGGGACTTCCTTGCGCTCTTAACCTGCTCCCTGACTTTCTCGGTCAGTTCATCATAATCAACCTCATCTTCCAGTTCATCCTCATCCGCTCTCCTGCCGCGCAGCAGCAGATTCACTATCACAACAACCAATACGGCAATGATAAAAACCAGCACCGCCGTTGTCTTTCTGGAAGTATCCTTCTGAGCATTATATTGCGCCTCCATGTCCGTATATGCTTTCTGCAGGCTCTGCATCTCCGCACTGGGCTCACCATCGCTCTCCGGCAGCTGTGTATCCAGCACAGACGGTTCTGACGCTGCCTGTACCGGCGTATAGCGTTGAAAGGTCGATTCCAGTGCATCATATTGGTACCATCCCTTATTTCCATAACTGCTGACGCCATAAATAAGGGAAAATTCCTGCCCCTCAGTTCCTCCTGCTTCTCCTGTCTCGCTATTATCCGGCATCTGCGCCGCCTGTGCCTTGACAAACACCGGCACATCCGCAAACTCTCCCAGCGTCTGCGAAGTCTGCGTATATTCCTGCGAAAGCCCGCTTTCCGCTGGGGGATCGAGGATAATCAGGTAATTTTGCTCATCGAAAGATAATTTGCGAAAAGGACAGAAGCTATTGCTTGCCTCCTCATATACGGCAAGCGTGTTTTTGACCTCAGTACTGGGCGTTGTCAGATACACCAGCATCAGTTCCGCCTTTTCAAAAGAGAGCCCTTCTACCTGCTGTCCCTGGCAGGTGACTGTCGTCTTGGCGAAATCCGCGGGAACGATGTCCGCTGGAATTGTCGGCGCCAGGTTAAAGGGATGCCCATTGATGGTAATACCCTGAGGATTCGCTTCTCCTGCTTGCTGCCCATCTGTCTCTCCGGCCTGCTGTCCATCTGCCTCCCCTGTCTGCGCTTCATCTGCTGCCGGCTCCTGAGCAGCTGTCTCTCCGCCCTCCTGCCGCGTCACCACAATCTTATATGTGGCTGTTGTTCCGTTCTGCGCCTTGACCACGATACTGACCAGATTCTCCCCATCCTGTAAATCGGTGTTGCCAGACACGGATTCTATGGTCGCTGTTTCATTGGATGTTTTAGCATTGACCTCCACACTGGTGACATCCGCCCCAACAGAAGCTGTATAATCAACAATGTTATACTGAAAGGATGGTGATAACGTTCCCGGTGAAATACTCAAGGTGGACAAGCTGTTATCCCCGGACTGCGCAGTGGCAAATACCCTGCTGCTATCTATATCTATCGGCATAAATTGGAAAATCCCTATCAATAACAGCCATGATAACAGTATGCCCATAATCTGCTTTATTCTTCTCATATGTATCACCTTTCTTCTTTTCCGAATCTTACCATTACTATTATAATTTTCCAACTCCCTGATTGTCAAGTCTCATTGCCTTTCTCACCTGCCCGTCCGCAACTATTCAGCATTAAAATTTTCAATTACAGTTTCCACAGTGGCTATCTACACAAATATTATAAAAATATTTATGGATTTGGTAAATTTCCCCTCCTTTGCCAAAAGGCAGACATTTGAGGAATTTCGTGTATCCCTTGTCTCCAGGAGAGGGCTTCGGGAATTGCCCGCAATGAAATCTGCTGCGCAGATGGCGGGCAAGCAGGCAATCAATTTGCTCCGCAAATTGGTTACATTAATTTCCCCAATATCAACTGTCTGAGCGTTTTCCCTACTGATTATATCACATCGCCATAACAGATGTGGTTTTTCCTCACGGACAGCCTTTCTTGTTTTCCTAACAGCGGGAACAAGGATTAGCGATAAAGGTGCGCCTCTGAAACTCGGGACAGTCGGTATAAGCCGTGGAAAACTTATAGTTTAAATATCCGGCTGTCCCTCAGACAGTTCACCCGGCGCACCTATTCATCCTTTTATCCCGCTGATAAGGAAAACTGGCGAAAGGCTTCCTACCCCGGAAAAACCACATCCGATGGCGATATTTTACAAATCATTGGGAAAACGCGAGTTTTGAATTGGGGAAATTAATATCAGGAGGAAGGCAAATGCGAAGCATTTATATTAATGCCTTCCGACGACCTGGCAGGTGTGGCCGTGCAACACCTGCCGCTACCTCTCCCTCCCTGGAGCTAGGGATACTAGAAATACCGGTTTGGTCTGCCGTTGGCAAAGGAGGGGAAATTCATGAAACTCATGAAGCTTCCCATAAATATTTTTAAATGTTAACGAAGATAGCCGCTATGGAAACTGTAAAAAATATTTTAATGCTGAATTGTTACGCCCGTCAGGACCTCAAAATACCTGCCAATTTCCTTCCACGCCCTCTTGGATTCCGGCATCATCATCATGCCCATCTGGAACACATGGAACATCCCTTCGTAAATGCTCAGGCGCACTTTCACCCCCTGTTGTTTTGCCTTATAGGCAACGCCGACGGAATCGCTCAGCAGCATCTCTATCCCTCCCGCCTGGATAAGCATGGGCGGAAAGCCCCAATATTCTCCAAAAAACGGCGAAATATAGGGGTCTTTCATATCATGCTGCCCCGCATAGTCCCGATTATAAATAAGGCTGTCCGTGGTATTTCCAAACAAAGGGTCAAGTTCATAATTATCAAAATAAGAAGGTCCGCTTGCCGTGAGGTCCGTCCAGGGCGACATCAATACCAGCCCCCCGGGAAGCCTGCGGTTATGGTCTTTCAGGTACATGCAGAGCGCAAGGGCGAGCCCGCCCCCGGCAGAATCACCAACTACGATAATCTGTCCGCTGCGCCATCCTGCGCCTTTCAGCCATTCGTAAGCCTCCACGGCATCTTCCAAAGCTGCCGGGTAGGGGTCTTCAGGAGCCACCCGGTAATCAATCGTCAGCACATCCATGCCCTTGCTGACCTCACAGTACAGCCCCGCAAACGAACGGTAAGCGTTGCGCATGGCGCCGATATAACCGCCTCCGTGAAGCTGCAGGATGACATAATCTGTCCTGGGGTCCTCTCTCCGGCAGAGATATTCCATCTGAAACCTGGGCATGATGATTTCCGTCATGCGGAAACATTCCGGACATCTCCATTTAGGCTCTATCAGTTTCTTGCGCAGTTCCCCGGTCTTAATCTTCCTGCCAATCAGGTTATCGTTGGTTACATGTGCAATCATGTCCCGGATAACCCTTCCCTGTATGCTGACTTCCTGCATGGTTTTCTCCTTTCGTATTTCCCATTCTGTCCTACACATGGAACCTTCTCTTTAATTCCGTCTTCGCCCTGCGCTCCCCGAAAATCAGGGTTCCCAGAAGCATACACAAAGAGACTGCCAGCGCCACAAATGTCAGGACAGGGCTTTTAATCACCTGAACCCTCCACAAAATCACACAGCCGCAGGATAAAAGCACGGTAAGTATCTGCAGCAAAAGATAGCTCTGCCAATTGGAGAGGTTTACAACCATCAAAATGCCAATCGTGGCATTGAGCAGTAAAATCGCACTGGGCAGCACATAATTGACGGACCAGCCCTGATAGCCAACGATATTATCCGTCGCGATTACCAGGAGCACCGCACCGACCAACTGTACCAATATCACAGTCTTATAGCCGTTATTTTTCTGCAGGGAATATTTCAAGGTAATAAAAAAATATAAAATAATGATGCCGCTGATGGCAGACCACCATATCCCACGGAACGTCAGATAGTTGATGGTAATTAACGCCGCTTCGATGACGATAGCCAGATAACTGTACAGGCGCACCACAAATGTCAGCTTCTTGGAGACTGCTTTTACATCCGGGTAGCCATTATGCCATTCCTCTTCCCCCGCCACTTCCAATACACTGCTGCAAAGCGGGCAGATACTGGTATCATCTAAAATTTGCACATGGCATTTCTTACATTCTCTCATTCGCCATACCCTCCATCCGTCTCAAGTTCCTCTATTTGCCTTACTCTCCGTACATCTCAAGTTCCTCTATTTGCCTTACTCTCCGTACATCTCAAGTTCCTCTATTCGCTATACACTCCGTTCGTCTCAATTTTCACCGCAATCCCATCCTCCGCAAGCCGGCGGAAAAAGCACCGCTGCACCGACACATCCGCAAGATTGCTGCTAATAGTGAATACCAGCGTGTCCCGGTAAGAACAGATGGTGCCCTTGATATTCTGCCCTTCGGACATAGAGAGCATCGCGCTGAAATCTTTAATATATTCCTGATACTCTTCCTTGACCTGGATATTTCCGATATTAGTAACCGTTGTGGTGTTCGCCCGGGCGCTGGTATGGTATACATAGCGGATGGCCATATTTTTAATAAACAGCGGCACTGCGCGCAGGATAAAATTCTTCTCATTCGACACATTGTAGGCGAAAAGATTTTCCAGATGCTCCTGGTTAATCTGGCTGCGCAGGCTTTCTGCCACAATCCCGGTGACCTCGGCAAACGTATAGCTCTCTTTCTGCGGATGAAAAACTGCGGAGACAATCACAAAAAAATTCTTCATGGTAATAGAATTGAAATACGGCCGCAGATTCACCGGCACACAGGAACTGAGGGGACGTTTGGACGGCGAACCATGAAGGCATTCCTGATAAATGCTCCACAAAAAAGCTGCCGCCAGATACTCATTGATGGAAACGCCATAAGATTTACATGCCTTTTTCAAATCCACGATGGACATGTAGCCGTGCATCACCCCCAGTTCCAGCGGACGCAGTTTTTCTCCTTTGACCTGAAACGCCCGCGCCGTCTTATAGCCTTTCTTATGGCTCTTCTTATAATTTTTCAGATAACTGTCTTCACGGTTCAGGGAGGTGTCGCTGCAAAGCCCATCCCCCAATTTCGCCTGAAGTTCAGGATGGGAAAGGCGCAGGTACTGGTAAGTGAGTTCCCGCAAAAAAGTAATGCCTCCCATGCCATCCGTCAGCACATGGAAGACCTCTAAATTGATGCGGTTGCCATAATAATTTACCCGAAACAGGTAATTCCTGTTCCGGTTAGGGGAAATAAACTGGCAGGGATAGCGGTATTCCTGTTTTACCGCAGGGGCAGGTTTCTGGTTTGTCTCAAAATAATACCAGAATACGCCATAGCGGATACGCACGCAAAACACGTCAAACCAAGGCAATACGCGCTCTAAAGCTTCCTGCAGCAATTCCTGCCGTATCTCTTCCTGCAAAGTCACGGAAATCCGGTAAACATTGGTCATGCTCTCCCCGGCAATCACCGGAAAGACATTTGCCGTGTTATCCAATTTATCCCATTTGATTTCTTTCTTGCGATTCTTCTCTGTCATTTAAATACCTCATAGACGGAACATCCTTTGTCCACCATACATACAATCCAGCCCTCCAGGCAGGAGGGCGGCAGCGGAATCAGCGGGAACATATGGCGCAGTATGATATTGCGCTCCCTTCTGCTGAGCACAAAATCCGTCTCCGCATTCCGCAGCGCCGTAAAGGGATGGCGGAACCCATGCAGATTATGGCTTCTGTCCTTCTCATGCCAGTCATACAGGAAATAATCGTGCAGGAGCGCCCCACGAATCAGCTCCTCCCTGTGTCTGTCCAGATGCAGCCGCTGTGCAAGGCTCAAGCTATAATATGCCACACGGATGCTGTGTTCATACACGGACGTGCTTCCATGCTGGATAAAATTGCGCGAACTCTGCAGCCGTCCATTGCGGGACAAATTGCGCACATGTTTGGCTATCAGGCGTTTTCTGTCTGGCGAAGTCATGCGTGGGTCCCTCCTCATGCCATATGGTCCCTCCTCAGGTCATATGATTATATTTCTGTTTCCACAAAAATGTCATAAATCGCCCGGATTGCCGTCTCAAAATCACAGCTCTTGACGCCAATGATAATATTTAACTCACTCGAACCCTGGTCTATCATCTTCACATTGACATTGGCATGGGCGAGGGCGGAAAAAATCCGTCCGGCTGTCCCGCGCGTGGAGCGCATACCGCGTCCCACCACTGCAATCAGGGCAATGTCGCTTTCCAATTCTATGCTGTCCGGCTTCGCCAGACGGTGGATGGCGGACAATACCTGCTGTTCCTTGCCCTCAAACTCTTCCTGATGCACAAACACGGTCATCGTGTCGATGCCAGAGGGAAGATGCTCAAAGGAAATGCCGTATTTTTCAAAAGCCTCCAGCACTTTACGCCCAAATCCCACCTCGGAATTCATCATGTCCTTGTCAATATTGACCGCTACGAATCCCTTCTTGCCGGCAATTCCCGTAATCGTATAGTCCGGCATACGGCAGGTGCTCTCTACAATCAGAGTACCCTCATCTTCCGGCTCGTTGGTGTTGCGGATATTGATGGGAATTCCCGCCTTGCGCACCGGAAATACGGCATCCTCATGCAGCACGGTCGCCCCCATGTAGGAAAGCTCCCGCAGTTCCCGGTATGTTATCACCTTGATGCCCTGGGGATTCTCAATGATTCGCGGGTCCGCAATCAGAAAACCGGAGACGTCCGTCCAGTTCTCATAAATATCCGCCTGTACCGCCTTGGCGACAATGGAACCCGTGATGTCCGAGCCTCCTCTGGAAAAGGTCTTCACCTTGCCATCTTCTTTCGCACCATAAAACCCGGGTATCACAGCGCGCTCACAGCTCTGCAGACGCGCTGCCACCAGCTCATTGGTCTTCTCCGCAGCAAATTCCCCATTGTCGTCAAAGCGGATAATCTCTGCCGCATCGATAAATTCATAGCCCAGATAATTTGCCATGATGATTCCATTCAGGTACTCCCCACGGGAAGCAGCGTAATCCTCCCCCGCCTTATTCTTAAAATTTTCTGCAATCTCCTCAAATTCTTTATTCAGCGACAGTTTCAGGTGCAGCCCATTGATAATCGACTCGTACCGCTCCCTGATTTTGCGCAAGGCCATGGAAAAATTCTCCTCTGCCTCTGCCAGTGCATAGCACTGATACAGCATATCCGTTACTTTCGTATCTTTGGCATTGCGTTTTCCTGGCGCGCTGGGAACCACATATCTGCGGCTTTCCTCCGCACGGATAATTTTACCGACCTTTGAAAACTGCCCGGCGCTCGCCAGGGAACTCCCACCAAATTTAACTACTTTTATCATATCCTCCACTACTATAAGGCAGGTCCTGCCTTATATACCATCCTTTCTTCTGATTCAGATGGTATTTTACCACAAAACCTGCCTTATTGGAACTAATTCTTTAGATTTTTTTCATCTTCGCTTTTTTACCCATGCCCCGCGCCTTAAATATGCTGCGGTAAGCTTTCAGCTTGCTCTTGGGAACCTTAAACGTTGCCCTCGCATGGATTCCCTTGAACGCCTTGCTGCCGACGGTTGCTTTCTTCAGCTTCGTGGTCTTGACAGTGATGGTTTTCAGCTTCTTGCAGCCATAGAATGACTGCCTGCCAATTTTCTTCACCTTGGCTGGAATTGTAATCTTCGCCAGCGATGTGCATTTATTGAACGCGTTCGCCCCAATCGCCGTCACGTTCTTGCCTATGGTGACCGTTTTCAGCTTCCTGCAGCCATAGAAAGCATTTGCCCCGATGGTTGTGACATTTGCTCCAATCACTACCTTCGTAACCTTACTGTTGTTACGCAGCGCTTTGTCGGCAATGGAGGTCACCGTGAATTCTGCGCCGTTTACCGTAACCTTTGCGGGAATGCTGACCGTCTTTGCCGACTTATCGGTCGGTCTAATATAGGAAACGGTTCCTGTCACCTTCCCATTGGCGCTCTTGACAGCCGTGACCTCATACTCTGCCTTGGAAGCAGTGTCTTTGACCACACTTCCCTTTTCAGGCGGCGCGGCAGGGGAAGATGTCAGCTTCGCCAAGGTCTCCGTCCTGGTCGCCTTACAGATTGCGCAGGTAAATGTCTTGATTCCTGCCTCGCTGGCAGTCGGCTGTTTGGTGATGACGCCTTTGTTCCACTGATGGCCGGAGACGGGAACTGCCTTTCCTTCCAAAACCTTCGCGCCACAGTCCAGGCAATAGGTATCTCCGCTGTATCCTGCCTTTATACAGGATGACGCTACCTTATTCCAAACCTCCGTCCTTTGGTGTGTGCAGTTCTCCTCTCCATTGGAAACTTCAATCTTATCTGCCACCACGCAGCAGTCTGAGGCTGCCTGATTCTTATCTCCGGTCACCCGCACCTTCAAAGTATGGACGCCTGGGGTTAAGCCGCTTGCTTCATACACGAGCTGCTGGTCCGCCTTGTTCGCCTGATAGAGGTCAACCAGCTGTTCTGGCCCATCATCCATGGAAAAAGCGGCAATTCCGATATTTCCTGCCTTGGTGCTGTAATATCTAAGGGACGTACCGATAAATTGGAAGGTCAGGTATGCATCCTTGGTGTTTGACCAATAATTATCCCCTTGATAGCAAGCAGCATCTGTGCTGGCAGACCAACCGTCCGAGTAGCTGAACTGGAATTCTCCATTCCCCATTGTATGGTCGTTCGCCACATTCTGCCCGCCTTTGGCAGACACCTCTATCTTATCTGCATTGAGGTAACAATCAGCCGCCGCGGCATTCTTCTCCCCGGTCACCCGGACTTTTACCGTATGCTCTCCATATTCTAAAATTCCCGTATCAAAAAGCAGCGCATTGGCATCCCTGTTCTGGGAATAACAGTCCACATTCGTTTCCGTCCCGCCGTCAAGGGAAAAGGCGGCAATCCCATGGTTATTCGCTTTCGCGCCATAATATTTGAGGTTCGTCCCCACAAAACGGATACTGAGCGTGTCGCCCGCCTGGTTGGAGTAATGGTTGTCACCCTGGTGTGCGGTCTTTTCTCCTGCATATACCCATCCAGTCCCCTGATAAGCAAATTCATAGAGGCCAGTTCCCCTCCTGCTGTCGTTGACGGCATACGCGTTCGCAAACCTCGGCGCCACGGCTCCAGTCGTCTGCACGGCAGGAACCAGGTTATCTGCGGCATAGGGGTCTATGTTGATATCTATCACTGCCGCTTCCAGCCCTTCTGAGGTAACCGTAAACTGCGCACTGCCCATCTCATCGCGGACAGACTGTACCAGGAAAGCAATCCTGCCATTCTCCAGTTCTGCATTGCGTTCACAGATCAATGTTGTTCTGGCGCCGCCTGTCTGCGCCACGTTGATGTTATTCGCCGCAAACGGCACATGGTTGCCTTCGGTATCGACAGCCGTAACCGACACGCTGGTCATATCCGTTCCGTCTGCCGTGAGCGTACTGTAATCTGCCTCCGCGATAAGGCGCACCGGCTCACCAGGAGTCTTGCGCACACATTCGCCCGCCTGTCTGCCGTCAATATAGCCGACCGCTTTCAGTTCTCCTTCTTCGTATGAAATATTTTTAAACTCATAAATGGGATGGGGCAAATTGATGTATTTATTAGGCTCTATTTTTCCCTTGGATGCGCCGTTTACAAACAATTCCACCTCATCGCAATTGCTCATGACATAGACCGTATCTGTATTCGTACCCTCCGCCGTCCAACTGTTGGCAATATAAATAATCGGTTCATCTCCCGGCTCTGCCTGCGACTTATAGAGGTAAGCTACCGGTTTCTCATGGCGGAAAATATCATACAGCCCACTGTAAAATACATGCCCGGTCTTCGTGTAATTCACTTCATTGTCATAGTCGAACATGCTCCAGCCAAAACCGCCCGCCACCTTGTCATTGCGGTAGAAATAATCAAGCGGCTCCGCGAACGAATCAATAAATTTCATTGCTTCGGCATCTTTTGCCCAGGAGTATCCGTCTCCCCACCAGTCATTGGAATGCTCGGTAACCATATAGGGAATATGGGGCGGATTTTCCGGGTAACGGTAGTTGACTGTCAGAAGGTCGTTCACCACCATATCATTATCCGGCGTATCGCTATCCGAGGCGCCGGGCATACCAAACTCCCAGCGTACGCCATGGGTAACCCTCGTGGGGTCAAGTTCCTTGGAAATATTCTCGCATTCCCGGTTAAACTCAAGATTTCCTTTGGAGGAGGACTCATTGGGCCTGGCGCTCCAGCTAATGATGGAAGGATGGTTCCTGTCACGCAGAATCATTTCCTCCAGGTTCCTCTTAAAATTATCTTTCCACTCACTGTCTCCCACATGCTGCCATCCGGGCGGCTCCTCAAAAACCAGCAGCCCAATCTCATCACAGCGGTCCAAAAAGGAAGGATCCTGCGGATAATGGGAACAGCGCACGGCATTGATGCCATCCGCTTTAATGCGGTCTGCATCCTGCACCTGCAGTTTATTGGGCACAGCCCGCCCAATCCAGGGCCATTGCTCATGGCGGTTGATGCCGATAATCTCAATTTTCTCTCCGTTTAGATAGAAACTGCCATCGTCCGGCCCCGTCTTAAACTCCATAAAGCGCATACCCATTCTCGTTTGATATGTATCTACCAACACGTTCCCATTTTTAATCTCTGTAACAACCGTATACAGATATGGGTCATC
The DNA here is from genome assembly GCA_910583835.1 of uncultured Lachnospiraceae bacterium. Lineage (GTDB taxonomy): Bacteria > Bacillota > Clostridia > Lachnospirales > Lachnospiraceae > Petralouisia. Next base: position 49,549 of record CAJTYM010000015.1, on the reverse strand, counting down.
CACACTCCACAAATGCGGATTGGCAATGGCAGCGGTTGTCAGTTCCACCTTCACCAGACGCCCTGCTGGGAAATCTGCTTTCTCGGAAGCCCGCACGACAGCCTTACCCTCCTTGTCAAGCACGGTTGTCTCCACCGTATAAGCCTTATCCTGCTCAGAATTATTCAGGATATCCACGCTGTTATGCACCACGCCGCTCTCCTTCGTGAGATTCGGGGTGGTAACAAATACCTGCTGCACATGGACCGGGTCTGTAATGGTCATTGCCACATCCCTGACAATCCCGCCAAACAGGCAGTAGTCCACATTTCCGCCCTCCGGCGGAAGCTGGGGCTGCCGCTCAGAATTCACCCGCACCGCAAGTACATTTTCCCTTCCGTCCGTATATACCTTATCTGTGATGTCTACCGAAAATCCGGTATACGCCCCCTTATGGCTCGCCAGCAGTTCACCGTTCAGATACACGTCCGCAACCGTGGCAACGCCCTCAAAATCCACGGTGATGTTTTTTCCGGCATAACGCTGTGGCAAGGCAAAGTGCCGGCGGTACCAGGAAACAAAACGGTAAGAGGCAATCTCATTGGGAAAATCGTTCCCCTTATGCGTCTCCAGTACGGTATTGGCATGGGGCACCGACACCTTGTCAAAACCGGAATCATCCAGCCTGACTGCCTCCCCATTTTCATAATCCATGCTGCTGTAGAGCCAGTCCGTATTAAAATTCAAGGTCTCCCGCCCAGCCGTATTGATGTTGCCCTGTGCCTGCACCGTAAATCCGTCTCCTATGCAGATGTCCATGCATAACAGGCAGAAACTGAGGATAATGCAGATTTGTCTTTTCCATCTCATGTTGACCATTCCTCCTTAATATTTTTTATTAATTAATATCAAGTTTACAGTCTTCGGCGTCAATATTGTTTGCATTTTCGATGAAAAAATCGGCATTTTCGATGATATGTTTTATGGAATATGCCTAATGGTTTTGAATTTCCCCATTTTTATATTCACTGATACTTTAGCGCCAAAAGGGCTTGCACAAAAAGGGCGCCGCTTTGCCATTATTCCAGACAAATCGCGGCGCCCTATCGCTTGTAATCCGAGCATTTGCAATTCTGTTGCTATTATTTGGTAATCAATTCCACTTCTACCGGCAGGGATTTTTCCACTTCCTCCCCAGCAATCAGCCGGATTGCCGTGAGGATTGCCGTTTCACCCATCAATTCCGGCTTCTGGGCAACCGTAGCCGCCATCCTTCCGGCCTTGACCTCATTTACTGCATCATCCGTGGCATCAAAGCCTACGACCTTAATGTCCTTGCCGGTGGCTGAGATTGCCTGCAGCGCTCCCAATGCCATCTCATCATTATGGGCAAATACGCCCTGGATGGAACCGTCCGACTGCAACACGTTCTCCATCACCGACATACCTTCCGCACGGTCGAAGTTCGCGCTCTGGCTTGCTACCACGTTAAGAGCTTCGTCCGCCGCTTCATGGAAGCCAGCTCCACGGTCGATGGTTGCGGATGCGCCGGGAACTCCCTGCAGTTCCGCCACTTTTGCACCCTCCCCAATCTGTTCAATCAGATATTCCGTAGCCATTCTCGCGCCTGCCACGTTATCAGAAGCAATCTGGCAGTCCACTTCCACGCCATTCACCACGCGGTCAACAGAAATCACCTTGATGCCCTGGGAAATCGCATTCTGTACCGCAGGAGCTACCGCATCGGAATCTACCGGATTGACAATCAGCACGCTCACGTTTTTGGAAATCAGGTCCTCAATGTCATTTTGCTGTTTCGCGCTGTCGTCCCCAGCGTCTGCAACCGCCAAGGTTACGCCCTTTTCTTCGGCTGCAGCTTTTGCGCCCTCTGCAAGGGATACGAAAAACGGATTGTTCAGTGTGGAGACAGAAAGCCCAATGGAACCGTTTCCAGCATTTTCAAGCGCCTCCCCTTCGCCGTCAATCGTAATTGCATTGCACCCGACCAGACCGAACATCATACACAATATCAGCAGAATACCTGTTATTTTCTTCATCATTTATTTTCTCCTTTCCCTGTCTGTTCTGAATTGCCCTAAGATTATCTCTTGCGGTCCGACAATACGGCAATGAGGATTACGAATCCTTTGATTACGTCCTGGTAATAAGAAGATACGCCAAGGATGTTAAGACCGTTATTCAGCACCGCGATAATCAGCACACCGATTAAAGTTCCATAAATCTTTCCTCTGCCGCCGCTCATGCTTGTTCCGCCCAAAGCTACGGCTGCGATTGCGTCAAGTTCGTAGCCAGACCCCAGCGTGGGCTGCGCGGAACCAAGCCTTGACAGCAGGATCAGGCCTGCCAATGCGGACATAAATCCAGAGATTGCATATACGATAATCTTCGTCTTATCAATATTGATGCCTGCAAGTTTGGCACATTTCCAGTTGCTGCCAGTCGCATAGACCGCACGGCCGAAAGTGGTCTTATTTAACAGGAAATAGAAACCGACAAAAATTACAACCAGCAAGATTACCGGAATAGGTATACGGTAGAAATTCCCTCTTCCCACCAGCTTGAGCACGAAGCTGTCTCCCAGGTTAGAAATCGGCTTTCCGCCAGTAAAAATCATCGTTGCGCCGCGGTAGACAGTCATCGTAATCAAGGTTGCGATGAATGCCTGCAGCCTTCCTTTGGTTACCAGAAGACCGCTGACGGCTCCAAGCGCCGTGCCAATCAGCAGCGCCAGAAGCATTGCCGCCCCCGCCGGGACTCCGGCCGAAATCATGCCCGCGCAGAGCACCGTGCTCAGTGCAAGAACGGAACCGACCGACAAATCAATGGCGTCCGTCAAGATGACGCAGGTCATGCCAAACGCAATCAGCCCATTGATAGACGACTGACGCAGCAAAGATAAAAAGTTGCTTCCAGTCCTAAATTCCGGGCTTATGATACTAATTCCGATAACCAGCAGTAACAGCGCGATAAGAGCGCCCAAATCTTGTATATGGTCTGTGATTTTTTTCTTATTTGCTTCCATTAAATCGTACCTCCTGTCGCTAATGTCATGATATTTTCCTGGTTTGCTTCTTCTTTATAAATGATTCCCCGGACAACGCCCTCGCGGACAACCATCACCCGGTCGCTCATGCCGAGCACCTCAGGCAATTCGGAGGATACCATAATAATAGCTACCCCTTTTGCCGCTAAATCGTTGACAATATTGTAAATTTCTTTTTTCGCGCCGATATCCACGCCCCTGGTCGGCTCATCCAAAATGAGGATTTTAGGTTCTGTATAGACCCATTTGGCAAATACCACCTTCTGCTGGTTGCCGCCGCTTAAGTTATTGCACTCATGCGAGGGGCCGAAACAGCGGATATGCAGTTCCTCAATGCCCTTCTTGACCAGGTTCCGCTCTTTCTTGCGGTCCAGCACATGATTCCTGGAAATGATGGGCAGGTTGGCAAGCGCTATATTTTTCTCAATGCTCTCTTCAAGCATCAGCCCTTCCACCTTCCGGTCCTCCGTGATAAATCCAATGCCGTTTTTCATTGCCTGGATGGGGGATTTGATCTGCACTTCTTTGCCGTCAATCTCAATTCTGCCGGATTCGTAGGGCAGGTTGCCAAAAACGGCCTGCATAATCTCCGTTCTTCCCGCGCCCATAAGCCCTGATACGCCAAGGACTTCCCCAGCTTTCACCTCGAAGGCCACATCCTCAAACACGCCTTTCTTGGTGAGTCCGCTGACCTTGAGTACCGTATCTCCAATCCTGCAATTCCGCTGTGGGTAACGCTCTCCGATTTCACGTCCAATCATCAGCTTGACGATCTCATTCATATTCGTCTCCGGGATATTCCTGGTTCCTACATATGTACCGTCACGCAGTACACTGATTCTGTCACACAGCTCAAAAATCTCCTCCATACGGTGGGAAATGTAGACAATGGAAACCCCGGATTTGCGCAGCGACTGGATGACCTCAAAAAGCACCACCGTCTCGCTCTGCGTCAGGGCGGCTGTCGGCTCATCCATGATGATGACTTTTGCATCCACCATCAGCGCTTTGCAGATTTCAACCATCTGCTGCTGCCCTACCGACAGGTTGGACATGATTTCGCACGGATTGATATGGACGCCCAGCCGTCCCAGCGCCTCTTCGGCCTTCTGCCGCATGGCTTTCTGGTCGCAGAACCCGAATCGGTTCGTAATCTCCTTGCCCATGAACAGATTCTCTTCCACCGTCAAATCAAACAATACATTCAGTTCCTGGTGGATAAACACAATCCCTGCTTTTTCCGCTTCCTGGGGATTCTTGTAATTCACTTCCACGCCGTCCACAATAACCGTGCCCTTATCTTTGGTATATACGCCGGTCAAAATTTTCATCAGTGTACTCTTTCCAGCGCCGTTCTCTCCCATGAGCGCATGGACCTCCCCATGCCCCAGAACAAAACCGGCCTCCTTCAATACCTGATTCGTTCCGAAGGATTTGTCGATTCCCTTCATCTCAATCTGCATTTGCTTTCCTCCTTTAAATTTGATTATCTCCCGGATTCTCTATGGAAAGTTCAGAACAGGCAGGCGGACTGCAGGATAATATTGGCATATGGCGTCGTCTCTCCCGTACGGATGACCGCCTTACATACCTTGGTCCGCGCTTTCAGTTCTGTGTGGGATATATATTCGATTCCGCATTCCGTGTCCATTTCCCGGACAAGCGCCAGAATTTCTTGCAGAATATGCGGATTCTGCTCCCGGATTTCCTCTGCCAGGACAATCTTTTCTATCTTCATCTCGTTTGCGACCTCTCTCAGCACTTCCATAAAAGACGGAACCCCCAGTTTCAGGGAAAGGTCAATGCGCTCCGTCTCTTCAGGGATAGGAAGCCCGCAGTCTCCCACTGCCAAGGTGTCCGTATGCCCCATATAAGACAAGACCCTTGAAATATCTGCGTTTATGATACCGTTCCTCTTCATGCTTATCCCTCCATCGCTCTTTTTACTTCATCGCGGGACGGCATTCCGCCCTGTGCCCCGAATTTTTCCGTAGACAGCCCGGCCGCCGTATTGGCAAATGCCAGGGCTTTTGTGATAAACATTCCTTCCATAACCGCTACTGTAAACGCTCCGTTTAAAGTATCCCCGGCTCCGGTGGTATCTACGACATTGGCTTTTCTTGCTGGCACTAAAACCACTTCCCCGCTCCTAAGGCACGTGCTGACACCCCGCGAGCCCTGTGTGATTACCAGTTTTTCAGGATACTTTCTCATCATTTCCTCAAAGGAAATATCCTCGCCAAACAAGATGACAGCTTCATGCTCATTAGGTGTAAGGTACGTTACCTTATCCAGGATTTCCTGTTTTACCGGCCGTGCAGGACCTGGATTCAAGACTGCTTTTACGCCATGTTCGGCACAGAGTTCTATGACATATTCTACTGTCTCCTGCGGAATCTCATGCTGCAGCAGGACAATCTCACATTCTAGAAGGGAATCCTTGACCTCGTTCACATAATCAATGTTTACGTCATCGTTCGCTCCTGCAACTACCACAATCGTGTTGTCATTGTTTCCCACTGTAATCATTGCCAGTCCGGTTGGCGTTCCTGCCACTGTCTTGATACATTTTGTCTCAACGCCCACATCCTGCATGTTCTTGATAAGGCTTGCCCCTGCAGCATCATCTCCCACACAGCCGAACATCTCAACCTTAGCGCCGAGCTTTGCCATGGCAACGGCCTGATTCGCACCCTTCCCTCCCGGGATGTACTTCAGGTCTTCCCCCTTCACCGTCTCACCCTTGAGAGGGATTCGTTCTGCCTTTACCGTCATATCCATGTTGATGCTTCCGACTACTCCAATTTTTCCCATAGTTCTTCATCTCCTTTACAAATCTTGTAATTCACATTATAAACATTTATATAAAATTTTCAATAGTTTTTTGTAATTATTTTATATGTTATTTGCGATTTGTATTATTTGAACAGTTTTATATGTTACTTTTTGTGTATTTTTGCCAAACTCTGTCGTTATCCAAACCTTTTGCTTGGATTTCGCCTTTATCATTCTCAAGATTTTTTATATAAAATTTTTAATAATATTTTTAAAAATTTTAGGTATTGTCTGATATGCGGATATAGTACCAAAAGGTTTCCAGCACAAAGTGCTGGAAACACTTTGCACATAAAAGCGCTATGGAAAGCTAGCTTTCCAGACGCTTTTTGTGCAAAATGTCTCTGCTGCCAAAGGCAGCAAGACCTTTTGGTACAAGATAAATACTTTCACGCTTTAGCGTGACAAGTTCTTTCCTATAAGACAAAAAAATAGAACCTCCGTATCTTCCTCATACATCAGTCCTATCTCGCAATATAACCGCAGCCAATGCCGCTGCCAATATCAGTCTTTTATTTCTTTTACGCTTCCGCGCTCCACAAACTCCGCGCAAACCTGAATCTTTACTTTTGCCCCGCTGTTCTTGCTGTCCGCGGACAACAGTTCCCGGACTGCCCTCGCCCCCAGTTCCTGCTTATATACATGGACGGTAGACAGCGGCGGGTCTGACACGATTCCATAAGCGATATCGTCAAAGCCAATCACGGAGATGTCCTCCGGGATCCGGTAGCCGCATTCCTTCATCGCCTGCATACTACCGATGGCAATCACATCGTTGTCTGCAAAAAATGCCGTCGGCACCTCTTTGGAATTGGCAAGGTATTCCTTCATCTTCTGATATGCGGTCTCTATCCTGGTTCCCAGCGTGGCAATGTATGCCGGCAGAACCGGATATTCATGCTGGTTCATCACCTGAAAATATCCCTTTTCCCGGGAACGGAAAGCCTGTATCCGCGACTCCCCCCGCAAATAGCCGATTCTGGTATGTCCCTTTTGCACCAGATATTCCACGGCCTCCGCGGCAGCCTCCGTATCGTTAATCAAAACACTGTTGAATGCATATTTCTCACTGCGCCCATCCAGCAGCACAATCCGATTCCTGGCCCTGGCATAAGGTTCATAATCTTCTTCGAGCATCTCCGTCCCCAAAAGTATTACTGCGCTCTGCATATCTGTCAAAATATCGGCAAGCTGCTCCTGGTAATTGGCATCATTGATATCCACATAGCAGAATACCATCTCATAACCCATAAGCTTTGCCTGATGTTCGATTCCTTCAATGACAGCCGGATGAAAAAAGCTTTCATCTATAATCAGCCCATCCCTGCGAAAAATCACAAAACGGATTTTCGTGATTTCCTCTTCCATACGGTAGCCAAGCTTCTGCGCTGCTTTGAGAATCTTTTCCGCCGTTTCTTTATTGACTCCCTTTTTGCGGTTCAGCGCATTCGATACCGTAGACATGGAAAACCCGGTATCTTCACTGATTTTACGGATATTTACCTTCATAACTTTCTGTCCTCTCATATGTTAACCAATAACCGGCCTGCAGACCTGCAAGCCAGTGTCCCGAAGACCATTATATCATATAATAAAAATTTGGGATAAAAAATATAAAATTTTATACAGAAATTATTTTTCATCTTATAGGAAGACCGCTCACTCTTTCGCGTGACAAGGTCTTCCTATAAGACAAAAAAGCTACCGCTCCTGCGATAGCTCTTCCCTCACCACCATTTTATCATATCCGTAATCTGTTCCCTCAATTTGATAAATTCCGGGTCCGACACATTCCTGGGATACGGAAGCGGATTGTCAATGGAGGCCTTGATTGTCGTAGGCTTCGGCGTCATGACCAGGCAGCGCTGCGACAGGTATACTGCCTCCTCTATGTTGTGCGTGATAAAGATAACCGTACTTTCCGTCTCACGCCAGAGGTTAAGCACCGCATCCTCCAGGTAATACCTCAGCTTAATGTCCATCTGCCCATACGGCTCGTCCATTAACAGCAAATCAGGATACATGGCAAAACTCCTGCCAATCACAATGCGCTGCTCGGCAGAGACCGAAAGCTGCCCCGGATATGCCCTCCTCTGTTCTGTCATGCCAATCATTTCCAGAATATGGTCTGTCCGCCGCTGGATTTCCTGTTTATCCAGCTTCTTAATCTGCAGGTTAAACTTAATATTGTCCTCCACCGTCAGCCAGGGAAATGTCGACGGCTCCTGGAATACGCAGCTCATATTATGCCTGCGCGGGTCGGCTGGCTCACCGTCAATCAGAACTTTGCCGCTGGTCGGCTCAATCAGCTTCACCAGCAAATTCAAGAAAGTTGTCTTGCCGCAGCCGGTGGGCCCTACAATACAGACAAATTCTCCCTTTTTTATATCAAACGATACGTCATCCAACACCAGCAAATCTTCAAACTTCTTCGTGAGATGCTGTGCCGATACTTTCGGTTGCTTGGCCATATTCTTCTCCTTATAACGCTAAATCCATGGTTGCAGTAATTTCATCCCTCAGCCGCATAAACTCCGATGAAGTGTTTTTCCTCGGTCTTTTCAGGTCGGGGACATACTCTTTCATCACCTTGGACGGCTTATTGCTGAGCAATAAAATGCGGTCTCCCAGATAGATGGCTTCTTCAATATTATTAGTCACAAACACAATCGTCTTCTTCTCTTTACTGCGGATCTTGAGAATCTCATCCTGCATCTGGTAACGTGTCTGCGCATCCAACGCCCCAAAGGGCTCGTCCATGAGGATAATATCATTGCCGGAAGTATACGCCCGGGCAATGCCCACACGCTGTTTCATGCCTCCGGAAAGCTGCGCGGGATAAGACTTCTCAAATCCTTTCAGCCCTACCATCTCAATATATTTCATTGCCACGGCGCGGCGCGCGTCCTTGTCCACGCCCTTTAACCTGAGCGGCAGCTCCACATTTTTAAGGACATTCTTCCAGCCAAACAGCGCATACCTCTGGAACACGAAGCCTACCTGCCCCTTGTTATCGCCAGCGAACTCCACCGTGCCGCTGTCCGCACTGTCCATATCGGCGACAATATTCAGCAATACGCTCTTTCCGCACTGCCCAGGTCCTAAGATCACCAAAAACTCATTCTCGTACACATTCAGGGATATCTCATCCAGCACTGCAGTCTTTCCGCATTTATCATCAAAACACTTGGAAACGGACTGCAGTTTTATTTTGCATCCAGTCTCAGCCATGGGCACAGTTTCCTTTCTATCACAGTCAGAATTAACGAAACGACAGAGCTGCAGAGCGCTACCAGGACAATGCCCACAAAATCAAGGGCGGTATCCGGCGTTGTCTTCATGCTCATGTTAATCAGAAAACCAATCCCTTCCTTCGCCGCAATCATCTCCGCGGCAACCACGGACATCCATCCGGTGGACAGCCCGGTCTTCATCCCCGCAAAAATCGCAGGTATGCTGTTGGGCAGCGTGATGTGCACCAACGTCTGCCATTTGTTCGCCCCCAGCACTTTGCCGGCATTTAAATACAATGGGTCGGTCTCACTGATTCCGGCATAAGTATTGATTACGATTGCCATGACAATGCCAATGAAAATAATAATGTACTTGGAGGTATCCTCCACCACGCCAAACCACAGAATGACAATGGGAATCCACGCCAGCGGCGGCACCGGCCGCAAAATAGCGAATACCGGCCAGAACATACGCCGGAATGTGGGGAAGATGCCGAAACATACGCCAAGCCCCACGCCCACAATGGAAGCCGCCACAAACGCTACCAAAATCCTGCGCACGCTCGCCAGGACATGCACGTAAATGGGCTTGCCCATAATCGGGTTCTTCATAAGCCGGAAAAAACGTTCCACGGTGTCCGCCGGGCTGGCAAGGTTCTCGTTAAGAGCCGCAGCCGCCCACCATCCTGCCAGCACCAGAAGCACAGCCAGCACGGACAGCCCATAGTAAAGGACCTCTTTTTTTATTTTTCTCATTTTAAGTCCCTCCAAGGAAGCGCTTTCTTTTCAAGGATACTCAGCAAACCCGTCAGAGCCGCTCCAATCAAACCAATCACGGACATGCCCAAGATTACAATATCCGGCCGCACGGCATTCCTTCCCTGCTGTATCATAAAGCCAAGCCCCACCGTGGAAGCAATCATCTCCGCCGCAACAAGCGTTGCCCAGGCGCTTCCGAAAGAAACCTTAATTCCGGTAAAGACCATCGGGAGGGCGGAGGGTATGCCCACCTTAAAGAACAGCTGGGCATTAGTAGCGCCCGCCGTCCTCGCCACATCCAGCAGCGTCTTGTTGGTCGCCTGTATGCCGGTATACGAATTGATTACACAAGGCACAAACGCTGCCACAAAGATAATGAACGCTTCCGCCTCAATGCCAATGCCAAGCGCGACAATGACAATGGGAATCCAGGCAAGCGGCGGGATTGGCCGCACAATCTCAAAAATCGGCGTAAAGAAATGCTCTGCCGGTTTAAAAAATCCCATCAAAAGCCCCAAAGGCACGCCAATCAGGCAGGACAGCACAAATCCTATCAGCACCAGCTGCAGACTTGTCAGTGTATGGGCGATAATCGTATTGCCGTCCGGCACCACATTGGTCAGCTTGTCAAGAAAGGTCATGAAGACTGCCGAGGGAGCCACAAGTTTCTTCTCCGAAACAAGGCCGATATCCACAATAAGCTCCCAGATACCGAAAAACATCGCCAGTCCCGACAGATTAAGTACCCACTTCGCCCAGGCGCTTCTCTTCTTCTCATTATACATAGCTTATCCCTACCTTATTGTGTCTGCAGATTATTTATCGCTTCAAATAAATAGGAAGAATCCACAAATCCGTCATCAATAATTTTCTGTTTGCTTTCTTCTTCAATCACTGCATTGTCGACCATAAAATCGGCAATGCTAAGCAGCGTATCCTGCATTTCCGTGCTGCCATCTTTCTCCTCAAACAGCGCCTTGCGCTCATCCAGCGACCTCATGACCTGCAAATCCACGGTATACTGCGCCAACTCCTCCGGGCAGTCCCCGAACGTATTCTGCCAGTCATACATAGACTGAAAATAGTATTCTTTATCATCATAGAAATCATTCTGCACCTTCAATATGCCCTCTAAGAATTTGGTGACTAATTCCGGGTGGTTCTCGCAGAATTCTTCCGAAGCAATTAAAACTGTATTTAATTTCTTATCTGTATCCGCACAGGTTGCCACACAGGTATATTCCTCCGGCTTATTGTAGAACTCTGACCACTGGGGATTGAATCCCACAAACAAATCTCCCGTCCCTGCCTTATAGGCAGCCGCCCCGGACACGCCTTCCATATTAATCAGTTCAATGTCGTCCTGCGTCAGCCCCATAGTCTCAAGCACTGCCAGCAGCGTATACTGGCTGGACGTACCCATCGCACAGACAACGCTTTTGCCTTTCCAGTTCTCTGCCGTGCCATAAATATTGGGATGCCCCTCCACGGAACCCTTGCCCGCACTTACAATATCGCTGTCATTCCTTGCATAAATCTGCACGGAACTCTCATCATCCTCCATCCAGGCAATGACCTTGGAATTATTGGATATAGCGCCCGAAACGGACGGCATTCCGCCTACCCCCGCAATATCGATATCGCCCGAAGCAATCGCTTCGTTGATTGTCGGACCATTATCAAAAAACTCCTCCTCAACAGTCAACCCCAAATCGCTGAATACTCCTGTCTCATTGGCATGATGCATGGGAAGCGGGAACCCTGTAGTCATAGTTGCCATGCGGATGGTATAATCCTCCGCCTTGCCTGAGGAATCTGCCCCTCCTTTACTGTCCCCACAGCCACAAAACATCATTGTGGCTGCCGCCGCAACTGCCGCCAGCTGAATGATTCGCTTTTTCATTCGGTAAACCTCCTGTTATTTGCTTGTTTCTGAGCCAATTTAAAAATCTGTTTATGAGAATATCATAGAAATTTTTACTTATAATTCTTTATTGCAATTATATAGAAATAATTTTTGATACAATAATACAGCAGATAAGACCAAAAGGAGGCATTCTATTATGAAAATGATTATTGGCGATAAATTCGTAGAAGCATCTAATAATGAAACGATTTCTGTCATAAATCCTTATGACGGCAGTTTCTTAGATACCATCCCCCAGGCAACGCGCGAGGATGTGGACCTTGCCGTCCAATGTGCCGTCCAGGCACAGAAATCCTGGAAAAACGTGCCGGTATACCAGCGTGTGGAGTTAGCCATGAAATTCGTGGAACTTGTGCGCCAGCACAAGGAGGATCTGGCAGAAACCATGACGCGCGAATCCGGCAAGACCATCACGGAATCCAGAAATGAAATCAACAATGTTTTCACTGCCTGGCCCGCGTTCTGCGAAAAGGCAAAACATCTATATGGAGAGGTCATTCCGAGCGGCATGGAGCGGGGACACGATAAAAATATCGTGCTGACAAGGCGTGAACCAGTCGGCGTTGTGGCATGTATCATCCCCTTCAACTTCCCCTGCAACCTGTTCGGGCAGAAAGTCGCGCCGGCGCTTTTATCGGGTAATGCCGCCATCATTAAGCCTGCCACGGACAACCCCCTGACCGTCTGCAAACTGGCAGAATTGCTTCTGGAAGCTGGATTCCCCTCCGGTACCGTGCAGCTTGTCACCGGACGCGGCTCTACCACCGGCAATTACCTGTGCGAGCACGAACATGTCCATGCCATCTCCCTCACCGGTTCCACGGCTGTGGGCAAATCTGTTGCCCGCCGCGCTGCTGACACTTTGAAAAAGGTAGCCCTGGAATTGGGAGGCAACGATGCCTTTATCGTCCTTGAGGGCGCCGACCTGGAACTTGCCATCCGTGAAGCCGTCCAGGCAAGATTTTATAATGCCGGACAGATTTGCTGCGCACCCAAACGTTTCCTTATCCATAAGTCGCATTATTCCCGGTTTGTGGACGAGGTCGTAAAGCGCACTTCGGCGCTGCAGACAGGAAATCCCTTGGAAGACAGTACCCAGGTGGCGACTGTCATCAGCGAAACGGCGGCAAATGAAGTGGAGCGGCAGATTAATCTGACCATCAGCCAGGGCGGCAGGCTTCTGCTGGGCGGAAAGCGCAGCGGCGCTTCAGTGGAACCAACCATCCTCGCAGACGTCCCTGCCAGTGCAGACATCATGCATGATATGGAGGTCTTTGGTCCCGTCATGCCCATAACCTCATTTGAGACCGAGGAGGAGGCAATTGCACTCGCCAACGACACGCTCTATGGACTCGGCGGAAGCGTCTTTACCAACAGCCTTGCCAAAGCTGCCCGCTTTACCCAGGAATTGGAATGCGGCAGCGTCGTCGTCAACGGTTCCAGTTACTTCCGCAGCTTCGAGATGCCATTTGGCGGCTGGAAACAGTCTGGCGTGGGCACGGAGGGCGTGTTATCCACTTTCGATGAACTTACAAATATAAAATGCATCGCATTCAAAGGCATAATCTAAGGAACCGCCGATGAAACCAGCATTTCCCCAGTTTATAGTCAAATATCCATGCAAGCATAGCTATTTTCCTCATTGCTCGCGGGAATAAAGGAGGCAACACATGAAACAATTATCACTATGCACTTCCATCCTCAAGTTCGCAGAACCGGAAGAATTTGCGGAAGCATTTCAGATAGGACCCAAAGATTTAATCATCACCTGCCGTTACATTTACGAGCCGTATTTCAGCTCCCAGAACCTGTCTGCCCAGGTTCTGTTCCAGGAAGATTTTGGCAGCGGAGAACCCAGCGAACCGATGATTATGGGCATGTTATCCGCCATCGGCAGCGATTATGAGAGGGTTATCGGCATCGGCGGCGGAACCATTATGGATATCGCCAAGCTGTTCTGCCTGAACAACATCCAGCCGCTGGAAGATTTATTTACAGGGAAAATCCCGGTAGCAAAGAAATGCCCTCTTGTCCTGGTCCCCACGACCTGCGGGACTGGCAGCGAGGTGACAAATGTCTCCATCGTAAGCTTCCCCAGCCTGGATTCTAAGCTGCGGCTTGCCGAAGACCCTATGTATGCAACTGAAGCCGTATTTATACCGAAGCTTTTAGAACAGCTTCCTTATGAAATTTTTGCCACCAGTTCCATCGATGCGCTCATCCATGCCATCGAATCCAGCCTCTCCCCGCTGGCAACTCCCTATTCGGAGCTGTTCGGGCACGAGGCCATACGCATGATTGTCGGTGGATACCAGCAAATTCGTGAAAAAGGGAAAGAAATTCTCCCAGACCTGTTAGAAATGTTCCTTATCGCCAGCAATTACGCCGGCATTGCTTTCGGAAAAGCGGGCTGCGGCGCAGTACATGCCATGAGCTATCCGCTCAGCGGCAAATACCATGTGGCGCACGGCGAGGCAAACTACGCCCTGCTGACTGCTGTGCTTACCGCTTACAGCCACAAAGAATGCAGCGACAAATATGATACCGTGGTAAAGATACTCAGAGAATCCCTGCATTGCGGGGAGGAAGATGTTTTTGCGGCGCTTGACGGCCTTATCTCCTCCATCTTCGAGAAAAAGCCGCTGCATCAATATGGCGCCACGCAAGAAGATATCCCTGCCTTTGCAGACAATGTGCTCAATTACCAGCAGGTAATCATGTCGCATAACCCCACAGCCTTAAGCCGCGAGGATGTGATTGGCATTTACCGTTCCTGCTACTGAATTTCCGCAGAAGTATAACATTAATATTTATTAAAATGTCATACTAAAGTTTACGGAATAAATCGTCAATTGTTGTATTAAAAATCTGCGCGATTGCATACAGCTCTTTGTCCGTGGCGATTCTGCTCTGCCCTTCCAGCTTAGACAGAGAGGAAAGGTTGATGTCAACGCCCAGAAGCTGCATATTAGTTGCAAGGTCCTTCTGGCTCATCTTATTGAGCCTGCGGATCCTTGTTATGTTTGCCCCTATCATATTCTTATCCCCAAGCGGTTTCTGTCTTGGTTTCATTTGTGTGCTCCTTAACATTACATGATTGAAAGCATTTCGATTATGTGATAGAATTGTGATGGAATTATGATAACATACGTTTCTCAGGATGAAAGGATGGGAATATTTCTTATGGATAGTATTGTTCAGGCTGTGTTTGAACACAGCATTGCAACACCTGATAAAGCGGCCATCATTGTCGATGACAGAACGATCAGCTACCAACAGCTGGCCAAAAAGGCTAACACCTTTTCCTCTTCCCTCAAATCTCACAGCATCCGCAAAGGACAGCGCATTGTATTGGAATCCGATGACCTGATTGCCTACTTTGCGGCTTTTTTAGGCTGTCAGCTGAGCGGCATGGCAGCCGTACCGATTGAGAAAAATATATCCGGGCAGAAACTGCAGGACATTTTGAAATCTACCAAACCATCGCTGGTTTTGCGGAAAAATAAAGGACAGAGCTACGATGATTTCTTTGATGACGCTTCGGTCTCCGGCAATATCAGCTATCCCAAGGGCGATGCCACTTCCGCCATCATTGCCACAACCGGCACAACCGGCAAACCGGTGCTTATCACGCACACAAACAGAAGCATGCTGGCAGAAGCCGAGAACCTTTGTGCGGGCACTGACATAAACAGCGGCACCGTGCTTTTTACCAATATACCGTTTAACTTGGCGCTCGGCTACCGGAGGGTATTTGCCGCGCTTTACGCCGGTGGGACGGCAGTAATTACCAACCGTACCTTAACTGCCGAAATGCTGGGCAGATACATTGAAAAATACCAGATTAATTACATGGCTGTTGTCAACACGAACATCCATCTTCTTCTGGACATCCATGACCCTGCCCTGATTCAGGCTGTCAGCCGTCTCCATACGTTAGAAATCCTCGCCGGGTCGGTTACGCCCACGCAGATACGCTCTTTCCGCCAGCAATACCCGGACGTATTGTTATATAACGTCTACGGCATGACAGAATCCGGCTGCGTGCTCATCAACAATATTTCCCAGAACCCCGCGGAAAACTGCCTGGGAAAACCTGCCATGCACTCACAGATATGCATTGTCGATGAGAACGGATGTAAAATTGACACGCCTAACCAATACGGTTACATTGCGGTCAAGGGCAACACGAGCATGTCCGGCTATTACCACAAGAGGGCCCTCACAGAAAAAGTCATGCGCTCCGACTTCATCGTATCGAGCGATATCGGTTATTTCGATGAGGACGGCTATTTCTATTTTGTCAGCCGCGTAGGCGATATCCTCAATGTCGATGGGCACAAATTCTCTCCCGCCGACATCGAACATGCAGCCAGCGGATATGAGGGCATTACCGACTGTGCATGTGCCGCTTCACAGAACCCGGACTGCTCCCATGTTCCCATCCTCTATATCGTCTGTTCCGGTCCCGGATTTGATTTTGGGGAATTTGAAGATTACTTAAGGCAGCATCTGGAACCGTACAAGATACCGCAAGAAATCATTCCTATCGAAAAAATTCCCAGGACTGCCACGGGCAAAATCCTCAGGAAATCTTTAAACACACAGAAAAAATGACAAAGTATGCGGACCTTTGCGTCTCCTGCCGATACCTTTTTATGCGCACCCATACAATTACAAAACAATATTTGCTCTTGTGCGGGTGCGCAGCCTGCCCAAAGGGCTTGTTACCTAATCTCTGCCTTCCACAGTCCATGCAGGTTGCAGTATTCATATGCAGCCACAGCCTTATCGCCCTCAGACAGCACAAACTCCGCCTCCGGCTTATCCTGTGGCGAGAGCACACGCAGCTGCCCGCCCTGTTCTGTCTCCAGGTAAATCCACATAATGTAATGCTCCTGTAACATGGGGTGCTCAAGTTCCCCCACCTTTACCTGCACCTTGCCACCCTGTTCCGTGACCACTGGTACGTGTTTTTCCCCGGAAGCATCTGTGGTGTTCGCTTTCAGCTCCTGAAAGACCTTTCCGCCGGCATGTTCCCCGGACACAATCTCCATGGCTATGCTCTGGCATTCATTGCACTTGAAAAAATTCATGGCATTTCCTCCTTCTTACATATGCTGTTCTCTAGGGAAACGCTGATGAAACCAGCGTCTACCTAGAGAAATTTTCATAAAAAGTATGCCCAGAAAGCCCCTGAAAATACTATAAATCCGCAGATTCTACACCAGTTCAGCGATTCTCGTTACCCCTACATAGATTTCCGAAATTTTATACCAGGTGGGATAGTCCACCACCCCGGTCTGCGGCAGCCCAAACACAGACTGGAACTGCCTTACTGCCCGCTCCGTTGCCGGTCCAAAGGAACCGTCCGCAGTAATCCTGGGGATTGAGGTATAGACCTGGGCAATCCGGTTTAACTGCTCCTGCATCTGACGCACCTTATCCCCGCTGGAACCGACCGTGAGGTTCTCCCTCGGCCAGGATGCCGGGATACCGGAAATCTCCTCCGCCTCATTGATATACATATTGCTGCCGTAATAGTAGCGCAAAATCTGGATTGCCGAGTAATTCTGGTCTCCCAGGTACTTGGAACCCCACTGGCTCATCCAGTTGGGGCAGGTAACGCGCTGCCCATCGCAATACTGTGTAAGAATCGGTTGACGCACATTGGGCCTTGAAAGGTAATTGGTAAACATTTCGTCCACTACCTGGGAAATGCTGCTAAAATAATTCCTGCCATATACCCATTTATGGTCATATGCCGTAGAAGATGTAATCGTAAAATCATAGCCTTTGTTGCGGTACCACTCCGTATACACCCGGTTCATGGTAAAAGACATGATGGCGAGTATATTGGCACGGATTGTGCTCTCCGGCCAGGTAGCATAAATCTCACTGGACGCCACATTTTTAATGTAGTCTTTGTACCGCACATAATAATCGCCTGCCGTCGAGTCCCCCGGCGTCCCATCATGGACAACCACATATTCCGGCACTACCACACGGCTGAGGACAATCTCTCCGCTCTCGTCCATGGGCTTAATCTCCGCCTCCGCAATCTTCGGCGGAAAATTCCCAAACAACGTGTTTGCCGGAATCACAATATTCTTCCCTTCTTCCGAGACTTCCAAGGGCTCCATCCGCACGTTCTGCAAAGACAGCTCCCCTGAGAATACATCCACGCCCTCAATGCTTACCGGACGGTAACCCTCCGCTTCCACCTGCACCGTATATTCCGCATATGGCTGGTTCATCTGTTCCGGCTCCATGCTGTATTCCAACGGCGGAGCCGCCAAAGTCAAGGTTTCTGACTGCCCTTCTGCATTGGTAGAAACCTGCTCTAACGTGCTCCCCGGCTCTCCCGTATAAGAAATCGTAATCCTTGCATCCTGCACCGGAATCAGCCCTACCGAGGAGGTTACCTGAATCTTAATCGTTCCATTATCCACATGGTTTACCTGCGCTGCGCGCAAATGACTGTTTCGCATAAATACCTCATAAATTATAAACTTATTTATAACTTATGATTCAGGCGGCAAAAGAGTGCAGAGACAGAAAAATAAAAATTTCTGCGCTTTTCCCCATTGATAATGAGACACTGTTTTGTTATACTACATGCCATAACATAGTGATAGAAAATAAGAACTAAGTGAGTGATACTTATGAAAAATACCGCCGCCATCGGCAATACCATTTTTATTTATCTGGTTGCCCTTTTGCCAGTGCTGCTGTTTGCCAACGGCAAAAGCAGAATCATTACGTTCCTATGGGAGCATCTCTTTTTCAACAATATTTTTATTCCGCTTGGGTTCATATTATTATTGGGGATCAGCCTCTACCTAGTAAATATGCTTTTTGTGCTGAGCGCAAGACATGGGAAATGGACCTCGCAGGAACTGTGCAGGACAAACATGATAGTAAAGCTCGTGCAGATACCGGCATACCTGTTCATCTTTGTTGTGGGGCTGCTCTGTGCTATGATGATTTTCACCATTGGCATCGCATTTGCTTTCGTGCTGCTGGATATTTTCAGCATCGGCATGACGGGCCTGTTTGCCTGTTCTGCTTTTTGCGCATTGAAAAAAGAGCAAAAAATATCAGGAAAAATGCAATTGGTTTGTTCCCTTGCATCTTTCCTGTTCTGTGCAGATATTATTATTGCCCTTATCGGGTACAGACTGTCAACGGATACCGAAAGCTAACAGGCTGTTTCACTCACCGTTGTCCGGTTCAGGCTGATATACCTCTGTTCCAGCTGTAATTTCCTGGCGCATAACACGCCACTGATACATACTGCCAGTACGGCTATGGCAAAGACCACCATGCCGCTGCGGTTTTTATTTCCATTGACATCTGCATATTTATCTCTCTTTTTTGCCATATTTCTCACCTTTTCCTTATCTCCTGTGATAAGTGCATTCTATCACTAGTTTTAAGAAAAATCTTTAATTCCATTCTATTATTTTCTTAAGAAATCATAAAAGAAAAATTGGGTCATTATTGCTTATGGATATACTCTGCAGCAAAGATGAGATCATTTATGTCAAGAGTTACAAATTCAGCTATTATCCAACATGCTCTTCCTTCGTTTCTCCAATTCCTCTGTCATTTTCCCACGCAGGCCGTCCAGCTTGTAAAAGTAAGTGCACAGGGCAATCAGTATGCACAAGACAATCGGAATCCAGATAAAGCAGATTTCAATATAGGACAGCGCTTTGGGCGTCTGTGTTTCGTTAGCAACGTATCCGCCATACTTTAAGAAAGCACCGATGACGAAGCTGGTCAGCCCCATGCCTCCTTTTACAAAAAATCCCTGAAATGCCGCTATCAGGCCGGCTACGCTTGCATTTTTCTTATATTCCGAATAGTCAATGACATCCGGCTGCATGGCAAAAGTAATTCCGAATATGCCATAAATCCCCAGTCCGGTAACCACCAATCCAACCAACAGGCAAACCGCCGAATTTTTCCCGGCAAAAATCAACAAATCACCTGCTATGTATAACGCAATGCTAAAAAACATCAAACTTCTCTTGCTGTATTTCTTTTCCAGGACTGGAAGCAGAAACAGCATCGGCAGTCCTGAGAGGATACCCAAAATACCCACAAGCGACATCCACTCCGTTCTGTTCAGATTATATTTAAAATAATAAAGAACCGTCGTGCTGCGTACCACATACAAGGAAAAGTAAAACAAATTTAACAGAAACAGAATCCACGCCTGACCGGTAAGCCCTTTAAAATCTTCCTTGAGCGAAGAATGCTTTTGATTAATCGTTGGGGGCACTACCTCCTTCGTGCTTGCAAATGTAATAAAAAAGATACACATCGCAGCAATTCCATAAATTGTCATTGTAGTAAGGTAGCCCCTTGCTTCATTCCCCTGCCCAAAAAACCTTACCATCGGTTCCGTGATTGACATAACAATTGCCGTCCCCACCAGCGCGCAGACCATCCTAGCGGACACCAGTACATCCCGCTCATGTACGTCAGAAGTCAGGCGCGGCACGATGGTGTTGAGCGGTATGTTTACAACTGTATAGGCCGTACAGAGCAGACAATACGTCACATATGCCCACACCAGCTTACCGCTGTTTCCCAAATCAGGAATATAGAACGTCAGAAAGGTAAAGACCGCAAACGGCACGGCGCCCAGCAAAAAATACGGTCTGCCCTGCCCCCATTTCGTATGCGTCCGGTCAACGAGCAGCCCCATGCCTGTATCTGTAAATGCATCAATAAATTTTGTCACCAACATCATCGTACCTGCAGCCGCCGCTGTTATCCCAAATACATCCGTATAAAACACCATAAGATAAGATGCCATTGTGCTAAAAACCAGATTACAGCCAAGGTCTCCAATTCCATACCCTATACGCTTTCCCCATTTTCCCATAATAATTTTTCTCCTTTCCCACCTGTATGGCATCCCGAAACGCCAAAGGAATATATTCCAATCACCACCGCAATGCCATACAGGTTATAGTTTGCTGTTTAAAAACAGGTGAATGCACCGTCAATGATAAAGTCAGAGCCAGTCGTAAAGGAACTGGTATCGCCCGCCAGATATACGCAAATTGCCTGCAGTTCCTCTGGCTTACCCATTCTTCCCAGCGGCGCCATCTGATTCCATTTCTCAATCAGCGGAATGAGCGTGGGGGAATTCAGCGTCAGTTCTGTGCCAATATAGCCCGGGCTGATGCTGTTTACACGCACGCCACGTTTCGCCCATTCGATTGCCAGAGATTTCGTAAGCTGGATGACTGCTGCCTTGGAAGCGTTATAGGCACATTGCGGCTGCGGAACATTGACAATGTGCGCCGACATGGATGCCGTATTAATGATTGAGCCGCCGTTATGCGCCAACATATATTTTCCAGCAGCGATATCCGTAAGGAATATCCCATTCAGGTTGATATTGATTACCTTATTCCACTGGTCGTAAGTCATTTCCTCTGCCGGAGCATTGATGCAGATGCCTGCATTGTTATGGCAGAAATCAAGTCCTCCAAATTCATCCACGACTTGTTGTACCATCGCTTCCACCTGCTCGGAATCTGTACAGTCACAGCCGATTGCAATCACTTTCCTGCCAGTCTCTTTCGCAAGTTCCTCCGCTGTCTTTTTCGCCTCATCAATATCAAGGTCCACAATTGCAACATCCGCACCGGCCTCTGCAAATGCCGTAGCAGTGCTTTTCCCTATGCCTCTTGCTGCCCCCGTCACGAAACCCTTTTTACCATCCAATCTCATTTTTTCAATAATTCCCATAATAGTTCTCCTTTCTTTTAATTAATTTTGTAAAATCATTTATCAAATTGTGATTACATAATAACAGGAAAGGGGAAATTCGTCAATCTGTAATAACAGACAATAATATAACTGCAAATACATGCAAATTGCCCAATAGTATTTTTCCACTTTCTATGGTAAAATTTAATTTTGTAAAATATTTTTGCAAAATGGGGGTTGCTATTTATGAAAAAGAGCATTACGCCAAATCAGATTAAACAGAATAACCGCAGCCTGATTTATCACTATATTTATGATAACAAAAAAGTTTCACAGCAAGATATCTCCTACGAACTACATCTCAGCCGTCCAACCGTTGCAGCAAACCTTTCTTTTATGGAGGAAAATGGCCTGATTCGCAAAGACGGCCAGATTGATACAGAATTTGTCGGCAGAAAAGCCGCAGCCTATTCCATTGTCCCAGATTACAGGGTCAGTATAGGCGTAGAAATTTTAAAGAAAGAACTAAAAATGATTGCGGTCAACCTGTATGGCGAAAAAATCAGCCGTACGGTATCTGCAATCCCTTTTGAATACCATGATTCTTATTTCCAAACCGTATGCCATCAGATACTTGAGTTTAAAAACTCACTCAGCCTGACAGATGAACAAGTGCTGGGCGTCGGCTTTGCCATGCAGGGGCTGACAACACCGGACAAGCAAACGGTACTATACGGCGAAATCCTGTCCTGCACCGGACTGTCCATCACAGAATTTTCCAAATTTCTGCCGTTTCCCTGCTGTTTTATCCATGATGCAGACAGCGCCGCTATCTCAGAACTATGGGTATCGCCTGAACTTACAGATGCATTTTATCTCTCATTGAGCAAGCACCTCGGCGCCGCCATTATCTCAAAAGGCACAATCCTATCGGGTAAGCATGGGCACAGTTCCACCATAGAGCATATTCAGATGCAGCCAAACGGTTCCCGGTGTTACTGCGGCAAAAAAGGATGCATGGAAACCTTATTGTCCATGACATCCCTTCTTGAAGAAAATGAAACACCGGAAGATTTTTTCCGTAAAGTACGCCAAAAAGATTTACAGCCCTCTAACCGATGGCATGCCTTTCTCAGCAATCTTGCCAATGCCGTCAATATGCTTCACTTAATTTTTGATACGGATTTTATCCTCGGCGGATATCTTGCCCAATATTTATGTGAGCAGGACCTTGCCTTTGTGCATGAAAAAATTCAGCAAATGACGCCGTTTCCTGAGGCACATGATTTTCTCAAAATCAGCAAAATGCCTAAACACAACATCTGCATCGGGGCTGCACTCCCTTATATCCAATCATTCCTGGACAACCCCGGTCTTTAAAAAACAAAGTGTGCTGTCACGTAGTGACATTTTCCTCTTGCACGAGTGCGCATAATTGCAATAGCCATCGAACTTCTTATACTGCCTTTATTTTACTTCCCTGGTCCAGCCGTATTTGTCCTCTACATCTCCCCACTGGATGCCCGTCAGGTAGTCATACAGTTTCTGGGTCAGCTCGCCAATCTTGAAATCATTGACCGTAACGACATCATCCTTATACATGAATTCCCCGACCGGTGAGATAACTGCCGCCGTTCCGGTACCAAATGCCTCCTCTAAACTGCCGTCATGCCCTGCTTTCATCAAATCGTCCACAGACAGATGGGTCTCATTTACCTTATAGCCCCAGTCTTTAAGGATATGGATAATGGAATCCCTGGTAACGCCCGGGAGCACCGTACCTTCGGTGGGCGCGGTATAAATCTCGCCGTTTATCTTAAACATAATGTTCATGGTCCCAACTTCTTCCACATATTTCCTGTTGACGCCGTCCAGCCAGAGCACCTGGGTACAGCCCTTTTCCTCTGCCCTTACCTGCCCCAAAATGGAAGCTGCATAATTGCCGCCGCACTTGGTATCGCCAGTCCCGCCCTTTACTGCACGGACCAGTTCATCCTCCACAAGGATTTTGACCGGGTTAATGCCCTCTGGGTAATATGCCCCTACCGGACAGCAGATAACCATGAATTTGTAGGAAACTGCCATATGCACGCCCAACGCCGACTCCGTTGCAAACACAAACGGGCGGATATACAGGGAAGTGCCCGGCTCCGAGGGAATCCAGTCCCGCTCTACTTTCACCAATTCCTCCACTGCCTGTACAAACATATCTTCCGGAAATCCCGGCATACACAGCCGTGTGTTGGAGTTAATCATCCGCCGCGCATTCATCTCCGGGCGGAACAGGAGAATCTTATCCTCTTTCGTACGGTATGCTTTCAAGCCCTCAAACGTCTCCTGGGCATAATGCAGCGTCACACAGGATGGGCTGATTTCCACCGGACCATAAGGCTCAATCCTGGCATCATGCCAGCCCATGCCTTTGTCCCACTCCATCACAAACATATAATCCGTCATATACTTACCAAACCCCAGATTGCTCTGGTCTGGCTTTTCCTTTAAATTGTCGCTTTTTATGAATTTGATATCCATAACCATTCCTCCATCCTGTACTTCTTCTCGTTTCTATCAATTATTATACTTTTTTCTATGGCTGTCAAGATTATTCTTGGCACTTATAATGCTCATAACTTTTTTTCATAAAAACGTAGGCAAATATTACAAAATGATGTATACTGATTGTGACTAAATTTAAGCAAAGGAGAAACCATTATGCATCAATTCCAACCCTATCCGATTGATTTATTGGAAATCAACCCTTTCACCAAGATTGCAGATGATTGGATGCTGATTGCAGCAGGCAACCAGAAAAAGGCAAATGCCATGACCGCAAGCTGGGGCGGCTTGGGTACACTCTGGGGGAAAAACGTTGCTTTCATCTTTGTCCGCGATAAAAGGTACACCAAAGAATTCATAGACCGCGAAGGGTATTTTTCCTGTAACTTTTTCGATAAAAAATATAAAAACGACCTCAAATATTTCGGGATTGTCTCAGGCAGGATAGAGGACAAGTTCAAGACCTCAGGCCTCACCGTAGGATTTCAGGGCGATACTCCCTATGTGGATGAAGCAAACTTCCTCATTCTCTGTCGAAAAATGGCTGCCATCCCCATTACCGAAGCACATTTCCTTGACCCTGAAATCAAAGAGAAATGGTACTCCGGCAAGGATGACGGCAACCTGCATACCCTGTACGTTGGGGAAATTTTAGAAATTCTGGCGCGATAATTGTGCAATGAACGACAAAAATTTTTGTTTTTGTCGCTTACTATAACTATTCAATTTCTATCTGGCACATCTCCATTGTCGTCAACGCAGCTTTATGGGATTCGGGCGTGACCCCGGCACAACAGCCAGAGTCCACCCGAATTGTATTTTCCGGCATGGCTGCTTTCAGCAGCAAAGCGTTGCTGACCACGCAGATATCGGTACAAAGCCCCACCAGTTCAATTTCCAGAGATTCTTTCTCATTTTCTCTGCGCAGAAGTTCCATCAGCTCCATGGAGCCAAAGGTTGGTTTATCTATGATATGGCTCTTATCTGCCGCGGCTTCTATCTCGGGATGAAGCTGCCAGCCCTTTGTCCCTTTCACGCAATGGATTACCGGCAGTTTCCTGCCCTCGGCAGTCTGCAGGTAATTTTCCCCATGCGTATCCCTGGTGACATAAATATCTGCTTTATCATAAGATTTCATTTTCTCTGCCACCGGCTGTACGATAGCCTGCGCCTCTGTAGTTCCCAAGGTTCCGTCTATAAAATCTTTCTGCATGTCCACAACGACTAAAATTTTACGCATATCAACTCTCCCATATTTACGATAATTATATTTTAGGCATACTCTCTCTTGCAAATATGCAGCGCTTCCTCAGCTTTATTTCCTGAAATATTCCGAACGTCCGGCACAGGATGTGCTGATGGATTCAATCGCCACTCCTCCTCCGCGGACAATCTCTATCTGCTTAAACTTGCTTCTTAACAGGTCAATCAGTTCATTGTTGCGGCGTTCCGTTGCCTTGCACTCTAAGAGAATGCTGTCTGTGCCGATATCCGCCACCTCTACATGGAATACCTGTGCAATCTGAAACAGCTCTGCCTTGTCCTCTACCGAGCAGTCTTTCACTTTGGCAAAGAGGATTTCCTTCATGTGGATGGGCATGTCCGTAAAGTCCATGACCTTAATCACCTCCACCATGCGGTTGAGCTGCTTTTTAATCTGCTCAAAGGTAATGTCATCGCTGGTCACGCAGATTGTCATGCGGGAAATTGTCTCATCCTCCGTAGTCCCCACGGTAAGGCTCTGCAGGTTATAAGATTTCCCCGAAAAAAGACCGGAGACTTTTGCCAGGACGCCCACCTGATTTTCCACATACAATGCAATCCATCTGTTTTTCGTCATGAGTTCCGTCTCCTTCCCTTATTTTAAAATCATTTCCGTCATGGGATTGCCGCCTTTTACCATCGGCAGCACAATGTCCTCGGTGGCAATCATGAATTCGATGAGTACCGGCGTATGGCACTGCTTTGCCTTTTCAAATGCCGGAACAATCTCATCCTCACTGGTAACGCGGATGCCGCACGCCCCATAACTCTCCGCAAGCTTTACAAAATCCGGCTCATACTTGGGACATTGCTCACCCGGACCTTTGCAGTCGCGCGGACAGCCCTTGCGCCGCCTCAGGCATGTTGCCTCATAACGCTTGCCATAGAAAAGCTGCTGCATCTGGCGCACCATGCCCAGATAATAATTATTGAAAATACATACGATGACATTCGCTTCCTGCGCCATCGCCGTGGCAAGCTCCTGTATGTTCATCTGCATCCCGCCATCGCCGCTGATACAGATGACCTGTTTGTCAGGACAGCCAATCTTCGCCCCGATTGCCGCCGGAAAGCCAAAGCCCATCGTGCCCAGGCCTCCCGATGTTATAAACTGCTTCTTCTCGTTCAGTTCCACATACTGGGTTGCCCACATCTGGTGCTGCCCGACATCGGTAACGATAATCCCTTCCGGGAACTGTGCATTGATTTCCTCTATAATCATCTGCGGGGTCATGCCCTTATCCCGGCGCATTTCCAAGGGGTTCTCCTTGTCCCATTCGCGAATCTGCGCCAGCCACTCGTCCGTCTCCTGGGGGGCCGCCCACTCCAGCAGCTTCTCCAATGCCAGGTTGGCATCCGCCACAATCGGCACATCCACCACCACATTTCGGGAGATGGAAGCCGTATCGATATCTACATGGACAATCTGTGCATGGGGGGCAAATTCGTTCAAATCCCCCGTAATACGGTCATTGAACCTGGTTCCGATAGAAAACAGCACATCGCAGTCCCCAACCGCCATATTTGCCGCATAACGTCCATGCATCCCGCTGTTCCCCACATAATAAGGATGGTCTGTCGGCACTGCGCCTTTGCCCATGATTGTCGTCACCACCGGAATCCTTGTCTTCTCCACCAGCTCCAGCAGCTTACTGTTTGCCTTGGCAATATTGATGCCGCCGCCAGCCAGAATTAATGGTTTCTTTGCCGCTTTCAGCAGTTTGTAGCCCTTCTTCAGCTGCCCGATATGTACGCTCGCATTGGGCTTGTAGCCGCGTATGGACACCGACTCCGGGTATTCCCCCGGCCCCATTGCCGTCTGGATGTCCTTGGGCAGGTCAATCAGCACCGGACCAGGCTTCCCGGTCTGGGCAATGTGGAATGCCATTTTGAGGATTTTCCCCAAATCTTTCCTGTCTCGGACGGTCACCCCATACTTGGTGATGCTCCTGGTCATGCCGACAATGTCGACCTCCTGAAAGGCATCGTTGCCGATTAAATTCAAAGGAACCTGCCCGGTGATGCACACCAGAGGGATATTGTCATAATGGGCGTCCGCCAGCCCAGTCATGATATTGGTCGCGCCGGGACCGCTGGTCACCAGGCAGACGCCGACTTTCCCGGTAGCACGGGCATACCCTTCCGCTTCGTGAATCAGTCCCTGCTCATGGCGCGGCAGGACCAGCTCAATCTCTTCATGTTTATATAATTCGTCCAAAATATCGGTCACCATCCCGCCGGGATAGCCAAATACCGTATCTACGCCCTCCTCGGAGAGCGCTTTTACAAACAACTTTTTACCTGTGATATCCATTGCCATAATTTCACCTCAACTAATGGTTTTCCTGTTATTGTAACAGAATTTATTTTAATGTGAAAGTCCTATTTTCTTTTTTACCTGTTTTTCCAACCTATAAGTTACTGTTCACTCCCACGCCATTCGCAAAGGCGCTTACAGCGCTTTCTCGCTGCTTCGCAGCTAACTTTGCTCATAAACTGGCGTTCCCTCCGTCAGCACAAATGGAGAAATCATCATGCAAGCATGTGATTATCTCCATATTGGCCGACGAGTGAACTGTAACACCTATCATATCAAACCCAGTGTTTTCAGCAGAAAAATCCACGCCAACAGGGTAAACGTAGACAGAAGCGTGGTCATGACGACAATGCTTGCCGTCAGCGTCCCATCATTATTCATGCTCCTTGCCATGATATAACAGCTCGGCGTGGCGGGAGCAGCAAGCATAATCAATATCGCAATCAGCTTTTCCCCGGTATACCCCATAGACACTGCCACTGGGAGAAAGACTGCCGCTTGCAGAATCAGCTTAATGAAAGAAGCTGCCAGCGTGGGCTTGATTTTCGCCAGCGCTTTCCTGCCCTCAAAGCCCGCGCCCAAGGTCACCAGCGCCAACGGCGTTGCCATCTGGGCAATATTGCCCACGGTCTTACTCACCAGTACCGGAAGCTGCACACCGCACAGCGAGACGGCAAGCCCTAAGACAATGGCGATAATAATATGGTTCTTAAGGATGTTGGCACATGCTTCACGGACTTTTCCTGCCTTATCCAGTTTCTTTTCCTGCTCCCCTTCAAAAGTCAGCACAATCACGGAATAGATATTGTACAGGGGGACTGCCCCGATAATCATCAACGGTCCCATTGCCGACTGCCCATAGAGGTTCTGGATAAAGGCAAGCCCCAGCACTGCCGCGCTGCTGCGAAACGATGCCTGCACAAACGCCCCAATCATCTGCTTATCTTTCATAAACAGCTTGGCGCCGCCCCAGATAAGCCAAAAACATACGGAACTTGAGACTGCGCAGAACAGCACATATTTTAAATCAAACACTGCCTTGATATCCACCGAGGAAATGTCCTGAAACAGCAGAAACGGCAGCGTCACATCAAAATTAAATTTGTTCGCCACCGTGACAAAATTGTCATTCAGCATGCCTGTCTGCTTCAGGCCCCATCCCAGCACCATCACCAGGAAAATGGGCAGCGTCACATTGATACTGAAAATAAAATTATCCATAGCCGCCACCTTTTCAGCAGTTTTTGCTATATTTCACAAAATAATACTCTAAATCAAAATACGTCTGTTCTTCGCTCTCCTCGCAGACCTGCCATGCTTCCTCCCTATCCAGGTTCGGAAACCAGGCATCTGCCTGATATTCATAGTCCAGCTTGGTAATATACGCCGTATCGCATTGATTCAGCAACTGCCTGTAAATACTCTCCCCGCCAATCACAAAAATATCTTTACTCTGGTATTTTGCCAGTTCTTCGTCAAGCTCCTTTAGGCTGTGTACGCAGACGGCGCCCTCGACCTGATAGCTCCTGTTCTTGCTCAGCACAATATTCGTGCGGTCTTTCAAAGGGCGTCCACCCGGAAACGTCTCCAAGGTCTTCCTCCCCAGCACGACTGCCTTTCCCACGGTCATGCGGCGGAAACGTTTCATGTCATCGGGAATACGCACGAGCAATTGGTTATTCATGCCGATTGCCCAATTTTTATCTACTGCTGCAATTAAATTCATAAATGCCTCCTTTGGTTAGATTGCAACAGGAATGTCCCTTATCTGCGGTCCTGTCACATAATTGTCAAGCCTTACGTCCTCCCTGGTAAATGCATAGAAATCCTTCACCTCAGGATTCAGCCAAAATTCAGGCGCAGGATATGTCTCCCTCGCAATCAGCTCCTCCACCAACGGAACGTGCCTGTCGTAAATGTGGGCGTCAGCAATCACATGCACAAGCTCACCCACATGCATGCCACAGACCTGCGCCAGCATATGCATCAGCACCGCATACTGGCACACATTCCAGTTGTTCGCCGTCAGCACGTCCTGGGAACGCTGATTTAACACGGCATTTAACGTCAGCTTGTCCTGCCCCTGCTTCTGCGTGACATTGAATGTCATGCTGTACGCACAGGGATAAAGATTCATCTCGCTTAAATCCTGATGGACATACAGATTCGTCATAATCCGGCGGCTGAATGGGTTGTTCTTCAAATCATAAATCACCCTGTCCACCTGGTCCATCATGCCCTCGCGGTATTTATGCTTCACGCCCATCTGATAGCCATATGCTTTGCCGATGGAGCCTGTCTCATCCGCCCACTCGTCCCAGATATGGCTGTGCAGGTCATGGATATTGTTAGATTTCTTCTGCCATATCCACAGTATTTCATCTGTGCAGCTCTTGATTGCAGTCTTGCGCAAAGTGATTGCCGGAAATTCCACGGCAAGGTCGTAACGGCTGACCACGCCAAATTTCTTAATCGTGTAGGCGCTGCTGCCATCCTCCCAGTGAGGGCGCACCTTCTCCCCTTCGGTGCTGACGCCGTTATCGAGGATGTCACGGCACATATCTATAAAAATATTATCTGCTAAGCTCATACGTTCTCCTTTTATCGAAACGACATAATATCTCTATATTATATAACAGAACCTCATTCACCACAATCCAAAATTTTTCAATATTTCTGTAAAAAGTTCAAGACTTTTTCACAAAAATGGTGTATACTTGTACTTAAATTATGATACTAAACTATGAATTAAGGAGAATTACCATGAGCCAAGCAAAAGTAGACCGCTATAAAGAAGAAAAGGCAAACCGCAAGAAGACATTAAAGAAACAGAAATTCATGCATACTGTTTACACAATCTGCGGTTCCGTGATATGTCTGGCAATCGTAGGCTGGATTGGCTATTCCGCTTACGGATACTTCCGTACGGGGGACAAGGAGGCTGCCGCTTCCCGCACAGAGGTAAATGTAGATGCCCTGAACGATTACCTGAATACACTGCAGACGGCAGACAGCGCAGAATAGGCCGCTTGCGGCGATTCGACCAGTCTCTGCCCAAACTGCATAATTTACAAAACCCGGCGCGACACCTCACGCCGGGTTTTCTATGCCTTATTTCACTTTGACTTTCAGCCTCTTATAGATACCATTCTGGGCATATACATAGATATAGCAGCTTCCTTTTTTCTTCGCCTTTACAATGCCCTTTTTGCTCACCGTCGCCACTTGGGGATTACTTGACTCATAAGCTGTCTTGCGGTGACGGCTTAATTTCTTATTCTTCTTGATTTCTTTTGCCTTGATTGTAAATTTCTTGCCTTTTTTCAGCGTCACTTTGCTCTTATTCAGCTTGAACGAACTTACATTCCCATATTTTCCACCTGCAGTGGCAGCATGCATGGACTTTGAGGTTGCAATGATTTGTAACTTCCCATCCACTATCTTATATGCCTGCACGATATATTTATAATAGGTGCCTTTCTTCAGTTTCTTATGGGTATAAGTGGTTATGCTGTTCTTCTCTATGATTTTCAGCAGTTCATACTTGTACTTCTTGCCTTTTTGATTGCACAGGCTTCCTAAGACCACATACCCCTGCGCGCCTTTTACCTTCTTCCACTTCAGTTTATGGGAATTGCTGCTGGATTTTACCACGCGGGCGGTAAGGACGCCAAACGCTGACTTGGCGGATTCCTCGGAATTTCCCTGAGGCAGCCCTGGGTTTTCATTAAATATGTCTTCTTCCCTGGGCAGTCCTATGTTCCCTCCCGGATTCCCTGAGCCAGGATTCCCTGGATTCTGATTCTCTGAGCCAGGATTCCCTGGATTCTGATTCCCTGAGCCAGAATTCCCCGGGTCTGGCTTCTCCGGGTCTGGTTTTTCTGGGTCTGGATTCTCCGGGTCTGGTTTTTCTGGGTCTGGCTTCTCCGGGTCCGGTTTTTCTGGGTCCGGCTTCTCTGGATCCGGCTTCTCGGGGTCTGGATTTTCTGGGTCCGGCTTCTCCGGGTCTGGATTTTCTGGGTCCGGTTCCTCTGGGTCTTTCGCCTCTTCTTCCAGCCTCTTATATTCTCTCTCCGCTTCCTCCAACAACGCTATATTTGCCACCAGCGCTTTTTGGCTCTCCGGCAGTTTCTCATAAGCCGCCCTGGCCGCCTCAATTTTCTCTTTCACGAACGCTGTCAGCGTAACGGTCCCTATCCCATCTATCAGGTCCTTTACTTTGTCCACTGCTGCCTGCTCTACCGGCTCTCCCTGATAGGCGGCTGCAATCTGCGCCCCTGTCAGCGCAAAATTGTAAATGCTGTACTCGTCAATCAGACCTTGGAAATATTCTCCGGTTGACCAGTTGGCACGTCCGATATAACAGATACTGTCGTCCCCGAGGATATCTGAGAGCAGGTAATCGCTGTTCTTTTCCCCGGACTTTTGCCCATTGATGTATAATGTCGTCTTGCCCTCATCTATGACGATGCTGATAAACTTCCACTCGTCTGCTGCCGATGCTCCTGTCACGGATGCTGGGCGGGCTCCTGAATTCTTATAACGCTGCACCTCAATATTATCTCCCTTATCAAGAATCCCTGCATATATTTCATGATTCCTGATTTGCTGGCGGTTATTCCCTGAGGCAAAGAAACTCCAGTTGCTTGCCGTCATACTTCCTACTTTTCCCCAGTAGCAGATTGTAACCGCATCATAAGCTGTCAGCAACGGCTTGCCGTCTTTATCTGTGACTTTCAGGTAATTGCTGTTTTTACCGTCTAAACTCAAGGACTTTCCTTTCTTGGCATCTTCCGCCAGCACTGGCGTCCCTTTATTCACAGCCTTGGCATATTCGCTAGCAAATCCGCTCTGTTCGTCATCAAAGGTAAAGTAGGCGATCCTCTTGCCTGCCCGTTCATCAAACGCTTCCTTGGCAGCCGCATATGCTTCTTCGGCAGCAGTCAATGTTTTCAGCGCATCGCCCACCAGGAGTTTCTGGGCAGAACTGAGCGCCTCATACGCGTTCCTTGCCGCGTCAATCCTGTTCTTCACGGATTTGCAGTAGCTGACCTCACCAATCTCTTCGATTGCCTTTACCGCCTGGGCCGCTTTTTCCTGATTTTCCCTTACCGCCTCAACCTCCGCACTGGAAGGCTCTTTTCCAGTCTGATACAGCTGCTCTGCCCAGTCCGCGGTCATGGCGTAATTGTATATGGTGAATTCATCCAACAATCCGTTGAAATATTCCCCAGTTCCCCAATTCGCCTTGCCAATGTAGAGTATGCTGTCTTCACCAAAGATGTCTTTCAGGAGGATACTGCTCTTTTCTTCAGCGCTCTTAACGCCATTGACATAAATGCTGGTCTGCTCTTTTCCAACAGCAACGGTCACAAGCCTCCATGCATTCTGGACCGCTTGTGCCGATGGGACGCTGGGACGCTTTCCTGTATTCTTATACCGCTCTGCCGCTATGGAAGTTCCCTTGTCAAGAACTCCCAGATATACTTCCCTGTTGTACACCGGAGCCTTATCATCCGCCGCCCCATAGAACGCCCAGTTTGTCTTGGCATTGTTTACCTTGCTCCAGAAAGAAATGGTAATTTCCTCATATTCCGTCAGCAGCGGCGCACCGTCTTTCCCGGTAACGGCAAGGTAATTACTTCCCGAACCGTCCAGCTTTAAGGCCTTGCCCTTGTTTGCATCCGCATCCAATATGGGCGTTCCCTTGTTCACAGCCATGGCGCTGCCTCCGGTAAACCCATTTTCCGTATCGTCAAAAGAGAAGTATGCAATGCGTCCAAATTCTGCAAATTCCAAACCATTTACTGCACGTTCCAGCGCCGTGCACGCTTCATCAATCTCAGTTTGGGTGGCGTCCGGCGAATCCAGCCACAGTTTTGCCGTATCCAATGCCTCCCGCAATGCCTGCATGGTTTCCTCCGCATAGATACCCTCTTTTGCCGCCTTCTTCTCAGCTTTGGCAATCATCTGCCTCAGTTCGCCCCTGTTCGCTCCCTGCTCCATCTGTTCTGTCTTATCCATCAGAATGTCTGAGTAGCCTGTCTTTAGCAGCATGGCAACGTATTCCCGGTAACGGTTGGGGCACATCTGGCGCAGGGCGTACATCCGGTTCACATTCCCATAACTCTGGAAATAGAGCCTGCCAAAATCAGCCAAATCTTCAGAATTGTTGCTGCTTCCATATTCCGAGATGCCTACCACATCATCATTTCTCGCCGTCCCCCATTTGCCGCTGCCATTTATATTATATACCTGATCCATATTATGGCCGAACTCATGGGTCATGTACATTGCCACATTATCTACGGAAGAAACCCAGTTAGTCCTCATATAAAAACTGCCGCCGCCACAGTTATAGCTATTTGCCCCATCATTGCGGATAAACATATTCCTGATGTCTTTTCGCAGCGGATATGGAATCTGTTTGATAGCTTCCATGGCATTTTTCCCATTGGCAATCGCCGTGTTCTGGTCCTCAATATGGAGATTTACAGTCTGCGTGGCATAGGCATCTGTGATTACCAGTTCATATCTTGTTCCATTCAGCATGGTTCCGCGCCAAAAATCATATTTTCCATATGTTTCGCTCCTGATTTCCAGCTTCACATCATCTGCACCCGGCAGTTTCGGCAAACCATACCAATTCGTCTGCCCGGAAAAAATGTTGTCTTTCATGATAGAACGGATTTTTGCCGCCTGCTCATCTGCCGTTGTCGCCGTCAGGTTACCATACAGTTTCTCCAGTTCCGCCATTCCACGATAGCCAAAAGATGCTGTTGTATTTCCGGTCCCTCCCCACTTGAACAAGCTATACGCGCCGATGCCGCCGAGCAGGTCGATGACTCTCTTCTTCTCATTCTCTGACAATTTCTGGTAGCCGGGAATCGTGCGTATTTTTCCCAAATCCGAATATTCCTTCCTGGTAAATACAAAATCATAATCTGGCGCCGTACTTCCATATACCTGCAGGGTATGCGGTTC
Source organism: uncultured Lachnospiraceae bacterium (assembly GCA_910583835.1). Classification (GTDB taxonomy): domain Bacteria; phylum Bacillota; class Clostridia; order Lachnospirales; family Lachnospiraceae; genus Petralouisia. The sequence goes on along the minus strand of CAJTYM010000015.1, from coordinate 14,897 downwards.
TGCCGTATCGTAACCGATATAGGTTCTGGACAGGGGGTGGTAAATCTTATACGCCAGATAATCTTCGCTCCAATTGGGAGATTTCTGCAAGATAAACTGCTGGGAGCGGTCTTCCGCTATCTTGGTATTGGTCTTCACTGCCGTGCCAACGCCGTCCCCCTTTGCCAGTGCAAAATAGCTGCCCATAGAAGCCGTCTGCAAAGCGGCCGGCACGTTGTCCAGGGAATCTTCCACAGCCAAATCTCCATAGCGGACAATGTTAAACAAAGTATCATCATCGCGCGCAGCCTCTGAATCCACTTTCAGCCCGCCGTCAAGCATAAGCATCTTGCCTGACTTACTGTCTGTAATCTGGTACATGCATTCAAACAGATCGTAAGAGGTCTTCGTCTGCGCTTTCTCAGCCGCATTCGTAATATTCAGCGAAGGCGCGCTGCCCGCAGAAACGGAGACAGAAAAGCCGGATATTACGGTCTGCAGGCGGAAAGCCGCTGAATTCCTGCCGCTGGCAATAGCAGCTTTCACAATCTGAGTCACATCAAAAGTCTTTACTCCAAGATTATTGCCGCCAATCCACTCATTGGAATAGACAGCTGCCTCTTTGCCGTAGTTCCCATCTTTTGCCGGATAAGTTTCCTCCCGGCCAGGGTCTGCGTCATCCGGCGTCACGACTTCAAACAATGCTGCTTTCGTCTGATAGTTTCCAATGCCATCCTCCGCTCTCGCCACATGGATGCTCACCGCCGCCTCGCTGACTTCCTCTGCCGTCAGTCCGGCATCCCAGATGAACTTAAGATACCCCACCCGGTCCTCGTCCGCCGGAACTCCCGTGGCATCTATGCTTCCGGTCGCCGTTTCATCCGCTGCAAAAGCTGCCTGTGTGATGTTTCCCTCTGCAGAAGCCTTAGAAGACGTTGAGATACGCAGATTCCCCGCCTCCGTCTGGCTGCCGGAACCACCTGCTGTCACAGATTTCTCTATTTTAAGCGATGGCATCTTATCTGCCGTTGCCCAGATATAGAAACCAGCATTCACGGTCTGCAGACGGAAGGAAGCATGACCTGACTTTGATGCAAAGGCTGACCTCACCATCTTTGTCACGTCAAAGCTTATCTCCCCGCTGTCCCCTTGACCTACCATACGGTCAGACCAGGCGGCTGCAGTGTATGAATAGTCCCCATTCTTAGCGGGGTAGGTCGCTGCATTCGCTGTATCTACAGCAGCAGGCAAGGCATCCACCATAAACAGCGCTGCCTTTGTTTTATCAGCGCCAATATTACCGTTTACACTTGCGACATTGACCGTGACTGTCGCCCTAACCACATCTTTTGCTTCCATCTGTGGATCTACGTCAAATTGGAGGTAGCCCATCCGTGCGCCGCCAAGCGGATGGGCCTGCCCAGTTGCCGTATCGTCTTTTACAAAAGCCGCCGCCTGATCCGTTCCTTCCGCACTTAACCCTCCGGTCATTGCTATCAGATACTGGTTCGGTTTCATGTCCTGTTTTCCCGATGCCCCTATGACAGACGCCTTGATATCTTCCGATTGGCTGTAATCCGCAGCAGCCGGCAATGTAGTCTCCTGCACTGTCCCCTCATTGGCTGCCGTCGTTCCAGCTTCCGCCATAACTATCTGCGGCTGCCATGGAATAAGCGCCGCAGCCAGAACAAACGCCACTGTTTTTGTCATCCATTTTTTCTTTTTCACTTTCTCTGCACTCCTTTGCTGTCCCTTTTTTTCCTCATGCTGCTATGCTCTTTTCACAATTTTCATATGAAAAACAAAACTTATTCCGCCAATTCTGATTAAGCATGCATTTTCATTTTCCATTTTAGCAACATAAACCACAAAACCATATGGATTATTTTCTCTTTTTTGGCACTTTTTTCTTATAGCACCACCTACAGACACTTCCGTATGGGGGACAAGGAGGCTGCCCTTTTTACCTAATATTCTGTTATTTTAATGGCTGTGTCAATGGCACATAAACTCCTGCAGCGCACCCCTCACATTTTCCCAGTCATCCTCATGTCCAACCCTCAACGTCAACGGTTTTGATAAATCCACGCTGAAAATTCCCAGGATTGATTTTGCATCGATGACATACCTTCCCGCAAGAATATCGAAATCGCCGTCAAATGCAGAAATAAGGCTGACAAATCTCTTTACTTTATCAATGGTATCTAATTCAATCGTCATTTCCCGCATCAGCTGTTCTCCTTTCTGAAACTTTCGATTTCTGAAACGGACGGCATCACCCGCAGCGCCCCTTTCCTTGTCGTCACCAGGCAGGCTGCTGCATTGGCAAAGGACAGCATTTCCTGCAAGACCTCCTGTGTAAATCCCTCCAGACCATACCGTAAGACAAAATGCAGCATACATCCGCAGAATGTATCCCCTGCCCCCGTGGTCTCAACTGTTTCCTCTGAGAGAAATGGGTTTCCCACGACAATGTTTCCGCGGTAAAAAGCTTTGCTGCCATCTTTGCCCATGGTAGCGCAGACAAGCGGGATATGGTATTCTTTAAGCAGCTGCAGCACGCCTTTTTCAATATCCTCCTGCCCGGTCATAAATTCTATTTCATTATCCGATATCTTTAAGATATCGCACTGAGACAGGCCATACTGTATCTTTGCTTTCGCTGTCTGCAAGTCCTTCCACAGCGGCGGCCTTAAATTAGGGTCAAACGATACCAAGGCTCCGCTTTCTTTCGCTGTCTCAATCGCATACTTCGTTGCCGCCTCCGACCTTTCCGAAGTCATGGAAAGGCTGCCAAAATGAAATATCTTCGCAGACTGCACAAGTTTCTGGGACACTTCTTCTTTTCCCAACATCATATCTGCTCCAGGATTGCGGTAAAAAGAAAAATCCCTGTCCCCATCCGGCTTGGTGTGCACAAACGCAAGCGTTGTTGGCACTTCTTCATCAAACCGCAGGCCATCTGTACAGATTCCCTGCTCCCGAACCGCAGACGCCAGCAATTCCCCGAAAGAATCTTTGCCAACCTTGCCGATAAACGCCGTGGAATGCCCCAGCTTCTGCAGACAGGAAAGCACATTGCAGGGCGCGCCGCCCGGATTGGCTTCAAACAGATGGTTTCCCTGGCTGCTGACGCCATTGTCCGTAAAATCAATCAACAATTCTCCTAATGCAACGACATCCATAAATACTCCTTTCACAAACCAATATCATATTTCTCCATATTAACCACCGCACTGCCATCACAAGCAAGCCGTATCTCCTGCGCCTCAAGCGGAGTGTCAATCGCAGCGCTGAGCGCCATTTCCCCATCATTCACAAACAGTTCCACTGAATTTCTGTCCATAACGAACCGCAGCTTCAGCCTCTCCCCAGAACTGGCAATCCTTGCGCGCCGAATACAGGCAATATCCCTTGCCACACCGGAATAGGTACGGTCAGCTTCTATGATACCCTTATCTTTAAAGATTGTAAACCTCGTAAAATATTCTTGATTTGCCGCCACATCGACAGAAAACTCTTGAAAACTGCCAGACAAAATTTCTACCGTGAAATCCACTATCCTGCCAGAAATTCCCTCAAACTGCCTCTCGCCCTCTATCTGCTCATTCCTATAGGAAACTTTATTTTTCCAGTAACGTTCCAGTTCCCGGACTGGCGTCTGTATCAGCCTGCCGTTTTTGACGGCAAGCTCCCGCGGCAGCGTCATCATCCCTTTCCATTTCTGCCCCTCTGGGATAAAGGGGTTATCCCATGACTGCATCCAGGCGATTAGCACTCGCCTTCCATCCGGCAGGCATGTGGTCTGCGGGGCATAAAAGTCCAGCCCATAATCCAGGGAAACAGGTTTCCCTTTGGTAAATATCTTTCGCTCCTTGTCATAACTGCCAAGAAAATAAACCGCATTGTTGCCATTATGGAATTCAAATCCCTTTGCTTTCATGTCCTGTGGTGAACATATCAGGACGTCTGTTCCGTCCAGCGAAAAGAAGTCTGGACACTCCCACATACTGCCAATCTCGCCGCCGCTATGCGCCAATACCCCTTCGTATTTCCAATTGTATAAATCCATACTGGAAAACAGTACCACCTGCCCATTGCCATGTTCGTCCCGGCTGCCTGCCACCAGATAATAACAATCTCCATCTTTCCAGATTTTGGGGTCCCGGAAATCTCTGCGGCTGAATCCCTCCGGCAGCATCTCACCCGTGACAACCGGGTTATCCGCCGTTTTCCGGTATTCAGAGCCATCGCCAATTGCAATGCACTGGTTCTGCCGCTCCTGCCCTTTATCTATGGCGACTCCCGTATATAGGAGCACATGTCCCTTTGCCGTCTCTATGGCGCTGCCCGAAAAACAGCCATCCTTATCATATTCTTTATCTGGCGCAAGGGCAGCTTTACATTCCTGCCAGTGAACCATATCCCCGGTCACCTGATGTCCCCAATGCATCGGTCCCCACTTCGTATCATAGGGATAATACTGGTAGAACAGATGTACCTTCCCCTGATACACCGAAAAACCATTGGGGTCGTTCATCCAGCCAACCGTTGGCGTCACATGGAATACAGGTCTTTCCTTGACCGAGATACGGTTTTCTTCCTCATACCGCCTTGCTTTTTCCAATAAATCCATCTCTTATCCTGCCTTTCCGTTTCCATTATATTTCTGCTTGTATTGCCAGCTCCGTTTCCTCTATGCTTCTGCTTCTATTGCCAGTTCCGTTTCCACATCAAAGAAATGCATCTTGTGGGGCATAAACACGAAATCAATTTCATCCCCGACCTGGCTGACTTCATATTTTGATACCCTGGCAACGCTTGTAATGCCGCCGAACTGAAAATACAGATTATTTTCATTTCCCATAATCTCCGTATTGTCAATCACTGCTTTCTGCCTGCTATCAGCGTAAACTTCCATGTTTGAGGAATCCAGCTTAATATCCTCCCCGCGGATACCCATGATTACCTGCCCATATCCACGCAGTTTGCCTTTCACGGCGTCCGGCAGCTTCATCTTCTTCCCATCAGAAAATACAATGCCTTCCCCATCCACCTTAACGTCATAGAAATTCATCTGGGGGGAGCCGATAAACCCAGCCACAAATTTATTGATGGGATGCTCATATAATTCCATGGGCTTGCCGACCTGCTGGACAACGCCGTCTTTCATAATTACAATGCGGTCTGCCATCGTCATCGCCTCCACCTGGTCATGGGTAACATAAATCGTCGTGCTCCCCAGGCTGCGGTGAAGTTTGCTGATTTCATTCCTCATGCTGACCCGCAGCTTAGCGTCCAGATTGGAGAGCGGCTCATCCATGAGGAATAATTTCTGATTCTTGACTATCGCCCTGCCAAGGGCAACCCTCTGCCTCTGCCCGCCAGAGAGATTTTTGGGCTTTCTGTAACGGTACTCCGCAAGCCCCAGAATATCCACTGCCCAGTCTACTTTCCTCTGAATCTCGGCGGCTGGGACTTTCATATTCTTCAGACCGTAAGAAATGTTTTTCTCTACCGTCATATGCGGATACAAGGCATAGTTCTGGAATACCATGGAAATCCCGCGGTCCGCCGGAGCCGTCTCATTCATGCGGCTGCCGCCAATCAGCAAATCCCCTGACGTTATATCTTCAAACCCGGCAATCATGCGCAGCGTGGTTGATTTCCCGCACCCAGACGGTCCCACAAAAGCAATAAACTCCTTTTCTTCAATCTCTAAATTAAAATCCGTCACTGAATTTTTATCATTTCCCTTATACTTTTTACAGATATTTTTCAATTCTACATAGCTCATGTTTTAGCCCTCCTTTGAACCTGTTGAGATAACGCCTTCTACAATCTGCTTGGAGAAGAACGAATAGATGATAATAACCGGAATTGTAACCATAGTAATCACTGCCAGCGTCTGTCCCGTCGTCGTATTGTCATTCGACGTAATCGCATTTAATCCAATCTGCGCCGTCAGCAAATCACCGGAAGTAAATACCAAAGACGGCCACAGGTAATCATTCCACACATTCAGAAATGTAAACACGCTGACTGTGGCAACCACGCTCTTTGACATTGGCAGCACCATCGTGAAAAAGTATTTTAACGGTCCGCAGCGGTCAAGCTGTGCCGCCTCATACACATCATCCGGGAGGCTGACAAAAACCTGCCGGAACAAAAAGATATTGAAAGGATTCACAACCATCGGCAGTATGTAGCCAAGTACGGTGTTCAAAAGCCCCAGTTTGGCAACGATCAGGAAATGGATGGTGATAATCGTCTCCATAGGCACAATCATCAGCAGCATGATAATCATCAGCCAGCGTTCCCGGAACGGAAACTTGATTTTCGCCAGCGCATACCCGGCAAGGCCGTTTACAACCACGCCCAGGACAATCAAGATGGCAGCATAAAATAGTGTATTGCACATATATTTGACAAAATTAGTATTTGTCAATACCGTGACATAATTTTCCAGGAAACTCCCATTAAGGGCAGGCGGCACAAACGCCCGCAGAGAGTTCATATCCGCCGTGATTGCCGCATCCGGTTTAAAAGAATTTGCCAGCATCCATATTACCGGAAAGAGGAAAAACAGCGATGCAAATAGCAGCACAATTGTCAATATCCAATTATTTCTTTTTTGTTTTTTTGTTACCATGCTTCTCCTCCTTATCTCTTGTCAGGATGGTCTGAATGACTGTCAATACCATTACAAAAAATGCAAAAGCAATTGCCATTGTGGACGCCAATCCAATTTCCCAGTTTACCGTGCCCGTCTCATAAATATCATACACAACCGTATAGGTGGAATGCGAAGGACCGCCCCCAGTCATTACCATTGGCTGGACAAGCATTCGGAATGCCCCGATTGTGATGGTGATAAACACAAAGATACACAGCGGCTTTAACTCCGGCAGCGTAATGTCTCGAAATTTCTGCCATGGCGTTGCATGGTCCATTTCCGCCGCCTCATAAAGCGCAGGATTGATTGCCTGGATGCCGCCGAGGAAGATAATCATCTGGTACCCCACTCCCTGCCATGCGCTCATCACCGCAATGGACGGCAATGCCTGGCTGGCGCTGTTGATAAAGGGCTGCGCGGAAATCCCCAATACGCCCAGCACAGAATTCAGTATGCCTTCCGGGCTGTAAATCTGAATCCACAATGTAGATACCACGGCAAGGGACATGACGACCGGCACGAAGAACGCAACCTTAAAGTATTTCTTGCAATGGCTCACTTTGTTAATCAGCAGCGCAAGCCCCAATGCCCCAAGCCCCTGTAAAGGGACAATAATCACTACAAACTTAACCGTATTAAAAAATGCCTGCCTGAAATCCTCATCTCCAAATATCTGGATATAATTTTCCAGCCCTGTAAAATGGGTCAGCTTGGGGTTCAGTGCAAAGAAGTCCGTAAAACTGAACACCAGAGTCAATACCATCGGCAAAAACAGAAAGATTGTCAGCAGCACTAATGCCGGACCAAAAAAAGCCATTCCCATAAGCGATTCTGATTTTCTTCTTCTCATCACTCCACCTTATAACGCTTTAACTTTGCGTCAATCCTTTCTATTGATTTATCCAATTCTTCCTGCGGCTCTTTTCCCGTCAGAACCACGTTTTCCAGTACTTCCTGCACAGAAGCGCTGACCTGCGGATAAACAGGCGTCTTAGACCTGGGATGCCCATAATTTTTCAGCTGATGGTACAGCGCTTTGTAATTTTCATTCTCCTCAAACAGCGGGCTGCTCTCAAACGCTTCGTATGTAGAGGGAAAATTCCTGCTCTTTTCCCAGAGGCGTTTTCCGCTTTCCACACCGCTCATATGCTGGACCAATTTGGTCGCTCCTTCAATATGCTCAGTTTTCGAGGATGCCGCAAACGCCCAGGAGCCCGTCGGCGTATACCGTTGCCCTTTCCATTTATCAGAGACGACATAAGGCGCCACGCCAAGGTCTACCTCTGGATAATTGGCATAGATTGTATTCACCTCCCACGCTCCATCGAACTTGAAAGCTGCCCTGCCGCTCTCAAATAAATCTGTAATCTGCACCGGGGACATATAACCCCGGTTTAAAATTTCTTTAAAGTAATCTAAGGTCTCAAGGTTTTCCTGCGAATTAAAAATCCCCTGTACATTCAGCCCACCATCATCCACAAAGTCCCCTCCATTTGACCAGAAAAATGGAGCGTAATAGTAGATGGTCGCCTCCCCTGTGGGAAAGGTCATATCTATGGCATAGCCATCTCTTTGGTCTGTCACCGCTTTTACCTTTTCCAGAACTTCAAGGAATTCGGTCCACGTCCAGGGATGGTCTGCGTCCGGTACCTCGACTCCCGCCTCTTTCAAGATATCCTTGTTATAATACAGCCCCACGCTGGATTCCATTGCCCCCAGCGCATACAGCTTACCATTATACGTTCCTTGTTCAATGATAGATTCCAGATAGACACTCTCCTCCTCTTCAGACAGCTCTGCCAAAGGCCTGATTATCCCATTCTCCGCATAAGCTGCAATATTCGGCCCATCCACGGTCAGTACATCCGGCAAATTCCCTGACATGACTGAAGCATTAATCTTATCAGAATAACCACCGCCACTGTCGTTTCTGGGAATAAACTCAATATCGGCAAAATAAGTGCCATCGTATGCTTCATTGAATGATTCCACTGCTTCCTTATAGCATTGCCCCTCCTCCGTCTCCTCAATGGAATGAACCCAGATAGAGAGATACTGCTCCCCTTCGTCATATCCTGCAACCTCACCCGGCGCAGGCTGCTTGGACCCGCACCCCGCCAGCACAGCCGCTACAGACAAAGAGGCCGCTAACAAAATACCTTTTTGCTTCATCCTCATAGCGCTCTCCTTTCTTTGATACATAGTGTTTTTCCCCTTAACCAATAACATCCCCTCCTTTTCTAAAACCAGTTATGTAACTAGTTAAGTAACCGGTTACTTTACAAGCATAATACACCTAGAAAACTTTTTTGTCAACATCTTTTCACAAAAAAATAACCGGTTACTTTACCAGTTATATTTTCATTGATTTTACCCTATTCCATTGCTATAATAAAAAAGGGTTTCATTAATCCATGAAATCCCGATGATAAAAATATTTCAGAGAACGGAGTATCATATGAATTCCAAAAAAGTGACATTTGCAGACATCGCAAAATATACGAATTTTTCAAAGACAACGATTTCCAGATATTTTAACAATCCAGATTCCCTCACAATAGAGAATCAAGAAAAAATTGCCCGCGCATTAAAAGAGCTTGGCTATCAGGAAAACAAACTGGCAAAAGTGCTTGCGAACGGCAAAAGCGAATTTATCGGCATCATCGTCCCCAACTTATATCTTCATTATTATGCTGAAATGCTGAACCAAATTTTATCCACCTACAGACAGCATAATTACAAATTCCTGGTATTTGTCAGCGATAAAAATAAAGAAACGGAGCAAAATTACATCAATGAGCTGCTCGCCTACAAGATAGAAGGCCTTATTGTCCTCAGCCACACGCTGACTTCCGAAGAACTGGCAGCTTACCATGTGCCAGTAGTTACAATAGAGCGCGAATCCGAGTATGTATGCGGCGTAAGCACCGATAATTACATGGGAGGCGTCCAGGCTACCAGCCTGCTTATCAAAAACCATTGTTCCAAACTCATCCACATCAATTCCAATACGCCGGAATATATCCCCGCATATGGCAGAATCAGGGGTTTTGAAGATACCTGCAGAATAAACAGCATCCCTTATGAAATCATTACCGCCGACTTCGGCGATTCCTATGCCAGCACAGTGGAGCAAATACAGCGTATTTTCCAGCAAATTGAACAGATGGATGCAGAAAAAAAAGGGATTTTCCTCTCAAATGATACTTACGCCAATATTTTCATGAATAGCGTAATCCAAAAATACGGCACTTTCCCCCCCAATTACCGTATTATAGGCTTCGATGATTCCCCCATCGCCAGCGAAGCCATTTACCCCATTACCACAGTTGGGCAGCAAATTGAGAAAATGGTACAAAACGCCATGGAATTACTGATATTACAGATGGACGAAATGAAAAAAAGGGTTCCCAAACCACTGCGGGAACCCATCCACCGACAGGTTACGCCTATCTTAATCCGGCGTGATACCACAGATTAATGCGTATCCTGTCTATGGTTTTCCTTATTTAAGCTTGACAACGCAGATTTTTATTTAGGCTGAATGCGTGCATGGAGCCTCTGTATTGCATGGATTTCCCCATTGCCTTTCTCCTGCACCTGCAGGATTCCCTCGGCAGTCGCTTTGGCTGCTGCAATTGTCGTCATATAGGGAACTTTCGCCTTGATGGCAGCTTTGCGCAGATAGCTGTCATCATGCTTGCTGTCCTCTCCGACCGGGGAATTGATAATCAGATCAATATCGCCGTTCGTAATCAGATCCAGCAGATTCGGCCTGCCTTCATGAAGCTTTTTCACAAGTTCCGCCTCTATGCCCGCTTCTTGTAATAATTTACAGGTATTTCCCGTGGCAAGAATCTTAAATCCAGCTTTCTGGAAGTCCTTCCCTACCTCAACGACCTCCGCCTTATCCTTGCGGTTGACGCTGATTAAGACCGTACCGCTAAGCGGAAGCCTGGTCTGCGTTGCCTCCTGCGCCTTGAAGAACGCCTCGCCCACAGTTTTGGCAAGCCCCAGCACTTCGCCGGTAGAGCGCATTTCCGGTCCCAGGACGGGGTCGACCTCCTGGAACATGTTGAAGGGGAATACCGCTTCTTTCACGCCATAATAGGGGATATTCTGCTCTTTCAAAGCGGGAACCGGAGAGGGATTGCCGGTAATCTCGGAAGTAATAATCTCTGTCGCCAGCGGAACCATGCGGATATTGCATACTTTTGATACCAAAGGAACCGTTCTGGACGCCCTGGGATTGGCTTCCAATACATACACCTTATCATTCTCAATCGCATACTGCATGTTCATCAGGCCGCGTACATGCATCTCCTCCGCAATCTTCCTGGTATACTCTTTAATCGTCGCCACATTTTCCTCAGAAATATGCTTGGAAGGAATGATGCAGGCAGAGTCGCCGGAATGGACCCCCGCAAGCTCTATATGCTCCATGACCGCCGGTACAAATGCATGTGTGCCGTCACTGATGGCATCTGCCTCACACTCCAGCGCATGGTTGAGGAAACGGTCAATCAGTATCGGACGGTCCGGCGTCACGCCGATTGCCGCCTCCATGTACGAGGTAAGATTCGCATCATTGTACACAACCTCCATGCCGCGCCCGCCTAACACATAGGAGGGTCGTACCATCACCGGATAGCCAATCTCATGGGCAATGCCCAAAGCTTCCTCCACCGTAACCGCCATGCCGGACTCCGGCATGGGGATTTCCAGCTTGTCCATCATGGCACGGAACAAGTCTCTGTCCTCCGCCAAATCAATGACAGACGGCGCCGTGCCAAGAATCTTCACGCCGTTTTTCTCCAAATCTGCTGCCAGATTTAATGGCGTCTGCCCGCCAAACTGGGCTATCACGCCCACCGGCTGCTCTTTCTTATAAATACTCAGCACATCCTCCAGCGTCAATGGCTCAAAATACAGCTTGTCCGAAGTATCATAATCCGTAGACACCGTCTCGGGATTGCAGTTGACAATAATCGTCTCAAAGCCCAGCTTCTTCAATGCCAGAGAGGCATGTACACAACAATAATCAAATTCAATTCCCTGCCCGATACGGTTCGGACCGCCGCCGAGAATCATAATCTTTGGCTTATCGGTGCGGATGGGGTTGCTGTCCGGCGCATTGTAAGTGGAATAATAATAGGCGCTGTCCTTGGTACCGCTCACATGTACGCCCTCCCAGGCTTCCTCCACGCCCAGTGCAATACGCTTATCACGTATTTCCTGTTCCGGCACATCCAGCAATATGCTAAGATATTTATCGGAAAATCCGTCTTTCTTGGCTTTTATCAGCAGTTCGTCCTCCAAAAGCCCGCCTTTTGCTGCAAGAATCTCCAGTTCCTCCTCAACAAGTTCCTTCATCTGCTCGATAAACCATACCTTGACACGGGTAATCCTGTGAAGTTCTTCTACCGTCACGCCCCTTTTCAGTGCCTCATACATGATAAAATGGCGCTCGCTGGAGGGGATAAGCAGCATCTGCAGAAGCTCCCGCTTTGATTTTTCTTCCAGTTTCGCAACCTGTCCCAGGCCATAACGCCCGGTCTCCAGCGAACGGATGGCTTTCTGGAATGCTTCTTTATAATTCTTGCCGATGCTCATGACTTCGCCCACAGCGCGCATCTGCGTACCCAGCTTGTCCTCCACGCCCTTGAACTTCTCAAATGCCCAACGGGCAAACTTAATCACCACATAATCGCCGTCCGGCACATATTTATCCAGGGTGCCATATTTCCCACAGGGGATATCCTTAAGCGTCAGTCCAGATGCCAGCATAGCGCTGACCAGGGCAATCGGGAAGCCCGTTGCCTTGGAAGCAAGCGCCGAAGACCTGGATGTCCTGGGGTTGATTTCGATGACGATAATGCGGTCACTGACCGGGTCATGGGCAAATTGTACATTCGTCCCGCCAATTACCTGTACAGACTCCACAATGCGGTATGCCTGTTCCTGCAGCCGTTCCTGCAGTTCTTCCGAAATCGTGAGCATGGGGGCAGCACAGAAAGAATCGCCGGTGTGAACACCCATGGGGTCTATATTCTCAATAAAGCAGACGGTAATCATATTACCCTCGGCGTCACGTACTACCTCAAGTTCCAGTTCTTCCCAGCCCAGAATGGATTCTTCCACCAGAACCTGTCCCACCAGGCTCGCCTGCAAGCCCCTGGCGCAGACCAGGCGCAACTCATCCTTGTTATATACCAGGCCGCCGCCGGCTCCGCCCATGGTATAGGCAGGACGCAGCACTACCGGATACCCTAGCTTGTCAGCAATCTCCAATGCTTCATCCACGGAATATGCCACCTCGCTGCGCGCCATCTCAATGCCCAAATCGTTCATGGCTTTTTTAAATTCAATACGGTCCTCGCCGCGTTCAATGGCGTCTACCTGTACGCCGATTACCTTCACCTGATATTTTTCCAAAATCCCTGCACTGGCAAGTTCCGCACAGAGGTTGAGCCCCGACTGCCCGCCCAGATTCGGCAGCAGCGCATCGGGACGTTCCTTGGCTATAATCTGTTCCAAACGTTCCTTGTTCAGCGGCTCAATATAGGTGACGTCCGCCATTTCCGGGTCCGTCATAATTGTAGCTGGATTGGAATTCACCAACACAATCTCGTACCCAAGCTGCCTCAGCGCCTTACAGGCCTGGGTGCCGGAATAGTCAAACTCGCAGGCCTGACCGATAATGATGGGTCCCGAGCCTATAATCAATACTTTATGAATGTCAGTTCTCTGTGGCATATAATATCCTCCTAGTTGCTATGATAGTCTATGTAGTCTGCAGCGTTCATTGCTGCGAGGTTTCTCCCGATGCCATATTATAACACAACCCAGGCTGATTTACAAACACAGAAATTATTGCATCCCCCTGTTCCCTCAGCATAACCCATGCGCTCTCCTGCCCATCCGTTTTATCCCCATTAAACCAGCCGCCCCCATAGATGAACATCACCAGCGCATCCCCATTTTCTTCATCTCCTCAAAATTTACGCCACTGCTTCTTTTAAATCATCACTAAACTCTTCCTGATCATCCATAGAAATCACTTTGCCATGAATCAGTCCAGCAATGTCCCAAAACATGTCAGATTTTTTTAACTCAATACAAACACCCGGCGTTTTTCTGTCTCTCTTAATCCTTTTCTCTATCTCCCAAAACTTGGTGGATGCCGGTAGGTCGTTGCACAAATAGTCCGCATATTCTTTTATCAATTTTTCCATGTAATTTTCCTGCCATCCACCAATTTTCTCCCTATATAATTTCCAGTCCCTTTTTAAAGGCTCAACCATTTTTCATTTCCTCCTGTTGGACATTAAAGACAACAATATATGCCAATCATAAGCAATTTTTGTCTTATACACCACAATTTTAATAAAATCCTCATCTGTTGACACTCTTTATTCCCTACTTTATCCAATCCTTATATAGTATCCCAAAAGCCCCGCCGATAATCGTTGCCACCTCCCGATTAAATGCTTCACGGAGGCTGTCCTCCGCAGTCCTCTGGATACATAGCATAGCGGCATAAAATGCCGTATCCGATTTTCTCACGATGCCTATCAGCAGGCACAGATATACCGCCAAGACCGTTTTTACTGTACGTCCGCCAATTTTCGGGCAATTAATTTTCATATATCCCTTTCAGAGTAAACTGCCCTAAAATATGACCGTCCATTTCACGGTAAAGCTCATTCAGCAGAAAGCCCCTTTCCAAATCCAGCATCTTATCCAAGGCATACACATGAAGTTCATATATGTGCGGCTTATTGGGCGGAGTCATCCCACCATAATAACAGGAAAGCTCCGCAGACTGCTCTCCGCCCTGCACACTTGTCCAGCTATTTTGACCCTGCACAAAATCATCCGCTGTCTGGCTTTCGTTCTCCTTAACCTCAAAATGGGTTATGTTTGCCGCCAGCCAGTGTATCCATGCGAATCCCCCTGTCACCGGGTATGCGTCCTTGTCCTCCAGGACAATGGCAATCGACACCGTTCCCTGCGGCGCATCTTCCACCTTAAAGGGTAAAGAATAAGTGGGGATGCCGTTTTCACTGAACTGCGTCCCATGCTCGCCATATTGGGGCTGGATTACTCCGTTTATAATACCGCTGCTTGTAACATTCATCTTTGATATCCTCCAATCCGATTTTATGATGATATTATAAGCGGCGGTTAGGTCAGTTTACAAGGAACTACACGCAGACCGTGAAACGGGCTGCTGACAACA